>NZ_JBFANB010000003.1:0-748545 GCF_040659625.1 Nonomuraea sp. NPDC049750
GCTCGCCCTGCTCCAGCCCGTCGATGAGGGTGATCTGCCGCTCGACCAGCGTCTGGCTTCGGCGAGACAGGTTGACGAACATCGCGTTGACGTTGGTACGGAGCTTGGACTCCTCGCCCGCCAGCCGTACCGCTTCCCGGTGTACTTCGTCGAAGGCCCGCGCCACCTCCCCGATCTCGTCCTTCGACGAGATGGCGATCGGTGGCACCTGCACATCGTCCGCGCTGACCTCGCTGGTGCGGAGCTGCCGCACGAGCTCAGGCAGTGTTTGGCCGGCGACCTTGAGCGCGTCTCCGCGCAACCGCCTGAGCGGCCGGACGAGTGAGCGGGCCATGACGGCGGTGACGGCGAGGACCAGGATGATCAGGGTGATGACGAGGGCGATGTTGAGCCCGGCCACGTACTGGTCGCTGCCCTGGACGTCGGCGCTGATGGTGGCGACCTGCTGCGACATCGCCTTCTGCACGGTGTGCGCGCTGTCGACGGTGTCGCTGATGGACTCGACCCAGCGGGCGACGTCGTCGCTCGTCGAGGTGTCGAGCCGCCGCAGGGACAGGCCCGTGTTGGTGAGGAACACGGCCCTGTTCATGTAGAACTCGCCCCGCCCGACCTTCACGCTGGCGACCGTGTTGTCGTAGAACTGCCGCTGGGCGAGGGTGGCCACGGTGCGGAAGGAGGTGCGTTCGCTCTCACGCCTGGAGCGGGCGTCGAGGAACGCCTTGTACTCGGGTTCTTCGAACGACCCCCTGACCAGCGCGATCATCAGCAGACCCCGCAGTTTGGAGGTCTCCTCCTCATAGCGGGCGATGGCTCGCAGGGCCGCGGTCGTGGAGATGAGCTGCTCGTCTGTCGAGCCCTGTGTGACCTCGTCGTAGAGCTGCAGCATCTCGGCGATGGCCTCGGAATACTTCTCCATCGTCGGGAGCGGCGGCAGCAGTGTGCCGGCCACGGTGGCTCGCAGCGAGGCGAGCTGGGTCAGCCTGGTGCGTATGGTGGCCAGCTTCTTGCGGCCGAGATCGGACAGCGAGTCCTCGGCCGTCGTGGCGGCCGCGTTCGTGCGCGCCACGCTGGCGTTCACGATCCCCTGCTGGGCCGCGAGCTGCTCCTTCTCGGCCGATGCCCTGTTGGAGGCGACGAACTGCGCCGAGAGGTCACGCTCGAGGGCCATCTCGCGGGACAGCTCGCCGAGTTGCGCGACGAGGGAACTCACGTTGCTGATGTGCTGATACTGCTGTGCGCTGCTGATCGAGGTGGAGACGCGTAGCCCGCCCAGCATCACAGCCACCAGAGTCGGAATGGCGATGAGAGAAATGAGGCGGGTCCGCACCCGCCAATTGCGCAGGGCCATCGCGCTACCGGGTGCGGGCACCGACTCGGCGGACTTCTCGTGAGCCGCTGACTTTCCCGGCAGAGCGGGGGCCCCGGCACGACCGTGTTTGGTCGTCGTTGTCCTCACTAATGGCAACCTCTCGCGTGGCCTGCTACAGGGAATTCGTCACGGAATTCGTCACACTGTCGAGTGATTGCAGGCGAGTTGGGGGCCTATTTGATCACGAACATCAGGAGTTGGACAAACGCTCAGAAGTTTTCGACCGGTGCGATCTGACTTTTTTTCCATTGATCCTTCAAGTACGGTGCATGCATCCGAAAATCATGACAATTCGGTCATTGGGCCATCAACTGCACTCTAAGCGCATCGAACCTCTATCTCCCCATTTATTGTGTTTCGTTGAAGAAATCGGATATACGTGGCATGGCGCTTCAGATTTGATCTTCCCTCCGGTACGCTTCACGCTCGTTGCCTCCGATGCTGGCGCTCTAGACGCTGAATCCCCTGGTAGGAGTAGCCCCCGATGACCCGCACACTGCGCTGTCGCGCCCTCACTCTCGGCGCCGCAGTCGCTCTCACCCTTACCGCCTGTGGTGGGAACAGCGACTCTCCTGGCGCGTCGGCCAACAGCAAGGGCTTGGAGAAGTCCGTCATCAAGGTCGGCGCGTTGCCGGTTCCCGATGCTGTATCGCTCTATATCGCCAACGCCAAGGGCTTTTTCAAGGAAGAGGGCCTGACGGTCCAGCCGATCGCCATCGCCGGCGGCGCGCTGGCCATCCCGCAGGTCAAGAGCGGTCAGCTGGACATCTCTATGACCAACTATGTCTCGACGTTCTTGGCCGCCAGCAAGGGTGACCAGCTCAAACTGGTCGCGGACAGTTACCAGGCCGGTCCGAACACCTTCAACATCATGGTTCCGAAGGATTCGCCGCTCAAAACGGTCGCTGACCTAAAGGGAAAGACCGTCCTGGTCAACACTCTCAAGAACATTTCCACACTGGCCGTGACGACGCAGTTAAAGGTAGCCGGCCTGACCGAGGACGACGTCAAGTTCGCCGAGAAGCCGCTCCCCGACATGGGCAACGCGCTCACCAGCGGCCAGGGTGACGCCTGCTTGAGCACCGAGCCGTTCATCACCGCCAATCAGAGCAAGCTGGGCTTCCGCAAGCTGGCCGACACCATGACGGGCGAGATGGAGAACCTGCCGATCGCGGGCTGGATGGCCACCGACGGGTGGGTGCAGAAGAACCCGAAGACGCTGGCCGCCTTCCAACGGGCGATCGCCAAGGCTCAGAGTCTCGCATCGAGTAACCGCAAGGAAATCGAAGCGATGCTGCCCAAGTACACGAAGATCGACGCGAAGACCGCTTCGGTCATCACCTTGGGCACCTATCCGAGCGAGCTGAGCGCCACCCGGCTGCAAAAAGTGGCCGATCTCATGCTCGACTACAAGTACCTCACCAGTCCTTTCGACGTGAAGTCGATCATCGTGGCATCATCGAGCTGATGACCCCTGCACGGCTGCTCCGCGGCGTCGTGGGCGCCGCGGGCTTTTTCGCCGTCGGAGAGCTGGTCATCCGGTTCGGGCTGAGCCGCGACCTGGTCTTCCCGCCGCCCTCGGCCATTCTGTACGAGGCGATGCTCCTCCTGGCCGACGGAGACTTCCTGCTGGGAGCGCTCACGACGCTCACGAATTGGGCGATCGGCCTGCTCATCGCGGTGGTGGTGGCCGTCCCGGCGGGCGTCCTGCTCGGCGCGCTGACCCCGATGGAGCGCGCTGTGCGGCCGCTGCTCGAATTCCTGCGGCCCATCCCCTCCGTCGCGATCATCCCGCTGGCGATCCTGCTGATCCCGGTGGACGAGCTGATGAAAGTCTCCGTCATCGTGTACGCGTCCGTCTGGCCGATACTGATCAACACGTTGTACGGCATGCACGACGTCGACCCGCTGGCCAAGGAATCGCTGCGCAGCTTCGGATTCGGGAGGCTGGCCGTGCTCGGCAGGGTGAGCCTGCCCAGCGCCGCGCCCTTCGTCGCCACCGGCATCCGGATCGCCGCCGGGATCGCGCTGATCATCGCCGTCAGTGCCGAGGTGCTCGCCGGAGGCGCCGCGGGCCTGGGAGTCTTCGTGATCCAGGCGGGAAGCGGGAACAGGACCGACCTCATCATGGCGGCTACATTCTGGGCTGGCGCATTCGGCCTGCTGGCCAACGTGGCGTTACAGGCGGCGGAGCGCCGCCTGTTCCGCTGGCACCGGGTGCGGACGGGGGCGCTGTCGTGAAGGCGCTCGCCAGGTCCTGGGTGATCCTCGTCGTCATCGTCTTCTGGGAGCTCGTCGCGCGGCGGCTCGAGGACACGGACTTCCCGCCGCCCACAACGATCGTCTCCCGCATGTACGAGCTGTGGTTCTCCGGCCCGGCCGCACGACTGTTCCTCACAGACGACGCGTTGGCCAACATCCTGCCCAGCCTGGGACGCATGTTCTCCGGGTGGATCCTGGCCTCGCTCATCGGAGTGGTGCTGGGAGTGCTCCTGGGGCGCTCGCGGGTGGCGGCCGACTACGTGAACGCGCTGATCGAGTTCGGCCGCGCCATTCCGCCACCGTTGCTGCTGCCGCTGTTCCTCGTGTTGTTCCAGACGGGCCTGCAGATGCAGCTCGCCGCGATCGTGTCCGGTGTGATCTGGCCGGTGCTGCTCAACTCGATGGACGGGGCCAGGTCGGTGGACCGGACCTACACCGAGACCGCCACGGTCTTCGGGCTGTCGAGGGCGCAGCGCCTGGGCCGGATCGTCATCCCCGCCGCCTCGCCCAAGATCTTCGCGGGCCTGCGGTTGAGCCTGTCGCTCGCGCTGATCCTCATGGTGATCTCTGAACTGTTCGGCAGCACGGACGGCATCGGCTACCAACTGCTGCAGGCACAGCGCAGCTTCGACACACCCGCGGTGTGGGCGACGATCGCCCTGCTGGGGGTGCTCGGCTTCATCGTGAACGCGCTTTTCGTGGTCGCGGAGCGCCGGCTGCTGGTCTGGCACAGGCAGGCCACCCAAACGCCATGACCTCTCTGGAACCTTTTGGAAGGACACATGTCACACTCTGACAGCCTCCTCTGGAGATCCGTTTCCGAAATTTCGCGGTTCTCAGCTTTGCTGACCATGGCGGAGCTGGGCATCGCCGACCAGCTGGCGGACGGGCCGCTCGACACCGAGGAACTGGCCAAGAGGTGCGGGGCGCACGCCCCCTCGCTCCGCCGGGTCCTGCGTGAGCTGGCGAGCATAGGGGTCATCCGCACGGTCGGTGCTGACGGCTACGACCTGACCGACACGGGCACCGCGCTCCGTTCCGACGTCCCCGGCTCGATCCGCTCCTCGATCCGCGCGATTGGCGAGGAAGGCTTCTGGTACGCGATGGGCAAGCTGCCGGACACGGTCCGCGAGGGCAGCTCAGCATTCGTCGCAAAGTATGGGCATGTGTACGATTATCTGGCGAAAAATCCTGATGCGGGCCGCATATTCGACGACTACATGGCCGCCAGGGCGATCACGCTCACGGACGGTCTGGTCAAGCAATACGATTTCATGGGCGTCGAGACCATGGTGGACGTCGCCGGGGGCAGGGGCCACATCATGGCCACGGTCCTGCACGCCAATCCGGGCATGCGCGGCATCCTCTTCGATCTCGACCAGGTGGTGGCCCGGGCCAGGGACCTGCTGGCCACCGAGGGCCTGGCCGATCGCTACGAGGTCGTGGCCGGCGACTTCTTCGCCTCGGTTCCGGCGGGCGCGGACGCCTATCTACTGGCGAGCATCCTGCACAACTGGGACGACGGCGATGCCCTAAGGATTCTGCGCAATGTCCGCCGCGCGATGAACCCCGGCGGCCGGGTGCTGGTGCTGGAGGTGGCACTGCCCGACGACGAGGCGCCGCATCTGGGCAAGGATCTCGACCTACGCATGCTGGCCATCTTCAACGGCGGCCTCGAGCGTAGCCGGGAGGAGTACGCGACGCTGTTCGAGCAGGCCGGCCTGGAGCTGGCGGAGGTCGTCGAGCTGGGCGCGGGAGCGAGCCTCCTTGAGGCCAGGCCCGTCTGAGGCAGACGTCCTGAGCGGATCCGCGGTCGTTCGCCGTCAGATATGACCAGCCGCCCGATATGACCATCGGGCGGTGACGCCGAGGGCGGTAACGCCTGGGGTGGTGACGCCGCGGGCGGGCGAGCCGCCCGCGGCGCTACCGGATCACTGGACGGTGATCTTGTCCACTTCGACGGTGACCCCCTTGACCTGCGGGGTTGATGTGGCCGTGGTCACGTTGCCGACGCCCGGGCTGACCCCCTTGATCTTCATCGAGTAGGTCAGGGCACCCCCGGGCGCGCCGGGTGTGCTCGTGACCACGAGGTCCTGGGTGGGCGGCCCGGAGATCTGGTCGCCCGCCGTACCCTCATCGTTCTCCGCGCCCACGGTCAGTCCCGCGCCCGCGGGGGCGTCGCCCGGCAGGTTGCCCGGGTCGTAGGCGTAGCTGATGTCCTCCACGCCGTTGAGCCCGATCCACTGCTGGAACACCTTGAGGCTGCTCGTACCGAAGGTGTGGACCCGCCATTCCAGCACCAGCCAGCGGCTGACGCCGTCGGTCAGCGTCCCGGCGAAGACGCCGGGGGCGCCGGTGCCGTCGAGGTCGGTCCAGTAGGAGGCGAGCACGGCGTTCGGCCGCGCCGGGTCGGGCAGCGTCTGCGGGAGGAAGGCGATGTCGTCGGCGCCGTTGGTGCCGCCGGCGACGCTGTAGCCGTTGGAGACCACGCCGATCCTGGTGTAGGTCTTACCGGCGAAGGTGAAGGCGGGCACCGTGAAGTTCAGCGCCTGCTCGTCCCCGATCGGCGTCGGTGTGATGCCGAAGGCGTCCAACGGAAGATATCCGGCAGGACCCGCACCCGGCGCGATGGTCGGCTTGTCGGGCTGGCGGCCGGCCAGTGTCGCCTTGGCCGTCGCGATCTGGGTGCCGATCTTGGTGGCCCCGGTCACGCTGTTCAGCCGCAGGCGCGCGTCGAGTGTGCTCAGCGCGGTCACCTCGGCGCTGGACAGGCTGTTGTTCTGCACGGTGACCGTGCAGGTGGACTCACCGGTGTTCCTCGGGATGGTGGCCGGCGCGCAGGTCTGGTCGACCGGCACGATGCCTTCCTGACGGAAGAAGGCCACCGGCAGGTGCAGCGCCCGCGAGCCGCCGACCTGCTTGAGGTTCACCTGACCGAAGTACTGCCCGTCGGGCAGGTCCGGCGCGGTGATGACCACCGTCAGCTTCGTGCTCTTGCCCGGTGCGACGGTGAAGCGCGCCGGCAGCACCGTGATGTTGGCGCCGCTGACGGTCGTGGCCGAGGCGGAGAAGGTGAGCGACTTGCTGGTGGTGTTCGTGACCGTGCGCTTGGCGGTGATGAGGCCGGGCATGGTCGGCGCGTTCACCGAGGGCAGGTTGAGGTCGATCCGGTTGAGCGGGTCGGTGGCCGAGGCGATGAAGTTGGCCGCGCTCTCGTCCAGGGTCAGTCCGGGGTCGCCGGCCTTGGTCAGGTCGATGCGCCCGCCGCCCATGTCGAACGGGTCCGCGGGGGTGACGCGGTCCTGCTTGGTGACCGCGGTCTTGGCCGTGGTCTCCAGGGCCGACTTCACCTGTCCCGGTGTCCAGGTCGGGTGCAGGGCGAACACGAGGGCGGCCGAGCCGGTCACGTGCGGCGCCGACATGGACGTGCCCTGGATGACCTGGTACAGGTTGCCGGGCGGCCCTTCCAGCGGTGACTCGGGAGTCGGGGTCATGCCCGCCAGGATGTGCAGGCCGGGCCCGGTGACGTCGGGCTTGAGGAAGTCCCCGCCGGGACCACGCGAGGAGAAGTAGGTCATCACGTCGCCCTGCCAGCTGGCCTTGACCCCCTGGGTGAACGACGCCGTCGCGCCAGGATGCGCGGACAGGAAGCTCATGAGTACGTCGGTCTCGGGCTTGTTGACGTGCACCGACGGGACCCAGTGGGCGTCGGTGAAGACGTCGAACGGGAAGGCGTTGTAGAGGATCATCCCCGCGGCGCCGCCCTGCCTGACGTTGAAGCTCTTCAGCACCCGGTTCGGGCCGCGCTCGCAGGCGACGATCTTCCCGGTGAAGATCCCGGCGGGCGCCGGGGTGTCACACAAGGAGTTGGAGTACGGCGGAGCGGACGCCAGCACCACCGGAAGCGGCGAGGCGAGCCCCGAGGTGACGGACGCGCCCTTGATCGTGGCCGTCGCGCCACCGCCGGACAGCGTGATCGTGGACTGGAACGTTCTGGTCTGCGTGGACGCGGCCACCGTGGTCACCCACGGGCTGCGGTGGTCGGTGGTGTTGGCGTCGGGCCCCGAGTTGCCCGCCGACGCCGAGACCAGCACGCCCGCCGCGTACGCGTCGAGGAAGGCCAGCTCGACCGGGTCGCTGTAGGGGTCGGAGCCACCGGAGATCGAGAAGTTGATGACCCGGACGCCGTCCAGGATGGCACGTGCCACCGCCTGCGCCGAGTCGGACGGG
Organism: Nonomuraea sp. NPDC049750; assembly: GCF_040659625.1. NCBI lineage: Bacteria > Bacillati > Actinomycetota > Actinomycetes > Streptosporangiales > Streptosporangiaceae > Nonomuraea > Nonomuraea sp. NPDC049750. The sequence continues at coordinate 7,862 of NZ_JBFANB010000003.1, forward strand.
AAGCAGCCCTCCGCGCCGCACACCTTGTAGACCGAGACCTCGGCGGCGGGTGCGATGCCGTGGATCGGGCCGCGGCTGATCCCCAGCGGGTTCGCGTCGGCCACCGGGCCGCCGGCCGACGTGGTGGCGGTGTGGGTGCCGTGCCCGTTGGAGTCACGGGCGCTGTCGGGGTAGACCTCGCCACCGAAGACCGCGTTGTAGGTCTCCAGGAACGGCTGCCCGCCGATCAGCTTGTTGTTGCAGGTGAAGGGGTCGTTGGCCGGGGTCAGCGGGTTGTCGCCGAAGTCGCAGACCCGGGGCGTGCCGTCCTTGGTCGGACCCGGCGCGGGCAGGCCGGTCGGGGCGGCGAACTGGGGGTGCTCGGGCCAGGCGCCGGAGTCCAGCACGCCCACGATCACGCCCTTGCCCGAGGAGTTGCTGCCGCCGAGCTGGTTGTAGATGGTGTTGGCGCCGATGAACTCCGGGCTGGAGTCGGTGAGGAGCTGCTGGGGCTTGTCCTCCTGTACGGCGACCGCGCCGGGTAGCTTCAGCACCTCGGCCGCCTTGTTACCCGGAATCCGGAGCGCGATGCCGCCATAGACGGTCCTGACCCGCTGGCCCACCACGGCCCCCGGAACCTTGCCGGCCAGCTGGTCCAGGAACGCCTTCTCCACGCTCTCGATGTGCTGGCCGTACTTCTTGACCTCGGCGCTCCTGGTGTCGAGCGCCTTGCCGGTGACGGCGGGACTGGTGCCCGGCAGACCGGGCAGCCCGCCCCGATAGGCGGCGAGCGAGTCGTAGTCCAGCTTGACCATGATGTTGATCGGCGCGGGCGAAGTGGTCCGCAACAGCGCCTGGTCACTCTTGGCGAGCTTGCCCGTCGGGGACTTGGCGCCCTCGACCAGCTGGGCGCCGGTGACGGGGGTGGCCTGCCACTTCCCGTTCGCGGGAGAGGGTGTGGGGGTGGCCCGCGCCGCTGCCGGGCTCATCACCGCCACCATGCTCAGGCCGATGACCACCGACGCGAGCCGCCGCGCACGGGATAAGCGGGGACTGGATAACACAAGATCCTCCTCGTCGAGGCTGCATGGACTCACCACGCGCCAAGGAGGTGTCAGGTCACCCCGCGTCGAGGCACACCGGAGAGATCACTGAACCCTCCCCGGTGGGTGACAAGCCGTATGAGCCGCCCGGTGGGGCGGCTCGGTACCGACCGGAGTGTAACCAGCGATCACGCGGCCGAGAACCCCACCGAGTTGCCATAATCCGGCGGGCAATTTGGCTATTCGTACGGCTTGGCCGGCTGATCGATCTTCGCTACGTCGGTGGCGGCCATGTCAGGGATCACGTACCCGTGTTTTCTTCCTGCCTCTAGCTTCGGCCCCGTTCTGATGCGAAGATCGTCAGAGATATCGGCACAGACCGAAATCTCTATGTCGTTACCCCCTTCCTCGCATCGGAGGACCTGTGCGGTCTCGCAAGATGATGATTGCCGCCCTTTCGCTGGTGGCATTCGTAGTCCCGTTCGCCCCTCTCCAGCCGGCTTCGGCTGGTCTGAAATCACCCGCATTCGATCCCCTCCCTCCTCCCCCCGGCGACTCGATCTCGCTGGACGCCCAGAATGCGGCCGACGAGTTAGCGAAGCTCGTGGAGGCCTCGCCGGGTTCCTACACCGGCGTGCGGGTCGTGGGGCAAAATGCCGTGACCGTCACGCTGCCGTCCGGCGCTGATTTCAAGCAGCGCGCCGATACCCTGCGCAGCCGAACGCGATCAGTATCGGGCGAGACCGTATCCGTATCGGTGGAACAGGTCCCCCGCAGCCTGGCCGACGTGGAGGCCACCAAGGCGCAGATCGTCGAGCTGATCACGGCCGGCGCCTACAAGAACCAGGTATTCGGAGTGGGTATCGACCCGATCAAGGCGACCGCCGTGGTCTACGCCTCAGGAGACTCCGACACTGCCAGGACCGAACTCAAACAGCGCTTCGGCGACGCGATCACCTTCCGCCGCCAGGACGCGGTCACGCGACCCAACACCCGTTCGCGGGACACGGCCCCGCACTATGGCGGTGCGGGGATCCGCATGTTCAACGAGGCCCGCAGCGCCGCCATCGGCGTCTGCTCGACCGCCTTCGCAGTCGCCAAGCAGGGGGTCACCCACATGCTGACGGCCGCGCACTGCTTCCCGTCGGAGACCGACTACCCCAGGGCCTGGGCGTCGTCCTTCCTCTGGCCGGCGCCCGACACCACCTATTACCACGGCGCCATGGTCACCACCACGATACGCGGCATCCCCGGCTATATAACCGATGGGACCCAGGACCAGTACGGCGACTTCAGCCTGCTGCAGGGAGGCGGCGGCTACCTCCCCCGCGTGTACAACTGCGCCAAGAACGCCGACCCCTGCACCTCGCTGGTGGTCGGCGCGGCCGACTACGGCACCCCACCCAACGGCACCGCCGTCTGCACCAGTGGAGTCATGTCAGGCCAGACATGCCGGCAGTACGTGACCGACGGCTCCTACGCCGGATGGATGGGCGAGAACGACTACTTCGTGTTCGTCAATCATTGGGCGATCACCAACTCCGACCAGAACGGAGACGGCACCTACGACTGCGCCGGCGCCGAGCAGGGCGATTCCGGCGGCGCCGTCTACCGATCCATGGCCGGCGGCAAGGTGGTCGCGATGGGCATCATCAGCGCCGGTGGTCCCCGCTCGAACGGTGTGTGCTACAGCATGTACTCCAAACTGTCCGGTATTCGGGCGTGGGACTCGAGCGTGAGCGTCCTGACGGATTAGCGCGACACGCCCGGAGGTCGGGAGCCTTCAGTGACACATCATCCGTGATGTCCACATAAGCGACAAACTGGAACAATCACTGTTTTGTGTTATTTCAGTGGTGATGTTCCCGTCTCCTGGTCGGAGCATCGGAGTTCCGGATCGGGGTGATGGATGTACGCGCGGTCGACGTACGAGGTCGAAACGGTGCTGGCGGCCGGGGCGGGCGATCGCGGCGCGGTCGACGAGCTGGTCAGGAGCCATCTGCGGCTCGTGTACAACATCGTCGGCCGTGCCATGAACGGCCACCCGGACGTGGACGACGTCGTGCAGGAGACGATGGCCAGAGTCGTGACCGGGGTGTCCGGGCTGCGCGACCCCAGGAGCTTCCGATCTTGGCTGGTCGCCATCGCCTTGAACCAGGTGCGGGAGTGGCGGCGGGCCACCACTGCCGCCACCACCAACACCGCCGCCCTCGACGAGGCGCTGGGCCTGGCGGACGCCAGTGCCGACTTCGCCGGTCTCACCGTCACCCGGCTCGGCCTGTCCGGGCAGCGCAAGGAGACGGTGGAGGCCAGTCGCTGGCTCGACGCCGACGACCGCGAGGTGCTCGCGCTGTGGTGGCTGGAGGCCGCGAAGGAGCTCACCCGGGCGGAGTTGGCCGCCGGCCTGGACCTGAAGGAGAGACACGCGGCCGTCCGCGTGCAGCGGGTCAAGCGGCGGCTGGAGTCGGCCCGCGCGGTGGTGCGGGCCCTCTCGGCCCGTCCCCTTTGCGTTGGGCTGGCGTACGTGGCCGATGGCTGGACGGGCACGCCGTCACCCCTGTGGCGCAAGCGGCTGTCGCGGCACGTACGCGAGTGCCGGACCTGCGCGGATCGTCTGTCAGACCTGGTTCCGGCCGACCGGCTGCTGGCGGGGCTGGGCCTGGTGGCCGTCCCGGCGGGGTTCGCGGTGGGTCTGCTGGAGATGGCGCGGACGGCAGCCGTACCGGCGCTGAAGGGCGGCCTGCTCGCCATGGGCCCAGCCATGGGCCCAGCCATGGGCCCAGCCATGGGCCCACTCAAGGGCAAGGTGGCGGCGGGCGCGGCGGGTTCCTCGCTGGCGGCCAAGCCCGTCGTGATCGCGGCGGTCAGCACCGCGCTGATCGCCGGTGGTGCGGTGATCGTCCAGAACCTCCAGCCCGAGCCGCCGCCGCGCGGGCAGGCCGCGCCGGTGATCGCCACCTCTGTCTCCGCCTCCTCCCCGCGCCCCTTGCGGAAGCCGACGCCGAAGCCGACGCCGAAGCCGACGCCGAAGCCGACGCCGACGCCGACGCGGAGCCGTCCGGCGGGCCTGTACGGGCGCACCGTCGACACGGTGGACCAGGCGCCGCCCAAGGCCCGGCGTCCCGCCCCGCTGCCCCGGCGCGCCGCGGGCACGCTGGCCATCGGTGGGAAACACGGCTACTCAAGGTATGGCGGCGCCCCCCAGATGACGCACCGGGGTGACTACATCACCATCACCGGCAAAGGCTACGTTGAGGTCCGCTGGGGCATCCTCTACCGCAGCCGGATCGGCGACTTCCGGGCCGCCACCTGGACCGGGCTGAAGGGCAGACTGTTCCACGTCGCGTCTGGCGGTGGGCGGCGGATGGACGACGAGCAGGCGCCGGGCGTCACCTGGATGGGCGCTCCCGAGACCGGCTTCGTACGGCTGCCCTCCGGTCAGCAGCAGATGTGGCAGAACGAGTTCTACTACCTGGACGGCCAGGTCACCATCCACAACAACGAGAGCGGCACGGACGTCGACCTCAACGTGGCGCCCCGGACCTGGAGCGAGGTCTGGCGGGACATCTCCACCGGGCTCGACCCCGCCAGGGGAATCGTCCGTTACGGCCTGACCCGCGACACCGGTGACGACCGCGCCCCCGTCCCGCAGTACGTCACCAGGGCGCGGCCCGCCAACCCCGCGACGGTCCCTCAGCGCAGCCGGGTCTCACTCTGAAAATTTCTGTTATCACCGGACAGGCGGCTCCGTCTCCTGTGACAAGAGTGACCCCTGGGAAAGGACTTCCATGACCACGCAGCCCTCCCGCCGGAGCCTGCTGAAGGCGGCCGTGACCGTGGGCGCGGGCGCCGCCGTACTCCCCGCCCTGCCCGCCGGCGCCTCGGCCACGGCGCTCAGGCACCCCGGCATGCTGCACACGCAGCCGGATTTCGACCGGATGCGGGCCCAGGTGAACGCCGGAGCCCAGCCGTGGAAGGCGGGCTGGGACAAGCTGGTGGCCAACAGCCGCTCCAAGAGCACCTGGAAGGCTCGCCCGGTGGAGACGGTCGTCAGAGGTGGCACGGGGGCGAACCACGTGCAGCTCGCCATCGACGTGGCCGCCGCCTACCAGAACGCGCTGCGCTGGAAGATCAGCGGCGACAAGGCCCACGGCGACGCCGCCCGCGACATCCTCAACGCCTGGTCGGCCGCGCTGAAGGCGGTGACGGGCAACGCCGACCGTTTCCTCGCGGCGGGCATCCAGGGCTGGCAACTGGCCAACGTCGGCGAGATCATGCGCGGCTACCCGGGTTTCGACCTCGACCGCTTCAAGAAGATGATGCTCACCGTCTTCTACCCGCTGAACGACCGGTTCCTGCGGGGGCACAACGACGCCTGCATCACCAACTACTGGGCCAACTGGGACCTGTGCGCCATGGCCTCCATCCTGGCCATCGGCATTCTCTGCGACGACCAGGCCAAGGTCGACCAGGCCGTGGAGTACTTCAAGCACGGCAAGGGCAACGGCGCCATCATGAACGCGGTGCCGTTCCTCCACGCCGGCGGCCTCGGCCAGTGGCAGGAGAGCGGCCGCGACCAGGGCCATGCCAGCTTTGGCATCGGGCTGATGGGCGTGCTGTGCGAGATGGCCTGGAACCAGGGCATCGACCTGTACGGCTACGCCGACGACCGGTTCATGAAGGGCGCCCAGTATGTCGCCAAGTACAACCTCGGCGAGAGCGTGCCATTCACCACGTACAAGTGGGGGACCGGACGGAACTGCGCACCCCGTGAGCAGACGGAGGTCTCCGCGGCGGGACGCGGCATGAACGACCCGGTCTGGGCGCTGCTCTACAACCACTACGGGGTCCGCCGCGGGCTGCCGGTGCCCCACATCGAGGCGTACGTCAAGCGGCTCGCCCCCGAAGGGGGAGGCGGGGACTACGGCGGCAGCAAGTGGGACAACCTCGGCTTCGGCACGCTGACCTTCACCCGGGCCACGGCCGCGGGCGGGGGCGGGTTGCTGCCGACGGGCGTCTCGCGGGCCTTCCAGTCGGTCAATCATCCGAAGGCGTACATCCAGGCCGCGGGCGCCGTGGGCCGCATCGGGGCGACCGCGCTCGCGCTGCGCATCGTGCCCGGCCTGTCCGACGCCAAGGGATACTCCTTCGTCGACTCCGAGGGCCGATACCTGCGGCACAAGGACTTCCTGGTCCGATTCGACACCAACGACGGCACCGCGCTGTTCAAGCGCGACGCGACCTTCCACGCTCGCCAGGGCACGGTGGACGGGTCGGTGCGGCTGGAGTCGGCCAACTACCCCGGTCGGTTCGTCCGCCACCGCGACGACGTCCTCCGCTTGGACAAGGCAGAGGACACGACGCTGTTCCGCGGAGACAGCTCCTTCAAGCCGACCGCCTGACCCGAGTGCCGGGCGGCGGCGGTGTGAGCGCGCCGCCCGGGCACCTTTCGTCAGATCTCGCAGTTGAGCTCGGTGTCGCCTCTGTCGGAGTCGCACGTGTCGGTGCCGCCGTCGGCGCTGATGGTGTCGTTGCCGCCGATCCCGTCGACGGTGTTGATGACGTCGTCGCCGTTGCCGCCCCGGATCTCGTTGGCCGCGGCGTTGCCGGTGATCCGGTCGGCGCCCGCGCCGCCGAACACCCGCTCCACGTCGCCGCCGACGTTGTCGCCCTCGCCGGCCGTGCCGTCGTTGGCCACCCCGTCCAGGGTGATGGTCTGGGCGGCGCCCCGGTTGTTGTAGGCCGCCAGGTCCGATCCGGGACCGCCGGAGAAGCTGTCCCGGCCGTCGATCCCGTCGGCCTGGTAGATGTCGTCACCGCCGTTGCCGAACGCGGTGTCGTCGCCCAGGCCGCCGGAGAGGGTGTCGCCGGCGCTGCCGCCCCTGAGGGTGTCCCGGCCGGCCTCGCCGAACTGCTGCGTGGTCACCGCGGAGTTGTTGGTGATGGTGTCGTCCAGGTCGCCGGCGAAGATCCGGACGACGATGACGCCCTGGCACCGTACCTGGCTGGCCGTGACCTGCGCGCAGGCGCCGCCGTCGGCGCGGACCACGTCGCCGGTGTCGGAGACCAGTACGTTGCCGGAGGCGTCGGTGGAGACGGTGATGTTGTTCACCTTGCCCTGGGCCGCCACCACTTGGAGGTTGTTGCCGAAGAGGGCCGCCAAGGTGTCCGCGCGGGACGGTAAGGCGAAGGCCGCTTGGACACCGGCCAGGGTCGCGACCAACGCCAGGATGGACAGAATCTTTCTCATGTGTGGTGCACACCTCTCTGAAGGGGATGTGCCGCAATTAGAGGGTATGCGTGCCGTCTCGGGACAGGTAAAAGGGCGCATATTCTTTATGGCGCGGATCATTATGCATATCGCCTGGTGGCGGAGCCGCGCGGTGGATATTCGTCCCGACGATGGAACTGAATGGAACGGAATGGAACGCCGTAACCGGGAGGCGTTCGCCGTCGAATATCGCGCCGATTCCCATGCAAGATCATGTGCATTTGAGTCATACTCTGCTGCATATGGGGCGACGGAGGGCGGCGGATACATGAGGCGGCTGCGCGGCTGGTGGCTTCTGGTGATCGCGGCGACGGCGAGCGCGGTCGTCTCCCTCCTGGCTTCGTCCATGCCCGCGCTGGTCGGCTCCGTGCTGGTGGGGGCGGTCAGCGGCGGGGCCGCGGTCCTCACCGTACGAGCCGAGCGCGCGATCGACCGGAACGCGGCCACGCGGCCGCAGCTCTACACCGGCGAACGCCGAAAGCCGCCCCTGGTGCGCGACATCGAAGACCCGCTCAGTATCGGGGTCCACCTGGCGCCCCCACTGACCGGGCCCGACGGCACGATCGACCGATGCCCGCCGTACACCCGCCGCGACCGGAGCGACGACCTGGAGCGGGCGCTGGCCGTGAGTAGGTTCGTCCTGGTCGTGGGCGAGTCGACGGCCGGCAAGTCCAGAGCCGCCTACGAGGCGATGCGCGCGTGCCTGCCGGACCATACGTTCATCCGCCCGGTGGGCAAGCCGGACCTGCCGCAGGCCCTGGACCTGGCGCGGCGCCGGAGCAAGAGCGTCATCTGGCTGGACGACCTGGACCTGTACCTGGGCGTGGACGGCCTGATGGCGGAGATGATCAGCCCACTGATCGCCGCGCCGGACCGTCATTGCGTGGTCCTGGCCACGATGAGATCGCACGAGCGGGCTCGCTACAGCCCTCGGGCGAGCTCGGGTCTGAGCGACAGCGACCGGCAGGCGCATCGGTTGGCGGGAGCCGTGCTGAAGCAGGCGCTGGAGATCCGGATCGAGCGCCTGTGGTCGCCGGACGAGCGGCGGGCGGCGGCCGACGTCGACGATCACCGGATCCGCCAGGCGCTCGAGCATGGCGAACAGTACGGCGTGAGCCAGTATCTGGCCGCCGGCCCGCAGCTGTTCCAGGAATGGCTGGATGCTCAGGGCTCCTGGCCGGAGGGCCGCCCGCGCGGTGCCGCGCTGGTGAGCGCGGCGGTCGATGTACGGCGGGCTGGGGTGCAACGGCCGGTGCCGCTGTCGTTGCTGCGCGAGTTACACGAGGGCTACCTGCGGCCCGGTGTTCGCCCGGAATCGTGGGAGCAGGCGCTGGACTGGGCGACCCAACCGCTGCACTCGACCAGCAGCCTGCTGGTTCCGGCCGAGGATGAGCAGTATGTGGCGTTCGACTATCTGGCCGACGCCCTGGACGAGGCCCAAGGCCTGACCGGGGTGCCGGGGCAGACCTGGGAGACGGTCGTCTCCTTCGTCACCGCGAGTGATGTTGTGGAGGTCGGCTGGTCGGCATATTTCCGGAACCGTACGGATATCGCCGAGCGCGCCCTTCACCAGGCGTTCGACGCGGGGCTTCTCGAGGCCGCGCTGGACTTCTCCCACATGATGAGTTCAGCCGGCCGCGACGAGGACGTGGTGAGCTGCCTGGAACAGGCCCTGGCCAGGGCGTCCGAGAGCGGAGCCCCGCCGGAGGAGGTGATCGAACTCCGACGTCAGGTGGCCTGGTGGGTCGGGGCGCGCTATCACGCGAGCGGAGATCCCGCCCGGGCGCTCGACCTCGCGCGGGCGGCGGTGGAAGAGAGCGAACGCCTCCTGGGCGCGGAACACGCGCAGACGTTGGCGTGCCGTCTGACGCTGGCCCGCCAGGTCGGCGCGGTGGGCCGTACGGAAGAGGCGCTCGCGCTGGCGGAGGAGCTCGTCGAGGTCGGTACGCGGGTGCACGGGGCCGACAGCGGCATCGTGCACGGTGGGCGCTTCGAGGTCGCGGTCTGGACCCGGTGGGGCGGGAACCCCCGCCGGGCGGTCGAGCTCTGGCAGGAGCTCGCCGCCGACAAGGTCGCGATCGGTGACGGCGAGATCGCCGACAGCCTGGACAACATCGAGGCCACCCTTGAGGAGATCGGCGACCCGAGGCTCGACGCGGATGCCGTCGCCTGGCTCGATGAGCTGGGTGAGCGTGGGCTCCAGGAGGGGACGCTGGCTGGCTGGGGCGCCATGGCGCTGTTCACCAATCTGGCCTGGTGGGTGGGCGGCCGGATGGACGGGGCGGGAGACCATGAGCGGGCCAGAGAGATCGCCGAATGGGCCCTGGAGGTGGGCCGGAGCGTGTTCGGCGCCGGTGACGCGCATGTCCTCGCGGGTGAGGTCATCCTCGCGCACCAGCTCGGCAGGCTCGGCGACCCCGAGGCCGCGGTGCGGCGCTGCGCGCGAGTGGCCGAGGACGTGGCCCGGATCTATGGCGAGACTCATCTCCTCACCGGCTTCGCGCGATCCGTGCTGAGCCGGTGGAGCCCGCGGGACTCAGCGGGATGAGATGACGCGGGATGAGGCGACGATGTCCGAGAGCCAGGCCTTCTCCGGTTCGAGCATGGATTCCGCGGACAAGCCGGTCTCCGCCTCCACCTCGGCGATGTTGGCCCGCACCTGCGCCGCCTCGCTGTCGGCCAGGTGGTCGAAGATGGTCAGGGACCGCCGCCAGGTCTCGACGGCCAGCACCGGGCAGCCGGTCGCCGCCAGGGCCTGGCCGAGGATGTGCAGGGTGCGGGCCTCGGTGTTGCAGTCGCCGATCTCACGGCTGCGGTCGAGCGAGCGGAAGCACCAGCGGATCGTCTCCTCGTGGTCGCCCAGCGCGGCGTACGTGATGCACATGTCGGTCAGCGCGATGCCCTCGCCCCAGAGATTGTCGATCGCGCGGAAGGCGGCGAGCGCGGACAGATGGTGTTGGAGCGCCGTACGCGGCTGGCCGAGAGCCAGCAGCGCCCGGCCGAGCCCGGCCGAGGCGATGGCCTGCCCCCAGTGATAGCCGAGGTCGGTGAAGATGGCCAGCGCCTCCCGGTGGCACACGACGGCCGCCTCCGCCGCGTCCAGGTCCCGGTGCACCAGGCCGAGCGTGTTCAGCGCGTTGCCCTGGCCCCACCGGTCGCCGAGATCACGCTGGAGCGCCAGCGCGATCTCGGCGTGCGGGAGCGCGTCCTTGAACTGCCGGCGGTCCCAGTGAGCCAGCGCGAGGCTGGTGCGGATCGTGGCTTCGGCGTGCGCGTCGCCCAGCAGCAGCGCGGCCTCCAGGCCGATCTCGTTGCTGGAGATCCAGGAGTCCCAGTGCTTGCGCAGGTTGAAGAAGCTCCACAGCGCGCACGGCAGCTGCCATGCCACGCCGTACTGGCCGAGCGTGAAGGCCCGCCGTACGGCGGCCATGAGGTTGGCGTGCTCGGTCTGGAGCCAGCACAGCGCGGCGTCGTAGCCGGAGAAGGTGTACGGCTCGCACGACGGCTCCAGCGGCGGGAGCGGCAGGCCCTGATGCTGGGGGTTGAGCACCTGGTCGGCCTGGTCGACGGTATGGAGGTACCACGACAGCAGGCGCTTGACCGCGGCCAGCCGGTCGGCGTCGGACTCCTCGGCCTCGACCCGTTCGCCGGCGTAGACGCGCATCAGGTCGTGCATGCGATACCGCTCGACGCCGGCCGTCTCCAGCAGGCACCGGTCGGTCAGGATCTCGGCCAGCCGCCGTGCCTCGGCGGGCGGGACCCCGATCAGCGCCGCGGCGGCGCCGACCCCGAACTCCGTCCCGCTGTGCAGCCCGAGCAGCCGGAACGCCCGCGCGGCCCGCGGATCGAGCGCCTGGTACGACCACGAGAACACCGCCCGCAGGCTCATCTGCGGATCGTCGTCCACGTCGAGCAGGTCGAGGCGGGACCGCTCGTCGCGCAACTGGGCGACCAGGTCCGCCAGCCGCGCGCCGGACCGCCGGGTCACGTGCTCGGCGCTGATCGCCAGCGCCAGCGGAAGGTGGGCGCACAGCCGGGCCAGCTCGGCCGCGGCCTCAGCCTCGGCGGCCACCCGCCCGGCGCCGAGGATCTTGCCCAGGAGCGTGTGCGACTCCGCCTCAGGCAACCTGCGCAGGAAGACGTGCCGCGCGTCATCGTGTACGGCCAGCCCGGCCAGGCGGGTGCGGCTGGTCACCAGCACCAGGCAGTCAGACCCGGGCAGCAGAGGCCGTACCTGGGCGGTGTCGCGGGCATTGTCCAGCAGCACCAGCACCCGCCGCCCGGCCAGCGTGCTGCGCAGCAGCGCGGAGCGGGCCTCGACCGCCGTGGGGATCTGGTCGGCGGGTACGTTCAGGGACCGCAGCATCATCTCCAGTGCGGTGGCGGGCGCCATCGGCTCGCCGGGGCCGAACCCGCGCAGGTCGATGTGCAGCTGCCCGTCGGGGAAGCGCTCCCGCACCTGATGGGCCCAGTGCACGGCCAGCGCGGTCTTGCCGACCCCGCCCGCGCCACCGATCGCCGCGATGACGATGGGCCGGTGCTCTCCCTCTTCCGGAAGTAAGTCGTACAGCCTCGCCAGGTCCGTGTGGCGGCCGGTGAACCGGGCGAGGTCGGACGGCAGCTGACGCGGCACCGGGGCCGGGGGATAGGTCGCGGGCTCGGCGGGCGCCGGCTCCGTCGTCGTCAGGGGAAGGCCGTTCAGCACGGCCTGCTGGAGACGCCGCAGCTCGCTGCCCGGATCGATGCCTAGCTCCTCGCGCAGCAGGGCGGCGACGTGGCGGTAGACCTCAAGCGCCTCGGCCCGGCGCTCGGCGAGATGGAGGGCCAGCACCAGTTGTTCCCACAGCCGCTCGCGCAGCGGGTGCTCGGCGGTGGCGGCCTTGAGGTCCGCGATGATCTCCTCGTGGCGGCCGGTCCGCAGCCCGAGGTCGAACCAGCGCTCCAGCAGCCGCATCCGCTCCTCTCCCAGCCGGGGCACCTCATCGCGGTGCAGCGACTCCGACGCCACGTCGACCAGCACCGGGCCCCGCCACAACCCGAGCGCCTCGCGCAGCAGACCGGACTCTTCCGCCTGGTCGCCCGCCGTGGCCGCCCGCGTCGCCTGTCCGGCGAGCTCGCGGAACCGCTCGACGTCGAGGGTGTCGGCGTCGGCCCGCAGGAGGTATCCAGCCCCCATGGTCTCGATCAGCGGCCGCCCGTCGGCGCCGTCGTCCAGTGCCCGGCGCAGCCTGGTCATCTGGGTGTGCAGGGCTGCGCGCGCCTGCCTGGGCACGTCGTCGCCCCACACGTACTCGATGAGTTTGTCGGGCGGTACGTGGTGGTTGGCGTTCACCAGTAGCGTCGCCAGCGCGATGCGCTGCTTGGCCGCCGAGAGTCGCACCGGCCGGCCGCCCCGTGTTATCTCCAATGGTCCCAGCACACTGAACCGGATCCCCGTACCCGTTTCCATCCGTGGACCTTTCCGCGATCTCCCGTCGGTGTGCGCGCCATCCCCAATGACACGATCACCTGTTCGCACTCTCCACCATGCAGCAAGGAAGGACGCTTTCCGCGCGTACCGGAATACATCCTGTCCGGAGTTCTACTTCCTAGCCATCCTTAATACGGCGGCCGCGCGCTGGGGCGACAGGTTGCCGAAAGGATGACGTCAGCCTTTTGACAGGGCCGCTGTTTAGCGTGATGACGACAAGGGGTCAGGAATTTCGCTTAGACCAGGGGGAGAAACATGCAGAAAAGACATCTCGGGGTGGCTGCGGTGTCGGCCATTCTACTCGCCGGTGCCGTTGTGTCCGCGCCGAGCGCGTCGGCGGCGCCCGCGCCCGCGACGGCACGTCCGGCGGGGGCCGCAGCGGTGGCAGCGGCGGCGGCCCGTCCGGCGGTGGCTGGGACGGCGGCGCGTCCGGCGGTGGCCGCGGCCGATCCCATTGACTGCGGCGGATGGTGGCACTTCACGGGCAACGACCCGAAGTCCGCCCGTATGGTCCGCTGGGGCGGCACCAACGGACGCCCGCAGTTCAATCTCATGTACGGCAAGATCCAGGGCATCCAGCACGGCTGGGCCCAGCTGTCCGGCGCCAAGCAGGGCGACTGGGTCACCCTTGACGTGACCAGCGACGGGGGCCGTACCTGGGGCTACTGCGGTCCGTTCGAGGCCCGTTGGGACGGGGACATCGTGATCACTCCCGCCGCGCGCACCTCGAGCGACCCGAACCTGCAGTTCCGCGCCTGCGGGGCACCGAGGGGCGTGCCCGGTAGCCGGGCCATCTGCACCGCCCCCTGGTGACAGGGACCGCGTCCTGGCCACCGCATCGCACCCATCGGCCAGGACGCGGTCCTCGGCGGCTGAGTCGGTGCGGCCCTCGTTGGCCGCGCCGCAGGGGCCTCGGCGGCGGCCCTGGACGGGGACACCGCACGCGGTCCTCGGCGAGCAAGACCCGAGTCTGACTGGGGCGGTCAGATTTGGGTCTTGCTCGCCGGAAGACCTCCGATCTACGCTCCAGACTACTCGTTAGTTAACCTTCCTAATCGAGTCCAACCATGCCGGATTCAGCGGGACAGGATTCGTCGACTACGACAACATCTGCCGCATCTACGGCCCCGAGAAGGAGTCGCTCGGCGTGCTGGCCATCGAGATCGAACTTCTCCAGCCCGCAACCGGATGAGCCACGGGCCGAAGCCCCACATTGCGACGATGGCCCGCGCGGTGCGCAGGTCATCGTTTGCGTGGCAAACAAGATCTATTGTCAGGAGATGTCTGCTCCGAAGGGGGAAACTCAAAAGCCCCGATCCTCGGCCGAGGGGGCAATGACACCACCTGGGTGCAGGGGAAGGCGGCGACCGCTGATCTCGTTCAGGGACAGCCGTACGAACACCGGTTCGGCCATCGCGACCCAGGGCGCTCCGACGATGCGCTCCAGACGACGGACCTGTCCAGGGTCGGTGACCACTTCGGCCCGGCCAGTCAGTACGACGCTCCAGCCCACGTGCAAGGCCGACTCCGTGTCGTCGGCTTCGAAGATGAGCGGCACACCGTGTTCGATGGCATCCAGCTTGCCGCCCTTCTCGGTTCTGAACGCGATGCCGTCGTCGTCCAGCACGAAATTGACGGGCACGATCTCCAGGGCATCGGTGCCGGGTGCCGTCCAGGCGATACGCCCGACGGCGACCGTTGACAGCAGCGCCAGGCAGGCATCACGGTCCAGGACCTGGATGTGGCCGGTGGCTTGCGATCGCTTGTCCTGCTGCTCCATGCACGCAGCCTCTCACGTGACTCGTCAGCCGCACGTCAGGCTTCGCCGCTCCTCCGGGCACTTCGGAGGGGTTGCGCGTGGTGGGCGTCATTTGTGCGATGGGGAAGTGAAGAGACTGCCGCGCATGCGGCCGCGAGCCGCAGAGGGCCGATGGTGTCGGTGGTGCCGGAGGCCTCCTCGAACAGGGACATCAGCGGGGTCGCTGCGGGAAGCGCTATGTCGGCACCCCAGCGCCGATCGAAAAGCCACGCGTTGTCAGGATCGTTGATGCGGGCGAGGACCCAGCCAACGACCTTGGTTGTCTGTGAGCATGCCCATGTTGGGCAGGCAAGAGTGCTTTCTAGTCGATCGTGGCCACGTCCGGGGTCGGGCCCTCCTCGGTGAGAGAACTGCGTCTGCCAAGGTCGAAGAGGGTGCGTCTGAGGTCGACGACGGCGTGATCCAGCCCGCCGATGGCGCGAGTGATTCGCGTTCTGGCCTGGGCATCGTCGGTCAGGGTGAGGGCGGCGTGCAGGTCCAGGCTGACGATGAAGATCTGATTGACCATGATGTCGTGCAGGTCGGAGGCGATGCGGTGGTCGTCTTCGACAGGGTTCTGCGGTGCCTGAACGTGGGCGTTCACGTGGCCGGCAAGGCCGGTTTCACGCAGATGGGTCTGACCGAAATCGTTGCCGTGCATGGCGGCGTTCCTCGCTGCGCCAACCGGCTCGCCGTCCCGCCGACCGGAAAGGTTTCCGGGCGGCCGGTCCAGTGGTCGCCGACGCTGGTGGGCGATCGTGAAGCGATAACCATGACCGCGACGGTGCCCGTCGTCCGCCGTGGACTCCACACGCCCCGGCCGTCGGGGACGACGATGGGATGGCCTGCACTGCCGTGGACTGGTGGATGCCGCCGGGGGTTGGGGCAACGCCTGGTCCCGGACCCGGCAGAAGGCGGCCCGGCTGGTGTGTCGTGCTCCTCCTGATCTGACCCTACGCCCCTTGCGGTCCCAAAAGCACGCGCTGGGCGGTGCAACCTGATGGTGGCTCACGGGCGAGGAGCGAAGCGCCTGCCTTCTCGCGACAGGGCAGAGGGTCCCACCCCGCGCCGCCGAACGCCCCTCGCGGTCGTGCCGGCTGAGGTCTTTCGCCTCTGGCGGCCAGGCGCGCCCGGCTGGAGGCTTCCGGTAAGGGGATCGCCCACAGGGCGTCCACCAGCCGGGTTGACGAGGATGTCTTGTCGATCCTGCCGGACCCGGCGATCTCCGCTGGAGAGCGAACGGAGCTGACCATGAACGGCTGGACCATCCCTGCGATCATCGTGGCCGTGCTGCTGCTGGTGTTGGCGCTGGCGGTGCGGATCGTCAAGCAGTACGAGCAGGGCGTGCTTTTCCGCCTGGGCCGGGTGCAAGGAGTACGCGAACCAGGCCTACGGTTGATCATCCCAATCGTGGATGTGCTGCGCCGGGTGTCGATGCGGATCGTCACGATGCCGATCCAGTCCCAGGGCATCATCACCCGCGACAACGTTAGTGTCGATGTGTCCGCGGTCGCCTACTTCAAGGTGGTCGATGCGATCAAGTCGGTCGTGGCGATCGAGAACGTCCGCGCGGCCATCGACCAGATCGCCCAGACCACGCTGCGTAAGGTCGTCGGCCAGCACACCCTGGATGAGACGCTGTCGGAGACCGACCGGATCAACCTGGACATCCGCCAGATCCTCGATGTCACCACTGTCGAATGGGGGGTGGAGGTGACCTTGGTGGAGCTGAAGGACATCCAGCTCCCCGACAGCATGAAGCGCGCCATGGCCCGCCAGGCCGAGGCCGAGCGGGAGAAGCGCGCCAAGATCATCAACGCGGAGGGCGAGCATCTGGCCGCCGCCGCGCTGGGCGAGGCCTCCGACATCATGATGGCCCACCCGCTGGCGTTGCAGTTGCGCAACCTGCAGAGCCTGGTCGAGATCGGCGTGGACAAGAACAGCACCGTCGTCTTCCCCGCCCCGCTGATGACCACCATCGCCGAACTCGGCGCCTTCCTTGCCCGTGAGCAGAAGGCCGCCGCCCAACCCGTCCCCGCAAAGGACGCCGTCGTACCGGTCGAGGTTCCTGCGGGCAACGGCATCGTAGAGATCGCCTGAGCGGGGGCGGATGAACGCACTGCGGCTGTCGACTCCGCGGCATGAGTTCGCACGGCCTGCGGTGGCACTACCAGTGTCTCAACACCGCGTCACTGAACGCGCTGGTCGACGCATGTATGCCGGACCGTCGCAGAGATCGAGACGGTCGTGTGACGAGACAGCCGGGGATCCTAGGAGAAGAGCTCGCGGCTCCGCCTCGGCCAACTCCCGCCGCACATCAGCCGCGTCCCGCCGCGCCTTCGGTCGAGTTCGACGGCGATGGACCAGTTCCGCTGGATGGTCCCGGCGCCGAGGAAGGCGTCCTCGTTCGCGTACATGGTGATGTTTCCCCATTGCGCGCCGCAAATGTAGTCGAGGCGGCGGGCCAGTTTGGGGTTCTGATGATGGGCTCCGGCGCGCCCGGCTTGAGGCTCCCGACGAGGGTCAGGTAGATCGCGATCCGGTACACGAGCGCGACGCCGAGCGTGACGGCCGGAACCATGGGCGCTTGCAACAGGGAGCCGGTGCTGTCGCTCACGAGATCCGGAGCGGCAGGCTCAATTCCGTATATATCGGGAAATGATGAGCGGCGTGAGGTGAGCAAGCCCGTAGCCGCAGAGAAGAGTGCACTGAAGATCGCCAGAAAGAGCAGCGAGAAGGCCGAGTACCCGGCCCAGAGCCAGATCAGCGCCCGCACGCGGAAGCCGCTGTCCAGGTAGGCAGCGCCGCAAAGGTAACGGGTCACATTGCCCATGCGAGACGTTCTCGCATTCGAGGTCAGCGTGTGCAGGGAATCCGTTCCGGAGCTGTTGAGCATCGTGGCCGCCTCCCGCTCATTCGTGCGTGGCGGTGAGCCTATAGTGGGCGAATATCTCAAGAGTGGCTCGTTATCAAATAGTCTTCTTTCGGTAATGCGAGCGGCCGTCGACACGACGAATCAGCAATAAAGCATTTGTCCTGGTTTTTCGTGATTAATTAGGGAGAGGTGCATTGGTGGATGAATCGGGCTCCGGCCGCCTTTGTGGGCGATGCGGGGCCGACGCCGGGAACCTCGACCGGTGTCCGAGGTGTGGAGCGGCCCTCGCGGAGCCACCGGCGCGGGCGGACGGTGGGGAATGGGACCCCTGGGATCGGCCGCGCCCCTGGACGTCGCTGGTCTTCCTCGGCCTGATCCTGCCGGCGCTCGCCCTCGGGCTGGTCTGGTGGCTCGCCTCCGGTCTCCCCTGGCCCTCCGGTGAAGGAGACACCCAGGCGCGGCAGGACGAGGTGCCCGTGCTCACCGATGCCACCGATGCCACCGGCGCGACCTCAGCACCGGCGACCGACACCGGAGCGCCGGCGGCCGACACCGACCAGGCCGCCCGGCAGGCCACCGGTCTGGATGATCTGCTGACCAACAGCCACTCGACCCGCGCCAGCCTGTCGGGGGCCATCGCCCGCGCGAGCAAATGCGAGCGGAGCGGCGTGAACGCCATCCAGAACATCACCGTCAACCGGCGCGACCAGCTGACCCTGGCCCAGGCGCTCGACCTGACCGCCCTGCCGGAGGGACCGGAGCTCAAGGAGTCCCTCGTGGCCGCGCTCCACGCCTCCTACTCCGCCGACGCCGCCTTCCTCACCTGGGGACGGCGCCACCTGGCTAAGGGCTGCACCGGACCCATCGCCCAGGATCCCGACTACCAGCGCGGACTCGACAAATCGGGCGACGCCCAGACGGCGAAGGCCCGATTCGTCGAGGCGTGGCGCCCCATCGCGGAGACCTACGGCCTGACCCACTGGAAGGCCGACGACATCTAAAGGGGCTGAGCTCCCGAAGCCCGGCGCCCGCATCGTCGAGACGAGGGGTTGACGATGCGGACGCCGGAGCCGTCAGCGCACGCGGACCTGGGAGGCCAGCGTGCCGCCGCTCGTGGCCTGCCATCCCGCCACCACTGTCGGGTGGCCGCCCGTCGCACGGGTCAGGGGTACGGTCACGGTCGTGGTGCCCTTACCGGAGACGGTGACGACGCGGCTGCCCGCCGTGCCCTGGTCGTCGCGGACGAACAGGTGCGCCTTACCGGCGGCGTTGGCGCGCAGTGTCACTTTCACGGCGTTCCGTCCATTCGTGGCGGAGACCACCCGGCCGCTCTCCGACTCCTTCGCCGCGGGACCGCCGGCGAGCGGGAGGTGGACGCGGACCGCCTGCTCCAGCGACTGCGGCGAGTCCAGGCTGGACAGCCCGGTGTCGGGGATCACCGGGTCGGGCGGGGTGGTCGGCCGATCGGCCGGCGGCTGGTAGCCCGGCAGCGTCGCGACGCCCCACCGGTACGGGTCACCCTGGACGCCGCCCCAGGTCGACCAGCCGATCCGGGTCTGGCCGGTCTTGTCCTGGGTGTCGGAGTCGTACACCAGGATGTTGAGCCCGAGATGCGCGGGATCGACCGCTCCCGGCAGGGTCTCCATCGGGATGGCCATCTCCACGTCGTACGCCCCGGCGGAGACCTTCGAGGCCACCCGCATGCCGGTGGCGGGTCCCTGGTGGTTGTCGGCGTCGCGCAGCGCGCAGGGCGGCCCCTCGGCCGTCACCGGCAGCACAGCGGCCTTGAACGTCGTGGAGGTGTTCTCCGACGTGCCGCGCGGGTCGAGGGTCACCTCCACCGAGTCGGTACGCCAGTGCCGCTTGCAGTCGGAGGCGGGCAGGCGGGTGCCGACGACGTCGTCCTTCACGTGGACCATCAGGAACAGCGTGTCGTCCCGCCAGCTCACCTTGGCCGTGCCGGAGCAGTCCGCCGCCGACGAGCACGCGGTGCCCTCCCACAGGCGGGAGATGTCGAGGGCGGGTCCGGCGTATTCGCCGTCGCCCTCCACGCCGTCGACGGCCGGCGCCGCCGCTGCCTGCGGGATAGCTGTCGCCGGGACCAGTTCGAGCGCGGGCTTGCTCACCGACGAGCCGTCCGCGCTGGTGGTGGTGATGGTGTAGGCGTAGTCGCCGCCCTGGTTCGAGGTCTTGAGCGAGGGGTCGGAGTTGGTGACGGTGAACGGCACCGTCGTCGAGGCCCCGGCCGCCAGGCCGCTGTAGGGCGCCTCGGCGCGGTCGGCGGTGAAGCCCGCGGGCAGGTCCAGGCGTACGGTGCCGGACTGGGTGGCGCCGCTCACGTTGGTGACCACGACTCCCACCTGGCGGGAGCCGCCGGACGGGAGGGTGAGCACGGGCGTGACCAGGCCGCGCAGCTGCGGCACGCCGAGTTCGGCGGTCCACTTCTCGTACTGGGCGACCTGGGGGAGCAGCTGCTGCCCACCTCGTACGGCCGGGCTGACCTCGACCTGCCGGTCGGTGTAGCCGCGTCCGCGCTCGGTGGTCAGCGTGGCCGCCAGGCGAGCCCGGTCACCGGCGCTCGCGCCCTGGGGCGGGGTCACCGTGAAGGTCGCGGATCCCGTACGCCCCTGGGCGATTCTGCCGAGGTCACCGGAGCCGCTGACCACCCAGCCCTGGGGGGCGCGCAGCACGGCGGACGATCGGCCGAGCGGTTCGCCGGACGGGGCGGTCGCGGTGACCTTGACGGTGAAGGCGGTTCGCGGGCGGACGTCGAACGTACTGGGCCGCAGGTCGAGCAGGGTGCCGAGCGGCACGGTGCCGGCCGCGCGGGTCAGCGCGCCGTCCAGGATCGCCGTCGGCGCGGTCGCCGCCGCGCTGCCCGGCTCGGGGAAGGGCACCCGCGAGTCCACCTGGGTGAAGAAGTCGCAGCCCAGCTGGGCCGGGTCGGACGGCACGTCGGGGAAGACGGCCCAGCCCTGGGAGGCGTACGAGCGCTGGGCCTCGCGTTCGATGGTGGCCCAGGTCTTGCCGCCCTGGCTCTGGGAGGGGCGTCCGCTCCACACGCCGTACACGTTCTGCGCCGGGTTCGTGGGACGGAACGTCGCGGCGCAGGTCGGACCGACCTGGGAGGTGCCGCGCCCGCCGCCGAGGAACAGGCGGGCGGGTGCGAAGGGCCGCAGTCCCTCACGGGTGAGCTGCTCGGGGAACGCCTTCGGGTCGGCCGCCGCGTAGAACGCCTCGACGGCCAGCCGGGCGGCCTGCTGGTGGTTGCCGTGGTTGCCGGGGGAGGGGGCCGGGTCCATGGTCAGCATGACCTCGGGCCGGGTCTGGCGAACGACCCGTACGACCTTCTCCAGGGTGTCGTCCCCCCAGATCTGGTCGGTCAGCGGGGCGCTGACCGTGTAGTAGAAGTCGACGTCGTCGAGGTTGAACACCTCCCGCACACCGGCCTTGCCGACCGCGGTCCGCTCCTCGGCCTCCCGCAGCAGGCCGAGCGCCGGGCCTTCCTCCGGCCCGACGGCGTTGCCGCCGCCCTCGCCCCGGGTGACGGTGACGACGCCGGCGCGGATCTTGTGGTCCTCGTTCCACTGGCCGAGCGTGGACAGGCTGAACGCCTCGTCGTCGGGATGGGCGCCGACGAACAGCGCGTCGAGGTCAATCGGGGGAGCGGGGGCATGTTCGGCCAGCGCGGGCGCCGCCGGTACGAAAGCCAGCGCGGCGGCCACCGCTACCAGCGCGTAGAGCGACCTCTTCAAGGGAACCTCCGGGGGGTTATTCGCGGACCGCCCCCTGGAGCAGCCCGCGGACGAAGTGACGCTGGAGGAACAGGTAGAAGATCACGACCGGGGTCGCGACGATGACCGATCCGGCGGCGAGGAGGGTGAAGCCGGAGGTGTACTGGCCCTGGAAGAAGGCCAGCCCCAGGGGCGCGGTCCGCAGCGACTCGCTGGTCACCATGATCAACGGGATGAGGAACTCGTTCCACGTCCACATGAAGACCAGGACGGTCAGGGTGACGACGGCGGGCCGGGCCGGGGGCACCAGCACCTGCCACAGGATGCGCCAGGTCGAGGCGCCGTCGATGCGGGCGGCCTCGACGATCGCCCGGCTGCTGGCGCGGAAGTAGGCCCGCATCCAGAACGTGCCGAACGCCACCGACAGCGCGACCTGCGGCAGCGCGACCGACCAGAAGGTGTCGATGAGGCCGAGGGAACGCAGGTCGAAGTAGAGCGGGACCGCGATGGCCTCGCTCGGCATCATGATCCCGAGCATGAACAGGTAGAACAGCACCGACTGGCCACGGAAGCGCATGGTGCCGAAGGCGTACCCGCTCATGATGGACAGCACCACGCTGACGACCACGACGAACGCCGACACCATCAGGCTGGTACGCAGGTAGGTGCCGAACCGCCCGATCTCCCACGCCGCCGAGAAGTTGCCCACGTGCAGTCCTGCCACGCTGAGCCCCTGCCCGGTGGCGTCGGCGCTGTCGTCGGGGCCGAGCGCGGCGAACAGGATCGACAGGATGGGGAAGAGCGCGAACGCGGCGAACGCCGACAGGATGACGTAG
Source organism: Nonomuraea sp. NPDC049750 (assembly GCF_040659625.1). Taxonomy (NCBI): domain Bacteria; kingdom Bacillati; phylum Actinomycetota; class Actinomycetes; order Streptosporangiales; family Streptosporangiaceae; genus Nonomuraea; species Nonomuraea sp. NPDC049750. Next base: position 29,868 of record NZ_JBFANB010000003.1, read on the forward strand.
TTGGCCAGCCGCTCCCCGCGCGAGATCACGAGGCCCCCCTGTCCGCGAAGCGGTTGATCATGAACGAGATCGCGAAGATGGCGACTGTCAGGGTGACCCCGATCGCCGCCGCCGAGCCGATCTGGCTGAGCCCGAAGGCCCGGTGGTAGACCTCGTACGACGGCACCGACGTCGAGTTGCCGGGACCGCCACGCGTGGTGATGTAGACCAGGTCGAAGGTCCGCAGCGCGGCGATCACGGTCAGCGTCAGCGCGACCGCGATCTCCCCGCGTACTGAGGGCAGCGTGACCGCGAAGAACTCCTTGACCGCTCCGGCCCCGTCGAGCCGCGCCGCCTCGTACAGTTCCGAAGGGATGCGGCTCATCCCGGCCAGCAGCAGCACGGTCACCAGGCCGGTCTCGAACCACGTGCCGACCACGCCGACCGCCGGCAGCGCGAAGGTGTAGTCGCCGAGCCAGCCCCTGGTGAGCGAGTCGAGCCCGAGCGCGCCGAGCAGGCCGTTGAGGGTGCCGTCCGGGGCGTACACGCGCCGCCAGGCGACGGCCACCACGACCATGGCGACCACCTGCGGCAGGAACACCACCGTCCGGAAGAACCCGAGCCCGCGCACCTTGGCGTGGTTGAGTATCGCGGCCAGCATCAGCCCGATGGCCAGCGGCGCCAGCGCGTAGAAGGCGACGAGGACCAGGGCGTGGACGAAGGCGTCGCGCAGCCCTTCGTCCGCGACGATCGCCGCGTAGTTGGACAGCCCCGCCCACGTGCCGACCGACAGCCCGTCCCAGTTGTACAGCGACAGCTGCACCGCCCGGCCGATCGGATAAAGGAGGAACGCCGCGTAGATGACGAATGCCGGAAGTATGTAGAGGTAGGCGACGCGCCGGGGCTCGCCGGGAGGTCGGGCCACGCTCACCCGTTGCTCTCCGCGAAGGTCTTGTAGTCCTTCTCCAGCGTGGCCAGGAACTCCTGCGGCGTCGCCTTCTTGGCCAGCAGGTCCTGCAGCGCCGCGCCCAGCGTGTCGGCGAAGGTCGGCGTCGCGTAGTCGAGGTAGGGCACCAGGCCGTCGTTCTTGGTCGCGGTGCCGAACGCCTTGAAGACGTCCTGCTGCGCGCCCGCCGGCACGGTCTGCTGGTCGGTGTCGGCGACCGGCAGGTTGCCGGTGGTGGTGAGCACCTTCATGGCGTCGGCGTTGGTGATGAAGTCGATGTACGCGGCGGCCGCGTCGGGGTTGGGGCTCTTGGCGGTGATGGCGAACGGCAGGCCCGTGCCGCCGGTCGCGACGGGCGGCGCGTCGGGCGTGGCGCCGGGCGGCAGGATGAAGCCGAGGTTCTTGCCCAGGACCTTCTCCATGTCGGCCATCAGCCAGGTGCCGCCGATCAGGAAGACGCCCGTCCCCTTGCTGAACGCCTGCCACGCCGGGTCGTAACCCTGGCCGTTGAAGCCCTTGTTGAAGTAGCCCTTGTCGACCCAGTCGACGAGTTGCTGGGCGGCCTTGGTGTTCTCGGGGGTGTTCCAGGAGGCGCCCTTGCGGCCGAAGGCCAGCGTGCCGATCTGGGCGGCCGGAACGTTACGGCCCTGCACGGTGCCGAACACGTGGATGGCCGGCCACTTGTCGAGGTTGCCCAGCTGCATGGGCACCTCGCCGGCGCTCTTCGCCTTGGCCAGCGCGGCCTGGAACTCCTCCCAGGTCTTCGGCGGCTGCAGGCCCAGGCTGGTCAGCTTGGCGGCGTTGTAGAAGATGCCGACGACCTCGCCGACCTGCGGCAGGCCGTACAGGTTGCCCTCGCCGAACACCTTGCCGTCGGCGCTGTAGCTCGAATAGCGCAGGACGGAGTCCGGATAGCGCTTCTTCCAGCCGTACGCCTCGGCGTAGGCGTTCAGCGGGCGGAGCTGGCCGGCCTTCACGAACGCGCCCATCGAGGACCGGCCGTTGTTGGCCTCCACCACGTCCGGCGGTTCGTTGCCGCTCAGCGCCAGGCGCAGGGTGGTGTTGAGGTCGTCGAAGGAGCGGGAGACCCGCTTGAGCTTGATGTTGGGGTATTTCGCCTCGAAGGCCGCGTTGAGCTGCTTCATCTGGGCCGCCTGCCCCCCGCGTACCTCCTGGTCCCAGATGGTGAGCGTCACGTTCCCGAGGGCCGCGGCGTCGGTGCGCACCGCGCTGGGCGCCGCCGACGAGGCGGCCGGTGGTGGAGCCGAGGAGCCGGGCGCGCACGCGCTCGCGGCGAGGGCCACGGCGGTGGCGGCGAGTACGGCACGCGTGCGAGGCGTCGGGGGGATCATGGCGTTACTCCTTTTGCGCAGGCACGCGGGACGTGCTCGGACCCTCGGGCTCGTCGGGTGGACCGTCGGCCGTGGCGCCCTCGGGCCCGCCGGACGCCTCGACGGCGGTCCTGGCCGGTGGCTTACCCGGCGTCAGGGGCGCCATTCCCACGTCGGCCTGCCGGGCGATGGTGGCGGCCGCCCGGCGCACGGCGCCCACGGGATCGGTGGGCACCAGCTTGTCGAGGAAGCCGTAGCGGCGGGCCAGCGAGTCGCCGTAGGCGCCGCTGTGGCCGGCCGCCGCGCGTACCTCGTGCCACCAGTCGGCGATGTCCCCCCAGCCGGGCGCGGCCAGCGAGCCGCCGAACTGCTGTACGGCCAGCGCCGAGCAGACCCCGGCGAACGCCAGCCGATCGGCCAGCGGCCAGCCGCACAGGGTGCCGAGCACGAGGCCCGCGCCGAAGACGTCCCCCGCGCCGGTCGGGTCCAGGGCGGTCACCCGTGGAGCCGGGACGAATGCCTCCTCGCCCGTCAGGGAGTCGATGGCCATGGCGCCGTTCGCCCCGTCGGTGACCACGGCGAGGGGGACCCGGTCGGCGATCGCGTACAGGGCGTCACGCGGGCTGTCGGTGTGGGTGTAGGCCATGGCCTCGACCGCGTTGGGCATGAACGCGTGACAGACCGACAGCTGCTCCAGCAGGGCGGCCGGCCAGGCGCCGGACGGATCCCAGCCCACGTCGGCGAAGATGAGGGCACCGTCGAGCTGCGCCTTCTCGGCCCAGTTGCACTTGCCGGGCATGCCGAGCGGCTCCTCGGCCGACAGCGTCACGATCGCCGCCCTGGAGCGGGGCGGGGCGCCGATCATGTCCGAGGCGGTCAGGGGAGCGGAGTGGCCGTGGGTGACCATGCTGCGGTCGCGGTCGACGGCCATGGAGACCGTCACCGGCGAGTGCCAGTTCTCGAAACGCCGGGACCTGGACAGGTCGACCGACTCCTGCTCCGCGAGCGTACGCCAGCAGAAGTCGGCGTAGTCGTCGTCCCCGAACGCGGCGGCCAGCGAGGTGCGCAGGCCCAGCCGGCTGGTCGCGATGGCCAGGTTGGCGATGCCGCCCGGACACGAGCCCATGCCGTCGGCCCAGATCTCCGTGCCGGCCGCGGGCATCGCGGGCAGGCCGGTGAACACGATGTCGAGGAAGACCGTGCCCGCTAAGAAGACGTCGAACTGCGGCCCCTCCGGGGTTCGCTGATCGGCTAGAGGGTCATACGCCTGGGCAGACACAGAACAAGTCCTCCTCGACAGTGCGAGATGTGCGCAATCTTGCATGTTTGCTCGCGTACTTCAAGTGTTTCGCGCGAGGTTTTGGTCAAAGATGCTCACACATGAACAGATATGACTGATACGATTCCCGCGTGCTTCAGCGCCTCAGGCATGCCGAGATCATGCGCCGGGTCCGCCTCTCAGGCGCCACGAGCGTGAGCGATCTGGCCAGCCAGCTCGGCGTGAGCCCGTCGACCATCCGCCGCGACCTTGAGGTGCTCGACCGCGACGGCACGCTGCGGCGGGTGCGCGGCGGCGCTCTCGCCGAGGTCGACGCCGACGCCGACCGGCCCTTCGCCGAGGTGGCGGTGGTCGACGAGCAGGACAAGGAGGCGGTGGCCGGCCGCGCCGCGCAGCTCGTCCGCGACGGCGACGTGGTCCTGCTCGACATCGGGACGACGACCATGCAACTGGCCCGCCGGCTGCGTGGCCGCCGCGTCACCGTGGTCACCTCCAGCCTCGCCGTCCTCGACGTGCTCCGCGCCGACCCGGCGGTCGAGCTGCTGCTGCTCGGCGGCATGGTCCGCCGGCCGTACCACTCGCTGGTCGGCGTGCTGACCGAGGAGGCGCTGCGCCAGGTGTGCGCCGACCGGGTGTTCCTGGGCGTGAGCGGCGTACGGCCGGACGGCCAGCTCGTCGACACCACGCTCGCCGAGGTGCCGCTGAAGCGCGCCATGATCGCGGCGGCGGGGCAGGTGGTATTACTCGTGGACCGGCACAAGTTCCCCGGCACGGGCGCGCTGCGGGTGTGCGGTCCGGAGGACATCGACGTGCTGGTCACGAACTCGGGCGCCGACGAGACGACGCTGCGCAACTGCGCGGCCGCGGGTGCCGAAGTGCAGGTCGTGTGACAGCGGTGGCGATTCGTGTGACAGCGGTGGCGATGAAGGGGTGGCGATGAGACTGACCGTGCTCGGTGGTGGCGGCTTCCGGGTCCCGCTGGTCTACGGCGCGCTGCTGCGCGACACCGCGAAGCCGCGCGTGGAGCAGGTGATGCTGTACGACGTGTCGGCCGACCGCCTGGCGGCCATCCGGCACGTGCTCCAGCAGCTCGCCGCCGGGCACGACGACCCGCCCGAGGTGCTGACCACGACAGACCTGGACACCGCGCTGCGCGATTCCACCTTCGTCTTCTCGGCGATGCGCGTCGGCGGGCTGGCCGGCCGCACCGCCGATGAGCGGGTGGCCCTGGAGCTGGGCCTGCTCGGCCAGGAGACGACCGGGCCCGGTGGCATCGCCTACGGCCTGCGCACGATCCCGGTCGCCGTACGGGTGGCCGAACGGGTGGCCGCCCTCGCGCCCCAGGCGTGGGTGATCAACTTCACCAATCCGGCTGGCATGATCACCGAGGCCATGCGGAGCGTGCTCGGCGACCGCGTGATCGGCATCTGCGACTCGCCCATCGGGCTGGTCCGCCGGGCCGCCGCCGCCCTCGGGCTCGACCCGTCCCGCGTGTCGCCCGACTACGTGGGGCTGAACCACCTCGGCTGGCTGCGCGGGCTCACCTACCAGGGCCGCGACGTGCTGCCAGAGCTGCTCGCCGACGACGCGGCGCTGGGGCGGGTCGAGGAGGCCCGGATCTTCGGCGGCGACTGGGTGCGGACCTTGGGGGCGCTGCCCAACGAGTATCTGTACTACTACTACTTCACCCGCGAGTCCGTCGCCGCCATGTCCGGGCAGACCCGTGGCGAGTCTCTGCTCGGGCAGCAGGATCGGTTCTACGAGGCCGTACGCGCACGTCCTGAGCAGGCCCTCGCCGAGTGGGGCAGGACACGCAAGGAGCGCGACGAGTCGTACATGGCCGATACGCGGGAGATCACCGACGCCGGTGAGCGCGACGCCGTCGACCTGGAAGCGGGCGGCTACGAAGGCATCGCGCTCGCCCTGGTGGGCGCCATCGCGCGTGGCGAGCCGTCCACCATGATCCTCAATGTCCGCAACGGCGGGGCGGTGGCCGGTCTGCCCGAGGAGGCGGTCGTCGAGATCCCCTGCGCGGTGGACGGCTCCGGAGTCCGGCCCCTGGCCACCCGCCCGCTGCCCGGCCGCTTCCTCGGGCTCGTACAGCAGGTGAAGGCGGTCGAGCAGACGACCATCGAGGCCGCTCTGTCGGGCTCGTCCCGCCTGGCCGTCGAGGCGTTCGCCCTGCACCCCCTGGTCGACTCGGTGGGCACCGCGCGCAAGCTGCTCGACGGCTACCGGGCCCGCATCCCGGAGCTGGCCGCCGTCCTTCCCACGTAGCACTCGCTCGCCCCTTCTTCAGACACTCGCCCCTTCTTCGGTCAGTCGTGGCGCTCTTCGGGCGCGTTTCCGAGCGCCCGGAGCGTGGGCAGGAGCGCGGTCAGGACGCGGGCGTAGGCGGCGAGCAGATGGGGCAGCTCATCGGCCTGCTTCCACAGGGAGTCGACGAGGTCGCTCTCTTCTTCCGATTGCGCACCGTCCCATTCATCGGACAGCTCCCAGGCGCGTTCCTTGGCCGCGACGGCGATCTCCACGGCCCCGGAGGCGAAGCGGACGTTGTCCACCATGGGCGGAGCGACACCGGCCGCGGTCAGGGCCTGGACGAGGTCGTCGGTCTCCGGCAGGAGCGGCATCCGGTGCTTGCGCCACATCTCGCCCCACAGGCGCTGCCGCCGCCCCTCCGGCGTCCCGTCCTCGACGAGCATCGGATTTCCCTCGGCGTCACGCTGGAGGATCAGTCCGAGCTCCGCCGCGAACGCCTTGCCGCCGACCGGGATGCCCTCCGGCGTCCAGCACTGATCCATGCTGCCGGCGAGCTCGGCCAGTTTGCGGTCGTCTTCGGGTATGGGGGGCAGGCAGGCGAGTTCGGCCGGGCACATGCACGAGCTCGGATCGCCGGCCGCCGCGCGTCCCCGGGTCAGCGGAACGCCGGTGAGCAGCGCCATCACCGCGCAGACTGCGAGGTCGACCCACCAGGCGATGAACTTCTGGGCGGCCTCCTCGTGCTCGTCGACCATGCTCTCGGCGAGGAGCACCCGTTGGACGATGAGCGACACCAGCGGCTCGAGCCTCGTCCCGCCGACCACCCGGCCGGACGAGGAGTCCTGCTGGCGCACCCGTTCGGCGAGGGCGTAGGAGTCGCGATAGTGCTTTTCCGCGGTGGCGTGGTCGGACACGGCGTGCTCGGCGATCTCGGCCACGCCCTCAAGAAGCCGATCGATCGACTCGTCGGTCAACGGCCGCCGGGCGGGGGAGGAGTACACGGTGGGGGCCTCCTGGCAACTGGCTGTTGCCGGAAGATTACTCTCGGGCACCGCCGCTCAGGGCGGATTCCGCTTTGATCAGCCCGACTTGCCGTGTACGACGAGCGCCCAGGCCAGCAGGCCGAAGGCGGTCGTGGAGGCGAGGACGCGGACGAGGTTCCAGCCCACCCACCGGGCCTCGTCGAAGCGCGCGCGGACCGCGGCGAGGTCGGCGATGGAATCGGGGTCGCCGGCCGCCTTGAGCGCGTCGTTGAGCGGCACGTTGATCGCGATCGTGATGACGAACGCGACGATGTAGAGGACGAGCGCGACCGCGACCCACGGCAGCTCGGGCCGCCCGATATGGGCGATCGTGGCGACGAGGGTGAAGATCAGCGCGCCCAGGAAGCCGCCGCCCATGAACCACGGGTTGATGATGGCCCGATCCATGGCCTGGAACGCGCCGATGAAGGTGCGGTCGTCGGTCTTGGCCAGGCCGGGCATGACGGTGTGCGCGTAAAGGCCGAAGACACCGGCCACCAGCCCCATCGTCATCGTGGCGGCCATCAGCGAGACAACCCGCAACACGTCCATGGTGCTACTCCTGGGGAGACGGGGGGGTTCGTGGCTCGTTGAGGATAACAAGGGGCCTCTGTCGTGACCCTTTCGCGCGGCTGTCGTGGGGGGCCGCTGAACCCCGCGATACCCTCGAGGTCGTGACGTTGTTCGGCATCCGTTCAGAGCAGGGCGTACGACTCACCAATATCTTCGCCACACCCTGGCATGTGACGGACGGCGGAGAGGCGGCGTCGGCGGGCGAGCGGCCACGGCTCGGGCGGCCGGAAACCTACTTCACCGGCTCGGCGACCCCTCAGGTCTTGCACAAGCTGGCTCTCGACCATCACAAGATCGAATTCGAGAGCTGGGACCGGCCGCTCGCGAGTGCCCGGTTGTGGTTGTTCGCGGTGCCGTCCACGCAGATCGTGGCCGTGCTGAGCCTGGACGTCGAGGACGAGCTGGCCGACACGGTCGATCTGCTGGAGGACTGCTTCTACGCCGACCTGAAGATCGACGGCCGCTCGCTGGAGGAGGTGGCCGCGGAGCTCGCGGGCGGCACCGGCGGGTTCTTCCCCGAACGCCACCAGCTCGCCTTCAGCTCCCAGCTGCCGCCCGAGACGTCCGACGACCTGGTCAAGCGGGTGATCTACCGTGGCGATCTCCCGGAGCGCGAAGAGTTCAGCACGATCACGTACCCGAGCGAGCTGAACCGCCGCCCGCAGACGACCGCCGCCGTGGGCCCATACGTCAGCGTGCTCTGCGGTCAGCCGAAGTACGTGGAGGACGGCATCTTCCTCTCGGCCGTGCAGGGCGTGGCGAGCGCGGCGCGGCTGCGCGAGATCCGGTCGGTGGCCTACCAGGCGGTCGAGGCGTTCCGTGGCCGCGACCGGGGCTGGCAGGACACGCGGGAGCGGCGGCGGAGCCTGGAGTCACTGACCGACCAGCTCGGCGACCTGGAGCTGGACCTCAGCTACAGCGTCGAGGCGACGGCGGACCTCGGGATGATGGTGCCGTCGTTGCGGGTGGCGGGCTACCACGACGCCCTGTACGGGACGATGGGGCTGGTGGGCAAGGCGGAGAACGTGGCGCGCATGCTCGAACGGCTCGCCCGGGCGATCAGGGCCGAGCTGACCTCGATCGAGAGCCTGGAGCGGCGGGCGGATGAGGACCGGCGGCTGCGGTGGACGGTGGCGGTCGGGTTCGTGTCCACGGTGGCGATACCGGTGACCTTGGTGCTCACCTTTTTCGGGGTGAACGCGCATGAGGTGGATGCGCGGGTGTCGATGTTCGCCGGGCGGTACTGGGGGATCTACGGCTTGACGGTGGCCGTGGTGGGGGTCGGGGTGGGGCTGCTGCTCGGCCTCTATCTGCGGCAACGCCACGAAATGCGCCGAGACCGCCGCTGAGCTGCGGCCCCGGCCAGCAGGCTGGTCGCATGGCAACGACAACCCCACGGGCAGCCCGACCAGCAGTGGACCACCGTTCACTTGACGGCTCCTCCGGTGATGCCGGAGATGATCCGTCTTTGGGCGACAACGAAGACGACGACCAGCGGCAGGCTCATGAGCACGACGTAGGCGAAAACGAGGTTCCAGTTGTTCTGATACAGGTTGCTGCTCGCCACCGAGTACAGGTTCAGGGGAAGTGTCGAGTACGTCCCTCCGCCGAGCACGAAGAAGGCGTAGAAGACGTCATTCCAGATGTAGAGGCAGATGAGGATCGTGGCGGTCGCGATGACCGGGCGCAGCAGCGGCAGGACGACCTTGATGAAGATCCCGAGCGGCCGTGCGCCGTCCATGCGGGCCGCTTCCTCCACCTCGACCGGTATGGTCCGCACGAAACCGGTGACGAAGAAGATCACCAGGGACATGTACATGCCCATGTAGACCAGCACCATGCCGATCGGCGTGCTGGCCAGGTGGAGTTGCCGGAGCAGCAGCACGATCGTGACGACGGCCGGGGGCAGGATGATCCCGCTGATCGCGGCCGAGTAGAGCACAGCCATGACGCGCCCTGCACGCCGAGCCAGCACCCATGAAGCCAGCGAGCCGAAGATCAGCACCCCGGCGACGGACGGCACCATGACCAGCAGACTGCCGAACAGCGCCCACAGCACGCGGCCCTGGGTGAACGCCTGGGAGTAGTTGTCCCACAGGTGCCACACCCGTGGTAGAGACAGGTCGGGCAGGTTCGCCTCGCCTTGCGACTTGGCGGAGGTCACCAGGGCCAGCCACAACGGGATTCCGATGACGACGGCGGTCAGGATGATGACGACGGCCGGGTGAACGAGGCGGGACCAGCCCCGGGCGGAGATCCTCACAGGACACGCTCCCTCTTGCGCAGGTAGCCGATGACAGGGAAGGCCAGCAGAGCGACCAGGAGAAGGAGGGCGAGGCTCATCGTGGTCGCCTGGGCGAACAGGCCGTTGCCGTAGACGCGGAAGATGTAAATGTCGAGCACCTCGGTCTGCTGTGCGGGCCCTCCCCCCGTGGTCGCCAGGATCGTGTCGAATCCGTTGAAGGAGCCCAGCAGCGCGGTCGCGACGTTGAAGGTCACCGCGGGGGCGATCAGCGGGAACCGGATCGATCGGAAGGTCCTCCACCTGCCGGCGCCGTCGATCCTGGCCGCCTCCAGCACGTCGGCCGGGATCGTCTTGAGACCGGCGAGGAAGATCACCATCGCCAGCCCCATCCACTTCCAGGAGTTCACCAAGGCCACCGTCACCACCGTCCACGTAGTGCTGCCGAGCCAGGGGATCGTCACGTGCTGGCCGGTGAGAGCGCCGATGAGCCCGTTGAGCGGACCGTCGGGCTTGAGGAGCGCCTGGAAGGTGTACCCCACTGCCAAGGCGGACATCAGCACCGGGATGAAGAAGACGACCCTGGCGAACCGGTTGATCCGAGTGTCGCGCTCCAGGAGCAGGGCGAGCCCCAGCCCGAACCCCGTCTGCATGATCGCCACCAGGACCGCGTACACGATGGTGATCCGCAGTGACGACAGCAGGGCGCCGTTGGACAGCACCGCCTTGACGTTCGCCAACCCCACGGGGCGGATGTCGTCATGGAAGGCCGACCAGTCCGTGAAGGCGTAGACGAAGTTGAAGACGGTCGGTAGGAAGAAGAACACGGCCAGCACGGCGAACGCCGGAGCGAGGAACGAGCTCGGGTACAACACCGGTCGCCGCGGCGAGCGACCGGAAGCGGCCGAAAGAGAAGAGATCATGGCGATCCTGCACACCTTTCAGTGTGGTGGCGGGGGCGGGAGGGGCCCGTGCCCCCGCCGCTGTCAGAAGCCCTGGATCCCGAGTGCCTGGGCGAGCTGGGCGAACTGCGACTGTGTAGTGGAGGTCACCTGTTCGGGGGTCATGGTCCCGTTGACCATGTTCGCCAGGTTCACGTAGAAGTCCGGGTTCACCGCGGCGTTCTGCTGCATCGAGCCGGCCGCGTCGTCCAGCGCGGCCGAGGCCTGCTTCACCACCTCCGGCACCCCGGTGGGAGCCGGTACGGCGGGGTCGATCGACACGGTGCCGGCAGACTTCACGTAGTCGGGGTAGTAGCTCTCCAGCCAGAACCGCAGGAACTGCCGGGCGCCGGACTCCCGCTTCGGATCTCCGGTCTTGAAGGCGACCAGGGCGTTGTCGCCGCCGGGCACCGACGTGGCGATGTTGCCGTCCTTGGAGATGGGGAACCAGCCGATCTCGCGGTCTATGGTCGCCGTGTCCGCTGTCGACTGCATCAGCGACGCGAACGAGGTGAGCTGCAGCACCATCGCCGCCTCGCCCTTGAGCAGGGCCGGGCCGGACTCGGTGTACTTGGAGGTCTTGTCGTCCTTGTTGAACAGCCCCTGCTTCACCATGTCTTGGAACTGCCGGACGGCGCCGAGGATCTCCGGATCGGTGAACTTCTCCTTGTTCTGGCTGACCCGCTCCCACAGGCCCTTCTTCGACGCCTCGGCCAGGAGGACCTGCGGCCACCACTGGGTGGGCCACTGGTCGCCGGCGGCGCCGAAGAACGGCGCCACCCCCTTCGCCTTGATCTTCTGGGCGTCGGCAAGCAACTCGTTGAAGTTCTTGGGCGTGCTCGTGATCCCCGCCTTCTGGAACACCGACTTGTTGTAGAAGACACCGAGAACGGAGGGGACGTTGACGAAGGCCGCGTAGTGATGCCCGTTCACCAGACCCAGCTTCTGGATGGCCGGCGTCTGCTTGGCCAGCCACGGCGCGCCGTCCAGGCTCTGCAAGTCGGTGGACGGCTTGAGCAGCGCGAGCATGCTGCCTGTCGGCTGCCAGGTGGCGAGGTCCGGTTTGGCGCCCGTGGCCAGCTTGGTCGGCGCGTTGGTCTCGTAGACGTCGGGAATGACGACCTTGTTGATCTTCGCTCCGGTTTTGGCCTCGAACGACTTGATGACGTTGTCGGCCATCGCGGCGGTCTGCGTCGACATCCACAGGGTGAGGGTCACCCCCTGCAGGCCGACGCCCGGGTCAGGCCAGGTCGTGGGGACCGGCGGGGCGGTGGCTGAGGACGTTCCGGGGTTGCCCGCCGAGCAGCCGGCCAGCAGCAGCGCCCCGCATGTGGCGGCGGCTGCCGCGCGGGAAATGCCTCGTGTCTTCACGGATTCTCCTGGTGTGTGGTGGGAGGTGAGGGCTGCCACGCTCAAAGGGATCAGTTCTCCGGCCGCAGGCGGAGCAGGCGTGCGGACGGTCCGGGTACGGCAGGACGGACCGTGAGCCGCGCGGTGGAGGCGTCCCACCGGTGCTGCCAGCCGGGTAGCGTCGCCGGATACTCGGTCTCCACCCGCAGGCGGCGGCCGCGCAGGCCGGGCAGGTCCAGCTGGATGTCGTGCGGCCCGCCGTCGCGTTGCCATACGGCCAGGCGCACCGTGTCACCGGTGCGCAGGCCCAGCGCGACGACAGGGTCGGACCAGGCGGGCAGCCCCAGCGGCCAGAACGGCTCGGCCGTGGCGACCTCGGCCCTGATCCGCTTGTGCACGGCCACCCCGTCCGCGACGAGCTCCCGCTCGGCCCGGCTCATCTCGTCGAGATGCCCCGACAGGTAGAGCCGTCCGGCCAGACCGTTGATCATGGTGAAGGCCAGAGCCTCCGGGGGCATCCCCGGCTGCGGGTAAGCCCAGTTGCCTGCCTGCTCGGGGAGCATCGTGGCGGGCGCGGACGCCGCGATGGCGGCGTAGAGGCGCCAGTCCTGCTGGTCCGAGGTGGACTGGAGCTGGAGGCGGGAGAGCATTGCGTAGTCGGCTCGCATGGCTCCCGAGGCGCAGTTCTCGAAGATCACCTCCGGGTGGCGGTCGAGCAGGTCGTCCAGCCACTCCAGGTGGGCCCGGTTGTGCTCGAGCAGTCCCTCTCCCGGTTGGAGCGCGTCCCGGTCGGTGCCCGGCCCCGGGGTGACGTTGTAGTCGAGCTTGAAGAATCCGGTGCCGTACTCGTGCACGAGGCGATAGACCACCTCGTCGAGATGCTTCCTGGCCAAGGGGTGGCGCAGGTCGAGGAAGTACCGGCCGTGCTCCACGACCCGCGCGCCGTTGCGACTCAGGAACGCCTCGTCAGGCAGCATCGCGGCGACAGGGCTGCGCACCCCGACGACCTCCGGCTCCAGCCACAGGCCGGGGCGCATGCCCCTGGCCATGATGTGGTCGAAGACCCGGGCGAGCCCGCCGTCCGGGAAGCGGCCGGTCGAGGGGCGCCACTCGCCGACGCTGTCCCACCAGTTCCCGCCGTCGTCGTACCAGCCCGCGTCGACGCAGAAGTACTCGGCGCCGGTCTCCGCGGCGGCGTCGATGAGAGGCAGCAGGCGCTCGGTGGTCGGGTCGCCCATGAGGGTGTTCATGTAGTCGTTGAAGATGACCGGCAGCGCGTCGTCTGTGGGATGCGCGCGGCGGATCGCCCTCCGCTGCCGGGTGAGGGCGGCCAGCGCTCCCTGGCAGCCCTCGTCGGACACGGCGACGGACACGGTAACAGCGACGAAGCTCTCCCCCGGGAGCAGCCGGGTGCTCCACTGGTGGTCGAGGTCGGTGGGTCCGCTCAGCACCAGGCAGACGGCGTTCGCCCCGTCGCGGCGGCGGTCCACCTCCCAGCGCCAGGCGCCGTTGTGCTCGATCTGCCAGCCCCAGGCCCGGCCGGTGCGGGCGCTCGCCAGGACGCCGGTCGGCAGGTACTCGCCCGAGGACCAGGTGCTCTTGCTCACCGTGACGAGCGCGCCCCGGCCGTCGTGCTGGTGCAGTTCGCTGTTGATGTCCGCCAGCCCGTCCGGCCCGGACAGCGGGATGGCCGCCCACCTGCCCTCGGCGCACCAGTCGGCGCGCGCCCGCCACATGACCAGGTCGCCGTCGTCCGCCGTCTCGGCCAGCGCGCCGGAGGCGAAGGACGACACCATCTGCAGAACCCGGGGCGCCGGCCCGGTGTTCGTGACCTCGGTCCAGGTCTGCAGGGCCGGGACGTCCGTCCTGGCGCGAAAGAAACTGGTCGCCTCCAGCCCGGTCACCTCGTCACGCTGCCTCACCCGCAGCTCGCGCCAGTCGCCGTCCGCCTGCTCGACGGCGTCCACGAACCGGAGCCGCGATCCGGCGGCGGTGTCAGTGAACCGGGTGTTGGACAGCCCCCGGCCCTCCCCCAGAACCATCAGCTCGACCAGCGGCTGCACCCGGAACGGGTCCACCGGGCTCGGTGCGGGCGACGCGGTCCCGAGCCTCGCGATGCGGGCCGGAGCGTCTTCGGGCCGCTCGAGTACCAGGTCGAGAGAGCCGGGACGCCACTGGAGGGTTCTGCTCGTCATCACGTTCCTTAAGCCGGACAAACGGTGCGGTTCAGCTATGAAAACGTTTATCAAGCGATGTGGCAAGGGGGCCACGGGAAATGTGCTGATAACGCTTTCAACACGAGATGTTCATGAAGGAACGTGACCACGCGTTCGCGTGGTTCCAGGGTTCCTGGGCCGAGGTCAGCCGGCGGGTGGAGCGGTGCTCTTGCGCACGACCAGGCGCGGGGTCGACGGCGCCGCCGAGACCGGCACGCCTGCCAGGCTGCCGAGCAGGAAGTCGACCGCCATGCGCCCCAGTTCGGCGAAGTCCTGGCTCATCGTGGTCAGGGAAGGAGTCCAGATCTCGGCCAGCGGGTGGTCGTCGAAGCCGACGACGCTGACGTCCTCGGGGACCCTCGAACCCTCGTCCTGCAAGGCCTTGATCACGCCGAAGGCGACCTCGTCGTTGCCGCACAGCACCGCGGTCACGTCGCCGCGCCTGGCCAGGCGCGCGCCGGCCTGGAGGCCCGAGCGCGGGGTCCCGTCACTCTCCACGATCTCCGGAACCGGGGCTCTCGCCGCCTCCAGCGCCTCCCGCCAGCCCAGCAGCCGCCCGCTCGGCCGGCCGGAGGCCGGTATCCCCACGTGGTGCACGGTGCGATGGCCCAGTCCGAGCAGGTAGTTCGTCGCATCCCGCGCGCCGGCGTGGTCGTCGAACAGGGCCCGCGGGACGCTCCTGCCCTGCCCGGCGGAGGACACTGCCGCCACGGGGAGCGTGTCGGGCAATGCCGCCAGCGCCCGGCTGCCCTGGATATCGAACTCGAGCACGATCATCCCGGCGAGCGGCTGGTCGAGCGCGAGGTCCACGGCTACCCGCGCCGACTCCTCGTCGCCGCCGTCCAGCATCGTCAGGGCGACCACCAGGCCGACCGCGCGGGCGGCCTCCTCAATCCCCCGTATCGTGCTGGCATAACCGTACCGGGTGGTGTCGCTGGTCAGCACGCTGATGATGGAGCGCCGGCCAGTCACCAGGGCGCGCGCCGCGGCGTTAGGGCGGTATCCCAGCTCCTGGATCGCGCGCAGGACCTGCCTGCGCTTATCGGCGCTCACCGGCGCGGACCCGCTCAGCACCCGAGACACCGTGGGGACGGACACGCCGGCGACCCTCGCCACGTCCGCGAGGACGGGAGCGCGGGTGTGCGGGCGGCGGGTCACACCGGTAAGCGTACATACCAGGAGGTGACGGCTTGGACGGGCAGCTCCTGCGGCCGGACGGCGGCGGGGGTGTCAGGCAGTCCGACCTTCTCGCAGAAGGCCGCCAGTTTCGGCTGGCATTCTGCCCAGGGCAGCAGGTGGGCGCTCCAGTCGGCGTACTCCCGGCCTGCTCCACCGCCGCCCGCACCGCCTGCACGCTGTGGGTCTGCACCACGAGCGCTGGCCGCCGCGGCCCTCGCCTACCACCTACGCCGCCGAGGCCAGTGCTGCTATTGCGGCCAAGGCGCCGATGATCGGGCCGACCGCCCATCACCCAGCTGGTGTGACCGCTAATCGTAAGTGCGGCGGGTGTAGGCGGGGTGGCGAGCGATGATGCCGGGTTCGGGTTGCCGTGGGGTCGCGTTGCCGGTCAGAGCCGCAACGAGCCGATCTCGTACGGCGCTCAGCTCGGCGATCCGCTCCTCCAGGGCCGCGACCTTTCTGCTCACCGCTTCCACACCGGGTGGGCAGGCAAGTCCCAGCGAGACCTCGCCATCGTCCAGGCAGGGCAGGAAGCCGCGTACGTCCTGGGCGGTGAAGCCGTTCGACAACAGGAGCTGAATGTTGCGGACCTTGGCCACCGCGCTGCCGTCGTAATGCCGATAGCCGTTGCCGGCCCGTTCCGGCTCAAGCAGGCCCTGCTGCTCGTAGTAGCGCAGGGCCCGGACGGTGACGCCGCTCGCGCGCGCCAGCTCCCCGATCAGCACTGCCGCAGTTTATGCCCTATACCCCCGCCGCCACGGAGAGGCCGCCGTCCACGCGAACCACCGTGCCGGTGAGGTACCCGGCCTCGGGCCGCGTCACGTTCACGATCCACCAGGCGATCTCGCCGGGCTGAGCGATGCGACCAAGCGGAATGCGTCCGACAAGTCCTTCGCCCGCGGCGGCGATCTGCTCCTGGGTGAATCCGGCGTGCGCCAGCACGGGTGTGGCGGTGATGCCCGGCGCCACGGACACGACCCGCACACCCTTGGGCGCGAGCTCGACCGCCCAGGTGGCCGTCAGGAAGTCGAGCGCGACCTTGGTGGACCCGTAGACGGAGTTGTCCGGCCAGCCGTACGAGGGCGGGTTTGAGGACACATTCACGATCGTCCCCTTCGCGGCGGCCAGGTGCGGCAGGGCGGCCTGGGCCAGGAAAAGGGGAGCGAGGAGGTTCGTGGCGATCTGCTCTTCGGCGGTACGGCGATCGATCGTCCCGAGCGCGGCGGGCCGAGTGATCGCGGCATTGTTGACCAGGACATCGATCCGCCCCAGCCGCTGTACCGCCGCCTCGACGATGCGCTCGGGCCCATCGGCTGCCGCGCCGTCCGCGGCGAAGGTACTGATCGAGGGGTACGCGGCAGCGGTCTCCTCCAGACGCGCGGCGGTACGACCGATCACGAGCACCCGCGCGCCCTCGGCGGCGAACTGATGAGCCGTGGCACGGCCGATCCCCGTGCCACCTCCGGTGATGACCACGCCCTTGCCTGCCAGGCCGTCCATGAGTGTCCTCTCTGTCCACAGGTGAGTGACCGCGACGCTAAAGGCTGACCTGGGGGTCAAGGTCAAAATGGCGGCTCGTCCCCGGGTTGCGACGCGGCGGCCGGAAAGCCAGTACGACGCGGCGGCTGGGAAAGGCCCCCAGACGGAACGCTGCGGCGGATGCGCGTCTGGGGGCCTTCTCCTCCCTGGGGGGTCAAGGGAGGTCTGCACCCCACGGCAGGTAGAGGCACCGTCGTACCGACCGTGGGGATGTCTAGCGAGGCAGCAGCGCCCACACGACGCGCTCGCCAACCGGGCTGCGGTGGGTATCCCACTGGCCGTTGGTGAGGGCGTCTACAACCAGGAGCCCGCGCCCTCCCGTCTCGTTCGGTCGAGGCTGGCGCGCGCGTGGAGTTTCGCTGGAGTTTCCGGGGTCGGTGATGGTCAATCGCCAAACCATCGGTTCGGGGATCAGGTGCATTCGGACCCATATGGCGTTGGCGTGAATGATGGCGTTGGTGAGTAGTTCTGAGGATATTTCCTGAAGGTCGGGAAGGGTGGGATGGTTCGGGCCATCCATTTCACGAGTTCTCGGCGGGCCAGCGAGGGAATCCGGTGGGATTCCGTCTCGCCCGCCGTCCATACCTTGACACCTGCGTACGGGGGGTTAGACACAGCTGCTCGCATGGCCACCTCGGAACGTACAGATCTCTTGCGATTGTGCGGTTACAGGTCCCAGGCATGGCCATGGTCAATGCGGATGTCTTTCGGAATCCCCCTCCAAAAGCTTCACAACCTGTGGTTGTCTTTGTGCGTACGGGTGTGCATGCAGCGGAGAAAGGGTGTGATATGTCGGAAGATGGGAATAAAGCTGCGAGAAACGCCAGCGAGGAATACCGGGCCCGAATGCTGAAGTATCGAACAGCAAAGGATCTCACTCACGCCCGTCTCGCACCGCTCTTCCCTGCAGCGAGAGCCTGATAGGCGCGGTTGAGCGAGGCACCCGGCTGCCCACCGAACCGTTCACCCGGCAGCTCGAAAAGGCGCTGGGGCTGCATGGCGAGCTGCTGGAGCTGCTGCCCCCGATCAGGGGCTTGGGCCAGAAGTGGTTCAGGAAATGGCCGGCAGCCGAGCAAGCGGCGCGATTCATCCGGGTCTACGAACTGGCGTTGATCCCTGGGCTCCTCCAGACCGCCGACTACGCCAGGGCGATCTTTCAGGGCGAACCGGGGGCACTACCCGCCGAGGTAGAAGAGGAGGTCAAGATTCGGCTCCAACGTCAGGCGATCTTGTCTCGGGTCACTCCGCCTACCCTCTCCGTCATCCTGGATGAGAGCGTCTTGCGGCGGGAGGTCGGCGGACGTGAGGTGATGAGAGCGCAGCTGGCAAATCTGCTTGCTCTGATGGCCCGTCCATGCATTACGGTTCGGGTGATTCCCCTGGCATCGGGGGCTACGGCTGGATTAGTCAGCGCATTCGCGATAGCCGACACTGACGACGGTACGCAGACTGGCTACATCGACAGCGTCGAGAGCGGCGAGGTCACGCACCAGACAGAAATGCTCCGGAAGCTAGGCGAGCGATGGGAGGTGCTGTCCGCTCTTGCGCAACCCATCTACGAGACCGAGAAGATCATTCAGAGGGTGATGGAAAGTCATGACCGATAGGGAGTTGGTCACCGCTGCCTGGCGAAAGGCGACGGCCAGTGGCGGTAACGGAGGCAACTGCGTCGAGGTCGCCCCCCTGAGCGGTGGACGCGTAGGGGTGCGGCACAGTCGGTATCCGGAGGGGCCTGTCCTGGTTTACACGCAGGCTGAGTGGGATGCCTTCCGGGATGGGATGTCCAGGGGAGAGTTCGACTTCTAGCCAGACCGGCAGGGGACAGTCCGGCTTAGCCGGGGGTCATGGTCTGGGTGCCGATGGTGTCGAGCAGGGCGAGTTTGGTCTCTGATTCGCTGCCCGGCTGCGCCGTGTAGATCACGATCCGGAGGTCGCCGTGCTGGGTGGTGAGGATGTCGCAGTCCAGGTCGATTCTGCCCACCTCAGGGTGGTTGACGCTTTTGGTCGCCTGATGGTGGTCGGAGACCAGGTGGGCGTCCCACAGCGTGCGGAAGGAGTCGCTGAGTTCGCGGAGTTGCTGGACGAACGCGTGCAGTCGCGGGTCGTCGGGGTAGCGGGCGGCGGTCCGCCGGAGGTCGGCGACCATTGAGCGCTCGAAGGCCGTCCACTCGTCGAGTGTCATGATGATCCGGTGCGGTTGGCCGGTGTAGGCGCGCCAGAGCATGTGGCGCTCCTCCTCGTCGAGGGCCGATGGGTCGCCCATCAGCGCCGCCCAGGGCCGGTTCCAGAGGATGAGCGTCCACATCGCGTCGTGCACGGCGATCGGGTGATCATCGAGCCGGTTCAGCAGCCTGCGTACGCTCGCCGGGACCCACTGGCCGATCCGCCCGCTGCCGACCGCGTGGCCGGCCAGCAGGAAGAGATGGGTCTGTTCGGCGTCGTCCAGTTGCAGCGCCCGGGCCAGTGCGGCGCACACCTGGGCCGACGGTGTCGAGGCGCGGCCCTGTTCCAGGCGGACGATGTAGTCGGCCGACACGCCCGCCAGCATCGCGAGCTCCTCGCGCCGCAAGCCCCGCGTGCGCCGCAGCCCATTGGTGGGCAGGCCCGCCTGTCTGGGGAGCAGTCGCTCGCGCCAGACCCGCAGGATCGTCGCCAGTTCGCCGTTGCCGCTCACCTCCCCATCGTCGCACCACCCCGCCGTCCGTGCCTGGTACGGGTGTTCCCAGGAAGAGTCTTCGCTGGTACGAGGTGCGACGGCGGGGTGAGGCTGGAGGCATGACAACGACAGTGATCACCGGAGCGAACAAGGGCCTCGGCTTCGAGACCGCCCGCCAACTCGTCGCAGCGGGCCATACCGTCTACATCGGCGCACGCAACGAGGACAACGCCCGACGGGCGGCCAAGGAGCTGGGCGCGTTGCCGCTGCTCATCGACGTCACCGACGAGGCGTCGGTCCAGGCGGCCGCGGAACTCGTGGACAAGGAGCAGGGCGGCCTGGACGTCCTGGTCAACAACGCGGGGATCGCCGGTGGCGCGCCTTCGGCGAGCGAGTTCACCGGGGCGGACTTGGAGACCGTCCTGAACACCAATGTCGTGGGCGTCGTCCGGGTGACCCACGCGTTCCTGCCGCTGCTGCGGCGCAGCAAGCATGGAGTCGTGGTCAACGTCGGCAGCGGCCTTGGGTCGTTCGCCCGGGTCCACGACCCCGACCGCATCGAGTTCCACGTGCCCGCCCTGGCCTACACCGCCTCGAAGGCCGCGCTCGCCATGCTGACCGTCCAGTACGCGAGGCTCTGCCCCGAACTGCGGGTCAACGTGGTCGACCCCGGCTACACCGCCACCGATCTCAACGGCTTCAGCGGGACCCAGACCGTCGAGGAGGGCGCGGCCCCGATCGTACGAGCGGCGTTGTTGGGCGCAGACGGGCCCACCGGGGCGTTCTTCGACCCCGCCGGCGTAGCACCCTGGTAACGCCTGAACCGGTCGGCGGGCGGGTGACGTCTCACCTTTGTGAATCTCCGTCACGTAGCCGTCGTCGTCACCGCGATCTGCGCGGCCACCGTCCTGACCTCATCCTCGGCGAACAGCCCGCCAACCGTCCTGGCGTCGTGCCCGCAACAGTGGGGAGGCCGCCATGCCGGTGGCTGGGTGCCTGCCGCCGGGCAGATCGACGGGGTCGGCGACTACCTCGTGCCCGGCAGGCCGGTCACCGCGATGATCTGCGCGTACCCGGGCGACAACACCCGCAAGGGCGGCGAGCGGCTGGCCGGATCACGGACCCTGACCGGCGACGCCGGGGCCATGGCCCGCGACCTCGGCTACCTTCCGGTCGGCACGGAGGAACGCGAGGTCATGTGCACGCTGATGGGCGGCCCGATGACCAACTACCTCATCCGGTTCGCCTACCCCGGCGGCGGAGGGCTCTGGGTGGGCAGCGCCGAGGAGGTCAACGGCTGCGTCCGGACCACGAACGGCACGGTCCAATCCCACTCCTACGTAGGCCGGAGCCTCACCGCCGCCTACCGGACCGGAACATGGCGGCTCGTACACCCCGACGACCCCTGCCAGATGCCCGGCGAACGCCGGGGCCAGGACGGGCGGATGGTGCCCGACGAGCCCATCTCCGTCCTGGTGTGCAGGCGTGCGACCAGGGCTGGTGAGCGGGATCCGCGCCGTGAGCACGACCGCCGGACGGCAGGACCTCTGGCGGAGACGCTGAACGCCCTGGACGCTGGGGGGAAGGAGATCCTGAACGAGATCAGCTGCGACCCGGCCGACTGGTTCGATCTCCTGTTCGGATACGCGGAAGGGCCACCTGTCCGGGTCTCGATCGTGGTGGGCTGTGATCGTGGCATCGACAACGGGTTTCTCAATGCGGCTCTGGACGATGCCCTCCGCGACCAGATCATCCGTCTTGCCCCGCCGGGCTAGCGCTGTTGCGCGAGCCCATCGTCGAAGGTGGTCGGCGCGATGCGGGCGTCCTCGCCGGGCAGCAGCGCGTTGCCGGCCGCCGCCGGGTCGAACGCCGACCACGTCGGCACGAGCTTCACCGTACGGCCGCGCGCCTCGTTGGTGCGCCGGGCCATGTCCACCAGGTCCTGTGGGTCGGGCCCGGCGACGTCGACGTAACGTCCCCGCGGCTCGCCCACCGCGATCTCGGCGAGGATGTCGGCCACGTCCGCGGGCGCGATTGGCTGTACGAGCAGCGGCGGGATCGTCGCGACCCCGTCCTGCTCGGTCCAGCTCGCCATCAGCGCGGCGAAGTCGTGGAACTGCGTGGCCGGGACGATCGTCCACGGCACCGCTCCCTCGGACACGAGGCGCTCCTGTTCCCGCTTGCCGGCGTAGTGAGCGTTGCCCTCGATGCCATGGATCCCGACGATCGAGAGCAGCACATGGTGACGGACACCGGCTCGTTCCTCGGCGGCGAGCAGATTGCGCGTGGCGGTGCCGAAGTAGGCCACCGTCTCGGCCGGGTCGGTCGCCGGTCCGTTGGTGGCGTCGACGACCGCCTCGACACCGGCCAGCGCGTCGTCGAGCCCGTCACCGGTCAACAGGTCCACGCCGAGCGAGCGGCTGATCCGCACGACCTCGTGCCCGCCGCGTTCGAGGGCGGTGACGGTGAGGGCCCCGATGTTCCCGGTCGCACCGGCGATCGCGATCCGCATGATGATCTCTCCTTCACTGACTGACGTGCGAAACGGTATCGCGCTGCCTGCCGAGGACGGCGTGGACACAGGGGCGGCCGACGAAAACCAGGTGCGGTGAGCGGTGGCCCAGGCGTAGAAACGGCCTCATGGATGAGCAGCCCCTGCCGGGTGGCAGGCATGTCGGCGGCGTACGCATCGGCGATACCGTCCATCGGCCCGCCAACCCGTGGACGCGCACCGTCCACACCGTGCTGGCCCATCTGGAGGCGGCCGGGTTCGAGGGGGCGCCGCGGGTCCTCGGGTTCGACGAGCGAGGGCGCGAGGTGCTGACCTACCTCCAGGGCGACACGATCGGGGAGCAGGCTCCCTGGCCCGCCTGGCCCTGGTCGGACAGCGCGCTCAAGCAGGTCGGGGCCTGGATGCGGCGGCTGCACGACGCGACGGCGACGTTCGTGCCCGAGCCGGACGCGGTCTGGTTCACCGGGCGTCCCTGGCGGCCGGGGCTGGTCATCGGGCACCACGACGCCTCTCCTTACAACGCGGTGTGGCAGGAGGACGACCTGGTCGGGTTCGTCGACTGGGACACCGCCGGGCCGTCCTCGCGAGAGCGCGATCTGGCCTACAGCGCGTTGACGTGGGTTCCGCTGCACGCTCGGCGGGTCGTCACGGAGCAGGGGTTCACGGCGTTCGAGGATCGCTCCCGGCGGCTGCACCTGCTGCTCGACGCCTACGGCTACGAGGGCGACCGTACGGCGTTCCGCTCCGAGGTGATCGACCGGGCGCGGATGAACGCCGAGGTCATCCGCCGGCTCGCCGAGGGTGGTGAGCCGGTCTATCAGGCGCTGTTGCCGTTCGCCGCGAACCTCGAACAGGCCGTGGTCGAGATCGAGGCGCTGCCGGGGGCCTTCTGGGAGCGCGGCTGAGGGGCCGCCCGCGAGATGCGTGACCTTTTTGTGATCCTGCGGGCGTGACATCTCCGGAAAATAGGAGATAATGAAAGCGAAGTCCAGCAGAGGGCTTCGTCTCGTGTTATCGAGGCGTGTCTCTGTCTGGGCTTTTGTCTTTGGACGGGACCGCCTGCAGTAGATATGAGGAGCAGGAATGACCGTCCAGCAGGCTCACGCTCAGCCTCAGGCACTCGTGCTCAGCGAGATGACCGCCGAACAACTCCTGGTCGAAATGGTCAAGCCGGAGACCTCCGAGCTCGACAAGGTACGGATCCGCGAGCGTCTCGTAGCAATGCACGAGTGGCTGGCCAACGACATCACCCGCCGCTACCGCTACCGCGGCGAGCCCATCGAAGACCTGCGCCAGGCCGCCTACGTCGGCCTCATGAAGGCGATCAACGGCTTCGACGCCGAGCTCGGCCACGACTTCAGGGGCTACGCCGTCGTCACCATGACCGGCGAGGTCAAGCGCCACTTCCGGGACCGTACCTGGGCCATCCGGGTGCCGCGCGTCTACCAGGAGCGCCGCTCCGAGCTCAACAAGCTCGTCTCCGACCTCAGCCAGACCCTCGGGCGCGCCCCCACGGTCGCCGAGCTGGCCGAGAAGATGAAGATCTCCCAGGAGGATGTGCTGCTCACGATGGACGCCTCGGCGGCCTACAGCACGCTCTCGCTCGACGCCCCGACGGGTGTCGACGACGACTCCGCCTCCCTCGGCGACGTCATCCCCGAACACGACGAATCGCTCGACTCCCTGGTCGACAAGCACGCCGTCAAGCCGCTCATCGACGCGCTGCCGGTACGGGAGAAGAAGATCCTGTTGCTGCGCTTCTACGGCAACATGACGCAGGCCGAGATCGCCGCGGAGTTCGGGATCTCGCAGATGCACGTCTCGCGCATCCTGCGCAAGGTCCTCGACGACCTGCGCAAGGGCCTGTCGGACTGAGGTCCCCGGTCACGCCGCTTCGGCCGACGCCACACCGCGCCGGCCGAAGCGGCGTCACCACAGGCGCCACAGCAGGCGTCACTGCAGCTCGACACCGATCAGGCACGTGTCGTCGTCGGTGTCGGAGTTGCAGTGCGTCAGCAGGTGGTCCAGCCGCAGGTCGAGAGACCGAGCCGGCTGTCCGGCGATGACCAGCAGATGCTTCTGGGCGTGCTGCAGGGCGCGGTCCCGGCGTTCGATGAGCCCGTCCGTGTACATCATCAGGGTGTCGCCGGCTTCGAGCTGCAGCTGCCCCTCCTCGTACGCCGCCTCCGACACCGCGCCGAGCAGCAGCCCCTGGACCATCGGCAGCTCCGCCGCGTTCGTCCCCCGGACCAGGAGCGGCGGCAGGTGCCCGGCGCGGGCCCAGCGCAGGACCTTGGTCCGCGGGTCGTACAGGCCGCAGATCGCGGTCGCGGTCACGCTGTCGGTGAGATGGTGGGCGACGAGGTTGAGCCAGGTCAGCAGCTGGCCGGGCCCCGCGCCGGTGGCGGCCAGCCCGCGCAGGGCATTGCGCAACACGACCATGCCCGTGGCCGCCTGGATGCCGTGTCCGGCCACGTCGCCCACGGACAGGAGCACGTGCTTGGACGGCAGTACGACGGCGTCATACCAATCGCCGCCGACCAGGTGCTCCTCCTCGGCGGGCCGGTAGCGGACGGCGATCCGCAGCCCGAAGGCGTCCGTCGTCTCGTGCGTCGACGGCATGATGGCCCGCTGCAGCTGCAGGGCCAGGCGGTTGCTCTCGGCGGTCTGCTGCTCGCTGTGGGCGAGCTGGTCGCGGGTCGCGGCGAGCGCCACCTCGGTCCAGTGCTGAGATGAAATGTCCTGATAGGCACCGCGTACGGCCAGCAACCGGTCATCGGCCCCGAAAACCGGCTCCGCCACCACGCGGATGTGCCGGGCGATCCCGTCGGGCCGCTGGAGCCGGAACGCCGTCGAAGCCGAGCGCCGATGGTGCAGCACGGTGCGCAGGAACCGGCCGATGCCGGTCTCGTCGTCGGGATGGGCGTGCTCGCGCAGCCGTTCGAGGGGGATCGGCTCGTCGCCGGGAGACAGGCCGTACAGGGCGAAGAGCTGGTCGTTCCAGGTGACCCGGCCGGTGAGCGCGTTCTCCTCGAAGCCGCCGATGCGGCCCAGACGCTGGGCGTGCTGCAGGATGCCGGCCAGCCGCGCCCGTTCGTCCTGCGGCCGCCAGATGAGCAGCACGCAGTCACCGTGGCGGGTGGCGCTGACGCCGGCCTCGGTGCTCAGCCGTACCTGGTCCACCAGGGTGTCGAGGGTCATGCGGTCGGTGCGGAACGGCTCGCCGGTCGCGTGTACGTGCTCGACCCTGGCGAACAGCCCGCCGTTCTCGGCCGCCAGCGGGTACGCCTCCAGCAGCAGCGCCCCGGTCACCCGGTGGCGCGGACGCCCGGCCGGGTCGGCGAACCGGCCGTTGGCGTGCACGATGCGGAAATCGGTCAGCCGGCCGCCGCTGTCGAGATGCGGACAGAGCACCAGGGCGGGATCGTGCAGCCCGTCGGCCAGGTCGACGAGCTCGGAGAAGGCCGGGTCGGGCGACGCGGGCCCGCCCGGCGCGAACGTGTCCAGCGTGTGGGCGCACAGGTCCGCCAGCGCCTCGATCTGCCGCTCTATCTGCGGCGGCTGCGGCTCCAGGTCGTGCGGCCAGCCGATCTCCAGAACGCCCAGGATGCGGCCGCCCGTACCGGCGGGCACCGTCACCCGCCCGCCCTCGGCCGCCTGCCGGTGCCCGATGGTGGGCAGGCCGGCCTCGCGCAGGGCCGGGAACCAGACGGTCCGGCGCTCAGTGAGAGCCTGGCGAGCCGGGGTGGCCACGCCGGGAGGGACGTACCGCCACCGCATGGCCTCCTCGGCGCTGAGCCCCGCGTAACCGGCCAGGCTGAGCGAGGCGTCGGGACCGGCGGCCCACACGGCGACCGTCGTCGCGCCGAGCGGCGCCAGCGCGTGCTCCAGGAGCGACTCGGCGACCGCCTGGGTGTCGGTCGCGTCGAGCGCGCCGCTCTCGGCGGCGCGCAGCCGCAGGGAGACGGAGTGGCGCGCACGGTGGTGGTCCGCCGCCGCCAAGCGCAGGAACTCACCGGCCGTCTCGCTGATGCGGTCCTGCGCCGCCTGGTCGATGATGACCGAGGCCAGCTCCAGCTGCGACATCCCGGCCTGCTCGGCGAGCGTGGTGAGCTGGCGGGCGGCTTCGGCGGGGCCGCAGCGCAGCCGCTCGACCAGGACGCCCTTGGCCAGCTCGATCAGGGCGCGCCCGTCGGCGGCCAGGTGGGCGTCCTGGATCTCCTTGCGCAGCCGTTCGATCGTGGCGGCCAGCCGCCCTACGTTCGCGTCATCGGCCGAAGCCTCCGCACGGGCGGTGCCAGGCTGCTGTGCTGGTTGCAAGGTGGGA
Organism: Nonomuraea sp. NPDC049750; assembly: GCF_040659625.1. Taxonomy (NCBI): domain Bacteria; kingdom Bacillati; phylum Actinomycetota; class Actinomycetes; order Streptosporangiales; family Streptosporangiaceae; genus Nonomuraea; species Nonomuraea sp. NPDC049750. The sequence continues at coordinate 56,219 of NZ_JBFANB010000003.1, forward strand.
CTCCTGGGGATGGACACGTGCTTGCCCGGCGGACTGCGCTAGGAGCTCATCCAGCGCTGGATCACCTCGATGAGATGGTCGGAGTCGACCGGTTTGGTGACGTAGTCGCTCGCTCCCGCCGCGAGTGACTTCTCCTGGTCGCCCGGCATGGCCTTGGCCGTCACCGTGATGATGGGCAGACCGTTGTACTGAGGCATGGCCCGGATCGCCTCCGTGGCGGCATAGCCATCCATCTCCGGCATCATCACGTCCATCAGGATGAGGTCGGTCTCCGGGTGGGCGATGAGCGTGTCGATGCCCTTGCGGCCGTTCTCCGCGTGCAGCACGTTCATGCCGTGGATCTCCAGCATGCTGGTGAGCGCGAACAGGTTCCTGGCGTCGTCGTCGACCACCAGCACCGTACGCCCGGCCAGCGTGTTGTCGACCTCCCGTCCGGCGGGCACGCCCACGTTGGCCGGCCGGACCAGGGGGAGCACGTCGCTCGGCTGGTCGGCGGTCAGGTGCAGGGCGATGCGCTCGCGCAGCTCGTCGAGGCTGGACAGCAGCTCCAGCGGCCGGTTGCTGGCGCGGGCCTGAAGCGTCGCCTCCTGCTGCGGGTTGGTGCGCCAGTTGTTGTAGGCCAGGACCGGCACCTGCTGGAGCGCGGGGTCGCCGTCCATGGCCTCCAGCAGGCCGTACGCCGCCATATCGGGCATGTCGATGTCGAGGACGATGCAGTGGCACGCCTCGGCGGCGAGCGTGGCGGCGGCCTCCTCCGCACCCGCGGCGGTGACCACCTCGACGCTCCCGTGGAGGTGGGCCAGGTCGCGGGTATTGGCCAGGTCGGTCACGACGCTCTCGGCGACCAGGGACAGCAGCCCGCGCTGCCGCTCCTCGATGATCAGGAGCCGCCGTTGCTGCGGCACCACGGGCGCGGCGGGCAGGCTCTGCCTGGCGGCGGACGGCAGCGGCTTGGTCTCGGGGGCGGAGTAGTCCTCGAAGTCGGGGCGCGCGATCGGCAGGTAGAGCGTGAAGACGCTGCCCTGTCCCGGGGTGCTCTGCGCGGTGATGCCGCCGCCGAGCAGGTAGGCGATCTCGCGGCTGATCGACAGGCCCAGCCCGGTGCCGCCGTACTTGCGGCTGGTGGTGCCGTCGGCCTGCTGGAACGCGCCGAAGATCACCTCCAGCTGCTGCTCGGGGATGCCGATGCCGGTGTCGATGACCCGCAGGGCCACGGCCGCGCCGTGCGGACGCGCCTGAACGGGCAGCTCGGCCGGGCCGGCCGGTTCGATCCGTAGCTCGACGCGGCCCGTCTCGGTGAACTTCACCGCGTTGGAGAGCAGGTTGCGCAGCACCTGGCGCAGCCGCGAGTCGTCGGTGAGCAGCTCGGTCGGCACGCCCGGCATGGTGGTGATCAGGAAGTCCAGGCTCTTCTGCGTGGTCATCGGCCGGAAGGTGGCCTCGACGTAGTCGAGCAGCTGGCGCAGCGACACGCGTTCGGGGTTGATGTCCATCTTGCCGGCCTCGACCTTGGACAGGTCGAGGATGTCGTTGATCAGCTGCAGCAGGTCGGAGCCGGCCGAATGAATGATGCCCGCGTATTCGACCTGCTTGGCCGTGAGGTTGCGGGTGTGGTTCTGGGAGAGCAGCTGGGCCAGGATGAGCAGGGAGTTGAGCGGGGTGCGCAGCTCGTGGCTCATGTTGGCCAGGAACTCACTCTTGTACTTGGAGGCCAGCGAGAGCTGCTGGGCCCGCTCCTCCAGCTCCTGCCTGGCCTGCTCGATCTCCAGGTTCTTGGTCTCGATGTCGCGGTTCTGGGTGGCCAGCAGCGTCGCCTTCTCCTCCAGCTCGGCGTTGGAGCGCTGGAGCTCCTCCTGCTGGTTCTGCAGCTCCGCCGAGCGGGTCTGCAGCTCGACGGTGAGCCGCTGCGACTCCACGAGCAGTTCGTCGGTGCGGGCGTTGGCCACGATGGTGTTGAGGTTGACGCCGATGGTCTCCATCAGCTGGTCGAGGAACGCCCGGTGGACCGGGGTGAAGGCGTAGACCGAGGCCAGCTCGATGACGCCGAGCACCTGCTCCTCGGCCACGATCGGCAGCACGACCACCGAGACGGGGGCCGTGCGCCCGAGCCCGGAGGAGACGGTGATGTAGTCGGCCGGGATGTCGGTCATGGCGATGGTCTTGTGGGTGCGCGCCGCCTGGCCGACCAGCGCCTCGCCGATGCGGAACCGGATCGGCCGCTCGGGGTCGGCGGCGAATCCGTACGCGCTGATGAGCTGCAGCTCGGTCTCCTCGGCCAGGAAGAAGGCCCCGTACTGGGCCGAGACCAGCGGTGCCAGCTCGTCCATCACCAGCTCGGCGACCGTGGCCAGGTCGCGATGGCCCTGCATCAGCCCCGACATGCGGGCCAGGTTGGACTTGAGCCAGTCCTGCTCCTCATTGGCCCGCGTGGTCTCGCGCAGCGACTCCACCATCGAGTTGATGTTGTCCTTGAGGTCGGCGAGCTCTCCTTCCGCGTCCACGGTGATGGAGCGCGTCAGGTCGCCCGAGGTGACCGCGCTGGTCACCGCGGCGATGGCGCGGACCTGGCGGGTGAGGTTGCCGGCCAGCTCGTTGACGTTCTCCGTCAGCCGCTTCCAGGTGCCGGAGACCCCTTCGACCTCGGCCTGGCCGCCCAGCCGCCCTTCGCTGCCGACCTCGCGGGCCACCCTGGTGACCTCCGCGGCGAAGGAGGACAGCTGGTCGACCATCGTGTTGATGGTGGTCTTGAGCTCCAGGATCTCGCCGCGCGCGTCGACATCGATCTTGCGGGTCAGGTCGCCCTTGGCCACCGCCGTGGTCACCTGGGCGATGCTGCGTACCTGGTTGGTCAGGTTGTCGGCCATCGAGTTGACGTTGTCGGTGAGGTTCTTCCAGGTGCCGGCCACGTTCGGGACCCGGGCCTGGCCGCCGAGCTGGCCTTCGGTGCCGACCTCGCGGGCGACTCGGGTGACCTCGTCGGCGAAGGCGGACAGGGTGTCGACCATCGTGTTGATGGTCTCGGCGAGCGCGGCGACCTCGCCCTTGGCCTCGACGGTGATCTTCTGCGACAGGTCGCCCTTGGCCACCGCGGTGGCGACCTGGGCGATGCTGCGTACCTGGCTGGTCAGGTTGGAGGCCATGACGTTGACGTTGTCGGTCAGGTCCTTCCAGGTGCCCGACACGCCGCGCACCGTGCCCTGGCCGCCCAGGTTGCCCTCGGTGCCGACCTCGCGGGCCACCCTGGTGACCTCGTCGGCGAACGCCGAGAGCTGGTCGACCATCGTGTTGATGGTCTCCTTCAGCTCCAGGATCTCGCCTCGGGCGTCCACCCGGATCTTCTGCGACAGGTCGCCCTTGGCCACGGCGGTGGTGACCTCGGCGATGCTGCGTACCTGGGCGGTGAGGTTGTCGGCCATGACGTTGACCGACTCCGTGAGGTCCTTCCAGGTGCCGGAGACACCCTTGACGTCGGCCTGGCCGCCGAGCCGTCCGTCGGTGCCGACCTCGCGGGCCACCCTGGTGACCTCGTCGGCGAAGGAGGACAGCTGGTCGACCATGGTGTTGAGGGTGTTCTTGAGCTCCAGGATCTCGCCGCGGGCGGCGACGGTGATCTTCTGCGACAGGTCGCCGCGCGCCACGGCGGTGGCCACCTGCGAGATGTTGCGTACCTGGGCGGTCAGGTTGCCGGCCATGAAGTTCACCGAGTCGGTCAGGTCCCGCCAGGTGCCCGCCACGCCCTTGACGTCGGCCTGGCCGCCCAGCTCGCCCTCGGTGCCGACCTCGCGGGCCACCCTGGTGACCTCGTCGGCGAAGGAGGACAGCTGGTCGACCATGGTGTTGACGGTGTTCTTGAGCTCCAGGATCTCGCCGCGGGCGGCGACGGTGATCTTCTGCGACAGGTCGCCCCGGGCCACGGCCGTGGTCACCTGGGCGATGCTGCGTACCTGGTCGGTGAGGTTGCCGGCCATGGCGTTGACGGACTCGGTGAGGTCCTTCCAGGTGCCGGACACGGCCGGCACCTCGGCCTGACCGCCGAGCCGCCCTTCGGTACCGACCTCGCGGGAGACGCGGGTCACCTCGGAGGTGAACAGCGAGAGCTGGTCGACCATGCCGTTGAAGACGGAGGCGATCTCCCCGAGCAGCCCGTCGGCGTCGTCCGGCAGCCGGGTGCCGAAGTCGCCGTCGCGGACCGCGGTCAGGCCGGCCAGCAGCTGTCGGAGCTCCGGCTCGCCGACCTCGCCGACGTCACGTGTCCGCTTGGGACGTCCGGACGAACGTGAGGCCCCCGCTGCGTCACTCATGTTCACCCCTGGTTCGATCCTGCAATTGTCAAAGCTTCACCAGGAGAATAGTCAAGCGGGCGAGTACATCGTGCTCATCGTCGAGTAGCGGTCAAGCAACTGGCTTAATGCCCTGGTAGATGGTCAGGATTTGCGGCCGACAGCGCCATATTGCGACACTTCCTGGCCGCGATATTGGGTGGTGGGCTCGGGGCGCCACTTCGGCAGCGACACCATGCCCGGCTCGACCAGTTCCATCCCCTTGTAGAACTCCATGAGCTGCTCGGTCGTCCGGATCGTGATGGGTGTGGCGCCGCTGTCGTTCCAGATGGCCGCGGCGCGGTCCATGGCCGGGCTGCTCACGCTGGAGGCGATGGTCAGATAGCTGCCCGAAGGGAGCGCCCGCATCAGCTCGGCGACGACCGTGTACGCCTGCTCGTCGTCCGGCACGAACTCCACCACGCCCAGCAGCATCAGCCCGACCGGCTGGGTGAAGTCCAGCGCCTTGGCCGCGTGTTCCAGGATCGTCTCCGGGTCGCGCAGGTCGGCGTCGATGTACGTGGTCAGGCCCTCGTCGGTGCCGCGCAGCAGCGCGCGGGCGTGGGCCAGGACGATCGGGTCGTTGTCGACGTACACGATGCGCGCCTCGGGCGCGGCGGCCTGGGCCACCTCGTGGGTGTTGTCGGCCGACGGGATGCCGGTGCCGATGTCGAGGAACTGACGCACCCCTTCCTCCACGACCAGGTGCCGCACCACGCGGGCCAGGAACTCCCGCTCGGCGCGGGCGATGATGGCCAGCTCCGGCATGACCTGGAGGATCTGCTCGCCCGTCTCGCGGTCGGCGGCGTAGTGGTCCTTGCCGCCCAGCCAGTAGTCGAAGACGCGCGCCGGATGAGCCACCGAGGTGTCTATGCGGCTGAGCTGCTCCATGACGTCGTCGTTCGCGTCCTCGGTCATCAGGGGTCCCCAGGTCGTCGCGCTAAAGGAGGGCTTATCTCGGCTCAGCCTAGAGGTCATTTCACTGGCAAATCGCAAGAATCACGACATGTGATCATTTGAATACTTGACATGGATCAAAGGGCACCAGGAAACTCTCCTGCACCACCGGACAGATTGTTCGGTAAACGTTTACAGGGAGCGACCGATGCCCTTATCTCGATGGAGCGGTGTCGGTGCGCTCATAGCCCTCGCCCTCGTCGTCCTGCTGGCCGTACCGGGAGAGGCACGCGTACGAGCCGGCCGCACCGGGACGATCACCACGGCCGCCGCGCCCTCGGCTGCGCTGGGGGAGAACATCGCCTACAACCTCTACCTGCCGTACGGCTACGCCAAAGGCACCGATCGCTACCCGGTGCTGTACCTGCTGCACGGCCGCGGCGACACGATGCAGGCGTGGACCCGGGTCAAGGACACGCTCGACGCGATGATCCGGACCCGGCGGATACCGCCGCTCATCGCCGTCATGCCCGACGCGCCGTGGAGCGAGCGCGGCAGCTGGTACGTGGACTCCCGCTACACCGGCTCCGACCTGCCAGGACGGCCGGTCGAGACCGCGCTGACCCGCGACCTGGTCGCCCATGTGGACGCGACGTACCGCACGGCGCCGATCCGCCAGGCCCGCATGGTCGGCGGCTACTCCATGGGCGGCTCGGGCGCGCTGCGCTTCGCGCTGGCCCACCAGGACCTGTTCGGCAGCGCCATCGTGCTCAGCCCGGCCGTCTACACGCCGCTGCCGCCGGGTGACTCCTCCACGCGCGACTACGGCGCCTACGGTCAAGGCGGCGAGAAGTTCGCTGACAAGGTGTATGAGGAGTCGAACTACCCCGCCCTGCTCCCCAAGCTCGACCAGGACCTGCCCGTACGGCTGTTCGTGGCCGTCGGCGACGACGAGTACGCCAACCCCGATCCCGCCGACGCCCAGCACGACCTCGACTTCGAGTCCGCCGCGCTCTACAACGCGGCCCGGCGCTCGCCCGCGATCTCGGCGCAGCTGCGCGTGCTCGACGGCGGCCACGACTGGAGCGTCTGGGCACCCGCGTTCGAGCAGGCGATGGCCGAGCTCGGCCCGGGGCTGAGCGTCACGCCGCCGGCCGGGCTGCCCGCCCCGCTGTACGGCACGGCCGCCCAGGACTGGGCCGGTGGTGTCGCGGCCCACGCCGACGGCTCGCTGACCACCGGGTTCGCGGCGAGCGGACCCGTCGGCGGTCAGCCGTACGCGGGCCGCCTCGACGCGGTGCTGGTCCGCGGCGGAGCGAACGGCTGGACCAGGCAGCTCGGCACCGCCGCCGACGAGCGGTTGTACGGCGTCGCGGCGCTGCCCGACGGCGGCGTCCTCGCGGCCGGCTACACCAAGGGCGACCTGGACGGCCACCACGCGGGCAACACCACGGACGACGCGTTCGTGGTCCGGCTCGACGCGAAGGGCGCGGTCCGCTGGCTCACCCAGTTCGGCGCGCCGGGCGTGGCCGACCGCCTCTACGGCCTGGCCGCCGCCCCTGACGGCGGCGCCTACGTGGCCGGCTACACCAAGGGCGCCCTCGACGGGGCCAACAGCGGGGACAAGGACGCGCTGGTCGCCCGCCTGTCCGCCGACGGCGCGGTCTCCTGGGTCCGCCAGTACGGCGGGGTGGGGGAGGACAAGGCGTATGGAGTGGCCTCGGACGGGACGAACCTCTACGTGACCGGCAGCGCGACCTCGGCACTGCCGGGGACGACCGCGCTCGGCGGGCTCGACGGCTGGCTCGCCGCCTACGACGTCACCGGGGCCCGGAAGTGGGCCACCACGGTGGGCGGCACCGGTGACGACCGGCTGAACGCGGTGACCGTCACCACGGCGGGCCTCGCGGTCGCCACCGGGGGCATCGGCGGTGATCTGGTCGCGGCGGCGTACACGGGCGCGGGCAAGCCGCGCTGGCAGGCCACCGTCGCCACCCCGGCCGCCGACGAGGGCGCCGCCGTGGTGCCGCTGACCGGTGGTGCGGTCGCCCTGGCCGGGTACACCCGAGGCCGGGTGGGCGTGGTGGCGGGCGCGGCCGACATCCTGACGGTCCGGCTCGACGGCAAGGGGAAGCAGCAGGCCGCCGCCCAGCTCGGCACCGCCCGTGACGACGGGGTCGACCCGTTCTCCGAGGTCAACCTGTACGCCGCCGCCACCCCGTCGGGCCAGGTGGCCGTCTCCGGCCTGACCTACGGCACACCGACCGGCGGCCAGGCGCCGGGCAACGGCGACGTCTTCACCACCACGATCGACCCGGCCACCGGCCTGCCCACCGCCAAGGGGTGAGCGCCGGGCGCCCAGCCTGCTGGGCGCCCGGCCCGCCCGGCTCGAAGAGGCCGCTTGGGGAAGGGCGCCTTCGGAGGGGCGCTGGCGTCAGCCCGGGGTGAGGAGGCCCGCGTCGACGATGGCCCGGCCGAAGGGGCGGGCCAGCTCGGCGAGGCGTTCGCAGCCCTCCTCGCCCAGTGCCGAGTAGGCGGGCAGGGCCAGCGCGTCGGTGCGGGCCTCGATGTGCTGGCGCAGTGTCTTGCCCTCGGCGCTGAGCGTGTGGCCGTCGAGGAGCCCGCGTTCGCGCAGGCTCTCCCCGGCGGCCGCCCACTCCGGCTCCGGCCAGGCCCGGCTCAGCTTGAGGAAGTCCACCGGGACCTCCCCGCTGGCGGCGTGCAGCACGAGCGCGTCCAGCGGCCCGACGCCCTCGGTGACCAGCGTGCTGATGTGCCCGTCACCACGGAACTCGCGCAGCAGCGTCTGCGCGTGCCACAGCTGGAGCAGCGGGTCGTCCGGCCAGGCCAGCGCGGCGTGCGCGGCGAACAGCGGGCGGCCCTGCGGATGCTCGCAGGCGGCCTCGGCGGCGCGCCGGGCCAGCGCGAGGACCGTGTCCAGCTCGGGCTGCTCGTGGATGCCCGCCCGGCGCAGGGCCTCGTCGGCCGCCTCGTACCGCGCGGCCAGCACCTGCTCGGGCGTCGCCAGGTCCCAGGCGGCGGGCAGCGCCTTCCGTACGAGGTCGGGGTGGAAGTTGTAGAAGGTCGCGATGACCAGCTCGGCGGAGGCCCGGCCGAGCGCCGCCCCGCGCGAGGCGAAGTAACCGGAGCGGACGTTCAGCCCCAGCGCGGCGTACCGCTTCCGGCCCTCGGGGACGAAGTAGATCATCCCGTGCACCGGCTCCAGCCGCCGCCAAGCCTGTCGTGCCGCCTTCATGTCCACGTCCCCCTTCATGACAATGACTCCACGAACCGCGCCATCCCGGCCAGCCACCGGTCGGGATCGTCGGCTTTGCGGCGGGCGAAGTCGGCCACCTCAGGGTGCGGAAAGATGTGGAAGCGCTCCGCCGCCAGCCCTTCGACCACTGTGCCTGCCACGTCGGCCGGGTCGAGGATCGCCCCGGACGCGCCGACCGCGCGCGCCGTCAGGTGGTCCTCCGCGACGCCGCGCTCCAGCATGGCGGTCCGTACGCCCTGCGGGCACAGCACGCTGACCTTGACGCCCTTGGTCGCGTAGTGGATCGAGACCCACTCGGCGAAGGAGATGGCCGCCGCCTTGGTCACCGCGTAGGGGGCGTCGCCGGGGCAGCTGATCAGTCCGGCCGCCGAGCAGGTGTTGAGCAGGTAGCCGCCGCCCCGCTCGACCATGCCGGGCACGACCGCCCGCGCGGCGTACACGTGGGCCCGCAGGTTGACCGACCACAGGCTGTCCCACTCCTGGTCGGTGGCGTCCAGCCCGTGCCCGGCGATGATGCCCGCGTTGGAGCAGAACAGATCGGGCGGGCCGAAGGGCGTCTCCGCCAGCGCGGCCACCTCGGCCTCCACCGACACGTCGGTCCGTATGGCCACGGCCCGGTCGCCGATCTCCTTGGCCACCGCGCCCGCGCCCGCCTCGTCGAGGTCGGCGACCACCACTCCGGCCGCCCCCTCCGTGGCGAACCTGAGCGCCATGGCCCGGCCGATCCCGCTCGCCGCCCCCGTGACGACGACGACCTTGTCCCGCACCCGCATGAAGCCACCTTCCTAACCGACCGCCCGGTATCCAGAACGTAGTTCTATTACCGGTGGCGAGTCAACGTCTCGATGGCGCGCTTGAGGATCTTGCCGGTGGGGCTCATGGGCAGTTCGTCGGCGAACGTGACGTGCCGGGGGTACTTGTAGGCCGCCACCCGCTCCCTGACGAAGGCCCGCAGCTCGTCGGCCTCGACCGGCGCGCGCAGCGTCACCACGGCCGCGATCTCCTCGCCGAGCTCCGGGTGGGGGACCCCGATGACCGCCGCCTGCCGTACGGCGGGATGCTCGTACAGGACCTCCTCCACCTCGCGCGGGTAGACGGTGTAGCCGCCCCGGATGATCACGTCGCGGCGGCGGTCGACCAGGAAGAAGAACCCGTCCTCGTCGACCCGGCCGAGGTCGCCGGTGTGGAACCAGCCGTCGCGGATCGCCTCGGCGGTGGCGGCCGGATTGTTCCAGTAACCCTTCATCACGTTGGGACCCCGGACGACGATCTCGCCGATGTGGCCGGTCGGCACCTCGCCGCCGTCCTCGTCGACCACCTTCATCTGGACGTCCTTGATCGGGCGGCCGATCGACCCCGGCCGGGTGCCGTTGCGGCCCCGGTTGGACGAGGCGACGGGCGAGGTCTCGCTGAGCCCGTAGCCCTCCACGATCGAGCAGCCGAACCGCCGCTCGTACGCCCGCAGCACGTCCAGCGGCAGCGCCGCCCCGCCGGAGACCAGGATGCGCAGCAGCGACATGTCGGAGGCGCCCGGATGGTCGAGCAGCGCGATGTACATGGTCGGCACGCCCTGGAAGACCGTGACGCCGTCCCGCCGGATGACCTCCAGCGCCCGGCCCGCCGCGAAACGCCGCAGCAGCGTGAGGCGCGCCCCGGCCTGGACGGTGGCGTTGAGCGAGCAGGTCTGCCCGAAGGAGTGATAGAGCGGCAGCGCCCCGAGCACGACGTCGTCCACCCCGAGCGCGTGCATGCGGGCGACGGCCGCGGCGTTGCCGCCGAGGTTGCCGTGGGTCAGCTCGACGCCCTTGGCCCGGCCGGTCGTGCCGGAGGTGTAGTGGATGACCGCCGTCTCGCCGTCCGCGCGCGGGGTGACGTCGTGCTCGGCCGCCAGGCCGCGCAGCAGCCGCTGGAACTCGCCCGGCACGACGAAGAAGCAGTCGGTCGGGGTGCCGGCGGTGCCCGCCTCGGCGGTCTCCGCGAAGGCGTGCCAGGCGATGAGCAGGCAGGCCCCGCAGTCACCGACGTACGCGGCGATCTCCCGCCTGCGCAGCAGCGGATCCAGCGGGACGACGACCGCCCCGATCCGCAGCACCCCGTAGTAGACGACGGCGAACTCCGGGACGTTCGGCAGCATGATCGCCACCCGGTCGCCCGCGCCGATCCCGCGCAGCCGCAGCAGTGCGGCGACGCGGGCGCTCATCAGGTCGAGCGCGCCATAGGTGAGCGCCTCGTCGTCGAGCGTGACAACCGTCCTCCCGCCGAGCCGATCGGCGACGGTGTGGAGCCGGTCAGCGAGATTCATGGAACGACCGTACGTCCCCGCTCCCACGTCGCTCATCGGTCACGGTGGCCAGTCTTTGCCGCCCGAGGTTGGTGGTGGGCGGCAGAGAGTCGTGCAGGGCGATCGCCACGAGCAGGTCGAGCAGGTCGCTGATCCGGCGCAGGCTGCGACCGGTGCGCTCCTGGATGCGGCGCAGGCGGTATTGAGCGGTATTGGGGTGGATCTGCAGCCGCTCGGCCGAGGCGCGCAGGTTGAGGTCGGCGGCGGCGAAGGCGCGGATCGTGGCGGTGAGCACGCCGCCGCGCGCCCGGTCCTCGGACAGGAGCGCGGTGATCCGCGGATCCACCAGGTGGCGGGCGGTGTCGTCGGCCCTCAGCGCCAGGTACTGGAACGGCGACAGCCGCGGCAGCGCGGCCACACCGCCGTCCTCCGGCAGGAACTCCAGCACGGTACGGGCCTCGTCATACGCCTGCGGGATCCCGGCCGTCCCGGCGACGACCGTGCTGATGCCCATCGCCAGCACGATCCCCTCGCCCATGAGGCTCTCGCGCACGGCCTGCAGTCGCTCGCACAGCTCCTCCGGGTCGCCGCCGGGGCCGAGCGCGGGGATGGCGACGATCTCCGACTGCCGTACGACCGACAGCGTCCGCGTGCCGTTCGCCCCGGCCCTGGAGATGGCCGCGCAGGCCGCGTGCCGCGCGTCCGCACCGCGGTCGGGTCCCGTGGCGACCGGGTTCCCGCTGGTCACGAGCGCGCGCGGCCCGAGCAGGACCGCGATCACCACGACCAGGGGCGTGCGGGTCTCGGACCCCAGACCGTACGCCTGGGCTGCGGCCAGTTGCCCGCCGCGCGTGGGCGCGCCGCCGGCCAGCAGGGTCTCCAGCAGGTCCCTGCTCTCGTGTACGGCCTCCGCCGCCGCGTAGCGCTGGAACTCCATGTACGCGTTGGCCGCGTGCGTACTGGCGAAGTCGCAGTAACGCATGATCGGGGCCGCCAGGGAGAGCGCGGCCTCGTGGCCGGCGGCCGAGTGGCCGGCCCGCTCCAGCACCGACCCCCAGAAGACCCGCTGGCCGACGCGGAAGGCGTTGATGTAGTCGGCCAGGGCGACCCCGGCCCTGGCCCGCCGCATGGCGGCCCGGCGTGCGAAGGCGATGTCGTCGACTGTGGCCGTGCGGTCTTCGAGCATCACGGCCAGCTTGCTGCGGTAGTGACGGACCACTTGGTCGCGTACGTCGGCGAAGAAGTTCTCGTCCTGAGCCGCGTAGGCGGGGATCTCGGCCCGCATCGTCTGTACGGCTGTGTCGGCGAGGTCGGCTAGATGATCGAGGAGCTCGGAGAGGATGCGCGTGCGTTGGACGCGGACCATCGCCGAACCGGTGAGCGTTTCCGTGCTGAAACCACCGGACATGCCGGGATGATCCATGCACTTTGCCAGGCGGTCAACAGGTCGTAACCGGTCCGAGACAGACCCTGTGCCCGGCGGACAACAGTCGGCACGCATCTTGGGTGACCGTGCCCAATGTGGTGCCGGACGGGTGACTTCTACGCTTTCAGCACGTTGTTCGCCGCTCACCGTCAGCGGGAGGCCGGAGTGCTGGAGGTAAGCGAGCTCACGGTCCGATTCGGTGGCATCACGGCGCTCGACGGCGTGGGCTTCTCGGTGCGGCGCGGCGAGATGGTCGGGCTCATCGGGCCGAACGGCGCGGGCAAGACCACGCTGTTCAACTGCCTGACCCGCCGCCACGACGCCGACGCGGGCCGGGTCGCGTACGAGGGGCGGGACCTGCTCGCCGTACCTCCGCACGCGATCGCGGCTTTGGGCATCGCCCGGACCTTCCAGAACCTCGGCCTGTTCCCGCGCATGTCGGTCCGCGACAACACGCTGGTCGGCGCGCACCACCGAGGCCGGGCCGGCTTCCTCACGGCGGGCCTGCGCCTGCCCGGCGTGGGCCGCGAGGAGGCCGGGCTGCGCGCCGAGGCCGACGCGGTGCTCGAGCGGCTGGCGCTGAGCGAGGTCGCCGACCATCCGGCCGCCGGGCTCCCGTTCGGCACGCTCAAGCGGGTGGAGCTGGCCAGGGCGCTGGTCGGCCGCCCCGAACTGCTGCTGCTCGACGAGCCGGTGAACGGGCTGAGCTCGGCGGAGGTCGAGGAGTTCGCCGGCGTCCTGCGCGCCATCCGCGACGAGTACGACCTGACCATGGTCGTGGTCGAGCACCACATGGGCTTCGTCATGGGAATCTGCGACCGGATCGTCTGCCTGGACTTCGGCCGCAAGATCGCCGAAGGAGCTCCGGCGGAGGTCCAGCGCGATCCCGGGGTCATCGAGGCGTACCTGGGGACCGCCGTATGAGCGAACTGGTGGTGACGGACCTGGTCGCCGGATACGGCGACGCGAAGGTGCTGCACGGGCTGAGCCTGGCGGTCGGCGCGGGGGAGATCTGCGCGATACTCGGGCCGAACGGCGCCGGCAAGACAACCTTGCTGAGGGCGCTGTCCGGCATGGTCCGGGGGCGCGGCAGCGTCCGGCTCGGCGGGACGGAGCTGACCGGCCGCTCCCCGGACGCCATAGCCCGGCGCGGTGTCGCCCACGTGCCCGAGGGGCGCGGCACGTTCATGCCGCTCACCGTCGAGGAGAACCTGCGCTTGGGCGCCTACGTACGCCGGGGCAGAACCGGCGTGGACGCCGACCTCGACCGCATCTACACCTACTTCCCGGCGCTGAAGCCCAGATTGCGGCAGACGGCGGGCAGCCTCAGCGGCGGCGAGCAGCAGATGCTGGCCATCGGCCGCGCGCTCATGCTGCGGCCCCGGCTGCTCCTGCTGGACGAGCCGTCACTGGGCCTGGCGCCGCTGGTCACCCGGGAGCTGTTCCGCATCGTGCGGGCGATCAACGAACAGGAGCGGACCACCGTGGTCGTCGTCGAGCAGAACGCCCATCTCGCCCTCGACATCGCCCAGCAGGCGCATGTCCTGGAGACCGGCCGGATCGTGCTGTCGGGCACGGCGGAGCAGATCAGGGCGGACGAGCAGGTCGCCCAGTCCTACCTCGGATACCGGGTCTAGCCATGGCCGGCTTCCTGCAGCAGGTCGTCGAGGGGCTCGGCGCGGGTGCCATCTATGCCAGCCTCGCGCTGGCCCTGGTGCTGATCTACCAGTTCACCGGCATCGTCAACTTCGCCCAGGGCGAGCTGGCGATGTTCTCCACCTACCTGGCCTGGCAGTTCACCGCCGCCGGGCTGCCGTTCTGGCTGGCGCTGGTCATCACGCTCGTGGTGTCGTTCGCGGGCGGGATGCTCATCGAGCGAGTGATCATCCGCCCGGTCGAAGGCGCTCCCGAGCTGACCGTGGTGATCGTCACCGTGGGGCTGTTCATCTTCGTGAACGCCGCCGCCGGGTGGATCTGGTCCTTCACCATCAAGGACTTCCCCAACCCGTTCCCTGAGGGCGCGCTCACGGCAGGGAGCGTCAGCGTGGGGTACTCGACGCTGGGCATCCTCGGCGTCGTCGCCGTGGTGATGGGCCTGCTGTACCTGCTCTTCCAGCACACCAAGATCGGCCTGGGCATGCGCGCGGTGGCCGCCGGCCCGCAGTCCGCCCGGCTCGTCGGCATCCGGGTGGGCTGGACGCTCGCGCTCGGCTGGGGCCTGGCCGCCACGGTCGGCGCGGTGTCGGGCGTGCTGGTGGCGCCGCTGCTCTTCCTGGACCCCAACCTGATGGGCGGGGTGCTCATCTACGCCTTCGCGGCGGCGACGCTCGGCGGGTTCGACAGCCCGCTGGGCGCGGTCGTGGGCGGCCTGATCGTCGGCGTGGCCGAGACGCTGGCCGGGGCGTACGTCGGCTTCATCGGATCGGATCTCAAGATCGGGGTGCCGCTGGTCATCATCCTCGGCGTCCTGCTGCTGCGGCCTCAAGGGCTGTTCGGGCGAGCGGTGGTGGAGCGGGTATGAGCGAGTCGGCGGAGGCGACCGGTTCGCCGGTCGCGAAGGGGCGGTGGCGGGTGCCCACGAACTGGCGCTGGATCGCCGTGGCTCTGCTGCTCGTACTGGCTTGCTACGCGCCCTTCCAGCTGGTGCCGTTCCGGGTCTTCCAGTTCACCATGGTGCTGATCTACGCGGTGGCGCTGCTCGGGCTGAACCTGCTCGTCGGGCACGCGGGCCAGATCTCGCTCGGGCACGGCGCCTTCTTCGCCGTCGGCGCCTACACCGCGGCCATCCTGCTGCACAGCTGGGACGTGCCCTACCCGGCCACGCTGCCCGCCGCCGCCGTGGTGGCGTTCGCGCTGGGACTGGCGCTCGGCGTGCCCGCCGTCCGGCTGCGCGGCCTCTACCTGGCCCTGGTGACCCTGGCCATCGCGATCTTCCTGGTACCGCTGCTCAAGCGGTTCGAGTCGGTAACCGGCGGCTCCATGGGGCTGACACTGGCCAAGCCGGCGCCGCCCGCGTGGACGGGACTGGCCGAGGACCAATGGCTGTACTTCCTCACGCTGGCGGTGGCCGTCGTGGCGTTCCTGGTGACCCGCAGCGTGCTGCGCTCGCGGGTCGGCCGGGCGCTGCACGCCATCCGCGACAACGAGTCGGCGGCCGAGGTCATGGGCGTGCGACTGTCGTTCTACAAGACGCTCTCCTTCGCCTGGAGCGCGATGCTCGCCGGGATCGCGGGCTGCCTCTACACATGGGTGATCGGGTACGTCTCGCCGGACTCGTTCGTCGTCACGCTCTCGATCACGCTGCTGGCCGGCCTCGTCGTGGGCGGCCTCGGCTCGTACTGGGGGCCGCTGCTGGGCGGGCTGTTCGTCATGTTCGTACCGAGCATCTCCCAGAGCGTGAACGACGCCGCGCCCGGCGTCGTCTTCGGCCTGCTGATCATCGCGGTGATGTACGTCGCCCCGACCGGCCTGGCCGGGCTGGCGGGCCGCGCGGCGTACTCGATCAAGAAGACCCTCCGGAAGGAGTAACAGGCATGCGCGTATCCGTTATCGGCTGTACGGCGATGCTCCTGGCCGCGGTGGCGGCCTGCGGGGGGCGGGGCGGGACCGAGCCGGGCACCACGGCGTCGGGGCCGTGCCAGGGCCAGCAGACGACCGGCATCACCGACAAGAGCATCAAACTCGGCGGCATCTACCCGCTGTCGGGACCCGCCTCCGCCTACGGTGACATCCCCAAGGGCATCAAGGCGTACTTCGACTACACCAACGCCGAGAAGAACGGCATCGGCGGGCGCAAGGTCGAGTTCGTGGTCCGGGACGACGGCTACCAGCCGCCCAAGGCGGTCGAGGAGGCCCGCCGGCTCGTCGAGCAGGAGCAGGTGTTCGCGCTGTTCCAGACGCTGGGCACCCCCTCGACGACGGCGACCTGGGACTACACCAACCAGCAGAAGGTGCCGCAGATCTTCGTCGCGACCGGCGCCTCGAAGTGGGGCACCGACACCAAGCACCCGTGGACCATCGGCTGGCAGCCCAACTACATCTCCGAGGCTCGCGTCTACGCCCAATACCTCAAGAAGGAGAAGTCCAACGCCAAGGTCGCGGTGCTCTACCAGAACGACGACTTCGGCAAGGACCTGTTCGGCGGCTTCAAGCGGGCCATCGAGGGCAGCGGGATCACCGTCGTCGGCGAGCAGAGCTACGAGGTCACCGACCCGAGCGTCGACCCGCAGATGCGCAACCTCGCCGGATCCAAGGCTGATGTGTTCCTCAACATCACCACACCAAAGTTCGGCTCGCAGGCGCTGGCCGCCGACGCCAAGAACACCACCTGGAACCCGCTGCACATCCTCAACAACGTCTCCGCCTCGATCACTGTGCTCAAGCCCGTCGGCTTCGAGAACGTCCAGGGCGTCGTGTCCTCCACCTACTACAAGGACCCCAGGGACGCGACGTGGAACGACGACGCGGAGATGAAGCTCTACAAGGCGAAGATGGCGCAGTACGCGCCGGGCACCGACCCGAACGTGCCGTTCTTCACCTTCGGCTGGGCGGTGGCCGACTCCTTCAACAAGACGATGTCGGCCGCGAAGTGCCCGACCCGCGAGGGGCTGCGCGACGCGATGCGCAGCCTGAGCAACGTGCAGATCAACATGCTGCTGCCCGGGGTGACGATGAACACCGCCGCCGATGACGGCTTCCCGATCGAGTCGATGCAGCTGATGAAGTTCAAGGGCGAACGGTGGGAGCTGTTCGGGAACGTCATCGACACCCGCAAGGAGTTCGGACCGCTGACCGGCTGACAAGCATGGGCCTTCGCTTTCGGGGGGCGCTGTCGCGCTGCCGGCTTCGGGCTGCGTCCAGTGGGGGGCAACGCCCCCCACACCCCCACAAAAGCATGGTCCTCGCTAATCGCTCGGGCGCCTTCCAAACGCAAGCGGCCCCCTGACCGGAGCGAGCCCACCCAGCTTCCACAGGCGATCGCTCAGCATCAAAGAAGCCGCGCCAAAGCTGACAACAAGGTCGCGTCCAGAGACGGGTGCAAGTGAGACGGCGGGCGTAGGTTCCCTTCAATACCGCCAAGCGCTGCGCAGACTAGCTGACGGGGCGGCCGTTGTGCAGGTACGCGACAGTGTCAGCGTCAGCGGCGGTGATCGCGGCCTGTAGGCGTGCCCACACGTACGGCCGGAGCCGCTTCCGCGCTTGGTCGGGAGTGCAGAACTCGAACGCGCCCAACTCGGTATCGGCAAGGCGTAGCGCGGCGGTTTGGCCGGCGGTGAGGATTCCGGCGTTGAAGATGAACATCACCGAGTCGTCCCATGGGCCGTGTGGTGGCACCCAGTCAACACACACCAACGCCATGTCCTCCGGGAGGTGGAGGCTGAGTTCTTCGGTCAGTTCTCGGCGGAGGGCATCAAGCGGTGGTTCGTTGGCTTCGGCCATGCCACCGGGGAGATCCCAATTGGGTTTGTAGGTGGGGTCGACGAGCAGCACACGGCCATGATCATCACAAATGAGGGCATCTACCCCCACGCGCTTGCGGGCCTGGCGGGCGTTGCCCTCGGTCAGATGCGCGCGGTAGGCGGCGGGATCGCGTTCGTAGAGCGGCCGGGTGTCGGGCTCGGTCATGGGGTTGGGCTGGTCCTTGGCTGTGTGGTGTCGGTGGTGAGCTGGTAGAGCCATTCACGCTGCCGCAGCGCCTCGGCCAGGTGGTCGAGGAAGCCCCGCGCGCATGCGGTGGCGCGATGCGGCTGAAGCTGGTCGCGCAGATCGCGTAGTTGCTGAATCACCAGATACGAGCCTAGCGACCCGGTGGTATGAAGAACATCGGTCGCGACTGCACACGCCTGGTCCAACGCGCCGCGTTCGATGAGCACACCGGCCAGGGTGAGGTGCCCGAACGCGCGGGAGCGGGTGCGGCCGGCCGGCCGCAGCTCTAGAACTCGCTGGGCGTGGCGCTGGGCTGCGAGTAGGTCGCCGAGCTGCCGCATGCACCGGGCCGCGTCTCCGGCGAGGGACGCAGCATCAAACGGTGACACCCAGGGCGACGGGGCCGCGCTGTGGCTGCCCTGCAGGGCGGTCTCAGCGCGGCCCAACAGTGCGCGCGTTTCCCGTGATCGTCCTGCGGCGGCGTGCCCGCGAGCCTGCAACGCCCACAGCCGCGCCGCCAGTTCGGGGTGAGCCGGCCCCGCCGTCAACTCGCGCTGTCCCTGAGCGGCGTAGCCGATTGCGTCATCGGGGTGGGCGCGATGGTGCGCGAGGTGGGCCAGGCTCGCGAGCACGTGAACCCTCAAATGGGGGTCGTCGCCCACGCCGGACAGGTCTCGCGCCCGCGCGAAATGCCGCCCGGCGCGGTCGTCGTCTCCGGCGTCATGCGCCATCCACCCGGCCATTTCTGTGAGTGCTGCGGCCGCGGTGAACACCTGCGTCCCCTCACCGCCGAACATGCGGGGACTGAGGTGGTCGCGTAGGTAGGTGGTGACGGTCGCGTACAGGTGAGCGCCGCCAATTTGGGCGTCCACCGCCCGCCACGCCGCCACTGCCGCCGCCGCATCCTCACCGGGCCCCGAGACGGTGGCCCGCGCCGAAACCGGAACAGGGACCGGGGGCGGTTCCGCGGCCGGGGCTGAGGCATGCGCTGGTGGGCGCGCTGCGCGCTGCTGCGGTACCTGAAACCACAACCGGTCAGCCGGGATGTGCAGCAGTCGCGCCCACTGTGTGAGCCTGCCCAAGTCGGTTATCGGCGGGCCGTTCTCAATCCTGGACAGCTGGGGTTGGGTGATGCCCACCCACGCTGCCACCGTTTCCTGTCGTAGGGGGCGGTCGTGGTGCGGGTGGGCGCGATAGGCCGCGATGACCTTGCCCATGTGCCACTGGTCGAGCGCTGAGCGCATGCTGGGATGGGTCCAGAACTCCGGCGGCGCCCTCGGCGGCCCGGCGGGCGTACCAGTCGCCTCACGTGCGCCCGTGGTGCATGCCGCGCACCGGCCGCTGGTGTTGTCGCGCGCTAGGCGTGTCCCGCAGCGGCAGCGCCGCGCCTGCGTGTCGGTCATCTGGACTCACCGCCACATCGGAGATCCCTGCACCCCGAATGTAACCACGCGATCACGTTGCGAATCCAGGTATTCGCTGGGGCGCATATCCATATGCGTTATTGGTCATGGCCGCATGTGCGGGTTGCTGGTCACTGTGGGAGCACCTCCAGCCGACCAGCGAAAGGCACACCGTGACCACACAACACGCAGCACCAGAGCCGGTGATCGGCTGGAACTACCTGGCGGCCTCGGGCCGCCCCATCGTCTGGGCCGGTCCGGTCACGCATCCGGGACCGCTGCCCGGATCGGCCCTCCCACCAACAGCACGACGCCGGGCGGTGGGGTACGTGCGGCTTCGACCCGACACCGACACCGCCGCCAGCGAGCAGATCACCGCGCGCCTGCGAGGGTTCGCGGCGCGGTCAGGGCTGGACCTGGTCGACATCTACACCGAGCACCCGCACCCCTACCGGCGATCGGCGTTTGGTGAGCTTCTCCAAGCGCTGTGCCGCCCCGACATCAGCACCGTGGTGATCCCCGCTCCGGAGCATCTGTCGGAGTTCGACGGCATCTATCAGGCCATGCGCGCCCTGATCGAGATAGAGACCGGCGCTGATGTCTTGGTGATGTCCCACACCACCGAGGCCACGCAATGACCCCGGCACCTGTCCATGAGGTCCATGACCGGCGGCTGAAAGAGTTGCTCGGTCAGGTGATCGCGGCGGAGGTTCCCGCGATCGTTGTGGACCAAGCCACCGCCGAACGGTGGCTCCTACGGCTGGCCGGTGCCTTGCTGGGGATCAACGCCCGGCACCGCGTCGACCCGCGCGGGAGGTGCCGGTTGTGCCGCCCCGGATTCCTGCGGCGATGGTGGCCCCGGGGGGCGCGGCGAGTCTGCACTGTCCAACCGACGCTCGCGCACTACCTCCGCGACGCCGAACCGTTCCTATTGCCCACCGAGGATCACGGGGCCTCATGAGCGACCGGTTCGCGCCCGTGCCGCCCACCGTGCGCGCCTCCGAGGTCACCCTGTTGGCGCTGCACACCGCGATCACCCTCGGCGCGCAAGTCGCCCGCATCAGCGCCCGAGTGTGGGGCCTGCCCTACCTCGAACGCCCTGCCGAACGGACCGCTGGCCACCTGCTCGCCCGCGCCGTCGAGAACACCGGCCACCCCGACCCCAATCCCCGATACTCCGACATCGACTGCGCCACCATCGCCGCCGTGAGTATCCGGGTCCACCGCCGCGCAGACGCCCTGATCATCGACGTGTGAGACACCGACCCCACCCCGCCAGACACCACCCCACCGGACCCCCACATGAGCGCCGTAGGCGCCCTGGCGCGCCGCTGGGGCACCTACCCCTCCCCGTGTGGCGGGAAGGTCATGTGGGCCGAGATAGGCGCAGACGATCACTCACCTGCCGGGCTGGCGCAACCTGGCGGTTCTGACCATCTCACGCCGCGCCCCGATCCCAGCGCCGATGCGTGCCCATGCCACGCCGCATAACCCCCCCACCGAAAGCGGAGGTTTTACTAGGTTCGTCTCTCCGCACCGACGAACACCGGGACGGAGTTGCTGGTCAGCGTCGTTGGCGTTGGGCGGCGCGGAAGTGGTCAGGTGCTGAGCGGCATGCGGCACGATGGAGCGCGAGTGGGGCGGTGACGGGACCAAGCGACCCTGGCCGCGGCTCGGGAGTAGGACGCCAAGCTGCCCAAGCTCGGCCGTTGCGCCAGGGTGCAGGCGGCTGATGGGGCGATCACAAATCAGCCGCAGGCCTTCGCAGTGGTGCCGCTGCCCTTGTTGACGCGGCCGATTCCGGCCGTCACGCTGCCCGTGGCCTGGGCGCAGACGCCGCTTGGCGCGTAGACCATGTCGCCCCAGTGGTGCCCGCCGTTCCCGGCGCGGTAGGTGAAGGAGATGTTCTTGCGGCTGGTGAAGACGGTGATATGGCCGGTCGCGTTCTTGGGCACCGTCACCTCGCCCCAGTTGGTGCCGCAACGACGGGAGTAATACAGCCGGATCGTGCCCAGGGTGTCATCGATCTCGTTGCTCAGCGAGGCCTTCTTCCCGGTGTAGACCTTGCTGTTGGCGCACCCGCTTCTGTAGGGGTCCTTTCCGTCGTACGTGTGGGCACTCGCTGGGCCCGTGGTCAGCAAGAGCGTGCCAATCGTCGCTACGGACACCGCAGCCGCTGCTACGTGGATCTTCATATTGGTCGACTCCTTTGTGAGAGGCCCGGGGTGTGAACTCAATTTCTCGCCCTTATCTCTCCGCGAGAGATGATCTCTGGAAGGAGGGAGACTTCCCGATAGGCGGGGGAGGCGAGAGCAGCTCTGACTATGCCGGGCGCCTCGAACGGCGGCAACGGACATCCGCCGGATAGCCGTCCAAACATTGTCCAGACGTCCGGTTTGGACAAATAGCCCAGGCCGATGGGGGGTGGCCACAGGGCGCCGCCCGCAGCGACGAGGTCTCCGTCACCCGGCAATGAGATGAAGGGACATCACTTTGGGTAACGATAAGGTGACGGGCTGCAGCTGGCGGCCTGGACGGTGCTCCGGGGGACGGCCGGCCCTGTGTGAGTGTGCACCGCCTTGTCCCGGCCGAGGAGTGTCATGTCACCCACCACCGTTGAGGTCTCGACCGCCTATGGCCCGGTATCGGGGCTGATCGAAAACGGGATCACGTCCTTCCGCGGGATCCCCTATGCCGCCGCTCCCGTCGGGCCGAACAGGTTCGGCGCGCCCGTGCCGCCCGATACGTGGAGTGCGCCGTTGCCCGCTCACGAGTTCGGACCGACCCCGCCGCAGCCGCCGCTCAAGGGCAAGCTCGGCGAGCTGTTCCACAACCCGGTCATCCCCGGGGACGGTTACCTCAACCTGAACGTGTGGACCAGCGCCGCCGGCTCCGATGCCGCGATGCCGGTGCTGGTGTGGATCCACGGCGGCGCGTTCACCACCGGCTCCTCCGCGGTGACGACCTACGACGGCGCCACCTTCGCCCGCGACGGCGTCGTCTGCGTCACCATCAACTACCGCCTCGGGATGGACGGCTTCGCCTACATCGAAGACGCTGCCGTCCCGGCCAACCGCGGCCTGCTCGACCAGATCTTCGCGTTGGAGTGGGTGCGGGACAACATCGCCGGCTTCGGCGGCGACCCGGGCAACGTCACCGTGGCAGGCGAGTCCGCCGGCGCGATGAGCGTGCTGACCCTGCTCTCCCTCGACCGGGAGCTGTTCCACCAGGCCATTGTCGAAAGCGGCACCGCGCACATCGGCCAGACCCTCCAGGACGCCGCCCTTGTCACCGCCGCCGTCGCCACCCGGCTGGGTGTGGCGCCGACCGCCCAGGCGCTCGCCGCAGTGGACACCGCCGCCTTGATAACGGCGCAGGCCGAGGTGAGCGATGACGTCACTTCCGGCGCCGACCCCGCGCGGTACGGGGCGAGCACCATCGCCTCGTGCGGCATGTCGTTCATGCCGGTGGTCGACGGCGAGGTGGTTCCGCGACTGCCGATCGACGCCATCGCCGACGGCTGTGGCGGTGACGTGCCGCTGCTGATCGGCACCACGATCGAGGAGTTCAGGGCCTTCGTCGTTCCCACCGCCATGGTGGGCTGGCCCGGTGCGGCGCCGTTCAGGACCAGGACCGAGGTCTACGGTGCCCCGGCCGGCTTCTACGACCGCTACGCCGATACCAGCGTCGAGCCGTACGCGCGCAACGCCCCCTCCGGCATCGCCTGCGCGACGCTGACCGACCGCATGTTCCGCATCCCCACCTACCGCATCGCCGAGGCTCGCGGCGACGCGCCTGCCACCACCCACGTCTTCGAGTTCGGCTGGCGGTCACCCACCACGCCCAACACCCTCCGCGTCAAGCTCGGCGCCTGCCACAGCCTTCCGCTCCCCTTCGTGTGGGACACGCTCGACAATCCCCACAGCGCGGAGTTCACCGGTCCGAACCCGCCCCAGGAACTGGCGGACGCCCTGCACGGACGCTGGGTCGAGTTCGTCAAGACCGGCGACCTCGGCCAGTGGGCCCCCTACAACACCACCGAACGCCCGGTGATGACCTTCTACCGCGACAACATGCCGGACAACGTCATCGTCCACGACCCGCGCCGCGACGAGCGGGAAATCTGGAAGAACGATCTCAACCCGAGCTGACCGTCAGCACGGCCCCGGCCTCCGGCGTGCGCGGTGCGCGCCGGAGGCGTGCGGGTGTGATGTGGGCAGCGGCACGATACCTCCCGCGAGGCCGACGGTGTCGGCTGGGGAAAGGCGGTGGAACGCTGGGGAATGTCAGCTGCCGCCGACGCCCAGGGCGGAGAGCAGGACCAGGACTACGGTCACGACAGCGAACAGCCCGTGTGCGCCGACCACGGCGACCGGGAAGTGCCGCTCGGCGGGGGCGGTGTGCTCGCCTGCCGCTGGTGCGGTGGTGGCGCGGGCACGGTGTACCGGGATCCACCGGCTCAGCATGACGAACCCGAGCAGGGCGACGGGCACCAGCAGGACGAAGGCGATCCAGGCCAGCGCATCCAGGTCGGCGATGAGGTAGACGATCCAGACGACGAGGCCGACGGCGGCCAGCGCGAAATGGCCGAAGATCACCGGGACCGGGAGGTGGCTGCCGCCGCGGGCGCCGCCGCGCGAGAGCCAGGTGCCGAGCATGTAGAAACCGCCAAGAGCGGTGATCACCCAGGTGATCAGTGCGGCGATGTTCATGGGAACTCCAGATTGATCATGGCCGCACCGGGACGGTGCGGCAGCCGGTGCGGAGTGTCAGTGGGTACGGCCGGCGGATATGAACCCTTCGGCCTGCGTCGTCTCGTCGGCCACGCGGACGCCGTAGCGGTAGGAGAGCTTGCCGCCCAGCCATCCCGACACGGCCAAGGTCAGGAAGGCGGCGGCGTTGAGCGTGAGCGGCCCGGCGGGGATGCTGCCGGTGACGGTCTCGGAGTGCCGCCACAGGAAATTGCCGAGGTAGGCGGCGGTCACCAGCAGGTTCAGGGTCATGTGGGTGAGCGCCAGCCGGAACGCGCGCGTGCCCGCGGGGATGGCGAACAGGTCCAGGAATCCTGCCATGGCCGCGCCCAGAGCGCCGATCACGCCGACCGCGATCAGCCACATCGCCCCCTGGGACAGGAAGCGTGGGTCCGCCACGAGCTGTGAGGCGATGTCGAAGACCAGGCTGGCCGCCCAGGCGCCGATCGGGATCGTGACCAGCATGGGATGGAACGGGTGCCCGTACGGGCCGGCGAGCGCGGCGCTGACCGGCTGCTTGGCTTGATGCGGCTGGGTCATCACGGCCACCTCCTTTTCACCAATGGATTTTGGTCTTATTAGGGATGGCGGTCAAGTAGGGCCGTTCAATAGGCTGCTACCCATCGTCTGGCAATGCATGCTGGCGTTACCATGAACGCGTGACCTCCGACATGAGCCAGCCGGCGTCTCCGGCGGATGCCGCGCTCGATTCCCTCAGCGTGCTCGGCGAGGGCACCCGGCGGCAGATCTTCGCCTTCATCCGCCGTGCCCGCCAGCCCGTCACACGCGAGGAGGCAGCCGCCGGCGTTGGCATCTCCCGCAAACTCGCCGCGTTCCACCTGGACAAGCTGGTCGACGTCGGCCTGCTCCGCACTCGGTACGTGTCCCCCGCCGGAGGGCGCAAGGTCGGCCGGCAGCCCAAGGTCTACGAGCCGACCGACAGCCCCATCCAGGTCAGCATCCCCGAACGCCGCCACGAACTGCTGGCCGGCCTCCTCCTCCAAGCCGTCCTGACCGAAGGCGACGACGAGAGCGCCGCGACCGCCGCCGTACGCACCGCCAGGCAGCACGGCCACGAACTCGGCGGGCAGGATCGCGCACGCCTGCGCCCCGGCCGGCTCGGCGCCGAACGCGGCCTGACCCTGTGCGAGCACATGCTCGACCAGCACGGTTTCGAACCCACCCGGCAGGCCCCCGACCGGCTACGGCTGCGCAACTGCCCCTTTCACCCCCTCTCCGCCCAGGCCCCCGACCTCGTCTGCGGCATGAACCACGCCTTCCTCACCGGGTACCTGCAAGGACTGCAAGCCACGGCCGTTCAGGCGGTCCTGGCCCCACACCCCGGTGAATGCTGCGTCCAACTGCAGCACGCGCAGTCACAGGACCCGCCCAAGACCGGCTGACACAAGGAGTTCAGACCGCTGACCGGCTGAACAAGCATGGGCCTCCGCTTTGGGGCGCTTTCGCGCAATGGGCTTCGGGCTGCGCCTAGTGGGGGGCAGCGCCCCCCACACCCCCACAAAAGCATGGTCCTCGCTAATCGCTCGGGCGCCTTCCAAACGCAAGCGGCCACATAACCGGAGCGAGCCCGAGACGATCAGGGACATCCACTGGGATGTCGGTGTCGGCATCGCATGCCCCAGGTGCATCACGTCGTCATCAGCCCGAACAGGCGATCGCTGATCTCCTGAACCCAGGATTTATGACGCCACTCGCTGACGACCAGGTCGGGAGCAGAGGTCGCCGACACGTTGAAGTACTTCTCCGAGCTCATCCCGGCGACGTTTGTCTACGCTGGGATAGAGGCTCCACCGCCCCCGCAAGGCCCAGTTGTGACTCGGCGCCGTGGCTGACCAGCCCGTGTGATCAGTAGAACCAGACGACGAGCCGTACATTCTGCGCGCCGTGCACTTCGCTGAGCGTGCGCATCACACTCCACACCCGGCCCCAGTCGCTCTCGTCGCCTGCGACCATGCCGCGGCTTCGCCTGCCGGAACTGTCCGTCTCCGTCCAGTCGACAGAGGCGACCTCAGCCCAAGTGAGCCACGTCGTCCCGAATACGTCGGCGGGTCCACCATAGACGGCGAACTTACTGGTCAGCCTCTCCGAGGCGTCGCGGGGAAAGCCACGATCTTCAGCCACAGGGCGAAAGCCGAAGGTGTTGCGAATCCCGAAGAGACAGGAGAGTCCGTCGTAAGCGTTGCCGCGGTTGAGCAGGAAGAGATCGATGGCGGCCTGCCACACAGAGTCCTCGTCATCCGGGCCCCAAAGGCGGGCACCCGGTCGGCACTCGATCATCCCGCTGACGTCGGTAGACATGCTGAGATCTTGCCAGCGTGCCCCAGCCTGGGGCGCCGGCATTTCGGCCTCGCTGCCCGTCAGTCACTCAACCTTCAGTGAGAATGCTCAACCTACGCTGCGACAGGACACTCTCGGCGTATCCGCGCGTTCGGCGCATGTGAGAGCAGCAGCATCACCTGACCGTGGGCCTGAGCAGCGCCAGCGAGCAGCGAGACGGACGGCGCGCTGTCGTATTCGCACTGAGCCGTTCCACCTCCTGAGTGAGGTGGGCCACAGCGACTTCCATCACGCGGGACAGCCAACTATCGGGGCGATCACGATGGCCGACCGTTCGGGGACGGGACGGGACGGGACGGGGGAGGGGGAGGGGCAGGCGGGCGGCGGGAACCCGGCCTGCCCCAGCGGGCGGACGTGATCGCGCGGGACCTTCATTGCTGCGACCATCCGGAGAACCGCAACAGTCAACCGCGCGACCACGTTCGCCCACACGGGCGCATGTCGCGAGACTCCTTTCCCCTGCGCTAGGAGAGGATGTGTCGCCATGCGCCCAGTTTCGAGGACCGATCTTTCAGCGCACCTGCCCCGTCAACAGCGCCGACCACATCGCTTGCGCTTCGTGCCACAGCGGCCACTGGCGGCTTTCCTTGACGACGCCTGCCGTTCGTCTGATGAACCACTGACGCCAGAGGCGCACAGTGCGTAGACCGGTGATGTGCAGTCGCAGGTCCACGCGACGACGCGAACGCGTTCCCGCGCGCGGGCTGCTTCCCGTGCCAGTCGCTCGCATTGATCTACTGGCCAGGGGACGTGCGGGCTGAGACACCGTGGGATGTTGTAAAGACTCATGCGTGTCGTTCGCCTCGATGCCAGCGCTCCATCATGATCGACCGCATTTCGCGGATCAGCTTCTCGGCGGCGACCGCGTCGATGATCACGCTCCGCGCAGAGGTCCAGCAGCCGAAGGCGGAGAACCTACGACGCCACACGGACCGCATCACCACCCATCCGGGGCTGCGCAGCTCACTCATGGGAACCCCTCCTTTCCGCCACCGAACGGCAGCGGGCGAAGGGAGGATGTCCGTGCTGGTCGACCTCGCACCACACGGCCTTGCAGGTCTCAATTTCGACCAGGTCGGGCAACCGCCACACGGTCAGCACCCCACGGACGCGCTGCCGCGCGGAGACACATGCTTCGGGAGCAAGCGGAAGCAGGAAGAGGCAGCACCTCAGGTCGGCCGGCGCTGCCGAAGGCTGCGAGTCAGTGCGTCTCATGCGATCTTGCCCCCTTCCCTTCGCTCTTGTGTCGAGTGCGTTCCGACAGTAGGGCGGGACGGGGGCGGCTACCCGCGCTCTGAGCGCGGGTCAGCCCTCAGCACGGATCACTCCAGCAGACCAATCCGCCTGGCGATGGACTGCACCTGGGGCTGGAACGTCGGGCGGGCACGCTTCAGCAGCGATCTCACCAGGTCACGCGCGAGGGTGTTGTAGCGCATGTCCTCGGGGCCGCTCGCCTCGGCGTTCATCAGGTGCAGGATGACCGCCGCGTCCTCTTGCCGCTGGTCATAGCAGCGCGCCACCTCCAGGGCGAACGTCATGCGGCGTTCCAGTGACGGCGACTGGTTCACATCGAGATGGTCGGCGACATAGAGCGCCTCGGAGACCTCTCCCGCCTGCATCTCGACGCTGACCGTATGGAGCCCGACATTTAGAGGGCCGAACACGGTCCAGAAGACGTTGCCTTCGCCCGATACCCGTGATGCTTCCGCGGCTGGTCCCTGAACGCGTTCCCTCGCGGTCCAGTGGTCATGTCGGCGACCTGATGCGATGGCCGCGACCAGCCACAACGCACCTTCGAGAGATGCCCGATCCGGCGTGCGTTCCGGTAGCTCCTGGCGAAGATCCTCGATCGATCTGAGCGCTACGTCTTCCGCTCCGTCGGCCTCTCCCTGTGACAACAGGATCTGACCAAGGTTCCACTTCGCGGCGGCGATCCTCAGGGGGTCGTCCGCCGCTTCGGCCGCCATGACCGCTCGGTCGGCGACCATGAGGGACAGGTCCATCCGCCCCATGCGCTTGGTGAAGGTCCGCAGCAAGAAGTACAAGTCGGTGGCGATCTGCTGGGCCTGGCATCGCGCTTGCACGTCCGTCGAGGTCCGCAGCGCACGAACGGCACCCTGAACCTCGCGGGTGAGGTCAGGGGCCAGGGTGCTCACCTCGGTGAAGCGGTTGGTAGATCCCTGCCACAGGCCCCAGGCACTATCTACCCGCGCCCTGAGCCCGGATAGGTCGGGCTTCTCCTCGCTGGGCGTCTCGTAGGCGGTCAGGACCTTTTGCAGGGTGGCGGCCACGGGATGCAGCACACTGTCATCCTTGAAAGACGGTTCCCCGATCAACACCGCGACAGGAACACCCAACACGCGGGCAAGCTGATGCAGCTTGTCGATGGTCGGCGTGCGCAGGCCGCGTTCGATCTGACCCAGATAGTCCTCGCTCATGCCCGCCAGACCGGCGACCACCGACTGAGTCTTCTTCGACGCCGTCCGATAGAAACGGATCCGCTCACCGATGGAGATCTCAGCCGAACCCATGGCATTTGGCCTCTCGTACATCCGGGACCAGCGCGTTCCGAACCACCGCTCCCCACGGTAAGCCGGAACGGCTGCCCACGTGAGAGTCTTGGCGTGCGTAGTCTCCATGAGCGGGAAGGACGGTCCGCGTGGTCACGAGCCGACTCGTTCTCTGGGACATCGATCACACCTTGATCGAAACGGGCGGGGTAGGACGGGAGGTCTTTGCTTCCGCCTTCGCCGAGGTGACCGGCACACCCATGAAAGACATGGCCGAGGTCAGCGGAAGAACCGAACTGGTCATCTTCGGCGAGACGCTCGACATGCACGGAATCCCGCACTCGGACGACTACTTCGAGAGGTTCATCGACCTTCAGGCGCAGGGATACGAGGAGCGTGCGCATGAGATGCGCCTGCGGGGCCGCGTCCTGCCAGGCGCACTCGATGCGCTACAGGCGCTGAGCCGCGTACCTGGCATCACTCAGTCCGTCCTGACGGGGAACACGAAGGCGTCAGCAGAAGCCAAGCTGAGGATCTTCGGGTTGAACCGACTCCTTGATCTGGAGATAGGCGCCTACGGGGAGGATGATCCCGTGCGCGCCCGCCTTGTCCCCGTCGCACAGGATCGCGCCCGCGGCAAGAACGGGCTCACCTACAGTCCTGACCTCACTGTGCTGATCGGGGACACGCCTCAAGACGTCATCGCGGGGAGGGACGGCGGAGCGCGCGTGATCGCCATCGCATCAGGCGAGAGCAGCACTGCCGACCTCAAGGCGGCGGGCGCGGACGTCGTCTTTCCCGACCTCACCGACAGCGCCGCGCTCATCTGGACCGTCACGGGGTGAGCGGGCCTTCCTGCTGATCGATCCACTTGGCCTGGTGAATTCACCATCGAGCCGATCGTGGCTACGAAGCGGCACAGAGGTGCCAGGTTGGTTGGTCCAATGTCCAGAAGGTTCGGGGCACCTCAACCAGCCCATACCAGTGCAGTCGGCGACGATTGCCCAGGTCAACCCCCGAAAACATGGGATGCCGGGTGCGCTGGCCATCAGCGCACCATCAGATGTGCCCTCACGAGGCGTCAGGCCACCCGACCGAGAAAAGACGCCGAGGAGCGCTCAGGTCCGCTCAGCGGATCGATCGAACATCAACGAAGGGATCTCCCATGCGCACCAAGCTTGCCACGGCCGGCCTCGCCCTTGTTCTGGGCGGCGTTGGTCTCGCTCTGGCCCCTGCCGCCGGCGCCGCCGGCGTGTCCTCCGCTTCGCGGACGGCGACCGTCGCGGCGCCCGAGTTCTCCGTCAATGGCAGGTGGCAGTTCACTCAGAGCGGCGGGATCACAGTGACGATGAACGTGACACAGGACAGCAGCGGGAGGCTCTTCGGGACCGCCTCCTGGTCCGGCGCCGTGGGGACGATCGAAGAAGGCGCGGTGGAAGGCCGGAACATCTTCTTCACCGTTGGGTGGTCGAACGGGGCCAGGGGCCGATACACCGGCTCGCTGGGCTCGGACAGGCGCCTGTCCGGGACCACGTTCGACCTGAATAATCCGTCGAGTCAGGCGAACTGGGTCACCACTCGCACCTTCTAAGACGAAGCCGAGGTCGGTGTAGGAGAAGGTGACCTTCTCCGCGCCCAGGCCGCCGGCCTCGGGCAGGACCCGCTCGGTGACGGGGCGGTGCCGGTCATTCACCGCCGGGCCGCGGCCGGCCGCGCGGGAGACTTGCGCCCGCGCGGCCGGAGTGCGGATCCGTCACCCGATGGCGTACGCCCGGGTGATGGTCTGTGTCACGCGGTCACCCGCCGCGTCCGTGACCTTGGCGCGCAGTGAGACGAACCCGGGTGCGGCCGGGTTCGTGATCCGGGCCGTCCATCCTGAGCCGGCGTGGGTCAGCCGGACCGGCCGCCAGTTCGCCCCGTCGTCGAAGGACGCCTCAAGCGTGATCGATGTGGCGCGTGGCGCGGGGGCGCCGAGGTTGCGGTGGAGGCTCACCGGGACGACGGTCGTGGACCCGGGCTTGGCGCGGTTGTGGTCGTCCAGGCCCTCGGGGGCGTAGCGGACGGCGGTCAGGGGCAGCGGCCGGGGTTCGGCCGTCCGCTGCGACTGGAATGTCCAGGTCGACTCGACCTTCGTGGACAGCGCCGACGGCCGCCGCGCCGACGCGGTCAGCGTGTAGGTCGCCGGCTCGGCGGGCAGGCGGACGTCCAGCCGGCAACTTTCCGTGAATCCGGGTTCGCAGGTCGCCAGATCGGTCTCGGCCAGTTTCTCCTCGCCGCGGGCCAGGGCGATGGTGCCGGTGATGTCGTAGTCGCCACCCATCAGTCCGGCCCGCCCGTCGGCGAGGATGCCGTCGACGTTGAAGTTCAGCCAGTCGCCGTCGCGGCTGCCCGCGGACGTGCCGAAGGCGGGACCGGTCACGGCGGCGTTCCACAGCTCGGTGACGGGCTGGCGGCCAAGCACCTGGCTCACGCCCGACACCCAGTGGGTGCCCGTCGTGATGTTGGTTGCCCAGGCGAAGCCGGGAGTGCGGTAGTGCGTCATAGTGGCCGGCAGATTCAGGCTCGGGCTCCCGGACAGCCAGGCGCCCCCTGCCCAGGACCCGCCGGGGATTAGCGGCCCCGCCATCACGTCGGCCGTGCCGGGCACACCGGGCGCCCGGTACGTCGCGCTCACCTTCACCAGGTCACGTGTGCGCGCCGTGTACGACAGGTCGTCCGGAATTCCGCCGGTGCGGTAGTCGACCAGGTCGTAGCGGTACGGGCTCGGCGCGGCGTCCTTCTTGTGCCAGGTGCTCCCGGCCAGGTACTTCAGGCCGGGCTGGCGCACCGGCACAGCGTAGACGTCGTCACCGAAGCTGGACCAGCCTTGACCGAACCAGCCGTTGGCCAGGGTGATCTCCTCACTGCCGTCCTGGACGGCGGTCGGCTCGTCCACCGTGAACGTGATCTCCTTCCCCTGGCGCGCGTCCACCGTCACTTCCTGGTCCGCGCCGTCGATGGTCACGGGCCGATGCGCGGTCGTGGATTGGTCCGAGTTGAACACGTTGACGTAGAGGTTCCACTCGCCCTTGGGTACCCGTACTCTTGCGACGCCTTGGTCGTCGAACGAGAGCGTGTTCTGGGTATCGGTCTCGAGCTGGTAGAGATAACCCATGGCGGAGCGGGGTGTCTGGCCGTCCCTCTCGATGGTCTTGACGGTCAGGGTGTGGGTCTCGGGCTCCACGTACGCGCCCGCGAGCGTGCGCACGACGGTGTCGCCCGACTTGGCGGTGACGATGCCGGGATAGTCCCCGGGCGCCTTGCCCTCCGCGCGGATCGTCAGCTCGACCGACGCCTCGCCCTTGGCGGGCACCTCCAGCCGCTTGGAACCCAGCTCCAGCCCTTCGCCGTCCGCGGCGAGGTCCAGGCTGAGCGGGGTGTTGCCGGAGTTGGCGTACGTGAGCGTCTTGGTCGCCACGCGCTCGCCGGTGCCGTTCCAGGGGAAGGAGGCCCAGACGTTGCCGGTCGTCGCGGCCACCTGCTGGGAGACCGCACGGGCCACGTCCACGCGTCCGGCGCCCTCCTCATAGATTTTGGCGCTCCCGTTGGGGGCGGCGCTGCCGATGAGGGCCGCCTTGAGCCGCTGTCCGCTCCAGTCGGGATGGCGCTGGGCGAGGATCGCGGCGGCTCCCGCCACGTGGGGTGCGGCCATCGAGGTACCGCTCATGGCGACGTACGGGGCGTCGGCACCGCCATTGGCGTTGGCGGCCTTGATGGCGACGCCGGGGGCGGTGAGGTCCGGCTTGATGGCGTGGTCGTTGAGCCGGGGGCCCTTGCTGGAGAAGTCGGCCACCTTGTCGTCCCGGCCGACGGCGCCGACCGTGAGGGCGGCGTCCGCGCTGCCGGGGCTCAAGACCGAACCGGGCTTGGCGTCGTTGCCCGCGGCCACGACGAAGAGCGCGCCGGTACGCTCCGACAGCGTGTTGACCGCCTGCTCGACCGGGTCCACGTCGATCGTGTCCGGGCCGCCGATGCTCATGTTGATGACCTTGGCCTTGACCTCGGCCGCGGCCCACTCCATGCCGGCGACGATGTCGGACTCCCGCATCACGAAGTCGCCGACCTTGCCGATGACGAGTTTCGCGCCGGGCGCCACACCGCGCTGTTTCTCTCCCGCTCCCGCGACGATCGACGCGACGTGCGTGCCGTGCCCGTTCCTGTCGCGGATGTCATCGCGACCGGTGAAGTCGCGTGCCTGCGTGACGACGTCCTTCAGGTCGGGATGTGTGGGGTCGTAGCCGCTGTCGAGCACGGCGACCGTGACGCCCTCGCCGGTGAAGCCCTGCTTCCACGCCTCGGTGGCGCCGATCTGCTTGACGCTCTGGTCGAGGGTGAAGGAGCGGTGGCCGTCCAGCCAGATCTTCGTCCGGCCGGCGGTCAGAGTCTGGACGCCGTCCGTTATGCCCTTCCACGTCTCGGCGGCGCTCTTCTTGGGCACCTCCTCGGCGGACATGCCGAGGGAGGACAGCCGCCGGTCCTGGCGAGCGCTCCGGAGCGCGGGCACATCCCCCTTGGTCGACTGCGTGATCAGCGGGATGTCGCTCCGCTTCGCGTCGCCGTACCCCCAGGCCAGGAGCTGCGTGACGTCGAACAGCCGCTCGTCCAGAACGCCCTTGGCCACCAGCGGATGGGCGTCGGACGGGTAGACGTACAGATGGCCGTCGCGGTACTGGCTGCTGTAGTGCGCCTGCCTGCCCGCTCCCGGCTCCACCCGATGCCCGGCGGCGGTGACGACGACACGGTCGCCGGTGATCAGCGTCACCGTGCCGGTCGGCCGGTTCGTCGCGCCTTCTTGCCTCGCGACTCCCGGGGTCGGGGCCGGCGTCGCGGCGGCGGGTGCCGGGGCGGTCGTGACGCCGGCCGTTACCGCCAGGATGGCGGCCAGCAGGCCCTTGCCTAACCTCATGCGTTTCCTCTCCATCGGCTGCATGACCGATCGCCGCCGACGACGCTCAGGTACGTCCAGCGGCAACGCATGAGCAAATGTCCGGATACGGCAGGGTGTTACCGAGTCTCGGGTGAAAACTGAGCCTTTCGGGAAAATAGGCTTTGTTGTGAAACAGGGCCGTTAAGCCGGACATTTGCTGAGGTGTGTCCAAACAACGGAGAGAAGGCGACATCGGGCCCCCGGCGCCGGAGCAACGCTTCGAGCAGCTCTACCTGGCGCACTATCCCGCCATCGCCGCCTATGTGGCGCGACGTACCGAGTCCACGGACGACATCGCCGACGTGATCGCCGAGACGTTCACGACCGCCTGGCGCCGGCTGGACGACATTCCCGCGGGGGACGAGGCCCGGCTGTGGCTGTACGCCGTCGCCCGGCGGGTCCTCGCCAACCACTTCCGCGCCGAGGAGCGTCGATCGGCGCTGGCCGCGCGGCTGCGCGAGGAGCTGTCCACCTGGTCCAGGCCGGTGGCCGAGCGGTACGGCGAGGCCACCCGCCAGGTGTTCATGCGCCTGTCGCCCGACGACCGGGAACTGCTCGCCCTGGTCGGCTGGGAAGGGCTGAGCAGCGCCGAGATCGCCAAGGTGCTCGGCTGCTCGCGCGGAGCGGCGCGGCTGCGCCTGCACCGCGCCCGCCAGCGGCTGGCCAAGGAACTGGCGGCCGCCGACCTCGACCTGACCACCTACGGCCTGCGCGCCGTCGCACTCGCGGAGGGAAAATCATGAAGAACAGCGTGGACCGCGTGGTCGCCCACCTGTCTCCTGGCGCCGGGCCCGGCATGACCGAGGCGGCCCACGAGCTCATGCGCGACATCATGGCCGCCGAGCCCGCCACAGCCAGGGCCGTCGCACCGGCAGGGCGGCGCGCGCGCCGGCCGCTGGTCCTGCGCGCCGCGGTGCCGGGCGTGGCCCTGCTGGCCGCCGCGTTCCTCGCTCTGAGCTGGCTCTTGCCCACCGGGCTCGGCCTCGGGCCCGGGACGGCCGCGGCGCTGGACATCAAGAAGGAGGACGGCTACTACGTCATCGAGATCAAGGACCTGTACGCCGACGCCGGCACGTACCAGGCGCAGCTCCGTGACGCCGGGCTGAACGTGACCCTCAGGGTCATCCCCTCGACGCCGTCGTGGGTGGGCTCCATCTTCCCCACCTCGCTCACCGATCACCGGTACCTCGACGAGATCAAGACCATCGACCAGCCGGGGACCTGCGACAAGATGGGCGGCTGCCCCATCGGGGTGAAGATCCCGGAGAACTTCCAGGGACCCGCCGAGATCACGCTCGGGCGCGAGGCCCGGCCCGGCGAGCCGTTCGAGAACGGCACCACGATCGACGGCCTGGGCGAGCCGCTGCACTGCCTGCCCTACATCGGACGGACCGTGGCCGAGGTGCGCGGCATGCTGCAGGAGCGCGGCGTGACCATCCAGAATTTCGAGGACATGGACCCCATAACCGGCGGAACGAAGCAGTCGGTGCCGGACTCGTGGCTGGTGGAGAACGGCTCCATGACAGAGCCGGGCAAGGCGACCCTGAGCGTGTACGAGGGGTCCGAGCCGCAGGAGCCAGGAGGCAGCCGGGGCGAGAACTGCCCGACCTCGTAGGCCCGCGAGCCGCCGCCCGAACCGGGGGTACGAGGGCTGCCGCCCGCACGGGCGCCGGGCAGCAGCCCTCTTCCCATCGCCCGAGGCGATGTGGCGGTTTCGCGCCGGCTGCCCCTGACAGTGGGTCAGAGGGGGAGGCCGCCGGTGGCCGCGGCGGTGGAGCCTGTGTCGCGGTAGGCGGCGATGGTCCGTTCGGCGATGCGCATCTGGTGGATCTCGTCGGCCCCGTCGGCGAACCTGGCCCAGCGGGCGTGCTGGAACATGCTGGCCAACGGGGTGTCGGTTGAGTAGCCGAGTGCGCCGTGCACCTGGATCGCCCGGTCGATGATGCGGTTGAGGCTGTTGGCGACAAAGTGCTTGGCCATCGACACCTCCGTACGGAAGTCCTCGCCCTTGTCGATCTTGTACGCGGCGTGCAGCACCATCAGCTTGCACTGATAAAGCTCCATGGCCGAATCGGCGATGAGCCACTGCACCCCCTGCTTGTCGGCGAGCACGGAGCCGTGGCTGTATCTGTTGAGCGCGCGGCCGACCATCATGTCGAGCGCCGTCTCCGCCTGCGAGATCCAGCGCATGCAGTGGGCCAGCCGCGCCGGGCCCAGGCGGTATTGGCCGAGGCGGTGGCCGTTGCCCCGCCCGCCGAGCACCTGGTCGTCGGGCACCCGCAGGTCGGTGACGACGATCTCGCTGTGGCCCGTCGAGCCGTGCATGGTCTCGACCTCGCGGATGTCGTTCCAGCCCGGCGAGGGCAGGTCGACGAGGAAGGCCGTGTTGGCGCCCCGCGCCCCTTCGGGCAGGTCGAGTTCGGTCCTGGCGATGAGGATGGCGAAGCCCGCCCGGCGGGCGTTGGAGATGAACCACTTGTGGCCGTTGATCACCCACTCGTCGCCGTCCTTGACCGCCCGGGTGCGGATGAGCGTGGGGTCGGAGCCGGCGACCTCCGGCTCGGTCATCGCGAAGCACGACATCTTGCTCCCCTCAAGCAGGGGACGCAGGTATTTCTCCTTCTGCGCGTCGCTCGCCCAGTGCAGCAGCGTGTGCATGTTGCCCTCGTCGGGCGCCATGCAGTTGAGCACCCACGGCCCGAGCCGGGTCTTGGCCGCCTCCGACTGCACCATGGCCAGCTCGACGTGGCCGAGCCCCATGCCGCCCCACTCCTTCGGCATGTGCGGCAGCCACAGCCCTTCGGCCTTGGCCTTCTCGCGCAGCCGGAAGATCGTCCGGAGGTAGGCGTCGCGGTCGCTCTCCGGCACCTCCTCGACGGCCGGGATGACCGTGCCCTGGATGAAGGCCCGGACCCGGTCGCGGATCTTCTCGTGCTCGGGGGCGAGGGTGAAGTCGATGGCCATGGTGCTCCTTCGGGGGATGTCCGGCCGGCGGATGGGCCGGACGCCGGGTGGTGCCCGGCCAGCGGATGGCCGGACACCGGGTGGTGTCAGGCCAGCAGATGGGTCAGACGCCGAGTGAGGCCGGTGTTGCGGCGGTCGCCGAGCCGGGCGACCGCCAGCTCCAGGGCCTTGCGCTCGCCGACCAGCACCACCCACGACCGGGCCCGCGTGACCAGGGTGTAGAGGAGCCGGCGGCGCAGCATGATGCCGCCGGACTCGGCGACGAGGGGCGCGACCACGAACGGGTATTCGCTGCCCTGTGAGCGGTGCACGCTGATCGCGTAGGCGTGGGTCAGGTCGTCGAGCTCGTCGAAGCCGTAGGTCACCGTCTCGCCGTCGTCGATGGCGATCTCCACGAGCCGCTGCTCCTGGACGATGCCGGTGATCGTGCCCGTCTCGCCGTTGAAGACGCCCTTGTCGTAGTTGTTGCGGATCGGCATGACCCGGTCGCCGACCCGGAAGGCCGAGGCGCCCGACCAGTGCTCGGCCCGTCCTTCCTGGGCGGGGTTGAGCCGCTCCTGGAGCCGGCGGCCGAGCTCGGCGGTGCCCGCCGCGCCCTTGCGCATCGGGCACAGCACCTGCACCTGGCCCGGCTCGACGCCCTGCTTGCGGGGGATCGCCACCGTCGCCAGGTGGACGACCCGCTCGGCGACGGCCTCGGGGTCGTCGAGCTCCTCGAACCAGAAGCCGCCGCCACCCGGGATCCCGGGCAACTGCCCGGCCCGGATGCGGTGGGCGTTGTGGATGATGCCGCTGCCGTCGGCCTGGCGGAAGACATGCGTGAGCCGTACGCGCGGGATCTCCTCGACCCGCAGCAGGTCGGCCAGCACGCTGCCGGGCCCGATGCTGGGCAGCTGATCGCTGTCGCCGACGAGCAGCAGGTGGCTGCCCGACGGGATGGCCGAGGTGAGCCGGGTGGCCAGGTGCAGGTCCAGCATGGACGCCTCGTCGACCACGATCAGGTCAGCCTGCGCGGGCGTCTGGTCGAACAGCGCGTCGGGGTCGGGCTCGTAGGCCAGCATCCGGTGGACGGTCATGGCCGGCAGCCCGGTGAGCTCCGACAGGCGCTTGGCCGCCTTCCCGGTGGGCGCGGCGAGTGTCACCCGGCCGCCCATCGCCCGCGCGGTGGCCGCGATGACCCGCACCGTGTGGCTCTTGCCGCAACCCGGACCGCCGGTGAGGACGGAGACGGTGCTGGTCAGCGCCATGGTCACGGCCGCCCGCTGGTCGTCGTGCAGCTCCGGGTCCTCCTGGAAGCCGCGCATGGGCAGCGTCGAGCGGGCCTGCCAGAGCCTGCCCAGGTGCTCGGCCAGCTTGAGCTCGCGGCTGTGCAGCTCCTTGCCGTAGACCACGATCTGGTCGGCAGTCGCCTCGACGACCACCCGCCGCTCGGCGGTGAGGGCGTCGATCATCGGCCGCACCATGTCCTGATCCTGCTCGACGAGCTCGGCGGTCTGGGTGAGCAGGGCGGTGAGCGACAGGTAGCAGTGGCCGCCCCTGGCGGCGGCCGTCTCCAGCCGGTCGAGCAGCGCCGCCTTGATCCGCTGCGGGCTGTGCTCGGGCACCCCCGACTGGAGGGCGATCTTGTCGGCCGTACCGAACGCGATGCCCCGCACCCGGCCGATGAGCTGGTAGGGGTCGGAGGTGACGAGCTCGGCCGAGTCGCGGCCGAAGACCTGGAAGATCTTGGCCGCGAGCAGCGGGCTGACCCCGAAACCTTGCAGGACCACCATCAGCGCGGCGATCTCCTTCTGCTCCCGCCACGCCTCCAGGATCTGGCCCTGCCGGGCGGGGCCGATGTTGATGACCTCCCTGAGCCGATCGGGCTCGGTGTCGATGACGGTCAGTGTCGCCTCGCCGAAGTGGCCGACGATGGCCTGGGCGAGCCGCGGGCCGATGCCGCGGATCAGGCCGGAGCCCAGGTAGAGCTGGATGGCCCGGGTGGTGGACGGCACGATCCGCTCGCACGCCGTCACCGTGAAGCGCCTGCCGTGGCGGGGGTGCTCGCCCCACTCGCCGGTGAGCGCGAGCGTCTCGCCCGGCTGTACGCCCGCCAGCGCCCGGCCAGCGGCGACGAAGTTGGGCGTGGTCTCGGCGGTCATCCGGGCAACCGTGTATTCGTCCTCACGGACGTACACGAGCTGCTCGACAGAGGCCTCCACGGCACTGATCCAATCATTCGCGCTTACTGGCCGCGTAGGCACACTAAGTGAGGGGACCGACAGATTACCCGCCGGTCCCGCCGCGACTGATCAGCCTCCGGACTTCCACTGGGCGATGAGCTTGTCGTAGTCCAGCGTCGCCGGCTTGCCGCGCTCGTCGGCCAGCTTCGGCGCGGGGGCGCCGGGCTGGTCCAGCCAGTATTGGGCGTCGCGCTCCGGGTTCAGCTTGGGCGCGCAGTTGCCGCCGCGGCGCTCCAGCCGGGACAGGATGTCGTCCTGCTGCTTGGCCAGGTTGTCCATCGACTGCTGGGCGGTGGTCTCACCGGTGACGGCGGTGGCGACGTTCTGCCACCAGAGCTGGGCGAGCTTCGGGTAGTCGGGGACGTTGGTCCCGGTCGGCGTCCACTGCTTGCGGGCGGGGGAGTTGTAGAACTCGATCAGGCCGCCGTACTTCGCGGAGTTGTCCTTGAAGTAGTCGCTCTTGATGTCGGAGTCGCGGATGAAGGTCAGGCCGGTGATCGACTTCTTCAGCGAGACCGTCTTCGAGGTGACGAACTGGGCGTACAGCCAGGCCGCCGCCCGGCGCTCCTTGGGCGTGTTCTTGAGCAGGGTCCAGGAGCCGGCGTCCTGGTAGCCCAGCTTGTTGCCTTCCTTCCAATAGACGCCATGCGGGCTGGGCGCGATGCGCCACTTCGGCGTCCCGTCGGCGTTGACCACCGGGAGACCCGGCTTGGTCATGTCGGCGGTGAACGTGGTGTACCAGAAGACCTGCTGGGCGATGTTGCCCTGCGCCGGGACCGGGCCGGCCTCGCTGAAGTTCATGCCGGCCGCCTCCTTCGGCGCGTACTTCTTCAGCCAGTCGACGTACTTGGTCAGCGCGTACACCGAGGCGGGCCCGTTGGTGTCGCCGCCGCGGGTCATCGAGGAGCCGACGGGGCGGCAGTTCTCCACCCTGATGCCCCACTCGTCCACCGGCAGGCCGTTGGGGATGCCCGGGTCGCCGTTGCCGGCCATGGACAGCCACGCGTCGGTGAAGCGCCAGCCGAGTGAGGGGTCCTTGCGGCCGTAGTCCATGTGGCCGTAGACCTTCTTGCCGTCGATGGTCCCGTTGCCGTTGACCTTGTTGGTGAAGAAGTCGGCGATGTCCTCGTAGGCCGCCCAGTTGACGGGCACGCCCAGGTCGTAGCCGTAGGCGTCCTTGAACTGCTTCTTGATCGTCGGGTTGGTGAACCAGTCGTAGCGGAACCAGTAGAGGTTGGCGAACTGCTGGTCGGGGAGCTGGTACAGCTTCTTGTCCGGCCCGGTGGTGAAGCTGGTGCCGATGAAGTCGTTCAGGTCGAGGGTGGGCGAGGTGATCGCCTTGCCCTCGCCCGCCATGTAGTCGGAGAGCGGGAAGACGTAGTTGCCCCGGGAGTGAGTGCCGATGAGGTCGGAGTCGTTGACGTAGGCGTCGTAGATGTTCTGGTTGCCCTGGATCTGCGTCTGCAGCTTCTCGATCACGTCACCTTCCTGGATCAGGTCGTGCTTGACCTTGATCCCGGTGATGTCGGTGAACGCCTTGGCGAGCTTCTGCGACTCGTACTCGTGGGTGGTGATCGTCTCGGAGACGACGTTGATCTCCATGCCGCGGTACGGCGCAGCGGCCTTGGTGAACCAGTCCATCTCCGCGAGCTGCTGATCCTTGGACAGGGTGCTCGGCGTGAACTCGCTCGACACCCACTTCTGTGCCGCCGCCTTCCCCTGGGCCTCGGTGAAATCGCTCTTGGGCTTCTGCTCGCCCGCTGAGCACCCGGCCCCCAGTAGGACGAGTACGGCCAGGCCAACGGCCGTGGTCCTGCCTCTTGGACGTCTCATCGCCTCATGCCTCCTTCGGTCAGCCCCAAATCCCGATCACGATGGTCACCAGGAGCGCGCACGCCAGAGCCAGCCACATGGACAGGTCGGTGACGGCGATCCAGCCGGCGAGTACGACGGCCGCGCTGATCAGGCCGATGTACAAGCGGTCGCCACGGTCGGTCTCGATGCGCAGGAAGCCGCGCCGGGCCACCGGGGGCGAGAAGTGGCCCCAGATCGCCATGCCGCACAGCAGCAGCGCCAGACCGATGAAGACCAGGGCCGTGGGGAGGGTCCACACCATCCACTGCATCGTCAGACCCTTCCAAGAGCGAAGCCCTTAGCCACGTAGTTCCTGACGAACCAGATGACGATGGCTCCGGGGATGATGGTCAGCACGCCCGCCGTGGCCAGGAGGCCCCAGTCCACGCCGGCCGCGCTCACCGTCCGCGTCATCGTGGCGGCGATCGGCTTGGCGTTGACCGAGGTGATGGTCCTGGCGATGAGCAGTTCGACCCAGCTGAACATGAAGCAGAAGAAAGCGGTGACGCCCACCGCGGAGCGGATCATCGGCAGGAAGATGCGCAGGAAGAATCGCGGCAGGGAATAGCCGTCGATCGCCGCCGTCTCGTCTATCTCGCGCGGTATCCCCGACATGAATCCTTCGAGGATCCAGACGGCGAGCGGGACGTTGAACAGCATGTGCGCGATGGCCACGCCCAGGTGCGTATCGAACAACCCCACGCTCTGATAAATCTGGAAAAAGGGCAGCAGGAAGACCGCCGGCGGCGCCATGCGATTCGTCAACAACCAGAAGAACAGATGCTTGTCCCCGGCGAACCTGAACCGGGAGAAGGCATAGGCGGCCGGCAGCGCCACGATGAGCGACATCACCGCGTTCAGCGACGTGTAGATGATGGAGTTCAGATAGCTCGAATACCAGACCGGGTCGGTGAAGAAGGTCCGGTAATTGTCGAGCGTGGTCCGCTGCGGAATGAGCGAGAAACTGCCGAGAATGTCCTCGTTCGGGCGGATGGACATGCCGAACATCCACAGCAGCGGCAGCATCAGGGTGGCGGCGTAGAGCCAGAACACCGCCCGCGCCCATGGCAGCTGCCGCCCGGCCCGCCGCGCCACGGCGACCTGTCCCTCGGCCATCGCGGTCACCTCCCTGACCTGGTCAGCACGGTGAAGAAGACGTACGAGACGATCTGTACGACGAGGAAGTACAGCAGCGAGAAGGCGCCCGCCGGCCCGAGGTCGAACTGCCCGACGGCGACCTTCGACAGCAGGATGCTCAGGAACGAGGTGGCGTTGCCCGGCCCGCCGCCCGTCACCACGAACGGCTCGGTGTAGATCATGAAGCTGTCCATGAACCGGAGCAGGATCGCGATCGTCAGCACCCCGCGCAGGCGCGGCAGCTGGATGTGGCGGAAGGTCGCCCAGGCCGAGGCGCCGTCGATCTGCGCGGCCTGGAAGTAGGGGTCGGGGATCGACCGCAGCCCGGCGTAGGCCAGCAGCGCCACCAGCGGGGTCCAGTGCCAGACGTCCATGATCAGGACCGTGATCCAGGCGTCGGTGGAGTCCAGCGTGTAGTTGAAGTCGATGCCCAGGACGTTGTTGATCGTCCAGCCGCCCAGCCCGATGTCGGCGCGGGCGAAGATCTGCCAGATGGTGCCCACCACGTTCCACGGGATGAGCAGCGGCAGCGCGACGATGACCAGGGCCACCGACACCCAGACCCCGCGGCGCGGCATCGCCACCGCGAGCGCCACCCCGAGCGGGATCTCCAGCAGCAGCACCTGGGCCGAGAACAGCAGGGTCCGGACGAACGCGGCGCGGATCTCGGGGTCGCGGGCGACGGATCTGAACCACTCCAGCCCCACGAAGATCCGGTCGTCGGGGCTGAAGATGTCCTGGACGGAGAAGTTGACGACGGTCATCAGCGGGATCACGGCGGTGAAGGCCACCGACACGACGACCGGCAGCACGAGGAGCCAGGCGCGGTTGTTCTTCGGCTTGAGGCTCACCCGGGTGTCGGGCGTGCCGTCCTGTGGGGCGGCACCGGTGACGATCTCGCCGCCCACCTGGCTGCCCGCGACGGTGACGCTCTGCTCGGTCACGATGCGCCCTCTCCGTCGAGTTCGTCGAGCCCGTCGAGCGGTGCGCCCTTTCCATCGAGCCCGTCGAGTGGTGCGATGGACCCGCACCTGACCGAGTCCCTGAACAGGAACGCGCGGTCCGGCGCCAAGTGCAGGAACTGCACGGTGTCCGGCGCGAACCGGGCGTCCGCCTCCGTCTTGGCGATCACCGGGTGGCCACCGGCCTCGACGTGCACGAGGTTGTAGGCGCCCATCCGGTCCACCCCCGTCACCCGTACGGGCAGTCCGGGCGAGGACTCTTCGCCGCCGAGCCGGGCGAACTCCGGCCGCACCCCGATGCGCACCGGCCCCGGCGCCAGCTCGCCCTCCTGGTCGCCGACCGCCTGCCCGACGTCCGTCTCCGCCACCCTGACCACTCCGTCGGCGATCTCGGCGGGCACGACGTTCATGCCGGGCGAGCCGATGAAGTGGCCGACGAACTCGTGGGCGGGCGACAGGAACAGCTCCGTCGGCTCGCCCGCCTGCACGATCGCGCCCTCGTTGAGCACCACCACCTCGTCGGCGAAGGTCAGCGCCTCGGTCTGGTCGTGGGTGACGTAGATGAGCGTGTGGCCGGTGTCGCGGTGGATCTCCTTGAGCTTGCTGCGCAGCGTCCACTTGAGCGCGGGGTCCACGACGGTGAGCGGCTCATCGAGGAGTACGGCGGCCACCTCGGAGCGGACCAGCCCGCGCCCCAGGCTGACGATCTGCTGCCGGCCCGGGTCCAGCCGCCGCGACCGGCGCTTGAGGTGGTCGTCCAGGCCGAGGAGCTGCGAGACCCGGCGTACCCGCTGGTCGATCTCCGCCTTGGGATACTTCCGGTTGCGCAGCGGGAAGGCCAGGTTGTCGTAGACCGACATCTCCTCGTACAGCACCGGGAACTGGAAGACCTGCGCGATGTTGCGGCCCGCCGTCGGCACGTCGGTCACCTCGCGGTCGTCGAAGAAGATCCGCCCCACGGTGGGGGAGAGCAGCCCCGAGATGATGTTCAGCAGCGTCGTCTTGCCGCACCCGCTCGGGCCGAGCAGCGCGTACGCCCGTGAGCTCCGCCAGGTCCACGTCATCGGCCGCAGCGCCCAGGTCCGGCCGCCGTCGTAGCTGTGTCCCACGCCTTCGAGCCGGATGTCAGCCATGCAGGTCGACCTCCGCGGCGGAGGTGGCGAGCAGGCGCCCGCCGGCCTCGTCGAAGACGAAGATGTGCGCCGGGTCCACGTAGGCCATGGCCCGCTCGCCGGGGGTGAAGAGCTGGGGGCCCGGTAGCTGGGCGACCAGGTGCCGCCCGTCGACCAGCTGCAGGTGCAGGAAG
Source organism: Nonomuraea sp. NPDC049750 (assembly GCF_040659625.1). Lineage (NCBI taxonomy): Bacteria > Bacillati > Actinomycetota > Actinomycetes > Streptosporangiales > Streptosporangiaceae > Nonomuraea > Nonomuraea sp. NPDC049750. The sequence continues at coordinate 100,498 of NZ_JBFANB010000003.1, forward strand.
GTCGAGCTGCCCGTCACCTCCGCGAGCCTGATCTCCGCCGGGAACTCCAGCACGCCGGCTCCACTCCGTTCGATCGTCACCTGGTGGGGGCGTACCGCGAGCACCACGTTCCGCCCCGAGGCGTGCGCGCCGGGGGAGGGGAACGAGCTGCCCAGGCACTCGATCCGGCCCTCGCGTACGACGCCGGGCAGCAGGTTGACCGGCGGATCGCTGAGCGTCGCGGCGACGGACAGCGTCGGCGGCTGGGCGTACATGTCCGCCACGTCGCCCACGTCCAGCACCCGGCCCTCGCCCAGGACCACCGTCGGCGAGGCGAAGGTCAGCGCCTCCGCCGGGTCGGCCGTCGAATAGAGGACCACACTCGGCGAGTCGAGGAACATGTTCTTCAGATCGCCCCGCAACTGCTCGCGGAGCTTGAAGTCGAGGTTGGCCAGCGGCTCGTCGAGCAGCAGCACGTCGACCGGCCGGGCCAGCGCGCGGGCGATCGCGGTGCGCTGCTGCTGGCCGCCGGACAGCTCGGCGGGCCTGCGGTCGAGCAGGTCGCCGATGCCCATGATTTCGGCGACCTCGCGCACCCGCCGATCCATGTCTTTCTTGGGAAAGGAGCGCGCCATGCGCAGTGGTGAGGCGATGTTCTCGTAGACCGAGAGCGAGGGATAATTGATGAATTGCTGATAGACGAAGGCGACCGAGCGTTTGCGCACGGAAATAGCCGTTACGTCTTTTCCGTTCACCACGACCCGCCCCGCGTCGGGTGGAAGCAGCCCTCCGACGACCCGCATCAGCGTCGTCTTCCCCGCTGCCATCGGCCCGACGAGCGTGGTCATTCCATTGGATAATTCCAGGTGGATGTCGTGCAGCCAGGTTTCCCCGCGCTGCCGTACGCGGACGCCGTCAAGAACCAGCGCCATGTGCACGAGCCTCCTTGCCGGAGTGCGATCGACTGCCGCGCCGCCCCGAAGCGTGGTCGGTCAAGACCCCTCCATCTAACATCCTTTGCCAGGACGTGCAAAGGGGGAAGTTTCCATCGGTCCACTTATTAGCGAATGGGCATATATTTATCGATGTTTATTTGGCCGCGGTGAACAAGTACGGCCCGCGCGATCGGGCACGGGCCGTACCAGATGTCAGACCTTGCTGATGCGGACGGCGTCCGCGATCACCAGGCCGGTGCCGGAGGTCCACCGGCTGACTCCCACGACGTTGGCGGTGCCCGCCGCGAGGGAGAAGGTGCCCAGGCTCTTCCAGCTGCCGCCGCCGGAGCGTTGGTCCACGTACACCGTCTGGTTGCCGCCGGAAGCGGCCACGATGTACGGCGCGGAGCTGTTGTAGCCGGGATCGTCCGGATACCAGACCTCGACGCGGTAGGTGCCCGCGCTGGGGATGGTCGCCTGGTACCAGGCCGGGTCGCTGGCGGCCACGGGGTCGGCGAACCGGTAGTCAGCGCCGTAGCGCTGGGTGGAGTAGGTGGAGGTGCCCCAGTTCGCGCTGGCGGTGAACTGGCCGGAGGTGGTGTTGTCGACCGTGGTGGTCCACGTCGGGGTGCCGCCACCGGTCACGTAGCTCATGTACGTGGTCCAGTTCCAGTACGGCCCCGGGTCGGTGTGGTCGGAGCCGGGCACCTCGACGTGGCCGATGATGTGGCTGCGGTCCTTCGGGATGCCGTACTTGTCGCAGATGTACTTGGTCAGCGCGGCCGAGGACCGGTACATCGCGTCGGTGAACCACGAGGCCTCACTGACGTAGCCCTCGTGCTCGATGCCGATGGACCTGGTGTTGTACGTCCAGTTGCCGGCGTGCCAGGCGATGTCCTTGTCCCGGACCATCTGGGTGATCGCGCCGTTGGACGACTTGACCACGTAGTGGGCCGAGACCTGGGCGCTGGGGTTCTGGAACCAGGAGATCGTCCCGGCGTAGGAGCCCTGCGTCACGTGGATGATCACCCGGTCGATGGCGTAACTCGACTCGCGGCTGGAAGCGGTGTAGTTGCTGGAGCTGGCGGCCGCCCAGGTGGCGTCCGGGTAGTCGGGGCTGGCCGCCTCGGCGGCGCCGAACGAGCGCGTCTCGGCGTACTGACCGCGGTCGGCCGTCACCTCCTGCGGCGCCACGCGTACGTCCTTGGCCTGGATCCCGAGACCGAGCAGCTCGTAGACGGCGTCGGCGTAGAGGCGGGCGAGCTGGGGCGAGGCGGTGTTGCCGTACTTCGCCACGGCCTCGTACCAGCGGCCGGGGTCCTTCCTGGCGGCCTCGTCGAGGCCGAGCTCGTCGGCGTTGGCGCGCAGCAGCGCGGCGCCGCCGAGGATGTTGGCCGCGGTGTCGGACCGCAGCTTCTTGACCGGCAGCCCCGTGAGCCCGGACGCCTTCTCCAGCGCCTTCGTGGTGGGGTTGCTGACCAGGTGCATCACGCCGTATCCACCGCTGGCGCTGGGCTCGCCGTTGTGGCCGTCGAGGTGGGTCTCGGCGTAGGCGAGCGCCACGAGCAGGTCGCGCGGGACGTCCTGGGCCGCGGCGGCGCGGGCGAAGGCGTCCGAAAGCGGCGTGTTCTTGGCCGCGACAGCGGGCTGGCCGGCGAAGACCAGGAGAGCGGCGAGGACCGTGGAGACGAGAGCCGTTAATCGCTTGGGGGAGAGTGACATGGGAGCTCCCTCGTTAAGGGTCGACGGCTGCACAGTAAGCCGGTTCCTGACAGATGTCGATAATTGACATTACTGAGGAGTTAGAAGAAACTTTCCGCCCGCGCCTGTTTCGTCCGGAGCGCGAAAGTTGGGCCCCCCGATTGGCTGAAGACTATTGCGCTCGGTTCGGGAGAAGATGAAACTTCTTTTCGTGACCACGCACCCCCTGCGCACCATCCTGGCCACGATCACCCTTGTGCTCACCGCTCTCGTCGTCCCCTCCACGGCCCCCGCCGTCTCGGCGGCGGCGTGCGTGACCGATCCCGCGACGCCCAAGCGGCAGATACGGGGCATGTGGGTCTCCTCGGTCGCCAACATCGACTGGCCGAGCAGCGCGGGGCTGAGCGTGGCGGCCCAGCAGGCGGAGTTCAGGGCGTGGCTGGACCTGGCCGTGTCCAAGCGGATGAACGCCGTGTTCGTGCAGGTCAGGCCGACGGCGGACGCGTTCTGGCCCTCGTCGTACGAGCCGTGGTCACAGTGGCTCACCGGCACCCAGGGCAAGGATCCGGGCTACGACCCGATGGCCTTCATGGTCGCCGAGGCGCACGCCCGCAACCTGGAGTTCCACGCCTGGTTCAACCCGTACCGGATCTCCAACGACGACGACCCGAGCAAGCTGGTCGCCACCCATCCGGCACGTCAGCATCCAAGCTGGCGATTCGCCTATGGCGGCAAGCTCCTCTACAACCCCGGCATCCCGGAGGTCCGCGACTTCATCGAGGACGCCATCATGGACGCCGTCACCCGCTACGACCTCGACGGCGTGCATCTCGACGACTACTTCTACCCCTATCCGGTCAGCGGCCAGAGCATCCCGGACGCCGCGACGTACGCCCAGTACGGCGGCGGGTTCAGCAACATCGCCGACTGGCGGCGCGACAACGTCAACCTGCTGGTGCGTGAGCTGGACCAGCGCATCCACGCCGCCAAGTCCTGGGTCGCCTTCGGCATCAGCCCGTTCGGCATCTGGCGCAACGCCGCCACCGACCCGCTCGGGTCGAGCACCTCGGGCCTGCAGTCCTACGACGCGATCTACGCCGACAGCAGGCTCTGGGTCAAGCAGGGCTGGGTCGACTACCTCGCGCCGCAGATCTACTGGCACATCGGAAACAGCGCCGCCGACTACGCGAAGCTGACCGCCTGGTGGTCGGGTGTCGTGAAGGGCACCGGCGTCCAGCTGGTCGTCGGCCAGGCCGCCTACCGCGCGGGCGCCAGCGGCCAGGACGCGGCCTGGCAGGATCCCGCCGAGCTCAGCGACCACCTCTACGACAACAGGAAGCACCCCGAGGTGGCCGGCGACATCTACTTCAGCGCCAAGGACGTCAAGGCGAACCGGATCGGCGCCATCGCCGCGCTGATCAACGCCCACTACGCCAAGCCCGCCCTGCTGCCCGCCCGCGGCACCGCCGCCGCACCGGCGGCCCCCACCAGCGCGGCGGCGACCAGGGGCTCGGGCGGCGTGGCGCTCTCGTGGCAGGGCGGCGGCGCCACGGCCTACGCGATCTACCGGGTCGACGGCTCCCAACCGGCGGCCGATCCGTGCGCGTACGCCGACGCCCGCAACCTGCTCGGCACGACCAGGAAGACCACCTTCACCGACGCCACGGCGACGGCCACCGGCGGCTACACCTACTACGTCACCGCGCTGAACCGGACGCACCAGGAGAGCGCGCCGAGCGCGGGCGCGGTGGTGACGGGCACGGCGGCCTTCAGCGTCGTGGTCGACAACGCAGGCGCCGGGTTCGCCGCGAGCTCCTCCTGGGGCACCTCGTCGTTCTCGGCGCAGCTCTACGGCGCCGACTACCGCTTCGCCGACCCCGTCGCGGCCAGCGACCCGGCGTGGTTCAAGGCGGCCATCCCGAGTGCCGGGAGTTACCGGGTGGAGGTCTGGTACGCCGCCAACGCGGGCTACAACAGCGCCACGCCGTATCTCGTGGCGGCGTCGGGCGGGAACCAGACCGTGGTCGTGGACCAGCGCTCGGGTGGCGGGCAGTGGCGGATCCTCGGCACCTACACCCTCGACGCGGGCACCTACAACGTGGTCGGGGTGAGCCGCTGGACCTCCACGACCGGGTACGTCATCGCGGACGCCGTGCGCGTCACCAAGGTCACTTCGTGAATGCTGCGCGTGGGCGTCGACCGTAACGACATTCGGACGTCGTCGATCAGCGGGATCGGGCAGGCGCCGGGGGAGAGTTCCACACCACCGTCAACATGGATCAACCGCAGTTGGGTCACCGGTGTCGCGGTCGCCAACTCGTGACAAGCCTTGCCCCTTCCTGACCAACGCACTCACCCGGCCTGCCGGTGTGGCACGACGTGTCAGGCGAGTCATGTGTCGCGTTCTGTCGGGGCGACGAACCTGGTCAGGAGGGCTTGGAGGGTTTCGAGTTCGGCGTCGGTGAATGATCCGAACAGATCTTCCGCGGCGCCGGCCGCGAGGCGCTGGGCGGTGTCGAGAGCGTCGATGCCCTTGTCGGTCAGGCTGAGATTGCCCACCCGTTTGTCGGTGGAGGACCGGGCGCGGGAGAGGTATCCGAGGGTTTCGAGGTCTTCGACGGTACGGACCATGCCCGCCTTGTCGCTGCCGGTCTGTCGGATCAGGTCGCGTTGGGTCGAGACGCCGTCGCGGCGCAGGAGCATCATCACGCCGAAGTGGCGGCCAGTCAGGCCGAGTGAGGAGAGGGCGTTGTTCAGCGCCCCGGCGGCTCGTTGGTGCGACTGGCGCAGCAACAGGCCCAGTTGAAGGTCGACTCCGCGCGGCTTCGGCATGGTCCCATCCTATGTTAGATTCACTTGGATCGGATTCAAGTGAATCTATTGGGCGAGACGAGGACGGCGTGTGACGACGACACAATCAACGGGGGATGCCGCCGTGGTGCGCAGGCACGCGCCGCGCTGGCCGTGCTGGGTGTTCCGCATCACGAGCACAGTCGCGGTGATCATGCTGTTCGATCAGGCGGTCTTCGCCGGTCAGTTCCTCTCCGGCAGCTACGACTCACTGCACGTTCATCGCGAGAACGCGACCTTCGCCGGCATCTCGGTCCTCATCTCCGCCATCGCGGCCGTACTTCAGCGGTGGCCCGGACGCGGACCCTGGTGGCCCATCCTGGCCTGCCTCGGCCTCTTCGGCCTGATCGGGCTGCAGATCGTTCTCGGTTTCTCGCGAGCGATCAGCCTGCATATCCCGCTCGGTGTGGCGATCATCCTCCTCGCCACCGCTCTCGCTGTTTGGGCCTGGAGACGCCGATGACCGAGGAGAACCACCGGATCACGTTGAGCCGCCGGGCGTTCATCGGCGCCGGCCTTGTCGCCGGCATCGGCCTGGGAGTGGGGATCCCGTTCTCACTCGGCGCGGCCGGATCCACCTCGACCGGCAATCTGCTCCGCAGCCGATTGCCGCTCCCGCAGCCGTTCACGATGCCCTTCCAGACCCCGCCCGTACTGAAGCCGGTGCGCAGTGACGCCGATACCGACTACTACGAGATCACTCAGACCGCGGCGACGGCCTCGATCCTGCCGGGGGTGAAGACGGTGATCTGGGGCTACAACGGGATCTTTCCCGGCCCCACCATTGTCAGCCGACGTGCCCGCACGACCGTGGTGAGGCACACCAACAACCTTCCCGTTCCCACGGTGGTGCACCTGCATGGCGGGAGTACCCCGCCCGACAGCGACGGATACCCGATCGACTTCGTCTACCCCGTCGACAGGTCCTACATGAACCAGCACATGAACATGGACCACATGAACATGGGCGGCTCGATGGTCGGAGACACCACTGAAGGCCACCGCTCCTACACTTATCCACTCGACCAGCGCGCGGCGATGCTCTGGTACCACGACCACCGGATGGACTTCACCGGCCCGAGCGTCTGGCGCGGACTCGCCGGCCTCCACTTCGTGCGAGACGACGAAGAAGACGCTCTCGGCCTGCCCTCCGGCCCCCGCGAGCTCCCTGTCATGATCACCGATCGCAGCTTCGCCGCGGACGGCTCTCTGTCCTACCCGAGCATCGACGGGAGCCTGATGAGAACGCCCGGCGTCACCGGCTCATTCGTCGCCGGCGTCCTTGGAGACGTCATGCTCGTCAACGGCACCCCCTGGCCGGTTGCGAGAGTCGACGGTGCCACATATCGCCTGCGCATCATCAACGCCTGCAATGCCAGACGCCTCGACCTGCGTCTCGACCCGCAACCTGATGGCCTCCTGACACAGATCGGCACGGACGGCGGGCTCCTTGCCGCACCCATTCGTCATGAACATGTCGAGCTCGCCCCTGCGCAACGTCTCGACGCCATCGTCGACTTCTCCAGCTACCGACCCGGAACCGCGGTGACGCTGCTCAACGACTTCGGTGACGGGAACATGTCCCAGATCATGCGCTTCATCGTCGGTGAGAAAGCCGAAGAGCCGTTCACCGTCCCCGACAAGCTCTCCACAGTCGAATCGCTCACCGCGGCCCAGGCCATCACGACCCGCACCTTCCGCTTCAAATCTGGAGACGTCAACCACATGAAGGGCTGGCTCATCGACGGGCGGCCATTCAGCGCCGACGACATCGCCGCCGCGCCGAAGCTCGGCACCGTCGAGGTCTGGCGGCTCATCGCGGACTTCCATCACCCCGTGCACCTCCATCTCAGTCCCTTCCAGGTGCTCTCCCGAGGTATCGGCGGCCCCGGGGCATTCGACGCCGGATGGAAGGACACCATCGACCTGCGGGCTTCGGAAGAGGCGGCAATCGCGATCAGATTCACCGGTTATCCCGGCAAGTACGTCTTCCACTGCCACAATCTGGAACACGAGGACATGGCGATGATGGCCAACTTCATCACCCGATGACCGAGGAAGCCTCCGGTGCGGCCGGACCATCCTCGCCCCAACCCCACACTCGTTCGTGCGCCGCGGCGCTCAGGTCATACATCAGATCCGTCTACCGCCAAGCCCACGCCCCCCCAGGCAGCCGCCGCCCTCCGGCTGCTCATGGCCGACGCCCAGACCAACCCCACCGCCGCCGCGGCGTTGCGAACCTTCACCGATCACCGACGCGACACCTGCCTGGAACTACTGTCCCGAGCTCAGGAACACGACGCCCTTTCGACCGAGCGCGATCCGGGCGTCATGACCGATGTCATCCTCGGCACCGTCTGGTATCGCCTGCTCACCGCGGAACCGATCCATCGATGACACCGTGGCCGACGAGATCCTCCACCTCCTCATCCGTCAAACCTGACCGCGGCCCGGTAGATGGTGGCGCGGACCCTAGCGGGAAGCCTTCTTGAGCGCCCGCCCGTCCTCGTCCAGGTAGTCGCGCCACGAGCGCTTGGGCGTCCAGCCGAGCAGGCGCATCGCCTTCGCGCAGGAGATGCCGGAGGCGTCCGGACGGCTGAGCGGCCGCAGCGCGATGGCGTCGCCGTAGTGCTCCCGCAGGGCCGTCGCGAAGTCGTGGCCACCGACGTTGTCGGGCGAGGCGATGTAGAACACCTCGTGTCCCGGCAGGTCGGACTCGGTGGCCAGCACGATGGCGTCGGCCAGGTCGTAGACGTCGATGTAGCTCCACAGCCCGGCGCCGGGCTGTCCGTCGCGGAGCTGCGGGCCCAGATTGCGCTCGTAGTTGCCCTCGTGCTGCACCCAGCTCGGCCGGATGGAGACGCATCGGATGTCTGACCGGCGCACGGCCGCGTCCATGAGCTGCTCGCCGAAGTGCTTGGCGGTGGCGTAGGGGTCCTGCGGCCGGATCGGGTGCTCTTCGTCCACGGGCGCGTAGTCGGGCAGGAAGGGCCGCTCGGGGAAGAAGAAGCCGGGCACGGTCTCGCTGGAGATGTTCACGAAGCGGGTCACGCCGAACCTGATCGCCGCCTCCAGCATGTTGAAGGTGGACATCAGGTTGTTCTGGAAGACCACGTGCGGCGGGTTGGTGCTGGGCTCGGGGATGGCGGCGGCGTGGACGACCGCGTCGGCGCCGCGGACCACCGCGTACGCCGCCCCGGCGTCGGTCAGGTCGGCCTGCTGGTAGCGGGGGGCGCCGGGCTCCGCCCGCTCCCAGGTCGGGCGGGTGAGGTCGACGGCCGTCACCTCGTGACCGGCGTCGAGCAGCGCCTGGGTGGCAGCACGTCCGACCTTTCCGTGGGCACCGGTGACGACGACGTGCATGGGAGCTCCTTAGGCGCCAGGGGTCGAGACGTTCAGGGATGGGACGTCCAGGATAAGGGGAGGGGCGGTCGGCGCTGAAGGCTTGAATCGTTTCGCTTCAGAGCGGAAGTTTGCGGGTATCTGGGCGGATGGCACGCCTGGAGCCGCTGATACGTTTCCGTTTCGTTACCGCAGGAGAGCCTTGACGGCCCCGGAACGTAAAGCCTATGTTAACGCCCTAACGAGGCCATTGAAACGATTTAAGCTTCGAGCCCCAAGGGGTGTTATGAAGACCACGCTTCACAGACTCGGGGTGGCCTTCTCCGCCGCCCTCCCCCTCCTTTCCCTGGCGGCATGCGGCTCGTCCGGCAGCACGACGGCCGCCGACGGCAGCGTCACGATCTCCTTCCTCTACGACAACAACGAAGCCACGGTCAACGGGGCCAAAGCAGTCGTCCAAGCTTTCGAGGCGGCCAACCCGAAGATCAAGATCGAGTCGGAGACCCGCCCAGCGGGCACCGAGGGCGACAACATCATCAAGACCCGGCTGTCCACGGGCGAGATGAGCGACGTCTTCTGGTACAACTCCGGGTCCCTGCTCCAGGCCCTGAACCCCGGTCAGACCCTCATCGACCTCACCGGCGACCCGGTCATGAAGAACGTGGAGGAGTCGTACCTGCCCGTTGTCACCCAGGGCGGGAAGGCGTACGGCGTGCCGACGGGGACCGCCACCGGTGGCGGCATCCTCTACAACCGCAAGGTCTACGAGAAGCTCGGGCTGCAGGTGCCCAAGAGCTGGGCCGAGTTCACGGCCAACAACGACAAGATCAAGGCCGCCGGGCTGACGCCGGTGATCTCCACGTTCAAGGACACCTGGACCTCGCAGCTGTTCGTGCTCGCGGACTTCTTCAACGTGCAGGCCGCCTCGCCGACCTTCGCGCAGGACTACACGGCCAACAAGGCCAAGTACGCCACCACCCCGGCCGCGCTGACCGGCTTCAAGCGTCTGGAAGAGGTGCACGCCAAGGGGTACCTCAACAAGGGGTTCGGCTCGGCCAACCTCGACGCCGGGGTCAAGCTGCTGGCCGAGGGCCAGGGCGTGCACTATCCCCTGCTCACCGGGGTGGTGCCCGGCTTCATCAAGAAGTTCCCGCAGGTGGGCACCGATGTCGGCTACTTCGCCCTCCCCGGTGACGACGCCGCGAAGAACGGCGCCACGGTCTGGGAGCCGAGTGCGGCCTACATCCCCAAGACGAGCAAGCACCTCGACGCCGCCAAGAAGTTCCTGGCCTTCATCGCCTCCCCGGAGGGTGCGGCCGCGCTTGGCAAGGGCACCCCGCCGGCCGGACCGTACCGGATCAAGGGGGCCAAGCTGCCGGACGACGCGGTCCAGGTGGCGAAGGACCTGCAGGTCTACCTCGACAACAAGGCGTCCGCGCCCGCGCTGGAGTTCGTCTCCCCGGTCAAGGGCCCGTCCCTTGAGCAGATCACCGTCGCGGTCGGCTCCGGCCTGACCACGGCGGCCGAAGGGGCGGCCCAGTACGACAAGGACGTGGAGAAGCAGGCCAAGCAACTGGGGCTCGCGGGGTGGTGACCTCGTCGAGGCCGAGCACGGCCACGTCGCCCGAGCCGCCCACCGCGGCGGCCGGGCGGCGTGCCCGCGCGCGCAAGGGGAAGGGTGGGCGCGGCGGCAACCCGTACCCCTACCTGTTCTATGTGCCCGCGGGGCTCGTCTACACGATCGTCTTCCTGGTTCCGACGATCATGGCCTTCTACTTCTCGATGACCAGGTGGACGCTGTTCGACAGCACCTTCGTGGGGCTGGAGAACTTCACCGACTTCTTCGCCGAGCAGAACCTGCGGATCGGCTTCCAGAACACGCTGATCTACGCGGTCACCACCAGCGGGCTGAAGGTCGTGCTGGGGATGGCGCTCGGCGTGCTGCTCACTTCGCGGATCAAGCTGCGCGGTTTCCTGCGTTCGGTGGTGTTCTTCCCGGTGCTGGTGAGCACGGTAGCGGTCGGCATCACGTTCAGCGTGCTGCTCAAGCCCGACACCGGGCTGGTGAACAAGGCGCTGGCCCTGGTGGGCATCTCGGGCCCCGACTGGCTCGGCGACGCCAACACCGCGCTGCTGTCGGTGGCGCTCGTGGACGTCTGGAAGGGCGTCGGCCTGGCCACCGTCATCTACATCGCCGGCATGATGTCGATCCCGCGTGACTACTACCAGGCGGTCGCGGTCGACGGCGGCGGCGCCTGGCACCGGTTCAGGTTCGTGACGCTGCCGCTGAGCTGGCCCGCCACCAACTCGGTGATCATCCTGTCCTTCATCGGCGGGCTGCGGTCCTTCGACCTCATCTGGACGATGACCCGCGGCGGACCCGGCTTCACCAGCGACGTCATCGCCTCGATCATCTACAAGCAGTATCAGGCGGGGTTCTTCGGCCTGTCGACCGCCGGGAACGTGATCCTGTTCATCGTGGTCACCGCGCTGGTCGTGCCGCTCACCCGCTTCCTGAGCGCCAGGGAGGTCGCCGCATGAGGGCGCTGCGCAGATCCGGGCCCGAACTCATCGTGGTCCTCCTGGCCGTCGTCATCTTCGTCGTGCCGTTCTCGTTCATGGTGCTCACGGCGGTCAAGGACGAGGTCCAGTCGGCGGAGCTGGACTTCGGCTGGCCGACGAGCTGGCCCATAGTCCAGAACTTCGTCGAGGTGATCGAGGCGCGCGACTACGTGCTGCTGCGCGCCTTCCTCAACAGCACGATCCTCACGGTCGTGGCGGTCACCCTGCTGGTCGTCTTCTGCTCGATGGCCGGGTTCGTGCTGCAGCGCCGGGCGGGCCGCATGCGGTCGGTGGTCAACTTCCTGGTGCTGTCCGGGCTGATCATCCCGCCGGCGATCGTGCCGACCATCTGGGTGCTCCAGACTCTCGGCCTGTTCAAGACGCTGCCGGGGCTCATCTTCGTCGAAGTCGCCTTCCACATGTCGTACTCGGTCCTGCTTTATCGCGCTTTTGTGGCGGCGGTGCCGCGCGAGCTGGACGAGGCGGCGATGATCGACGGGTGCACCGGGTTCCGGCTGTTCTTCAAGGTGATCTTCCCGCTGCTCCGGCCGGTGACGATCACGGTCATCCTGACGACCTCGGTTGCCGTCTTCAACGACTTCGTCAACCCGCTCTACTTCCTGCCCGGTGACGAGAACGCCACCGTCCAGCTCACCTTGTACAACTTCCAAAGCCAATACAGCACGCAGTGGAACCTGCTGTTCATGGACATCGTGCTCATCACGATCCCGCCACTGCTCGCTTTCATCTTCTTCAACCGCAAGATCGTGGCGGGGATGACCGCCGGCGCGATCAAGGGCTGACGCTCAGAGGAGCCGCATGACCATCGACCTGCGTTTCGAGCACCACCGAGAGCCGCTCGGCATCGGCGAACCCAGGCCACGGCTGTCCTGGACGGTCCGCAATGACCGTCCAGGCTGGCAACAGCACGGCTACGACGTCGAGATCCGCGACTCGGAGGGCAAGGTGGTCTCCACGACCGGGCGCTCCGACTCCGTGCTGGTCCCGTGGCCGGGTGATGACCTGCGCTCGCGGGAACGCCGGGCCGTACGCGTGCGGGTCCGCGGTCAGGACGGCGAGGCGAGTGAGTGGAGCGAGTGGACCTCTGTCGAGGCCGGCCTGCTGGAGGCGGAGGAGTGGCACGCGGAGGCGGCGGCGCCGCCCGCCGAACTGCTCGGCGCGCCGGACGGGCCCGCGACCATGCTCAGGCGCGGCTTCGCCCTGCGCGGACCGGTCGAGCGGGCCCGCCTGTACGTGACCGGCCACGGCCTGTACGAGGTGGAGATCAACGGGCAGGTCGTCGGCGATGACGTGCTCGCGCCGGGCTGGTCGAGCTACGACCACCGTCTGCGCTACCGCACGCATGACGTCACCGCGCTGCTGTCGGAGGGTGACAACGCCATCGGCGCGATGCTCGCCGACGGGTGGTACCGCGGCCGCGTCGGTTTCAAGGACGGCCGGGTCGAGACGTACGGCTCGCGCACCGCGCTCATCGCCCAGCTCGAAGTCGTCTACACCGACGGATCGACCGACGTCGTGACCACCGACGGCTCCTGGCGCTGCGCGCGCGGCCCAGTCCTCGCGGCGAGCCTGTACGACGGCGAGAAGTACGACGCCCGCCTGCTGCCCGCCGGCTGGTCCGCACCCGGCTTCGACGACGGCGCCTGGCTGCCCGCCGATGTCGTGGACCACGACCGCGGCCTGCTCGTCGCCCCCACCGGCCCGCCGGTCCGCCGCTTCGAGACACTGCGCCCCGTCGAGGTCATCGAAGGCCCGGCCGGCGAGACGATCCTCGACTTCGGCCAGAACATCTCCGGCCGCCTGCGCATCCGCGTCCAGGGACCGGCGGGCCACACCGTCACCCTCCTGCACGCCGAGGTCCTGGAGAACGGCGCCCTGTCACGCCGCCCGCTGCGCAACGCGGCCGCCCAGGATGAGTACACCCTGGCCGGCGGCGCGGAGGAGGAGTGGGAGCCGCGCTTCACCATGCACGGCTTCCGCTACGCCGAGGTGATTGACTGGCCGGGCGAGCTGGGCCCCGACAGCGTCCAGGCCGTCGTCTGCCACACTGACATGCGCCGTACTGGCTGGTTCACCTGCTCGGACCCGCAGCTCCAGCGTCTGCACGACAACGTGGTGTGGAGCATGCGCGGCAACTTCGTCGACCTGCCGACCGACTGCCCCCAGCGCGACGAGCGCCTCGGCTGGACCGGCGACATCCAGGTCTTCGCCCCCACCGCGGCCTTCCTGTACGACTGCGCGGGCACGCTCGGCTCCTGGCTCGCCGACCTGGCCGCCGAACAGGACGAGTCGGGCATGGTGCCCTACTACATCCCGTGGGTCGGCCTCGAGTTCCCCGCCATGCCGGCGGCGGCGTGGGGCGACGCGGCGGTCATCGTGCCCTGGGTGCTCTATGAGCGCTTCGGGGACCTCGGGGTGCTGGAGACGCAGTACGACAGCATGAAGGGCTGGGTCGACCACATCGCCGGCATCGCCGGGGACGACCACCTGTGGGATGAGGGCTTCCAGTTCGGCGACTGGCTCGACCCCGCCGCGCCGCCGGACCGGCCCGGCAAGGCCAGGACCGACCCGTACCTCATCGCCACCGCCTACCACGCCTGGACCGCGCAACTCGTGGCCGACACCGCCGAGCTGCTGGGCCGGGGCGAGGACGCGAAGAAGTACGGCGAGCTGGCGGCCAAGGTCCGGGCGGCCTTCCGCCGCGAATACCTCTCGCCGTCGGGCCGCCTGGTCAGCGACACCCAGACCGCCTACGCGCTGTCCCTGCACCTCGGCCTGGCGGAGACGCCGGAGCAGCGGGCGCGGGCCGGCAAGCGGCTGGCCGAGCTGGTGGACCAGGACGACTACCGCATCGGCACCGGCTTCGTCGGCACGCCGCTGGTCTGCGCCGCCCTGGCCGCGGCGGGGGAGCACGACACGGCCTACCGGCTGCTGACGCAGCGCGAATGCCCCTCGTGGCTGTACCCGGTGACCATGGGCGCGACCACGATCTGGGAGCGCTGGGACAGCATGCTGCCCGACGGCTCGGTCAACCCCGGCGAGATGACCTCGTTCAACCACTACGCGCTGGGCGCGGTCGCCGACTTCCTGCACGGCACGCTCGCCGGCCTGGCCCCCGCCGCGCCCGGCTACCGCCGCATCCGCGTCGCGCCGCGACCCGGCGCCGGCCTCACCCACGCCTCCGCCGAGCACGAGACGCCGTACGGCCCGGCGGCGGTGGCCTGGTCCCGGACGGGCGGCAACCTCACGGTCACCGTCTCCGTGCCGTCGGGGACGACGGCCGAGGTCGACCTGCCGTCCGGGGAGCTGGTGGAGGTCGGGTCGGGGATGCACACCTTCACCACGCCGTACCGCGATCCGGCGGACGACCCGGTGGCCTGAGCGGTCTCGTGCCTCTGGGGCGGCGGGTTCGTCGCGCCGCCCCGGGGGTTCGGCCGGGCCACGATAAGGTGCATCGGGTGATCTAACGGGTACGACCGTTCTGGCCGCGAGCGGACACTCGCGCGAGGAGGTCATGTGGTATCCGGGTGGATCCTGCGCGGGTTCGCGGCCGTGGTGGTGCTGGCGGCCACCGTCGCTCCTGGGACGCGGGCCGAGGCCACAACACCTGTCGACGTGGACTGTCCGGCTCGGGATACGCGCGTCGACGCGCCGTACGCGATCACTGGTTACTGGCTGGTGCCCCGCTCGGACCCGTGCGTCACGCGGCGAACCGTGGAGGCGATCCACGGGGTCGGCGGCGACACGCTCATCACGTTCGGCCCGCGTCTGGTGCCCAGCCGGGTCGACCGGACGGGGCGGCTGCTGAAGGAAGGCGGTCCCGACCCCGACTTCACCGGCTGCGTCGAGAACGGGAAGACGTGCTACCGGGCCGCTCGGGAGGCGGTTCCGCGCATCCGCCGGGTCTACGGCTACGCGGCGAACGAGCTGTTCGGCGACGGTCTGCTGCGGTGTCCGGGCCTGGACCGGCGGATCGAGAGCGGCGAGCGGGTCTACTACCGGCTGCTGCTGGGCAGATCCTGCTCACGCGGCCCGTACGACCTCGTGCTGATCGCCACCGACGGCGACGGGCTGGGCAACCTGATGACGGAGGCGGCCGCGTACGGGATGAAGGTGTTCCCCGGGCTGCCCGCCGCGCCGCAGGACGTCAAGCGGCCGTGGCTGCCCGACCTCACGCACCTCGGCGCCGTGACCGCGTTCACCGAGCGGGTGGTGACGGACTATCGGGGCAGGTACGGGGCGTCGGCGGCGTTCGCCGGGGTGTACCAGTCGTTCGAGCTGGCGGTGAAGTCGCGGCCCAGCGTCGATCCGACCATCGACCTGTACCAGGCCCAGCACGCCGTGGTGGCCGCCACGCTGCCGGGTAAGAAGATCCTGGTCAGTCCCTACTTCGACGCGCGCAGGGACAAGGGCTTCCCGCCCGAGCGGGTGGGGCCAGGGCTGCTCGCCATCGCCGCCACCGCGCACGGCGCGCCCATGATCGTCGCCGTGCAGGACGGGCGCGGGACGGGCAAGGTGCCCGTGTACGGCCGTGACGAGGTGGACGCCAAGGTCGATCGTCGGCTGGTGCCGATGGTGGGCGACGTCACCAACCGGCAGGCGTACTACGGCTCGACCTACGACTACCTCCAGGCGGCGGCGCGGTCCCGGCCGCCGGGGGTGGAGCTGTGGATGAACGCGGAGGCCTTCGAGCCCGCCCCGGTGACCGGCGAGTGCGGCCGGGCCGACCCGCTGCCGCTACGCGGCCGGACGACGAAGAAACGGCTCGACGCCCAGGTCATGGCGGCCGGCGCGGCCGTGACCAAGGTGATCTCCTACGGCTGGGACCCGTTCCTGACCTGCCGCCTCAACTGGATGACCCCGTCGTTGAGCGACGACCTCCACGCCTCGTGGAACGCGCCGCTCATCCTCGGCGCGACCAGGAACGCGGCCGGGATCGCGATCACCGGCCGCAACCTCGCGGGCGGGACGATCAAGGTCCAGTATGCCCGCGCCGGGGCGGGGATGAAGACGGTGACCGTCGCCCAGGGACCGGACGAGGCGGGTGCCGCCTGGGTCCCCTTCGCCACCCCCACGGACGTCGACCCCCGCCGCCCGTTCCTCTACATCACCGCCGTGAACGGCACCGGCCGGTCCAGCACCAACGCGTACGTCATCCCCTCGTAGCGGACGCGCCCCAGTCTCCTGTGGCAGACAGCCATCGCTGATGGGCCCTATTGCTGCCAGTTCTCGCATACGAGCCCGTCTGAGGTTCGCATGAAGGCATGGGGCATCTGAGCTGCCGCAGGCGAGGTCTGTGTGTTGGTGATGCCGATGCCCGCGTCGATGATGTGGCCAGTCGGATTCCCGTGATCTTCCCAGACCGGCTTGGTGCCGTCCCACCGACAGGCCCAGACGGAGTTGTTGCCGTCGGTCACGAAGACCAGTGCGTACTGGGAGCCGTTGTTCACGTCCAGGACGCTTATCGCCCCCAAACCGATATTGGCGTAGTGGTCACTCGGTGGTGCGCCCATCGCGAGCCAGGTGCCGTCCTGGCAGGCCCAGAGGTCGCCGGTTGGTCCGCTCAGGACGAAGCAGCAGGGCCGCGAGGGCTGACCCGGGCCGCTCTTGATGATCGCCGCACCGGCCGAGCCACTGATCACCGCAGGGTAGGGAGGACTACCAAGGGCGGTCCATCGTGTGGACACCGTGTCCGTGACACCGAGCCACAGTTGTCCGTCGCCGCCCCACACATGAACTTGCAGGCTCTGCTCGCCGGTTCTCTCGTCCGGGACGGCGAGAACTCCCATGGAGGAGCCGATCGCGACGCCGGGCGAGCCCATGTTGTGCCAGAGCCAGGATGTCACGTTCCACCAGTTCACCCACGCATTGCCGTCGCTGCCGGTTACGACGGCGAAGGGGGCGAGCTCTAGCGTCGGCTTCAGCGCGACCGTCACCGCGCCGAGGCCATTGAGAACGTCGACGCTCGCCGGCTGCCCCTGATCGGACCAGATCCAATCTACGCCGTTCCACCAGCGCACCCAGAGATGTCTGTCTCGCACGACGAACGCGTAGGGTCGATTCCCATTCGGGTGGTCGTCGAGGGCGATGACACCAACGGGTCGGTCGACCTTTCCCCCTTGGTCGACCCATTCCCAGCTGCCGGTGGGGGTTTCCCAGAGAATGTACAGATGACTGTCATCCCCTCGCACGAATACGAAAGGACGGGAGGCCGTCGAGACTTTTCTATCCTGGACCGCCACCGCACCGATCCCGTAGGTCACCTCAGGGCCGGGCTTGCCGAGGAGGGCCCAGTGCCATGACGTCGGGATGGGGGCGCCGGCCCAGGGCAGCGAGGCCACAGCCATGGCTCCGAGGCTGCTCCCCAGAAAGGTTCTGCGAGAGAGCTCTGGGACGACGACGTCCGCTGGGAATCGTCTGCCGCCGTCGGATAACGCAGGCTGGTCGTCGGGTCGTTGCTTGTTTACTGACACCACTTCTTCCTCTCGCGATCTGAGCGCAAATGTCCCGGCAATTTGAACGCCTGTCGCTTGATACACGATTAGTAGCGAATTGCAGCACCAAGACCATTTAGTTTCGCGGTTTCGCGGGCGCCCGGGGTCACCCCGTTCGGGAGAAGCGCCCCGGGCGGAAGTCCTCCAAGAGCGGATGCCTGGTGCCCGTGAGCACCTCGTACGCGGTGAGCTCCCCAGCGATGAGCCCCAGCGTCGCACCCGAGTGGGTGAACGCCACATGGCAGCCGGGCACCGACTCCAGCTCGCCGAAGACCGGCTCACCGTCCGCCGGTATGGGTTTGCGGCCGAGCCGCCACGACGCCGCCCGGAGGGTGACATCACCCTGGAGCAGGGCGGACGCCTCGGCGACGAGCTCCTTGACGTACTTCTCGTCGATCGAGCAGGAGCCGTCCTCGTGCTCGGTGATGTGCTCCTCGTACCAGCTGTGGTCGATCGCGAAGGTCGATCCGGGGTTGGGGCGCATCGCCGCGCGCGGCGTGTTCAGCACGGTCACGACCTCGGTCTCGACCGGCTCGGTGATGACGAGCATGGACAGCGGGGACGCGTCCGGCAGGTCCACGCCGAGTTCCGCGAGCACCGCCGGGGTCTGCGCGCCGCAGGCGGTCACGACGGCGTCGCCACGCCACGACGTGCCGTCGGCGCCGCGCACTCCCCGTGCCCGGCCGTCCTCCACGATCACCGAGCAGTGTCCCGCGCCGGTGACGAGCCGGCCTCCGCGGCGGACCAGCTCGTCCGCGAGCTCGCGGATCAGGTGGGGGAGGGAGACCCAGCCGTCGCCAGGATTGTGGATCGCGAGCCGCTCACCCATGCCCACCCGGACCCCGCTGACCCGCTGGCCCACGTCCCCGCCCGCCGGGACTCCGCCGTCGGCGTCCGCGCGGCTGATGGGAGGCGACTCGGAGCCGCGCCCGTCGACGAGGTGCGACTCATACCCGTTCGCGACCTCGTGCGCGTGCCGTGCGCGAGTCGCCTCGGCCCCGTCGGGGGTGGTCCACCACAGGGCGCCGTCGAAGCGCAGCCAATCCCGGCCAGGGTCGGCGGCGAACAGGGTGCGGTAGCGGTCGATGCCGAGGAGGCGCAGGAGATGGTAGGAGCTGGACCGCATGCCCGCCGAGTTGAGCCAGGACAACGAACGTCCCGACGCGCCGCTGGCGAGCTCCGATTCGGTGACCAGGACGACCTCGGCGCCGCCGCGTACGAGGTGCACGGCGGTGGACACGCCGAGAATGCCGCCCCCGAGGACGACGACGCGCCGGGCCGCGGTGTGGTCTGACATGTGGCTCCTGACGTCATAGAGCGGGTATGGGCACGTTAGCTTCCGGCGGCCGCCAGCCACGATCCCGGCACGGGCCTGCCGGCCGAGCGAAGGTAACCGAATCCTCTTGCGGATCTGTCACTTTCGCGGCCATGCTCGAATTTCTGAGCACGAGTCGATCTCGGGGGGCGCGGTGTACACCAACGATCCCGGCGTCTCCCTTCGGAGCGGCCCATGACAGTGACGGCGACGCCTTCGATCAGGCGCGAGAAGTCGGTCTCCGGGCGGGTGCGTACGCTGGCCGGGCTGTCCCTCCTGACGCTGGCGCTCCTGCTGGCCGCGATCCTGGCCGGAGCGGCGAGCACGGGCTCCGGCTTACGCACCATCGGACATGACGCCGGGCCGCAGGTCCTCGCCACCACGGGCCTGTATCGGCAGATGTCGGAGATGGACGCGCTGGTGGCCGAGACCCTGCTGCTGGGCAGCGAGTATGGCCCCCAGCAGCAGGCCGATCTGACCAACTATGACCAGCGTCGGCTGGAGATCTCCGAGAGCCTGCTCAAGGCGTACCGGCTGGCCCTGGACAATCCCGCCGAGCAACGCACGGTCGAGTCGCTGATCGAGGGCCTGGGCCGCTACGAACGGCTGGCGACCCAGGCCCGGCTGCTGGACGTGCAGTCCAAGCACACCGCGGGACAGCCGCCTGACAATGTGGTCCAGGCCTATCAGAAGGCCACCGACCTCATGCATCGCGAACTGCTTCCCCAGGCCTACAACCTGACCCTGGAAACCGGGACGATCGTCCGGCGCGCGCATGTGGCCGAGCGCTCGGCCACCTCGTTGGCCCGCTTCGCCGTCATCGTCACCGGGCTGCTCGCGCTGGCCTGCCTGGTGGGTCTGCAGATGTACCTGACCCGCAGGTTCCGCCGGGTCTTCGCGCCGGCCCTGGTGGTCGCCACCGTGCTCACCGTGGCCGGTCTGGTGACGGGCACGGTCCTGCTCAACCGGCAGGGCCAGGCGCTGGACGAGGCCAAGCGCGGCGGTTTCGACGCGGTGCTCACCTTGACCAGGGCGCGGGCTATCAGCAACAGCATGCACGGAGACCAGAATCGCTACCTGCTCGACCGCTTCCGCAAGGACACCTACGAACACAGCTTCCTGGACAAGTCACAGACGATCGCGGCTGTCGACTCCACCAGCCTGCCCGACTACCAGAGCAAGTTGCGGGCCGACTTCCAGGGCTTGCTCGGCAGCTTGACGGGCCAGGACCGGGAACGCCTCTTCGCCGTGTACCAGAAGTTCCAGCAGGCGGACGCGCGGATGCGGACCATGACGGCCGAAGCGGCGATCAAGTACTGGGACGGCGAGCTCACCCAGACCTACGAAAGCTACGACAAGATGCTGGAGGAGCTGGTCCGGCGGCACGAGTCCGACTTCGAGCGCGCCATCGACAGCGGCGATGGAGCCCTGGAGACGCTGTGGCGGCTGATCCCCGCCGGGCTGGCCGCCGGCGCCCTGCTCATCCTGGTCGGGATCTGGCCACGGCTCAGGGAGTACCGGTGAGAAAGCTGCTGATCTGCCTGACGCTGCTGCTCACCGCCTGCGGCGCTGCGCGGCCGGAATCCATCGTGGACAAGGACAAGTTGATCGTCGCCATCCGCTCCGACGTCCCGCTGATCAGTTTCAAGGGGCAGGGCGGCGTGTACTACGGCTTTAACATCGACGTGGCGAAATATCTCATCTCCCGGCTGCACAAGCAGATCCGCTGGCTGGAGATCACCGCCGGAGACCAGCTCACCGTGCTCACACAAGGGCGGGCTGACCTGGTCTTCGCCCACATGTCGGTCACCCCGGAGCGGAAGAAGGTGATCGACTTCGCCGGGCCCTACCACGTCGACTTCCAGGACATCGCGGTGCGGCCGGCCGACAAGGACGTCATCCGCGACGTCCGCGACCTGGCGGGCCGCAAGATCTGCTGGGTGCGTGGTACGAACATCGCCCAGCGGATCATCGACGAGCGCCGGGTCAAGGCGATCGCCGTCCCCGCGCCCGACTACAACGTATGCCTGCAGATGATCAAGGACGGCAGGATCGACGCCATCTCCACCAACAGCCAGATCCTGGCGGGGCTGCTCACCAAGCCGGGCGTCGATCTGCACCTGGTCGGTGCGACCTTCAACGAGCAACGGACGGCGATCGGCATTCGTAAGGGTGATGTGGACGGCTGCGAGGAGCTCAACCGGGCCATCACCGAGATGTACCAGGACGGCACGGCGAACATGCTGCTGGACAAATGGTTCGGCAAGTCGGGCATCGACCTGTCGGTGGTCTCGGTCCCGCAGTTCGAGGGCTGCTCCTAGGAGTGTCCTGAAGCGGGCGGGTCGGGTTGGCGGGTTTCCGGCATCAGCCCGCGGTTCACGGCACTAGAGAGTCTCCAGGATCGTCGCGACCTCGCCCACGCGCGGGTCGTCCATGGCCTTCAGCTCGGCCAGCGCCGACAGCAGGACGCCTCTGGCCGGTTCGCGGCGCCCGGCGTCGGCCAGGGCCCGGCCCAGGTCGATCAGGCACATGGCCAGCCAGCGGCGGTTGCCCTTGCCCTCGTACAGGGCCACCGCCTCGCGGAAGCAGCGCAGCGCCCTGCGCCAGTCCCGTAGGGCCACGTACGCGCGCCCGAGGTTGCGCCAGATGTCGCCGCGCACATCGGTGTTGCCGTTGGAGGCGGTGGCCGTGAGGGCCCGGCGGTAGTACTCGACCGCGAGCTCATGGTCGCCCGCCAGATGGCTGACGATGCCCAGATTGTCGAGAAGGTGGGCGATCCCGTACTGGCCGCCGAGGCTTTCGTACAGCGTCAGTGCGCGTTCCAGGCAGCGCCTGCCCTCTGCGGTGTCGCCGAGCTCGCCGTGGACCAGGCCGAGGTTGCCCAGCAGCATCGCCTCGCCCCTGGCATGTCCGGCCTGCCGGAAGCGGGACAGCGACTGCTTGAAGCGGGACAGGGCGATTTCATGCTCACCCATGTCGAAGTGGACGCAGCCGAGGGAGTTGAGCGTGAAGCCCTGCCCGGCGGGCTCCGCGGCGATCTCGGCCGCCCGCAGCGCCGACCGGGTGAACTCCAGGCCGTCGTGCCAGGGGATGTACCGGTCGAAGAAGGTGGTCATGCCGATCGAGATACGCCACGCGTGCCCGGCCCGGCCGTTGGCCGCCGCCCAGGCGATGACCGAGCGCAGGCAGTGGTACTCCCGCTCCAGCCAGTTGCGCGCCTGCCGGTGATCGTCGAACGTCAGTGGCGAGATCTGGCTGGTGTGGGGCTCGACGAAGTCCCGTACGCGGTGCGGCAGCATCTGCCTGTCGGCCTCCACGACGGTGTAGAGGTACCAGTCCAGCAGCCGGTCCACCGCGGCGTCGCGCTCACCGGCCGTCTCCTCCTCCACGGCCCGGCCGGTGGCGTACAGGTGCACCAGGTCGTGCAGCTCGAAGCGGTCCGGCTGGACCTGCTTGACGAGGTGGGCCGCGACGAGATGGTCGAGCAGCGCGCCGGCCTCCTGTGGCGCCACGCCGGCCAGCGCGGCCGCCGCCTCCAGCGAGAGATCTCCGGCCGGGTGCAGGCCGAGCAGGCGGAACATCCTGGCCACCGGTGCCGTCAGCGCCCGGTACGACCACAGCAGCGCGGTGTTGAGGTCGGCCATGGGGTCGTCCTCGCCGATCCCGAACTGCTCCAGCCTGGCCTTCTCGTCCTCCAGCGCGCTGACGATCCTGGCCAGGCCGCCGCCGCGGTGGGCCCGCTCGGCGATGACCGACAGCGCCAGCGGCAGGCCGTCGCACAGCTTCACCAGGCGTACGGCCGCGTCGCGCTCGTCGGCGACCTGCCGTGCGCCGATCACCTTCTCCAACAGTTCGAGGGATTCGGGCGGGGTGAGCGGGTCGAGGCTGAGCCGGCGGGCGCCGTCCCTGGCGGCCAGCCCGCGCAGCTGGTTGCGGCTGGTCACCAGCACCAGCGAGTTGGCCCCCGGGAGCAGAGGACGTACCTGCGCGCTGTCACGGGCGTTGTCCAGGAGCAGCAGCATGCGCCGGCCCGCCAGCGTGCTGCGCAGCATCGCCGCGCGCGCGTCCAGGTCGGCCGACAGGCTCGTGGCGGACACGCCCATCGCGCGCAGCAGCGTCTCGATCGCCACCTTCGGGTCCATGGGCCCGCCGGGGCCGAACCCGCGCAGGTTCAGGTACAGCTGCCCGCCGGGGAAGCGGTCGATCACCTGATGCGCCCAGTGGACCGCCAGCGCGGACTTGCCCGCGCCGCCCGGGCCGCCGATCACCACGATCTCGCTGCGCCCCGGCAGGTCGGCCACCAGCCGGTCCAGCCGGGCCAGCTCGGCCAGGCGCCCGGTGAAGTGCGCGATGCCGGACGGCAGCTGCTGCGGCGTCATCGGCGCGTCGGCCACCTCGTACTCGTCGGCGACCAGGATCGAACGGTGGGCCCGGCGCAGCGGCTCCCCGGGGCCGACGCCCAGGTCCTCGAGGAGCCGGTGGGTGACGCTCTGGTAGGTCTCCATGGCCTCCGCCTGCCGCCCCGAGCGGTGCAGCGCGAGGATCAGGTTGGCCCACAGGCGCTCCCTGTAGGGATGCCTGGCGATGGCCGAGCGCAGCACGGCGATCCCCTGCTCCGGCCTGCCCCATTCGAGGTGCAGCTCCGACCATCGTTCCAGGGTGCGCACCTGCTCCTCGACGACCAGGGAGACCTCCTCGCGATGGAGCGTCTCCGAGGGGACGTTGGCCAGCAGCGGCTCGCCGCACAGCGCCATCGCTTCGGTCAGCGCGGCCAGTTCCTCGGCCGGCCCGCTCCTCTGGGAGCGTCTGATGATCTCCCGGTACCGCAGCAGGTCGAGGCTGTCGGCGGTGACGCTGATGGTGTAACCGCCGTCGAAGGTCTGGATGAGGCCCGGATCGCCCAGGGCACGACGCAGGCGGGTCAGATGCGTCTGCAGGGCCGCGCGCGCGTTCGACGACTCGTCGCCGTCCCACATCCGGGCGATCAGCCGGTCGGCGGAGACGCGCTCGTTGGCGTGCAGCAGCAACGTCGCGAGCGCGATGCGCTGCTTGGGCCCGGACAACGAGATCTCCGCCGCGGCGCTCCTCACCCGCAGCGGGCCCAGGACGCTGAAGTGGATCAAGTGCTCCGCCTTAAACCCCTGTGCATTCGGCTGAGCCTAAGGGCCGCAGACACCCGGTTTCAAAAACTTCAAAGAACCTGCGTCTATCAGCAATTGGGCTCGTTGGGGTGAGCGGGGACGCTGACGGCGTTCCACGCGTCGCGTACGGCGCGCAGTCCCTCACAGCCGAACAGCTGCAGCCCCGCCTCCATCGAGGCGCGGCGGGCCTCCTCGTGGCTCCATTCGTACACCTTGCGGTTGAGGGTCTCCATATAGACCATGGCCGCCTGGCGGACGCCGATGCCATGCACGACCGAACCGTTGCAGGTGGGGCTGCCCGGCCGGGCGGCGTCGACGGGGGCGGACCCCTCGGCCAGCAGGTAGAACCAGTGGTTCTGCACGCCGGCGGCGGCGTGCACCTCCATGTCGCGCACGGCCTCGCTGAAGCACTTGGGGTCGCCGACCTTTGACGGGTCGTACATGTTCCGGATGGGCCCCGTGCCGACCAGGTCGACCTGCTCGCCTATCAGGTAGTCCGGCGGGTCGGCCTGCTCGTTCAGGTACCACTCGGTCACCGTCCCGAAGATGTCGCCGGTCGACTCGTTGAGGCCGCCCTTCTCGCGCGTGCCCTGCGCGCCGCCGGGCGTGAAGTCGAAAATGGCGTGCCCGAGCTCGTGCATGACGACGTCGGTCGACGTCGCCTGCCGGGTCCGGCTGAGGTTGTGGCCGAAAACCGTTTTGAACGTGTCGTAGTACGCGTTCGCGTCGTCGTACCCGACGCGCATCGGGAAGCTGCGGCCGTAGCCGTCGAACCCGCCGGGCTTGCTCAGCCACCGATCCAGCATGTCCCAGCCCCCTTGCGCCGCGTGCATGGCGTCCACGCAGGCGGTGACCAGGTCGGTGCCGGTGCCGTTGCCCCAGTCGTCGTCGGGATCGGTGTAAGTGCGGCCGTCCAGGCCGCCGCAGCGCACTCCCGACCGTACGGGGTCGGACATCCCGTACAGGGTGGACGATCGGGTGGTGTCGAAGGGGATCCGGCCGTGGTAGTAGCTGCTCCCCACGCCGTCGGCCACCTCGTCCCAGGAGTCGATCACCTTGCCGGTGCGGGCGTCGACGAAGACGTGCAGCCGGCTCGGGCGCGTGCCCTTGACGCCGGTGATCACCGTTTCGTACGCCAGCACGCCGCCGCCCCGGGCCAGGACCGTCAGCGTGGGCGGCGTCATGTCGGTTCCCGTGCCGACCTCGCGGCGGGCCGCCGTCCCCGCGTCCTGCGCGGACACCTCCGGCCGGGTCTCCACCGACAAGGCCTGCTCCTGGTTGATGGAGGTGCTGAGCACGCGTCCGTCCGCGTCGGTGACCACGACGAAGTCCCCGCCGCGTACGGGCAGGCCCGCGTACGTACGCTCGTACGGGACATAGCGCAGCCCGTGAGCCCCGGACACCACGCGGCCCCGCACGAGAACGTCCTGGCCGGAGCGGTGGATCAGCTCTGGCCGGTCGGCGACGAGGCGGTCGGCGGCGGAGGCGGCCAGGGCCGAGGGGTCGGGCGGTGGTACGGCGACGTAGGGCGGAACGGTCAGCACCGCCGCCATCGCCACCTTAAGGACAGTCGCACGTCTCATCGGGGGTGATCCTTTCGGTGACTTCCGCGGACGGGGCATCGATCGAGGCTCTGATCGTCAGAACGTGCGCGCGCAGGATGCGCGCCGCGCGCGCGACCGGGACGCGGCCGGCGGCACGCAGGGCGAGGTCGATCTCGCCGCGGCAGGCACGGGACGCCACGGCCAGCGCGGCCGCCCGCACGTGCGGGTTGTCCGTGCCGGTGAGGCCGGGCATGCCCAGGAGCTGGGGGAGCGTCGAGGTCCGCGCCGCGAGCATCGCCCGGGTGGTGGTGGCCAGGCGGGTCGGCCCCCCGCGTAGCGCGAGAACGTCCTCGGCCAGCAGGAACGCCCGTCCGCAGTGCCCGCCGAACTCCCTGAGCGCCTCCATGACCGCCGTGCCGGCGCCGCCGAGCTGCGCCCCGATCCGTATGGGGAACTCGAAGAGCGCGGCGAACAGGTCGCCGGCGTCGGTCGTGCCCGGGTCGGCGATCCTCTCGGCCCTGATCCTGGTGAGCTCGGCCAGCCAGTCCGCGAACGCCCAGGACGCCTCCGGAGCCGACTCCGCGACCAGGCGTGCCGCCTGCGACAGCAGGAAGTCGCAGGCCAGCACGGTGACGGCGGACTCCCAGTCGACCCCGCGCGCCTGCCCCCGCACCGGCACACCCGCTTCCGGCGCGCCGATCAGGGACAGGGCGCCGAGCGCGGCCAGGTCCATCGCCGCGCCGGCCCCCGCCAGCTCGGCCTGGGGATGCGCTCCGGCCGCGACAACCCCGGCCAGCAGCAGCGACGCCGGGCGAAGCCCCGCCCCTGCGGTGAGCAGTCGCGCGATGAAGGGCCACTCCTCGCGCACCGCGGACACGGCCGTCTCGGCGCAGGCGGCCAGGAACGGGCTCAGGTACAGGCGGTCGTCCGGGTTCAGCTCGACCGGCTCGGCCGCTTCCCCGGCCGACAGCATGCCCCGCCGGGCCAGCGCGAAGATCGGCTGGTCGCTGTGCGCGGTGGCGGCCAGGACGCGCCAGGCCAGATGGTAGCGGCGGGCCGCGTGGCGGGCGGTCTCGAAGTGGCCGACGTACGCACGGGCCAGCCGCCGTGCGTACGCCTCGCGCGCGGCGCCGGGATCGTCTGGATGCGCGGCGATCGCGTCGGCCGCTAGCAGCGCGCTCTGCACCGCGTAGCCGAGCCCTTCGCCGGTGAACGGGTTGACCAGCCCGGCGGCGTCCCCGACCAGCAACCGGCCCTCGTGCCCGGCGAGCGCGGGGGCGAACCCGGTGCTGACCGGCCCGGACACGAGCTCACCGAGGGGCCGGGCCGTCGCGAACACGGGGTCGGCCCCGGCGAGCCGCTCGATCGCCGAGGCCAGCAGATCGGCCGCGCTCTCTTGCCGGTCTCCGACGCGGACGGCGCCGACGGCGCACGTCCCTGGTCCCGCGGGCATGATCCAGATCCCGGCCGGGCGGTCGTGCGGATCGGCGGGGGAGGGGGGCACCAGATGGAGCAGCAGCCGGGAGCCCCGCTCCGGCAGCGCGAACCGCTGGACGACGGCCATGCCCTCGCCGTGCGGCCGTCTGCCGGGCAGCGAGCCCGTCCCGAGGACGACATGCCGGGCCAGGACCGCCACCTGGCCACCGCCTGTGGCGATCACCGCCCGGTGCCCGTCGGGGTGCGGCTCGCAGTCGGTCATCCGCCCCGGCAGCATGGCCGCGCCGAGATCGGTGGCGAGCTCGCGCAACCGCGTACGCAGCCACTCACGATCGCAGACGGCGGCGCCCACGCCGGGGAGCGGACGGGCCGGACCGTCGCCGAACCGGACATCCACCCCGTCCACCGGCCATGCTCCGTCGAAGGCCGCGACTCCGAGGGCGCGCAGGGCGTCCATGGCGGAGGCGCTGAGCGCGACGTCGTGGGTCGCCCCCGGTTCGCCGCCGTCCACCAGCAGGGTGCGCAGCCCGTGCCGGGCCAGCGCCGCGGCCGTCGCGCCGCCCGCCGGTCCCGCCCCGACCACCAGCACGTCCGTGCGGCGGGTCAGCACGGGGTCTCCCGCCACAGCGAAGTGGCGACCTGGAGCAGTGCCTGGCGGCCCGCGCCGCCGTCGCCGAGGGCGGCGAGCGCCTCGTCGTGGGCGGCGCGCGCCAGATCGTGGGCGGCGCTGATGCCGCCGTAGGCGATGACGAGCGTACGTACGCGCGGCAGGTCCGCCGCGGTGAGCGCCGGGTCGAGCAGGAGCGCGGCCAGTTCGCCCGACGGCGCGTCACGCAGCGCGCACAGCGTCGGGGCGCCGAACAGGCCGAGCAGATGATCGGTTCCGGCAGGTTTGCCGGAATCGGTGCTCGGTCCGGCCAGGTCGAGGCAGTCGTCCAGGATCTGGAAGGCCACCCCCAGATGGAGACCGAAGGCGGCCAGCGCCTCGGACCGCGCCGATCCCAGCCGCGCCTCCGCCGCGCCGAGCACGCAGCACAGCCGGAACAACGCGCCGGTCTTGCGCTCGACGAGCTCGTCGTAGTCCGCGAGCGTGTACGTGGTGTCGAAGGCGCGTTCCACGTCCAGCAGCTCGCCCCGGGCCAGCTGGGCGACGGCCGCGCTGATCAGCCGGTTCGGGCCGGTGCCCAGGTCGGCGGCCTCCGTACCGGCCAGGGCCAGGCAGGAGAGTCCGGCCAGCACCGCCGGTTCCGGCCCCGCGACCAGGTGCGCGGTCGGGGCGCCGCGGCGGGTCGGCGCCCGGTCGATCACGTCGTCGTGCACCAGCGAGGCCAGGTGCAGCAGCTCCACCACGGCGCCGAGCCGCACGACCCGCTCCGGGTCGTGCGGGCCGCACCGCGCGGCGGCGCCGAGCAGCCTCGAGCGCAGGCGCTTGCCGGGCCGGTCGACGAAGCCGGTCACCAGGTCGCGGGCCGGCCGGGGGAGCCCGGCCATCAGCCCGCGCAGCCTGTCCTGGACCCGGGCCGAGTAGGCCGTGACGGCCGTGGTCTCAGGCATCCGCCCCGACCGGGCCGAGGTACTGGACGGTCGGCACCCGGCTGAGGATGGTGTGCATCTTCTGGTAGAGGTCGTCGCCGTTCATCATCGTGAGGAGCTGCTGCCGGTTCATGCCCACGGTCTGGGCGAAGAGCGCGTGGATCTGCTTGGCGGCGGTGTATTCCTGGGCCGAGAGCCGCGGGCGCAGACCGTCCACCACCTTGGCGGCGTCGCTCACGTGCTGTGCGGTGATCACCCGGTCAGGGGTGTCGGGTGTGGTCAGGACGGTCTCCAGGACCGATCGGTACGTTTCGTACAGATGCTTGGCGTAGTCCTTCTCCAGGGCACTGGCCTCTCTGCCCTTCACGCGGTCGACGAGCGCCTGGAAGTTGACGTAGAACAGGCGGACCAGCATCCGGCCCACCCGGCTGCGCAGCAGGAAGTCGTCGCGGAACCGGTCGGCGAGTTTCTCGTCCCCCACCAGCGGCAGGTCGTACATCTCGCCGGCCCCTTCCAGGAACGAGCAGTTCACCTGGGTCCAGTCGATCCGGGTCCTGCCGTCACCGCCCAGGCACACGGCCGCGCCGGCGTCGCCGTCGTGCAGGCAGAACCCGGTGTCGACCTGCACCATGTCGTCGAACATGTAGAAGTCGTGGTTCGTGAAGAAACCGAGGTCCACCGGGGTCACGCCGATGCCGACGACGATGCTGGAGGTGTACCAGCTACCGGCGCCTGCCTTGTCCACCTTCATGTCGAAGTCGATCACGTCGCAGGTGACGGGGAAGTCGGGGTCGCCCAGGTCCTGGTACGGCCGGACGTTCATCTCGGCCAGGATGGGCCCGATCCGGGTGCACAGCCCCGAGTAGTCGGAGGCCATGCCGACGAGCATGCCGATCAGCGGATGGCGGACGCCTATACGTGGCATCTCCTTGTTCTCGCTGGTGGTGAACTCGTCGAAGTTGTCCATGTCGGTGATCTTGACGACCGCCGCGTCGACCAGGTTGCGGCCGTCCTTGCGCAGCCTGGTGAACCGGGTCAGCTCGCCGATGGCAGGGCCGGTCCCACCCGCCCAGGTCCCCTGCACGATGACATCGCCCGGCACGGCGCCGTGCGTCGATCCGACCGCGTGCCCGGCGGTCAGGATGGACGGGGCCCCGCCGTTGGACAGATCGCGAACGAGGCAGCCGAACGTGCCCCAGTCATCTGTCCGCTCGTTGCCGATTCCGACGCCCTGGTTCGCGGTTTTCCGCAGCGTGGCGTTCTGGGCCGCCGGGCTCCGCCGGCCGCCCTCGCGGCCGCCCTGGCGGCCGCCCTCCCGGCCGAACGTGTACGGGCCGGCCTGGATGACGTCGACGCCCCATTTGCGGCCGTCCACCTCGACCGTCCTGGGCAGCAGGCGGCTGCGCGCCACGTACCCCTGCGGGCGCTTTTTGGCCACCGACGCGACGACCACGGGCTCGTCGGTCAGCTCGCCACCGCGCCGCCGGAACCCGTAGCCGAACGCGGTGGTGCCGGGGACGGCGGCGAACGCCCCGAGCACGGCCTCCTTCCCGCGCTTCAGCGCCTCCTCGTGCTCAGGAAGAAGTCTCATGAACGTCGGTCCCCCTTCAGCCGGAGATGGCGTTGTCGCAGCCCACCGAGCCAGAACACGGCCGCGGTGTCGTCATTGGGGCTGAAGTCCGTGGACACCGTCGCCACGGCCAGCGCTGTCAGCGCCGTCAGCGCGTCGCCGCCGTTGTCGGCGGCCTTACGGGCCAGGCCGTCGAGCAGCCGGTCGCGGGAGGCGCCGGTCAGACCGGCCGCCGCGAGGTCGCGTACCGCGTCGCGGACGAGCTGGAAGCGTGCGGGGGCGAGCTCCGGCAGGCGGACCCGCAAGCGCTCGGCGGTGGCCTGCGACACCCCGTGCTCGTCGGGGAACGGCACGGGATAGACCGCGCCTAATCGCGCGACCTGGAGGACCATCTCGATCTCCTGGCCGGTCAGCGTCTGTTTCGGGGGAGTCGCGGCCCCGGTCACCCCCGCCAGGATCGTCACACCGGCGGCGCGCAGGACATAGCGGCGCGTGAGGTGGTTCACGCCTGGGCCTCCTTGACGTCGGGAGCGGGCCTGCCGTCGCAGCCGGCCAGGGCTGTGGGAGTGCCCGCCTGACGTACGCCGGACTGCAGCGACGGGCAGAATCCCTCGGGCAACGGCGGCATCGGCTTGAGCACGGGTGGGGACGAGGGCGACTGGAGCAGCCGCCTGGCGAAGGCGACCGCCATCGCCCTGTAGACGAGCAGTTCCTGGCAGCAGACCGGATAGTCCTGGGTGTGGATCTGCCACAGGAACAGACCCGCCGTGAGGGCCCAGTCGAGGGTCTTCTCCTCGGGCGCGTCGCAGATCGGATCGCCGACGATGCAGAAGTCGGTGGTCCTGTCCTGGATGTCGGCGGGCAGGACCTTCTTGCCCAGGATGCCGCCGCCCACGCGCGCGTTGGGCAGGCCGTTGTCGGCCCCGACGGTCGCGTCGTAGGAGGTGTCCCCGCCGCTCTGGGGGTCGGAGATCATCAGCACTGCCCGGATGGCCTTGCGCTCCTCGGCGTCCAGCATGGGGAGCGCCTGGTTGATCACCATCGCGCCCTGCGAGAATCCGATCAGGCCGATGTTCATCCCCGGGCACATGCGTACCAACCGGCGTACGGCGATCGTCAGGATCCACTTCCCGTCGATCAGCGACGGCGGGAACGCCTTCAGGCTGACGTCGCCCGCGGGATAGGGCAGGGAGTACGTCTTGGTCTGGTCCGCCGGCAGGACGGTCAGCGCTTCCTGGGCGTACACCCCCGTCACCCCGGACATGCCCAGCGGATCGCTCATGGCCTGCGCGGAGCCGCGCAGCCCGATGATGAAGTACGGGGCGCACTGCAGCCCGGACCGCGCGCCCTTGGTGGCCACCGCGTTCGGCGCCGGGACCAGCGCCAGGATCAGCAAAGTCACTATCGGCAGGATCCGCCGCATATGGGTCCTCCTCGTGGCTATGTTGAGGACGATGACAGAGCGCGCTGACTTATCGCTTTCATCGGGCAGGCGTCGCCCTCCACCGATGTCAGCGCGATGAAATCGATCCGGGATCAACGGCACCTGGATCGAGGACTTCGTCCCCGGGCGCAGGGGCGGCCGTCTCGCGAGGCTGAAAGGGAAGGGACGCCTCGGGAAGAGACCTAGACGGGCGGCCGGGCGATCTCCGCGCTGAACCTGTCGACGAGTGTCTGTTTGGCGCGGCCGGCGACCGCCACGTCGTAGGAGACCAGCTTGACCGTCGCCGGGTCGGCCGCCTTGGAGTGCGCCGGCACCGTGGTGTTGGTAGGTAGGGCGTAGAAGTTCACCAGCGGCCCCAGCCGCTGGGATTCTCCGCTCAGCGCCCAGTCGACGTACTTGCGTGCGCTGTCGGGGTTGTGGGCCCCGGCCAGTACGGCCAGGCCGCCGAGCTCGTAACCCGTGCCCTCCTGCGGGAAGGTCACTTGCAGGTTCGGATAGCCCTGCTCCTGGGCGGCGACGCAGTCGTGGGAGAAGACGACGCCGACCGCCGCCTCCTCCTTGGCGGCCTGCAAGGCGGCCGCGCTGCCGGAGGAGTTGTATCTCAGCACGTTCGGGTGAAGGCCGCGCATGTAGTCGAGTGCCTTGTCCTGGTCGCGGCCGTTGAGCTCCACCTGTGTCCACAGGGCTGTGTAGGCGGTTCCGGAGGTGGCCGGGTGGGCGATGGCGACGCTGCCGCGCAGTCGCTCGTCCAGCAGCTCCCGCCAGGAGTGGATCGGCTGCATGCCGCGCTTGGCCAGCTCCTTGGTGTTGTTGCAGAAGGCCAGCACGCCGGCGTAGATCCCGCTCCAGGCATACTCCGGGTCAGTCCACCCGCGCCGGATTTCACCGGCTTTGTCGGATTTATACGGCGCCAGCAGCCCCTGACTCTTGGCGGCCACGTAGGAGTCGGCCGGACCACCATGCCAGACGTCGAACTCCTGCCGCGCCCTGGCCGCCTTGATCCGCTCCAGCGCCTCACCACTCGACAGCCGGACGAATTCGGCCTCCACGCCGGTGGAGTCGGAGAACCTCTTGACCATCATCGCGCACCATCGCTCGCTCGCGCCGCACGCGACCGTGATCTTGTCCCGCCTCGGCGTCGAACAGCCCGTGGCCAGCAGGATCGCGATCAATGCGATGGCCAACGGCCTCATAGCCACTCCCGGGGGGTTCGTCGACGTCGCGCCCACGTGCCGATCCCATTCGACACTCCGCCACGAGAGTCACGCAACCGATCTCCCCTTTAAGGCCGACCCGCTCACGCTCGGCTGACCAAGCGTGAACGGGCCGGTCTGCCACGTCTACGTCAGCGTGGCGGCGTGCGGGTCCCAGCCGTCGGGCAGTGGCGGCGGGGTGGGTGACGTGGTGTGCAGGCGGCGCGCCTCGCCGTCCTCTCCGGCCTCGCCGATGGCGGTCATGATCTCCAGTACGTGCTGGGCGAGCGCGCCCGAAGCCCGGTGCGGGGTCCCGGTACGCAACGACCTGGCCATGTCCAGGACGCCCAGGCCGCGTCCGGCCGTCGTACCCGTGACGGGCAGTTCCCGCCACTCGGCGTCATGCGGACCGCGGGCCAGCAGCTGCCCGTCGAAGTTATTCGGGTCGGGCAGCGACAGCGCCCCCTCGGTGCCGATGATCTCGATCGTCTGCCGGCGGATGGCTGAATCGAAGCTGAACGTCGCGGTCGCGCTGGCGCTGCCCACGAAGTCGATCAGCGCGTTGACGTGCGTGGGAACCTCCACCGCGAACGCCGTGCCCGCCTTCGGCCCCGAGCCGATCACCCGGTGGTCGCGGGCCCGCCGGGTGCTGGCCGTGACGCGGGCCGCCGGGCCGAGCAGGGCGACGAGAGCGGTCAGGTAGTAGGGGCCCAGGTCGAACAGGGGACCGGCGCCACGCTGGTACAGGAACTCGGGATTGGGGTGCCATGACTCGGGGCCGAGGCTCTGGAAGGCGGCCGTGACGCCCACCGGGGTGCCGATGAGGCCGGAAGCGAGCGCCTTGGCCGCCGACTGGAGCCCCGCGCCGAGGAAGGTGTCGGGGGCGTTGCCGACGAGCAGGTCGAGGTTCGCCGCCTCCGCGGTGACCTTGGCCGCCTCGTCCATGTCCAGGGCCAGCGGCTTCTCGCTGTACACGTGCTTGCCCGCGCGCAGCGCCGCGAGCGCCACGGCGGCGTGCGCGGCCGGGATCGTCAGGTTGACGACGATCTCCACCTCCGGCAGCGCCAGTACGGTCTCGACGGTGCCGGAGACCGGCACTTGGTGCTCGCGCGCGGCGGTGGCGGCCCTGGCCGTGTCGAGGTCGGCGATCCCGAGCACGCGAACGTCGGGGAAGGAGGACAGCTGACGGAGATAGGTGCCGCTGATCACACCGGCGCCGACGATGGCGACGCCTACGGGTCCGGAGCTCATGAAGCGCTCAGCTCGGTGAGGTAGTCGTGGCTGCCGGCGAGCGCCTCGAAGATGTCGCCCGCGCAGCTGTCGAGCTCCACGATCCGCCAGGTGTCCGGGCTGGCCGCGAGGATCTCCGGCACCGGCATGACGCCCTGCCCCACGGCCACGTGCGGCTCCTCCTTGACGCCCGGGCCGTCCTTGACGTGCAGTGCCAGGATCCGGGAGGAAAGACCGCGCAGCAGGGCGGGCACGTCGGCGCCGCCCACGGCGGCCCAGTAGGTGTCGATCTCCAGGAACACCTCCGGAGCCAGCAGGTCGGCGAGGGCCTCCAGGGCGTGGCGGCCGTCGATCCGCGGCTCGATCTCCCACCAGTGGTTGTGGTAGCCGATCCGCATGTCGTACGCGGCCGCCTGCTCGGCCAGGCCGTTCAGCAGGTCGGCGGTCCTGGACAGGCCGTCGCGCGTGGTGAACTCCTCGTGCGCGATGCCACCCGGGATGATCACCAAGTCGGTGCCCACGGTGGCGATGGCGTCGAAGACCTCGGCCGGCTCCTTGCTGAGCAGCGCGTAGGCGTGCGTGCTCGAAACGGTCAGTCCGAGATCGTCGGCCACCTGCCGGAAGCCCTTGGGATCGCCGGTCGGGTCGAAGGGCTCGACGGCCCCGTAACCGATTCCGGCTATCCGGCGCAGCACGTCGTTACGGTCGGCGGCCAGTTGATCCCTTACGGAGTAGAGCTGCACGCTGAGCGGCTTGGTCACTTCGGCTCCCTGACTGCTTTAGTCCACAATCTGTACATAATCCTCCGAGGTGGATCAGGCATCGTCAAGGGAGTACGGCCCGTCGTCCCATCAGTCGGGACACCCTCGCCTGAGGGGTAAGCCTCACTGGTCGGTGGCGAGCGCCGTCGCTAGGACGTCCACGAGGAGGGCGGCCTGGCTGCCGTCCTGGTCGAGGTCGGGGTCGAAGATGGTGAGCTCCAGTCCGGCGGCTCCCGGGAGGCTGAGCAGGCCACGAAGCAGCCCCGCCAGGCCGTCCGAGTCGGGCCCGCCGGGCGTGGGGGAGTCGACCGCGGGCAGTATCGCGGAATCGAGCACGTCGGCGTCGACGTGGATCCAGAAGCCGTCGAGGTCGTCGCGGACCAGCACCTTCCTGGCGACGTCGAGGGTGCCGGGTCCGAGGTCGGCGGCGGGCACGTACGCGAGACCGGACTCTTTGACGTCCCGCAGGTCCTCCTCGTCGCGGACGCCGAGCACGATCACGTCCTCGTCG
The DNA here is from genome assembly GCF_040659625.1 of Nonomuraea sp. NPDC049750. Lineage (NCBI taxonomy): Bacteria > Bacillati > Actinomycetota > Actinomycetes > Streptosporangiales > Streptosporangiaceae > Nonomuraea > Nonomuraea sp. NPDC049750. Next base: position 136,061 of record NZ_JBFANB010000003.1, read on the forward strand.
GCCACGTACGGGCGCAGACCGCCGATGTCCGTCAGGTAGTCGTCTCCACGGCCGGTCACCAGGGCGAGGCTCTCTCCACCCGCCGAGCTCACGTACGGGGAATTGCCCAGGTTGCGGAAGTCGGCATGAGCGTCCAGGTACGCCAGGCCGTAGCGTCCCCTCTCGCGCAGCGCGAGGGCCGGGCCCAGCAGGATCGAGCAGTCGCCGCCGAGGACGATCGGGAAGGCCCCCGACTCGCGGATGGCGGCGACGCGATCGGCCAGCTTCCTGGCGTACGCGGCGATGGCCGGGCCGTTGCGGACCCCGTCGCCCGGCTGCCAGGTGGCCACATAGCGCGGCGGAACCACCGCGCCCGCGTCCTCCGCGCCGATCCGCTCCCGCAGCCCGGCGTCACGCAGCGCCCACGGGGCCTTGTAGCAGCCGGGAACCGCGTCCGGGGCGGGCGGGCGCAGGCCGAGGTTCGAGGGGGCATCGAGGATGGCGAATCTCGTGTCAGGGGTTATAGTGCTCATAGTCCTGACGGTAGCAGGAGGAAAACGAGATGCGCCAGTACGTCGATACGGGGTTGGTGGCGTTGGACCTCGCCAACACGTGGGACGAGTATCTGGACGAGCCGGAGCGGCTGCCGGACCCTGCGGCGCTGCGGCAGTTCTGCGCGGAGTTCGGCGAGGAGGAGTTCGGCGAGGAGGAGTTTGGTGAGGAGGAGTTTGGTGAGGAGGAGTTTGGTGAGGAGGAGTTCGGCGAGAAGGAGTTTGGTGAATCGCCTGGTGAAGAGCCCGAGTCGCCTGGCGAGCAGCCTGAGCTGGCCGCTGTTCGGGAGATGCGCGGGCGGTTGCGGGCGGTGCTGGCCTGCGAGCCGCCGGAGCGGACGCGGGCGCTGGCCCGGTTCGCGGCCGGGCTGCCGACGCGCGTGGCCGTGGAGGACGTGGACGGGGTGCCGGTGCTGCGGCTCGCGGCGCCCGACGGCGCGGGGACGGCGGACCGGCTGGCGGTGCGCGCGGTGCGCGAGCTCCTCGACGTGGCTGCCGCAGGGGATTGGGCACGGCTGCGGTTGTGCGCGGCCTCGCCGTGCCGGGACGCCTTCATCGACCGGAGCCGGCCGGGGCGGCGGCAGTTCTGCTCGACCCGCTGCGCCAACCGCGCCCACGCCGCCGCCTCCCGCGCCCGCCACCACACCTGACCGGCCCCCTCGCCGGGTTCGGCCCGCCACCGCCCCGCTTCGGCCCGCCACCGCACGTGACCGGTCCTTCGCGCACACGGAGCCGATCGGGTATCAACCCCGAGGCCGACGGCGCGGTCAGGAACGCATGCCGCCGTCCTGCCCTCCCCACCCCGGCCGGATCTCGCCGAGGTTGCGTGGGGCGTCGATCAGGTGGTCCTGGGTGTCGGCGTAGTGGCCCCGGTGGGCGGTGTTCCGTAGCACCTCGATCTCGCCGATCCAGCCGACCCGCCACCCGGCCCTGGCGCGGACCACATCGCCCTCCGACAAGCGGCTCCACCGGTCCTCGGCCACGCCGTACGCCTTGAGCTCGCGGCCCCGGCCCTCGTCGATCGCGCACCAGTAGACGTACTTCGGCCGGTTCTCGTTGCCTCCCGACCGGCGTCTGCGCAGGCGGACGATCTGGCCTTCGATCCAGGTCTGGCCGGTGAAGTCCAGGAGGGCGCGCACGGCGGGCACGGCGGCGATCGCGAGGCCGACGGCGAAGCCGCCAGGCTGGGCCAGAGCCTGCGGCCACAGCTCGAACGCGGACAGGACGATCAGCACGATCCACGTCCAGAAGCCGACGAAGAACCCCGCCGCCAGGCCGCGGCCGATGGCGTGCAGCGGCGGCCTGCCCCAGATGAGCCGTGACGGGTAGCGTACGTCCACCGCGTGCCACATGCCGCCGTAGTCGGACCAGGCGCGGCGGTCGTCGGCCGGCACGCTCACCGGCAGGCTGCGCACCGCGCGCGGCGCGAGCCCGAGAGCGGCCGCGTACGCCAGGGGACGGCCCCAGATGGTCACGCTCGCCGCGGGCTTGTCGGCGAAACGGGAGTTCGACAGGCTCTCGCGTACGGCCAGCCAGTGCCCCGCCGCCTGGATGCCCAGGTCGGTGCCGCGTTCGCCGTTCAGCCGACCGGCCAGGTAGACCAGCGCGGCGTAGGCGAGGACGCCCGCGCCGATGCCGCCGTCGCGGTCGGAGTCGGCCGAGGCGTCGGCCAGGGTGACCGCGACGGCCACCAGCGCGGCGGGTACGAGCGCCGCCGCGAACAGCAGCGTCGCGTGCGCCCGGCTCCAGCGCGCCCGCGACAGTCCCCGCCGCCGGGCGTCGGCGATGACCTTCTTGCGGAAGCTCTTCCACCAGCGGCCCAGGTTGCGCGAGCCCTCTGCCAGCGCGCCGGTCGCCACGACGCCGTCGCGCGCGAGTGAGCGTACGTGCTCATAAACAAGCTGCTCGTACGGGTTCAGCCCCTCGGCCTTGCGCAGCCGTACCAGGGACAGCTCCGGTCCGACCTCCTCGATCTGGACGGCGCCCCGCGCGGCGAGGTCGAGCAGGGTGGCCGAGGCGGCCTCGTCGCACAGGCGCCAGCCGCCGGTGATGAGGTCGACCACGGCGGGTGATTCGTCCGTAGGCGCGCCGCCGGGCGGGCCGGGGGTGACGTCCGGGGTGCGGGTCGCGAGCGCGAGGGCCAGCAGGAGCAGCGCCCATAAGGCGGTGGCGACGGCCGCCGCGGCGAACCAGGCGGTCATCAGAACCGCACCTGTACGGGCCCGCGCTCCTCGCCGGGCGCCTGGAAGTATTCGCGGGCGGTGAATCCGCCCATGCCCGCGACGATGTTGGCCGGGACGGTCTGGATCGCGTTGCTGTAGGTGAGGACGGCGTCGTTGTAGTACTGGCGGGAGTAGGCGATGCGGTTCTCGGTGGTGGCCAGTTCCTCCTGGAGTTCGGCGAAGTTCTGGCTGGCCTTGAGGTCGGGGTAGGACTCGGCGACCGCGAACAGGGTCTTCAGGGCGCCGGTCAGCGCGTTCTCGGCGCCGGCCTGCTCGGCGAGGCTGTGCGCGCCGAGGGCCTGCGCGCGGGCGGCCGTGACGGCGGTGAGCGTCTGCCGCTCGTGGCCGGCGTAGCCGCGTACGACCTCCACCAGGTTGGGGACCAGATCGTGGCGGCGTTTGAGCTGCACGTCGACCTGTGCCCAGGCGTTCTCGACGGCGTTGCGCTTGCGGACCAGCCCGTTGTAGATCACGACGATGAGGACGGCGATCAGCAGAAGGAGTAAGGCGAAGGCCCCAACAGCAATGATCACAACGGCCTCCCTGACGTGTCACTGCGCTTGCTTCATGTGAACAGGTCAGGCTTGCAACCGGCTGTACATCAGGCGAAGTAGATCGGCTCTACGTCAAGCGAAGAGCGCGCCCCCAGTCAGGTGAAGCGCGCGCCCCCAGCCAGGCGAGAAGCGCGCGTCCCCAGTCAGGCAAGGAGCGCGCGTCCCCAGTCACGCGAAGAGCGCGCGTCCCCAGTAGTCACCCGCGTCCCGCATCCCGGGAGGGCAGGCCCACAGCCCGCTGGAGATGTGCTTGATGTACTCGTTGAGCGCGTCGCTCTTGGCCAGCCGCATCTGTACCGGCACGAACTGCTTGCGCGGATCCCGCTGATAGGCGATGAAGAACAGCCCGGCGTCGAGGCGGCCGAGCCCGTCGGAGCCGTCCACGAAGTTGTAGCCCCTGCGCAGCAGGTGGGCGTCGCCGTTGGTGCTGGGATGGGCCAGCCGGACGTGGGCGTCGTTCTTGATGAGCGCCCCGCCGTCGGCGCCCTTGGCCGCGAAGTCCAGCGGGTCGAACTCCGCCTTCTTGCCCAGCGGCGCGCCGGCGCCCTTGTCCCGGCCGAAGATGGCCTCCTGCTCGGCCAGCGAGGTACGGTCCCAGGTCTCGACCATCATGCGGATCTTCCGGGTGACCATGTAGCTGCCGCCGGTCATCCAGGCGGGGCCGTCCTGGGCGTCCACCCACAGCTGGCGGCGCAGCAGCTCGGCGTCCTCCAGTTTGAGGTTGTTCGTGCCGTCCTTGAAGCCCATCAGGTTGCGCGGCGTCGCCTGGGCGCGCGAGGTGGAGGACGTACGGCCGAAGCCGAGCTGGGACCAGCGGACCGACACCTTGCCGAAGCCGATCCTGGCCAGGTTGCGGATGGCGTGCACGGCGACCTGGGGGTCGTGCGCGCACGCCTGCACGCAGATGTCGCCACCGGATATTTCCGGAATGAGCGCCTCACCAGGAAATTTCGGGAGGTCGGCGAGGGCGGCGGGGCGCTTGTCCGCCAGGCCGAACCGCTTGTCGAAGAGCGACGGCCCGAAGCCGATCGTCAGCGTCAGCCCGGAGGCGGGCAGGCCGAGCGCCTCGCCCGTGTCGTCGGGCGCCGCCTCGGGGACCCCGCCGAGCGTGCCGAACGTGCCCGCCTCCTTGCCCTGCGCCATTCTGGCGGCCGCGGCCGTCCACTCCTGCAGCAGCTCGACCAGCTCGGCCCGCTTGTCGGTGGTCACGTCGAAGGAGACGAAGTGCAGCCGGTCCTGGGCGGGCGTGACGATGCCCGCCTGGTGCTCGCCGTAGAAGGAGACGGGGTCGGAGATCGAGGCCGCGTGCGCGACCGGCGGCTCTTCGAGCAGCGAGCGCGTGGCCACGGCGCCGACGCCGACGGCCGCCGCCCCCGCCGCGCCCATGCCGAACAGCTTCCTGCGGCTCATGCGCTCGCTCATGGTCCTGCCTCTCCTACTTCGTCACGATCGGGGCGATCTTGCTGATCGGCTCGGCCAGCGCGTTGATCGCGTCCGACAGCGCCTTCAGCTCGGCCTTGGACAGCTCGTTGTGCAGCTGCCAGCCATCGCCCTTCTGGTGCTTACCCAAGGCGGCCTCGGCCGCGGCGAACTTCTCGTCCAGCGTCTTGACCAGGTCGGGCGCGCGCTCGTCCAGCACTGGGCGGAGCGCCTGCACGGCGGCCTTGGAGCCCTGAACGTTGGCGTCGAAGTCCCACAGGTCGGTGTGCGACCAGGTGTCCTCCTCGCCGGTGATCTTGCCGGTGGCGACCTCGTCGAGCAACTCCTTGGCGCCGTTGGCCAGGTTGAGCGGGGTCAGCTCGGCGGAGTTGGACTTGGCCACGATGGTCTTGACGTCGGCGATCAGCTTGTCGGCCACCGGGCCGTCCTTGCTGATGTCCTTGGTGATCCAGAGATCCTTCTCGATCTTGTGGAAGCCGGTCCACTTCTCGCCGGCCGCCAGGTCGGCCTCGCGGGCGTCGATCGCCGGGTCCAGGTCACCGAAGATCTCCGCGACCGGCTCGATGCGCTCCCAGTACGTACGCGCGACCGGGAAGAGCTCCTTGCCCTTGGCGATGTCGCCCGCCTTGACCGCGTCGACGAACTCCTGCGTCTTGATCAGCAGCGTGTCGCTCTGCGTCTTGATGTAGCGCTTGTAGCTGGCGGTGGCCTCGGCCAGCTTGGCGTTGTCGGTGAGCGGCTTGTGCTCACCGGTCACCTTGAGCGCGTTGCGCAGGCCCTTGCCCACCATGCCGGGCTTGCAGGCCGTCTCGTACGCCCCGGCGGGCAGTTCGGCGATGACCTCGCGGGTCAGGCCCGGCACGATGTTCTCCACCTCGGCCATGACGCGGTCACCCGGCGCGTACACGTAGAACTCGGTGACCTTGGTGCCGCCGTTGGTGATCGTGAACGTGCTGGTGCCCGCGGGCACCTCGGCGGTGGCGACCTTGCACTCGGTGTCGGAGGCGGCGACGCTGATCTTCCCCGGCTTGGCGGGTGCGGCGGAGCCGGTCGTGGCCGGCGTCCCTGAGCCGCAGGCGGCCAGGGTGAACGCGCCGACCATCAGGGCGAGGCCGCGGGCGGTGGAGTTAAGCATGACGCTCCTGTTCGGGCGCGGCGGTGGACTTCGCCGGGGCAGAGGTCGACTGGGGGCGGCGCAGGAAGAGGATGAGGGTCGGCACGAGATAGAGGACCCAGGCCAGGGCCTCCAGCACGCTCGGCTGGGGAGTGATGTTGAGCATTCCGGCCAGCAGCGCGCCGTACCAGGAGTCGGCGGGCAGGATCGCGCTGATGTCGAAGGCGTAGGTGGTCAGGCCCGGCAGGATGTTGGCCTCCTGCAGGTCGTGCACGCCGTACTTGAAGATGCCGGCGGCCACCAGGATCAGCAGCAGGCCCGTCCAGGTGAAGAACTTGGTGAGGTTGATCTTCAGGGCGCTGCGGTAGATGCCCCACCCGATCGCCACCGAGGTGAGCAGGCCCAGGCTGATGCCGATGAGCGGATCCGCGGGGTTGTTGACGCCCCCGGCGGATGCGGTGAAGCTCTGGACGGAGGCGAAGAACAGCAGCGCCGTCTCCAGCCCTTCACGGGCCACGGCCAGGAAGGCCATCACGACCACGGCGAGGGAGCCCATCTCGAGCGCCTCCGTGAGCTTGCCGCGCAGCTCCTTGGAGAGCGCGCGGGCCATGCGGCGCATCCAGAAGATCATCCAGGTGACGAACACCACGGCCAGCAGCGAAGTGATCGCGTCGAAGAGCTCCTGCCCCGTGTGACCGAGGTTGGCCGCTGTGAAGGTCAGCAGCGCGCCGAAACCGACGGCCAGCGCGAGGGCGGCCACGACGCCGACCCAGACGTGTGGCAGCTTGTCCTTTCGGTCACTTTTGACCAGGAAGGCGATCAGGACGGAGACGACGAGCGTCGCCTCCAGTCCTTCTCGCAGTCCTATGAGGTAGCTGGCGAACACCGACACTCCCGCGCGCTGTAGGAAAGGCTTACCTAAATTAGGGCAGGTGGAGCCTACATAATGCAAGCGCGCTGTCGCACAAAAGAGCGGCTCCCCCGTGCCAGGCAGGGGGAGCCGCGGCTAAAAATCAGGCAAAGGCCCAGGTGAAGACGTGCATCGCCCCCTCCTGGACCGGCGAGAAGGTGATGCTCTTCACCCTCTTGGCCGGGTCGAGCGCGATCGGCTGCGCCGCGAAGACGTACGAGCCGAGCGGCCGCATCATCCACGAACCGTTGTAGAGCTGATACGGCGTCGAGGCCACGACCTGGTTGCCGTATCGGGGCTGGCCGCCGCCGAAGTCCAGCATCCAGTCACTGAGCCCGAGCTTGCCGGTGCCGGTGGAGCCGTCGGTGTAGGTGATCGTCGCGGTCACCTCCGACCAGCCGTTGGTGGTCGAGCCCAGGAAGGCGATCTTCGTGGCCCCGGCGGGCGCGGCCACCTCGATCGGCTGGGTCCCCACCTTGACGTTGTCCCATTCGCCGGGCTTGCGGTTCGGCCAGGTGAACTCGAAGCCGTTCCATGAGACCTTGCCGCCCGGCTTGAGCCCGGCCGCGGCCAGGGCCTGCCCCGAGTAGCTGAAGGCCGCCGCGTCGAGGTTGGCCAGCCCCGACTCGGCGTCGTCGCCGATGCCCGCGAGGTTGTGCGACCACTCGGGCGTGCCGCGGGTGGCCACGTTCAGCCGCACGCTGGTCGTGAGGTCGCCGGCGGTCGTGGCGCCGCTGGAGTAGGTCGGCGCGGTGACGGAGATCGGCACGGTGACGAAGCCGAGCGCGGTGCCCGACGCCACCGAGACCTGGACCGCCTGGGTGGCCTTGCCCAGCGCCGGGACGGTCAGCGTGCCGCTCGCCGGGGTCACGGTGATCCCGGCCGGCGGCTTGGCCTGCCACTTGACGGTGCCCGCGGCGCCCGTGGACTGCACCGCGAGCGTGGCAGCGAAGGTCCCGCCCGGCTCGACGGGCCCGCTGCCCGGATTGAACCCGGCGAGGTAGGTCTTGGCGCCCTCGTTGAAGCTCGGCGGCGCGTTCGTCGTGCCGGTGCCGAACGTGGTGTTCGGCGAGGACCCGAGCGTGAAGTCGAGCCGGCCGCCCTGGAGGGCGAACGATTCGGGCAGCCACGCCTTGCCGGACGTCGTGCCGTTGACCTTGAGCGTCTGGATGTAGCGGTTGGTGGAGCCGGGGGAGTAGATGTCGATGTTGCCCTGCGGCCGCTTGATGTTGATCTTGTCGAACAGCGGGGTGTTGACCAGTAGCTCGGCCCGGCCGGGAATCGCCGGGAACAGGCCCATCGCCGACCAGACGTACCAGGACGCCATCGCGCCCAGGTCGTCGTTGCCGACCAGTCCGTCAGGCCCGGGTTTGAACAGCTCCTGCTGTACCCGTCGCACCAGATCCTGGGTCTTGTACGGCTGCCCGGCCCACGCGTACAGCCACGGCGACGGCAGCGCGGGCTCGTTACCGAGGTAGGCGTAGGGCTCGTTCGGCCCGGCGTTGAGCGCCTTGAAGTAGTTGTCCAGCCGGGGGATGGCCTTGGCGTTGCCGCCCATCGCGTCGAACAGCCCGCGCGGGTTGTGCTGGACCATCCAGTGGTACTGGGCGCCGTTGCCCTCGATGTAGGAGTCGGGGCTCGCGGGGTCGAAGGGCGAGGTGAACGACCCGTCCGCCATCTTGGGCTGGATCCAGGAGTTGGCCGGGTTGTAGGTGTTCTGCCAGGACTGCGAGCGCTTCATGAAGGTGGCGGATACGTCGCGGTAGCCGAGCCGGGAGGCCAGCTGGGCGATGCCGAAGTCGGCGATGCCGTACTCCAGCGTCATGGACGGGTCCGAGACGACATAGCCCTTGTTCATGAAGGCGGCGTTGCCCGGCCGCTCGTCGTACTTGATCTGCGGGTGGCCGATGTCCATCCCGCCGACCCGCTGGGCCGCCGTGACCATCGACTTCATCGCGTCGGCGGCCGGGAAGTTCCGGGCGCCGAAGGCGTACAGGCTGGAGACGATCGAGTGGTACGGGTCGCCGACCATGACGCCGGTGATCTCGTTCTGCAGCGACCAGCGGTCCCAGACGTCGCCGAGCAGGTGCGCGTTCTCGTACATGGTCTGGGCGATGTCGCTGCCCACGGCCGGGTCGAGCAGGGCCAGGAGCTGTACCTCGCTGCGGTAGACGTCCCAGCCGGAGAACGTCGCGTAGTGGTGGCGGCCGGCGGCGACGGTGTGGAGCTTGCCGTCCGAGCCGGTGTAGGTGCCGTCGGCGTCCTCGGCTACGTGCGGCTGCAGCAGCGCGTGGTAGAGGTTGCTGTAGAAGGTGCGCCGCTGGTCGGCGGTGCCGCCGGAGACCAGCACCTGGCTGAGCCGGTCGTTCCAGACGGAGGCCCCGTTCAGGGCGACCGAGTCGTACCCGGTGGTGCCGACCTCCGCGTCGAGGTTCTTCTTCGCGCCGTCCACGCTCACGTACGACAGGCCGACCCGCATCTGCACCGGCTTGGTGCCGTCGAACTCCAGGTAGGCGCCTGAGCCGGGCCCGTTCACGACGACGTCGCCGGCCGTCACGGCCTCCGCCTCGGCGACCTTGGCGGCCGAGGCGTTCTTGACCGATGGGGCGCCCGGCTGGACGAGGTCGTCCTTCCAGGTGCCGTAGGACGTGATCGGCTGGTCGAAGGTGGCGTGGAAGTAGACCTTGTAGCGCATCGGCGTGCCGCAGAAGCCACCGGTCTGCACCCAGCCCTGGACGGTGTTGCCACTGATCTTGGTCTCGCCGTCGTCCACGCCGTTGATCGAGCCGCTGGTGTTGAGCAGCAGCGTGCCCGGCTTGCCGGCGGGGAAGGTGAACCGCCCGACGCCGGCCCGCTGGGTCGCGGCCAGCTCCGCCTTCACCCCGGTGTCGAGGGTGGTGGTGTAGGAGCCAGGCGTGGACTTCTCGTTGTCATGCTTGTACGTCTGGACGTAGTCCATGCCATGCGTAGCAGGCGATTTATCGATTTTTCCGGAGATCGGCATCACGGGGAAGTCCTGCGCCCCAGTGCAGCCGGGGCCGTTGATGTGGGTCATGGAGAAGCCGCGTAAGCGGTTGTCCTCCCACTTGTAGCCACCTCCGGCGTTCGCCACCGTGTCGGGGCTCCACTGCATCATCCCGAACGGCAGGACGGCGCCGGGGAAGTTCATCCCGGCCCCACCGCCGTGACCGAAGTCGGGACCCGCCTCCTGAGTGCCGAGGAAAGTGTTGACCAACGCGACCGGATACGGTTCTGGGGCGGTCCCCGGAGCGGCGGTAACAGCGCCGGCCGGGATCGCCGTCGCGGCCACAAGGGCGGCGACCATCGGTAAAGACCACAGAGACAAGGTCGTCCTCCAGGGTTGAGATCATTTCATGGCAGCGTGAATCGCCCGCGCGCGTCAACGCGCAGAAGTTCCGGCCACAAGTTGCCACCGGCCTGACGGCCACCGGCGGAGTTACTAGGGGTTGGCTGATAACGGCGCCCTTGACAAATTCGGCGTTACTCCTGGTCGATTCACGACTTCTGATCGATTCACGGCAGCAGGGAAATGGCCCATGTCCACTGTTCTGGTCGAGCAATCCGCAGACACCCGATCGCCGTCCGTGCGCCTCGCGCGGCTGGCGGATCCCGGCTCTCTCATACCGCTCCACGCCGCCGACGACAGCGGTGTCCAGGCCGTGTCCGGCCTGGTCGGCGGCTCGCCCATCGTCGCCTACTGCACCGACGCCACGCGGATGGGCGGCGCCCTGGGCGCGCCGGGCGCCCGCCACATCGTGGCCGCCATCGAGGCCGCCGTACGGCTCGACTGCCCGGTGATCGGGTTGTGGCATTCGGGCGGGGCCCGGCTCGCGGACGGTGTGGAATCCATGGACGGCGTGGGCCGGATGTTCGCCGCCATGACGAAGGCGTCCGGTGTCGTTCCGCAGATCTCCGTCATTCTCGGGCCCGCCGCGGGCGCCGCGGCTTATGGCCCGGCGCTCACCGATATCGTCATCATGGCCGACGCGGGGCGCGTCTTCGTGACCGGTCCCGATATCGTGCGGAGCGTCACCGGCGAGAAAATCGACATGGCCGGACTCGGCGGCCCGGAAGCGCACGGCGGTAAATCCGGGGTCGCCCACATCGTCGTCGGAAACGAGGACGAGGCATATGAGCGGGCCCGCCGCCTCGCCGGATTCTTCGCCCGCCCCGGCGGCTTCGACCTCGACCTGCTGCAGGACGACTGGGAGGACCTGGGCGCGCTGCTGCCCGAATCGCCGCGCCGCGCCTACGACGTGCGGCCCCTGGTGCGCGGCGTCATGGACCGAGACGAGCACGGGCCGGTGTTCGAGGAGTTGCAGCCCCGCTGGGCGCCGAACATGCTGGTCGGCCTCGGCCGTCTCGGCGGCCGGACCGTCGGCCTGCTCGCGAACAATCCCCTGCGCAAGGGCGGCTGCCTCGACTCGCTGTCGGCCGAGAAGAGCTCGCGCTTCGTCCGCATGTGCGACGCGCTGGGCGTCCCGATCGTCGTCCTGGTGGACGTGCCCGGCTACCTGCCGGGGGTCGGGCAGGAATGGGGCGGGGTCGTCCGGCGGGGCGCCAAGCTGCTGCACGCTTTCGCAGAGTCGGTCGTGCCCAGGGTCACGCTGATCACCCGCAAGTCGTACGGCGGCGCCTACATCGCCATGAACTCCCGCTCCCTCGGCGCCACGACGGTCTTCGCCTGGCCCGACGCCGAGGTGGCGGTGATGGGCGCCGAGGCGGCGGTCGGCGTCCTGCACAGGAAGGCACTCGCCGCGGCCACCGAGGCCGAGCGGCCCGAGCTGCTGGCCCGGCTGGTCGAGGAGCACCAGCGGATCTCCGGTGGGGTCGAACGGGCGATGTCGCTCGGCGTGGTCGACGAGGTCATCGCGCCCGCGACCACGCGCTTCCGGCTCGCCGAGGCCCTCGCCCGCGCACCGCACACGAGAGGACGGCATTCCAACATCCCTCTGTGAAGCTCCGTGGACGACCCCGAAAAGGCGCGCGAGGCGCCTTTTCGGGGCTTTCGCGTCAGCTGAACACCTGCGCCCGCATGGACTCCTCGCCCGTGAGGCTGGCCGGCAGCTCGGTGCGCCGGGTGACGTTGAGCTTGCGGTAGATCCGCGTCAGGTGCTGCTCCACCGTGCTCACCGTGATGAACAGCTTGGCGGAGATCTCCCTGTTGGTGTAGCCCTCGGCCGCCAGCGCCGCCACCCGCCGCTCGGCGTCGCTGAGGATCCCCGTCACACCGGCGGAGTTCGCGGCGCTCCGGTCGCCCTTGCCGCCCCGGTTGAGCGCCAGGGTCAGCGGCTCGGCCTGGCATTCCACCGCGAGCAGCCGGGCGCGCCTGCCGAACATGCCCGCCCGCCGATACTCGCCGTTGGCGTGGTAGGCCGCCGTCAGGTCGAACAGCGTCCTGGCCAGCTCGTACCGGTCGCCGCCCGACTGCAGCAGATCCGCCGACTTGCGCAGCAGCATCGGGCGGTGCCGCGTCTCGCTCACCGCCGCCAGCAGGCGCATCGCGATGCCCTGCACGCGCCTGGACTGCTGCCCGCACCGGGCGAGCTGCTCGTCGATCAGGCGGCGCGCCTCCTCGTGGTCGCCCAGGCGGATCAGCGCCTCGGCCGCGTCCGTACGCCACGCGATGAACCCCGGCACGTCCAGCTCCCACCTGCGCATGAGCTCGCCGCAGAGCTGGAAGTCGCGCAGCGCCTGGTGCGGCTGGCCCGCCATGAGGTTGAAGCGGCCCTTGCCGTGCAGGTACTGCAGACCGAATCTGGTCTCCAGCATCGCCTCGGGCACCGGCTGGTTGAACTGCCGCACGTGGTCGTCCAGCCGGCCCATCGCCGCGCCCGCCTGCAGCAGGCTGCCCAGCGGCCCGCCGACGGCCACACCCCAGCTGGTGGCCGGGATGATCTCCAGGGCCCGCTGCGCGTCGTAGGCCGCCGCCGCCAGGTCGCCCCTGCGCAGGCCGATCTCCGCCCGGATGGCGGACAGCCGGGCCTGCCTGCTCGGGGCGCGCCGCGAGGCCGCCTCGTCGATGAACGCGTCGCACCAGGGCGCCGCCTTGCCCGGCCGGTCCGTGTACGTCAGCGCCAGCAGCGCGGTCTCCACCGTGTCCATTGTCATCTCGTCCAGCCGGGAGCCGCGCAGGATGCGCTCGGCCGTCGCCACGGTCTCCTCACGGGGACCCTGGGTCAGGACGCTGGCCAGCACGCCGGCCGACTCCATCCGGCGGCCGACGACGACGGACGAGGCGGCGCTGCTCGCCTGCTCACCGCTGACCTCCGGCAGGTGCGGCAGGAACGAGGGGTACAGGCTGCGGAACCACGGGCGGGCCGCGGCCAGCTCGGCCACGGTCTCCTGGTCCAGCTCGGCCAGCTCGTTGAGGTGGGCCAGGACGTCCTTCGCGTCCGCCACGTGCCCGTGCCACAGCAGCGCCTTGGCCAGCACCACCGTGTCACCGCCGCCCAGGTAGCCCTTGTGCAGGGCGTCGGTCAGCTCGGCCAGGTGCGTGGCGGGGGCGCTCGGGTTGATCCGCCACTCCGCCCGTACGAGCGTGGTGGTGATCCTGGCCCGCCGCCGCTCGTCCACGCAGGCCCGCCAGGCGAGCTTGAGGTATTCGATGGCCGACTCCACGCCGTCGTCGCGGAGCGCCTGCCGCGCCGCCTCCTCAAGGACCGAGATGGCCCAGGGGTCACCGGCGTGGCTGGCCTGCAGCAGGTGCTCGGCGACGACGGCCGCCGGGGCGCCGCTCTCGTACGTCAGCTCGGCGGCCCGGCGGTGCAGGTCGATCCGCTCGGCGGCGTCGAGGTCGGCGAGCACGGCCGCCCTGGCCGCCGGGTGGCGGAAGTGGCCGTGCTCCAGCACGCCGGCGCCGGTCAGCGCCTGGATCGCCTTGGCGACCGCCGCCTCGCCCTCGTCCAGCAGCCGGTCGGTCGCCGTCTCGCCGCCCGGAGACCGGCTGCCCGGCAGGTCGCCGCTGCTCAGCAGCTTGATGACGGCGCTCTCGCCGCCGCCGAGCAGCGGGCCGATCGAGGCGGGTTCGCCCAGTACGGCCAGCGCCCTGGCGACCACCGTCATCCGGCGGTCGGCGCGGCGCAGGCAGGCCACCGTGCCCTCGCCATACCTCGCGCCGGGGGCGCCGGTGGCCTGGAAGTCCTCCACGAGCGCGGTCACCAGCAGCCGGTTGCCGCCGCTCAGGGCGTAGCAGTCGGCCGCGAACCCGCCGGCGGCCGCGGCGCCCGCCCGGACGGTCACCCAGCGCGCCACCTCATCGGCGGACAGGTGGGTGAGCCGGATGGGCCGGCAGTGCGGCTGCCGCAGCACCTCGGTGTGGAAGAGCGTCTGGACGTGCGCGCTGTGGTCCGGCGCGCTGAAGACCAGCATGACCTGGGCGAACTTGACCCGCCGCGCCAGATAGGCCAGGCAGAGCTGCGAGGCCCGGTCGGCCTGGTGGACGTCGTCCACGACGATCACCAGCGGGCAGCGCTCGGACAGTTCGAGCAGGGCCGCGCAGAGCGCGTCGACGATCTGCACGTCCATGTGGTCGATGGCCTCGGCCTGCGGATCGCTCGACAGCTGCGAGCTCATGCCCTCGTGCAGCAGGTCCATGGTCGCGGCCCGCTGCTCCTCCGTCAGGGGCGCGTTGTGCAGCAGCTGGGCCAGCACGCCGAGCGGTAGGCCACTCTCCGCCAGGGATCCCGTGGCGGTGAGCGGTAACGCGCCGTGCTCGAAGGCCTGTTCCGCGAACGCGTACAGGAGCTCGCTCTTGCCGGTCGCGATGGCGCCGGTCACCATGGCGATCCTGCCCTTGCCGGCCACCGTCTCGCGCAGCAGTTCCTCCAGGGAGGTCAGGCCCTCCCGTCGTTCGTCCATGGCCATGATCGGCCTCCCCTTTTTCGTTCGTCGGCTGTCAGAGTCGGCTGGATGTCAGAGTCGGCTGGGTGTCAGAAGGGCAGCCTGCGGCCGGACGGCGTGCGCAGGTCCAGACGGCCTCGGGTACGGGGGCCGCGCGGGCGCTGCCGGTGGATTCTCTTCGGCATCACGGGTCTCCTTCTCCTCGGTGGGTCGTGCGTCGGGGGTGAGGCGGGCGCGGGCGGCGCGGACGGCCGAGTAGGCGGCCGTGGCGATGTCCGCGTCGATGCCGGCGCCCCAGGTGACGGCGCCGCCCATCCGGCACTCGGCGTAGATCACCGTCTCGTCGTTCGAGCGGTCGCCGGGCCCGCTCGGCTGCTCGTGGTCGAGTGGGCGGCCGGTACGGTGCACGACGTGGACCTGGATGCCCCAGGGCGCCAGCACCGAGCCGAGCGCGCGGCAGGCGTCGGCCCGGTCGCCGCCGACGTCGAAGCGCCCGTCGATGTACAGCGCCGCCGTCACCGGCTCCCGCCCCACGGGCAGGGGCTCCGACGGGTCGCCGTGGAAGAGGTACTCGGCGCGGAAGATGGCCCCGATCCGGCTCGGCGACAGCTCGCCGCCCACCGCGTCGGCCTGCGCCTGGACCTTGGCCGACAGGTCGGCCTGCATGCCGCGCGGCAGGTTGAGCCCGTGCCAGGCGCTCATCACGTAGGCGACGCCGCCCTTGCCGGACTGGCTGTTGACCCGCACGACCGCCTCGTACGTACGGCCCACGTCCTTGGGGTCGACGGGCAGGTACGGCATACGCCACGGCAGCTCGGCGACGTCGGCGCCGCGCTCGTCGGCCGTCCGCTCCAGGTCGTCGAAGCCCTTCTTGATGGCGTCCTGGTGCGAGCCGGAGAAGGCGGTGTAGACGAGGTCGCCGCCGTAGGGGTGCCGGGGATGCACCGGCAGCTCGTTGCAGAGCTCGACCGTGCGCCGGATCGCGTTGATGTCGGAGAAGTCGATGCCCGGGTCGATCCCGTGGGCGTACATGTTCATGCCCAGCGTCACCAGGCAGACGTTGCCGGCGCGCTCGCCGTTGCCGAACAGGCAGCCCTCGATCCGCTCGGCGCCGGCCAGCAGGGCCAGCTCGGCGGCGGCCACCCCGGTGCCGCGGTCGTTGTGCGGGTGGATGGACAGGCAGACGTGCTCGCGGCGCGACAGGTTGCGGTCGAGCCATTCGATCTGGTCGGCGAACACGTTGGGCAGCGACCGCTCGACCGTCGTCGGGAAGTTGAGGATGATGCCGCGTCCCCGCTCCGGCTGCCAGACGTCCATGACGGCCTCGCACACCTCAAGGGAGAAGTCGAGCTCGGTCTCGTTGAAGAGCTCGGGGGAGTACTGGTAGCCCAGGTCGCAGTCGCGCAGCGTCCGCTCGGCGTACTTCATCATCAGGCGCGTGCCCTGGACGGCCAGGTCCTTGCACTCGGCGCGGCTCATGTCGAAGACCACCCGCCTGAAGAGCGGCGACGTGGCGTTGTACACGTGGATCATGGCCCGGGGCGCCCCTTCGAGGCACTCCACGGTCCGCTCGATCAGCTCGTCGCGGGCCTGCGTGAGCACGGTGATCCGCACATCGTCGGGGATCCGGTCCCGCTCGATCAGCAGGCGGACGAAGTCGTAGTCGTTCTGGCTGGCGACGGGAAAGCCGACCTCGATCTCCTTGTAGCCGATTTCCACCAGGAGGTCGAACATCTTGAGCTTGCGCTCAGGTGTCATCGGGTTGGCCAGCGACTGGTTGCCGTCACGTAGATCGGTCGATAACCAGCGGGGCGCCGCCACTATCCGATTGCTCGGCCAAGTGCGGTCGGTCAGGTCTACGGGCGTGAATCCAGCGTAACGCTCAAAGCCTTTCATCGTCAGACGTCCTTTCCTGAATGACTTCCCGTGGGAGCGGTCAAATGGAGGTTTTGGATGTCGAAGGCGGGCTCCACGCCCAGCTCGGCTTCCAGCAGCGCGCGCAGCCCTTCATAGGCGCGCCAGGCGTCGGCGCGCCGGCCCGCGCGGCCGAGTGCCGTGATGAGCTGGGTATGGAAGTTCTCGTTCAAGGGATAGGCGGCCACGAGCACGCGGAGTTCGTCGATGAGTTCGCCGTGCAGGCCCAGCCGGATCCTGGTCTCCAAGTGCATCTCCACCGCCCGCAGCCGCTGCTCGTCGAGCGCGGTGGCGCGCGGGCCGAGCACCGCGCCCCTCGGCACGTCGGCCAGCGGGGGGCCGGACCACATGGACAGCGCTTTCCGAAGGACCAGGTCGGCGGCCTCGTGGTCGCCCGCGCGGTGGTGGCCGGCGGCCCGCTCGACCAGCCGGGGGAAGACGAGGGCGTCCACCCGTTCCGGGTCGGCGCGCAGCAGGTAGCCGGGCGCTCGGGTGACGACCAGCTGGGCCACGACCGGGCCCATTCTCAGCAGAATTCGGCGGAGGTGATAAATGTGCGTCTGAAGGGTCTTGACGGCGTCTTTCGGCTCGTTCTCGCTCCACAATTCATGGATAAGGAGATCGACGTCGACGACCTTTCCCGCGTTGAGCGTGAGTAACGCGAGGACCTGCCGGACCTTCGGCCCCACCGGGATATGGGACTGGCCGCGGTCGTCGACCATCTCCATCGGCCCCAGTAACTTGAAATCCGGCATCAGATTCCCTAACGTGAGGATTCTCAGTTCGGTGAGGCGGGAATGTGATTCCGTGCCCCGACCGACGACCTCAAGCTATAGGGGTGGCGGTGACCGGACAAGGCGGATCCCCAGGAGTTCGGGGTGGCGCGCCGAGAGTTGTACGGGGGGTATCTAAAGTACCAATGCCGACTACAACTTTCGGATGCCGCCCTTACCGGATCCCTTACCGAGGGCCACAATCCGGTCATGGTCAGCTTATCGGTGTCCAATCAAGCGCCAGGTGTCACCGCCCTGCGATCCAGTGCGCGGGTGCTCCGGCTGTGCTTCGTCGAGGCCCGTCCTGCCGTACTCGCCGTGTCCACCCTTCGATTCATGACCGGAGCCGTGCTCGCCCTCCCGGTCTCGCCAGTGCCGGAACCGGCGAAAGTGCTGCAGGGGGCCGCGGCCTGGGTTCTGTCGATCTTCGCCATCTACCTGCTCAACGGCGTCACCGACGTCACGGAGGACCGGGTCAACGGGTCCGGCCGGCCGATCGCCCGCGGTGATCTCGCCCCGCGGACCGCGGCCGTGGTGGCCGCCGTCGCGGCCGTTCTCTCGATCGCCGCGACCGCCGGACTGCCCCCGGCGCTGACCTGGATCGTCGGGCTCAACCTGGTCCTCGGCTACCTCTACTCGGCGCCGCCGTTCCACCTCAAGAGCGGCTCGACCGGCACGGTCGTGGTGCTGTGCACGTCGGGGCTGCTGTCGTACTGGGGCGGGCTGACCGCCATCACCGGCGGCGAGAGCCTGTCCACGCCGAAGGGCCTGATCGTGTTCGCGGTCGCCGCCACCTGCTGGATGGCCTTCGTGGGCGTACCCGCCAAGGATCTGTCCGACATCGAGGGAGACGCCGCGGCGGGCCGGCGGACCATCGCGGTGACCTGCGGAGAGCGGAAGTCACGTCATTGCATGTACGTCGCCGCGCTCACGCTGGCCGCCGCGCTCGGCGTGGCCGTCGTGTTCTTCCGCGTGCCGCTCGCCGGTGTCTGCCTCGCCATGGCGGCGGGCACGGTCGCGGTGATCGCGGCGGGCCAATCAGCCGCCAAGGGCGGAAGTGATCAACAACGCCGGCCTTACAGGGCGTTCATGGTGACGCAGCACCTAGTTCACATTACCGCGCTGATCTCTAATATCTGACCTTATATGTTGCTTTGGTGAGGCACCTGCGAGATAGTTGGGGCACGCGCGTCCCATGGCCAAGGGGGCTCCTTGGATGCGGCATACGATGCTGAGAACGACCCTGCGAGATTCGTTGATGCTTGTCGAGAAGAAATCCTCAGGGAATTCGAGTCGCAGCTCCAGGCCACCGGCAACGCGCTCTCCGCGGATCCGCGCGCCACGCACCAAGCCGTAATGACCGCCGAGTTCGTCCTCGACGATGTGGCGGCCACGCTCCGTGCCGGAAAAGTGCAGGTCAACGAGCTCTATAAGTTCCACGCATGGGAAGTCGGCACTACTCGCGCCTCGAGCGGAGTTCATCCGAAAGCCTCTCTTGAGGCGGGCTCACTTTTTTTCCGGGTTGCTCTGAGTCACCTCGCGCGGCGAATAGCCGTCGAGGCCGACTCGCCGGCCGAAGCATTCACACTCGTGGCCACCGGAATGGAGGAGAGCCTCTCCCGGCGAATCCGCGAGTCCGCCGAGAGCTATCACCGCTTCCTGCTCAACCAGGTGCAGGAGGCCCAGGGGGAGGAGCGCCGCCGCATCGCCCGTGAGCTGCACGATCGCATCGGCCATGGGATCAGCGTCGCGCATCAGCAGCTCGCTCTGTCGGAGGTGCACCGGGCCAGCGACCCGGCGCGGGCGGAGGTCAAGGTCGGGGTCGCTCAGCAGGCCATCCAGGAGACGATGGAGAACCTGCGGCAGATAACCTCCGAGCTGCATCCCCAGGTCCCCGTGAGGAGTCTGGAGAAGGCACTGCTCGGTTTCCTGGAGGCGGTCGAGGACGATGTCGTGTCCGTCGGCCTAGATGTGAACGGTGACGAGTCATGGGCGGAGCCGAGGGTCCTCGACGAGGCGTTCCTCATCATCCGGGAGGCCGCCCGCAACGCGCTCAGCCATGCCGGGCCCTCGGTGATCCTCATGCGGGTGGACATCGCGCCGCACGAGCTCAGCGCGACCGTCCAGGACAACGGGCAGGGCTTCGACCCGTCGTGCGCCCGCGAGCGTGGCGGCGTGGGCCTGACATCCATGCGGGAGCGCGCCGAGTTACTCGGGGGCAATGTGGCCATCTCCAGCGTCCCGGGCAACGGCTGTCTCGTCGAGCTCCTCATCCCTCTCAAGAGACAGCCCCATGAACCGGACCGACCGTAACACCAAGATCAGCGTCGCCATCGTGGACGACCATGCCCTCTTCCGCGAGGGCCTGCGTGAGATCCTCGAGGCCTCCGGCGAGATGAGCATCGTCGGCGAGGCCGGCGACTCCGCGACCGCGCTGGCCGTCGTCCTCGAGACCCGGCCCGACGTGGTCCTGCTCGACGTGGAGATCCCCGGCGACGAGGTGACCGAGACGGTCACCCGGATCCGGTGCCTGTCCCCGGAGACGCAGATCATCATCCTGAGCATGTACGACGGGCCGCAGCTGCTCACCAGGCTGCTGGCCGCGGGCATCCGCGGTTACCTGCTCAAGAGCGTCCACCGGCACGAGCTGATCGCGGCGATCAGGAGCGTGTACGAGGACCCGGCGCGGGTGGTGCTCGCGGTGTCGCGCCACAGCCTCGCGCATGTGGAGGGGCCGGCGCCCGGCGTACTGTCGCAGAAGGAGCAGGAGGTGCTCCAACTGGCCGCGCAGGCGCTGAGCAACGGGCAGATCGCCCGCCGGCTCGGGCTCGCCGAGGCGACGGTGAAGCGGCACATGCGCAACATCTTCGTCAAGCTCAACGCCGTCTCCAGGATCGACGCCGTCAACAAGGCGCTCGCCGCGTCCCTGATCTCGCCCCAAAGCCGGAACGATCCCGACTGAGCCGCCTTGACCCCCGCGCCCTGAGCCCAATCGGGCCCTGAGGTTTGAGCACTGGGCTCGGCTGGGTGCGGGGTCAGAGCAGGAGTGAGCCCGACTGGTTCGCGCCGCCGGCCGGGAGGATGCCGGCCAGCCGGTCGCGGGTTTCTGGCGTCAGGCGGACACCGGAGGCGGCCAGGTTCATCTCCAGGTGCACCGGGTCGCGGGTGCTCGGCACGGGCACGACGTGATCGCCGTGGGAGAGCAGCCAGGCCAGCGCCAGCCGGCCGGCGCCCAGGTCGAGCTGGGCCGCCGCGGCCTCGATCTGCCGCAGCGGAGGCGTGCTCAGCCGCAGGTGTTCCTGCTGGAAGCGGGGGTCCTCGTGCCGCCAGTCACCGGTGCCGAGCTGGAGCGGTGACCTGATCCGGCCGGTGAGGAAGCCGCGGCCGAGCGGGCGGGCGGCGACCACGCCGAGGCCGAGCCGCCGCGCCTCGTCGAGGAGCTCCGGCGAGGCGTGCGGGCCCCAGAGCGAGTACTCCAGGGCGAGCGCGGTGACGGGATGCACGGCATGCGCCCGCCGTACCTGGTCGACCGTGGCGTTGGTCAGTCCGAGATGGCGGATCTTGCCCGCCCGCACGAGCTCCGACAGCCGGGACACAGCCTCCTCCACCGGGGTGCGGTCGTCCTGGCAGTACAGGTAGTACAGGTCGACGCAGTCGACACCGAGGCGTTGCAGCGACGCCTCGCAGGCCCGCGCCAGATGGTCGGGGCTCGCGTCGAACTCGATCGGCTCGCCGGCGCCGCCGCGGCGCACGCCGCCGCGCGTCGAGACCACCACCTCGTCGCGCCGCCCGGCGATGGCGCGGCCCACGAGGCGTTCCACCTCTCCGGCGGCGTAGAAGCCGGCGGTGTCCAGGAGCGTCACGCCACCGTCCAAGGCCCGGCGAATCAGCCCGAGCGCCTCATCGCCATCGATGGGGCCATAGGCGCCGCTGAGGGCCAGTGAGCCGAGTCCGATGTTCGAGATGTCCGGTCCATCCCGTCCCAGCCTCGTGTAACGCAATTGGACCGCCTTAGTGTGCCAATCGCAGACTGCTGCATTTCTATTGATACCTAGCATCACTCAAAGTGCGGTCAAAGACCGGTCAAAGTCCGATCCAGCGGTTCGGATCGGCTTTGCGCTGAGGTGGAAGCTAGGTATTTATCCTCTTATATATACGTTTTGCGGGGCCCCCTGGATGGCACGAGTTCTGCCCGTACCCGCTGACCTGGGAACTCCTTCAGGGGCCGCCCTGACCTGCGACAACCCCTAGGCGTCCCCCCTACTTCCGAGGATGACGCCCCATAAAGTAGTTAAGTCGGCTTTCGCAGAGATATGCTGCTGTATAAGCTGTGCTGGTGGTCGTTGGAGGGTCGGGTGGCGGGAGGTTGCTGGCGGTCAGCGACCTCCATGTGGCCTTCTCCGAGAACAGGACCGTCGTCCAGAACGTCTTTCCGTATTCGGCCGACGACTGGCTGCTGATCGCCGGAGATGTCGCCGAGCGGTTCGCCGACATCGAATGGGCGCTGACCCTTCTCAAGAGCCGTTTCTCCACGGTCGTCTGGACGCCCGGAAACCACGAGTTGTGGACACCGCGCGACGATCCGATCCAGTTACGGGGCGAGCACCGCTACCTCGCCCTGGTGGAGATGTGCCGGGGCCTCGGCGTGCTGACGCCGGAGGATCCCTATCCGGTCTGGACGGGGCTCGGCGGTCCGGTGACCGTCGCCCCGCTGTTCCTGCTCTACGACTACACCTTCGGCGCGAACGGCGCGGGCAAGCGCCTGGCACTGGAGCGCGCGCACGAGGCGGGCGTCGTCTGCACCGACGAATATCTGCTGCATCCGGACCCCTACCCGACCCGCGACGCCTGGTGCCGGGCGCGGCTCGCGGAGACCCGGCGCCGCCTCGGCGAGCGGGATCCGCGCCTGCCCACCGTGCTGGTCAACCACTATCCGCTCGTCCGCGAGCCGACCCGGATCCTGCGGCACCCGGAGTTCGCCCTGTGGTGCGGGACCGAGCGGACCGCCACCTGGCCCCTGCACTATGACGCGGTCGCGGTCGTCTACGGGCATCTGCACATCCCTCGCACGACGTTCCACGACGGGGTGCGCTTCGAAGAGGTCTCTCTGGGCTATCCGCGCGAGTGGGTCCCGCGCGGGCGCACCGGCGGCCCGCTCAGGACCGTACTTCCAGCTCCGGAGTGAAGATGATCGAGCACATCCTGCCCGCGACGGTCAAGGCGTACGACACCTTCGACGACCCGCCCGGGACGATGCTCTTCCCGGAGGAGGAACGGCTGATCCAGCGGGCCGTGGACAAGCGGCGCAAGGAGTTCACGACGGCGCGGCTGTGCGCGCGCAAGGCGATGGAACGGCTCGGCGTGGCGCCGGTGCCCGTGCTGTCGGGGCTGCGCGGCGAGCCGCTGTGGCCGCTGGGCGTCATCGGGAGCATCACCCACTGCGCCGGCTACCGGGCCGCCGCGCTCGCCCAGGCGGCCGGGACGATCGGCATCGACGCCGAGCCCGACAAGCCGCTGGCCGAAGGCGTCGTGGAGGCCATCTCGCTGCCGCAGGAGCGTGACATGCTTCGCGCTCTGGCCGCCGAGCACCCGGGGATGAGCTGGGACCGGCTGCTGTTCTGCGCCAAGGAGTCGGTGTACAAGGCGTGGTTCCCGCTGGCGAAGCGGTGGCTCGACTTCCAGGACGCGGCGATCACGGTGGATCCGGTGCGGCGGACGTTCACCGCGCGCCTCCTGGTTCTCGGGCCCCGCTGGCAGGGGCAACGTCTGGGCGGCTTCACCGGCCGGTGGATGACCGGCAACGGCCTGATCGTGACGGCCATCGCCGTCCTGGCCCCGCAGCCGGCCGTCCAGAGCAGCGGCCCGGCCCGGTGAACTTTCCCCGGTGAGCTTCTCGCGCTGAGCACAATGCGGAAGGCCATCACACCGAATGGTGTGATGGCCTCTCGCGTTCCGGGGGTGCAACGGCGGAGAACTGTGCATCGCCTCCCGAGCGGACAAAGTACCGGTCAATCCGTCTGAGTTGAATCCTAGGACCGCCGGAATAGGTTTCCGACCCCTAGGTGACCCCTGGAGACGGCCATGGGGTGCGGATTCTGCGGCACCCCTATCGAGTGGGTTCGGCCTCCCGTCAGGGGCCGCTTAGGGGTGACTCGGCCAGGGAGCCGTTACTAGCTTTGTGAGTAGTGCATATCCCGAGTTATCGGCGGGAGAGATTCCCACATGGCGCGACAATATCTTTATCAGGCCGGGACGGAACGCTGATGGCACTCGAATTCCACGTCCTCGGCCCGCTCCGGGTGTTCGACGACGGCGAAGAGCTACAGATCTGCGCGAACAGGGAGCTGGCGATCCTGGCCAGCCTGGTCCTGAACGCCAACCGGGTCGTCAGCGTCGACCGGCTGATCGAGACCGTCTGGGCCGGCTCGGCGCCGCAGAGCGCGGGGCGGCAGATCGCCATCTGCGTGTCGCGGCTGCGCAGGACCCTAGGGGCCGCGGCGATCGAGACCTCCAGCCCCGGCTACCTGCTGCGGGTCTCGGCCGAGGACATCGACTGGCTCCGGTTCGGGGCGCTGGTGGCGCGGGCGCGCGGCCAGGCGGCGGGCGGGGCCCGCGAGGACGCCGTCCTGCTGCTGCGGGAGGCGCTCGCGCTGTGGCGGGGCAACCCGTTCGAGGACATTCGCGGTCTGCGGTACGACGTCGCGCGGATGGAGGAGTCCCGCCTTGAGGCCCTGGAGGCGTGCCTTGAGCTGGAGATCGACCTGGGGCACCACCACCGGGTGATCCCCGAACTGCTGGCCCTCGTGGCGGAATGCCCGTTCCGGGAGCGGGTCCGGGCCCAGCTCATGCTGGCGCAGTACCGGGCCGGCCGGCGGGCCGAGGCGTTGCGCACCTACCAGGAGACGCGCCGCTACCTGCTGGAGCAGATCGGCCTCGAACCGGGCCCGGCGCTGCGGCGGCTGCACGACCAGGTGCTCCGCGACGAGTCCGGGCTCATGCGGCCCGCCGCCCACCGGCCGTCCGGCGCGGGACCGGTCGTACCGTCGCAGCTGCCTCCGCAGGTGCTGCCGTACGTCGGCCGCACGGGCGAGCTCGCCGCGCTGGACGCGGCGCTGCGGCCCGAGCCCGAGGTGGCGATGCCGGGGACGATGGTCCTGAGCGGCCCGCGTGGGGTGGGCAAGTCGGCGCTGGCCCTGCGCTGGGCGCACGCCAGGATCGACTGGTTCCCCGACGGGCAGCTGTACGCCGACATGCGCGGCGTGTCCGCCGGCGCGGTGGTCGACCGGTTCCTGCGGGCGCTCGGCGTGCCCGCCCAGGACATCCCCCTCGACCCCGCCGAGAAGCTGGCGCTCTACCGCAGCTGTACGGCGCGCAGACGACTGCTCGTGGTGCTGGACGACGTCAAGGACAGCGCCCAGGTGCTGCCGCTGCTCCCCGGCGGCGCCAACTGCCGGGTCATCGTCACCAGCGCCGACCCGCTCGACGACCTGGTGGCCAGGCAGGGCGCGCACCGCGAGTTCGTCCGCCCGCTCCCGGCCGAGGCGGCGCGGGAGCTCGCCGACATGCTCGTCGGCGCGCCCTACACGCCGACCGTGGCCCAGGCCGTCACCGACCTGGTCGCCACGTCGTCAGGCAACCCCCTGTCCGTACGCCTCGGGGCCGCGCAGATGCGTACGCGGGCCCGCCACCATCACGACCTGGCCAGGATGGCGCCCAACGCGCCGGCCAGCGCGGCCTGCGACGCCGCCCCGCCGGGCGAACGCCAGCCGACATGACCGTCAGGGCGGACCAGCACGGCCCCGGTGTCGCCGACGCCGTACTCCTCCGCCCAGGTCGGGGAGGTGAGCGGCGCGTCGGGCTCGCTCTCGCCCGCACGGGAGATCTCGACGACGGACAGCGTGACGCCGAGCCGGTGCGCCGCCTCCTTGGCGGGCTGGACCCACCCGCTGCCGGTCGGGGTCATGAGGGTGAAGGCCGGGCCCAGCAGGTCGAGCGTCGACACCCTGCCCTCCCGGGAGGCCAGCCAGACGTGGGGGGCGCGGTGGCCGGGGCGGGCCGTCGGGACGTAGGTCCGGTAGGGATCCGCCGGTGCCGGGTCCGGCGTGCCGTCGGGCACCACCGCGGCCGACTCGTAGCGGAAGCCCAGGATCAGGCCCTCGGAGCTGCGGCGCTCGGCCTGCTGCTCGATCGCCTGGTCCATCGACAGCTGCCCTTGCATCATGCGCAGGGTGATCAGGGCGTTGGTCAGGCTCTCGTCCACTGTCCTGGCGGCTATGGGGCGGCGCTCGGCGTCGTATGTGGCCAGCAGCTCCGCACCGGCCGTCCCGTTAAGGACGGCGGCCAGCTTCCAGGCCAGATTGTGCGCGTCCTGGATGCCGCAGTTCATCCCGAACCCGCCCTGCGGAGTGGTCGCGTGCGCGGCGTCGCCGGCCAGGAAGACCGGACCGCTGCGGAACCCGGTCGCCACCACCGCCTGCTGCAGCCATGGCATGACCCCGACGACGGTGACGGGCAGGTTGGGCAGGCCGACGGCCGAGCGTACCGCCGCGACGCACGCCTTTTCGGTGAAGTCGGCCGCGCTGCCGCCGGTGCTCGGGTCGTAGCCGGTCTGGATCATCCAGCGCCGCTTGTTGTCGACCGCCTCCACCGCGCACGGCGGGTCGCTGCGCAGGAACGACAGCGCCACCCGGCGGTCGGCGGGCAGCTCGCCGAGGTCGGCGTCGAACATGACGCTGACCATGTGCCCCAGCGGCGGCGGCCCCACGACCTCGATCCCGAGCCGGTCCCGGATCCCGCTGCGGCTCCCGTCGGCTGCCACAAGATAACGCGCCCGCACGAGCATCGGCCCGTCCCCGTCCCCGTTCCAGCTCTCGGGCTCGGTCATGGGGTCGGGAGCCTGCCCGGTCCTGGGCCCAGCCGCTGGTCCGGTGGTGGATGCGGCCGTGGGCTCGATGGTCGCCTCCACGCCGTCGGCGGTGACGCGGAGGTCCGTCATGGCGGTCGCGAAGCGGACGTCGGACCGTGGGTGAGACTCGGCGACCCTGCGCAGGATCACTTCGAGGATGTCCTGCGAGCAGAGGTAGGTGTACGTGGGGCTCTGCGGTGCGTCGCGGTCGATCGCCGCCGCTGCCCGTACGAAGTCATCGGAGGCCAGCGAGGTGCCGACGCCGACCGCCAGCACGTCCTCGCGGGGCATTCCCGCGCCCTCCACCTCCTCGGCGATTCCCCAGGACCGGAAGATTTCCATGGTTCTGGTGGAAATGAGGCGCGCTTTCGGGAAAATCGCGGTCCCCGGGTGTCTCTCCACGAGAAGGGAGGATATTCCGTGCCGGGAGAGCTCGATGGATGCCGCCAGGCCGACCGGCCCGCCACCGACGATAAGAACCTCAACATCGACCTCGTGCATGTTGTTAGCGTCGTATATCTGCTTATCGCCGTCAATGCATGGATAACCGGATGATACAGGCGTGATATCCGCCTTTAGTAGCTTTATCGGTGCAGGTACCAATTGTTTGGTATGCGCATTGTCAAACCCCTGGAGACGATGATGCTCTTTGCCGAAGGCTCCGTGGCCCTGGTTACGGGCGGGTCGCGCGGCATCGGCCGGGCGGTCGCGCTCGACCTGGCCCGGGAGGGTGCCCACGTCGTGGTCAACTACGCCCGTTCGGAGGCGGACGCCGAGGAGGTCGTCGCCCTGATCGGGAAAGAGGGCGGCAGCGCGACGGCCGTGCGCGCCGATGTAACGGACGAGGCCGAGGTACGGCGGATGTTCCAGGGCGTACGAGCCGATCACGGCCGCCTGGACGTGCTGGTGACGAGCGCCGGCATCACGCTGGACCGCTATCTCGTCGCCATGAGCCTGGAACAGTTCCGCGGGCCCATCGACACCAACGTCACCGGCACCTTCCTGACCTGCCGGGAGGCGCTGCGCATCATGCAGCACCAGCGGCGGGGCGCGATCGTGACCGTGTCCTCGACCAGCGGGCTGGACGGCGGCTTCCCCGGCCAGACGAACTACGTGGCCTCCAAGGGCGCGATCATCGCCTTCACCCAGGCGCTGTCGAACGAGGCGGCCCCGCACGGGATCCGGGCCAACGTGGTGGCGCCCGGGTTCGTGACCACCGACATGACGCGCAAGGTGCCCGCCAAGATCAGGAAGGACTACGAGACGCGCATCCGGCTGGGCCGCATGGGCCGGCCGGAGGAGATCGCGACGATCGTGAGCTTCCTCGCCTCCGACAAGGCGTCGTACATGTCCGGCGCGGTGGTGGTCGCCCACGGCGGCGGCCTCGGCTGACCCGCCGCGTCGCGAGTCCACCCGCCGCGAAACCACCCGCTGAGCCCCACCCGCTGAGTCCCCACTTGCTGAGCCCACCCGCTGTGAGCCGATCTCGGCACGAACCGTGAACCAGTCCCCGACCGCAAGCCCCCGTCACGAGGCACATGGAGGATGGATGACCCTCGACCAGCTCCGCGCGAAGGCCGCCGAGCGCCGGCAGACGTGCACCCAGATCAAGAAGATGATCGTGTCCCGGCTCGACCTGGAGATCGAGCCGGACTGGATCACCGACGACCAGCCGCTCTTCGGGCGCGGCCTCGAACTCGACAGCCTCGACGTCCTGGAGTTGTACGTCGCCATCGAGGCCGAGTTCGGCGTGGCGCTGTACGACAGCGAGATGGCCGTCTTCGGCTCGGTGTCGCGGCTGGCGGACGAGGTCAACCCCGCTCTGCGGGCGACGCCATGACGATCGGCGCCACCCAGCTCGCCTCGGCCACAGCGGCGGCCACGGCCTCGGCCACAGTCGCGGCCTCGGCAGCGGCTACGGCGACGGGCACGGCCGCGGCGAAAGCCGCCACGACGGCGCAGGCGGTCAGGTCGGCGGCCACGGCGACCGGGCTGAACCATGACCAGATCAGGCAGGTGCTCCCGCACCGCTGGCCGATGCTCCTGCTCGACCGGGTCAGCAGGGTGGAGCCGGGCGTCAAGGGCACCGCGACCAAGAACGTCGCCGGGACCGAACTCTGGTTCCAGGGCCACTTCCCGACCGCGGCCGTGCTGCCCGGCATCGTGATCATCGAAGCGCTGGCCCAGCTCGCCGGGGTGGTCTTCGCCCTGGCGGGCGCGAGCGAGATCAGCTACCTGGCCGGCGTCAGGTCGATGCGGTTCCGCCGTCCCGTCGTCCCCGGCGACCAGCTGACCCTGTCGGCCGAGCGGACCGGGGGCGGCGCCGGGTTCGCCGAGTACCGGGTGTCGGCGCGGGTGGACGGCCAGGTCGCCGCCGAAGGAAACCTCACGATCGCCGATCCGGCGGGTCAACGTTCCGTACGAAAGGTGTGAAGCATGGCTACCGTCCTCGCGAACCTGCATCCGGAGGGCACCGTCTACGGCGAGGTGGGTGACAGCTCGGTCCCGCTGCGCTTCTCCGAGTCGGCCGATGAGTATCGGGTGCTCAGGGAGCGCGCCGCCGTCCTCGACCTGGGCGGGAACCGCCTCATCGAGATCACCGGGCCCGCGGCCGTGGACTTCGCGCAGCGGCTGCTCGCCCGCGACGTGGAGTACCTCACTTCGGAGCGCTGCATGATGAGCCTGGTCCTGGACGAGTCCGGGCAGGTCGTCGACCAGGTGCTGGCCTTCGGCCGGGAGAACGGGATCCTGCTGGAGAGCTCCTGCGGCGCCGGTACGCGCCTGCTGGAGCACCTGGAGGAGCACAACGACGAGGGCGTGGTGATCACCGACCGGTCGGCCGACCTCACGGTCCTGGCCCTGGAGGGGCCCTACGCCTGGGGCGTGGTGGGGCGGCTGATCGACGGCGAGCTGGCCTCGCTGCCGTTCGAGTCGGTGGTGGAGACCGAGTGGAACGGCACCGAGATCATCTTCGCCCGGACCGGTTTTACCGGCGAGTACGGCTACCAGATGATCGTGCCCATCGAGTCCGCGGCCGAGCTGTGGTGCCAGGCGCTTGAGCACGCGGGAGCGGCCGGCCAGGAGGCCCTCGAGCTGGCCATGCTGGAGGTACGCCAGCCGATCCCGCGCCATGAGGCGACGGCCGGGGCGAGCGTGATCGAGATCGGCGCCAACTGGCTGGTCGACGTCACCAAGGACGAGTTCGTCGGCAGGGAGGCGGTGCTGGCGGCGTTCGAGTCGGGCCAGGGCCGCCGCACGGTCGGTTTCACCGGCGGCGACGCCATCCCCGAGGCGGGCGCCAGGGTGCTGGCGGGCGGCCAGGACATCGGCGAGGTGGTGCACGCGGTGCGCAGCGCCGGTCTGGGCGCCACGCTCGGCCTGGCCAGGGTCGACGCGGAGCTGGCCGCCGCCGGTCTGGACTTCACCGTGGACGGCGTCGAGGTGACCACGCTGACCAGCCCGTACATCGTGCCCAAGAGCTGGAGCATCCCGATCATCTGATCGGGCTTCTGAGAAGGAGACAAGCATGGCGCTGCGGCCTGTCGTCGTCACCGGCCTGGGCATCATCTGTGCGATCGGCCGCGATCCCGCGGAGTTCTGGCAGCGGCTCGTGTCGGGCACCGGCGGTCTCACGCCGGTCCTGGACGAGAACTTCGCGGTGTTCGAGGCGCGGCACGCGGGCCAGGTTCCCGACGAGTGGATCGACGGAGGGCTACCGGAATCCGACGCCGGCCTGGACCGTACCGCCCGGCTCGCGCTGATCGCCGCCCGCCAGGCGATCGAGCAGGCGGGCCTGACCGGCGCGGACCCCGACCGGTTCGGCATCATCCTCGGCAAATGCCAGGCGACCCCCGACGCCGTGGGCCGCTACCAGCCCATGCACCGCACCGAGGACGTGGTCGCGGACCGGCTCGGCATGCGCGGCCCGCGCATCCTGGTGTCCACCGCCTGCGCGGCGGGCGGCAACGC
Source organism: Nonomuraea sp. NPDC049750 (assembly GCF_040659625.1). Taxonomy (NCBI): domain Bacteria; kingdom Bacillati; phylum Actinomycetota; class Actinomycetes; order Streptosporangiales; family Streptosporangiaceae; genus Nonomuraea; species Nonomuraea sp. NPDC049750. The sequence goes on from NZ_JBFANB010000003.1 coordinate 166,255, forward strand.
GGTCGGGCTCGCCAAGGACAAGATCCTCACCGGCGAGGCCGACGTCGTCCTGGCCGGGGGCGTGGATCCGCTGCTCTTCGGCACGTACGCGGGCTTCGCCGGGCTCAAGGCGCTCAGCACCGGCCCGTGCCGCCCGTACAGCCACTCCGACGGGCTCAACCTCGGCGAGGGAGCGGCGTTCCTGCTGCTGGAGCCGCTGGACCGGGCGCTCGCGAGAGGCGCCACGCCACTGGCGGAGGTCGCCGGCTACGGCCTGTCGGCCGACGCCTACCACGCCACCGCGCCCGACCCCACGGGGCGGGGAGGGGCGAGCGCGGTACGGCGGGCGCTCGCTGACGCGGGCCTGACCACGGACGACGTGGGCTACGTGAGCGGCCACGGCACCGGCACTCCGGCCAACGACGCCATGGAGGCCAAGGTCATGCGGGTGGTGTTCGGCGAGCGGGCCGGACGGGTGCCCACCAGCAGCATCAAGTCGTTCGTCGGCCACACGCTGGGCGCCGCGGGCGCGGTGGAGGCCGTCGCGAGCGTGCTGGCCCTGCGGCACGGCACCGCGCCGCCCACCATCGGCTTCGCCGACGACGCCGTACCGGGTGACCTGGACTTCGTGCCCAACGTGGCACGGGAGCTGCCGATCGACACCGTGGTGTCGAACAACTACGCCTTCGGCGGCAACAACGTCTCGCTCGTGCTGACGACGCCGCGGGCCGCGCGGGAGTACGACGAGCTGCCGGACGCGGCGGCCGTGATCACCGGGCTCGGACCAGTGACCGGGCTGGGCACCGGCATCGGCGAGGTGGCCGAGGCTATCGTCACTGGGCGCCAGGCGGCCGGGCAGGCGCCGTCGCTCGACGGGCGGACGTTCGCGCCGCGCTCGCTGTGGCGGCACATGAACCACCTGTCCAGGATGGCGATCGCCGCCTCCCGGCTGGCCTGGGAGGACGCCGGGCTGCAGTTGCCCAGGAAGGAGCTCGACGACGTCGGGCTGGTGTTCGCCACGGGCGCCGGGTCGGCGGAGAGCACCGGCGGGTTCGACGAGAGCATCGCCGCGAACCCGAACAAGCCGGCCGTGCTGAGCTTCTCCAACGTCGTGCTGAACGCCACCGGCGGCGCCGTCTGCCAGACGCTCGGCCTGCGCGGGCCCACCACCACGATCTGCAACGGCGGCGCCTCGGCCTCGATCGCCCTGGACTGCGCGCTGGAGATGATCAGGGCGGGCAAGGCGGACGTGGTGCTGGTGGTCGCGGCCGACGAGACGGTCGCCACGGCTGTCGGCGACGCCGTGGTGTCGCCGTACGACCGGCGGCACTCCGGCACGGTTCCCGGGTCGGCGGCGGTGGCCTTCCTGGTGGAGTCCGCCGAGCACTGCACGAGACGTGGCGGGCGCCCGTACGCGCGGGTCATGGGGACCGGCCACGCGAGCGGCGGGAACCCGACCACGACGGGCCAGGCGAGCGGCGCGGACCCGACCACGACGGGCCACGCGGGCGGTCGGGATCTGGTCGCGCGGGTGCTCGCCCGGCTGCCCGAAGCCCGGCCCGAGCTGGTGGTCGGCGCGGGCACCGGGGTTCCTGGCGACGCCGAGGAGTCGGCCGCCGTGTTGACGGCTCTGCCCGGCGCGGTGCTCACCACGTCGGCGGGACTCACCGGCGACTGCCAGGCCGCCACCGGCGCCATGAACATCGCCATGGCCGCCCTGGCGATCCGCGACGGGATCGCCCCCGCCCTCATCGGGCTCGTCGAGCCGCACGCGGGCGAGCCGGCCTCGTACGTGACCAAGCCGGACCTGCCCGACCCGATCGGCCAGGCGCTGGTGCTGACCGCCGCGCCCGGCTCGGTGCGCGGCGCTGTACTGCTGGGGGCGCCATGACCGTGACCCTGGGCCCCGCGCAGGCACCGCCCTTCGACGTGGCCGAGACGGACCGGCTGCTGACCACCACCCGGTCGGTGCGGCGGCGGCTCGACCTGGAGCGGCCCGTGCCCCGCGAGGTCGTACAGGAGGCCCTCCAGGTCGCCGTCCAGGCCCCGACCGCCAACAACCACCAGAACTGGCGCTGGCTGGTCATCACCGACCCGGCGGTCAAGGAGCGGATCGCCGAGATGATCTCGACCTCCTGGACGTTCCACCGCAACGACATGTGGACGAACGCGGGCAGACGCCGTAACAACCGGCAGGCCCGCAAGAACTACGACTCGGCCGAGGCGCTGGTCGAGACCATCGGGCGGGTGCCCGTCCTGGTCATGCCCTGCGTCCTGGGCCGCCCGCCGGACATCGAGGCCATCAACACGGCCTGGGACCGGCGGATGGCCGACAAGGTCCCCGAGGACCCGGGACACCTGGTCCAGCACGGCCCGATGCGGGCGAGCATCTTCTACGGCTCCATCTTCCCGGCGATCTGGTCGTTCCAGCTGGCACTGCGCAGCCGGGGCCTCGGCAGCACGATCACCTGCATGCACGTCCCCCACGAGCGTCAGGTGGGCGAGCTGCTCGGCATCCCGACCGGGGTCACCCAGGTGTGCCTGATCCCGGTCGCCTACACGCTCGGCACCGAGTTCCGGCCGGCGGATCGGTACGGGGCCCACGAACGTACGTACTGGGAGAGGTGGGAGGCATGACCGTCGACTACGCCGACGTCGTCATTGCCGGAGGCGGCATCGCGGGCGCCTCGGCGGCCTGCAAGCTGGCCGCCGGCGGGCTGTCCGTCGTGCTGCTGGAGAAGCAGGAGGAGTACCGGGACCTGGTCCGCGGCGAGTGGCTGGCCCCCTGGGGGATCAGGGAGGCGCAGCGGCTGGGCGTCTACGACTGCTTCGGGGCGGGCGGCGGCTGGGAGATCCGGGAGTGGATGACCTGGGACGAGGCCGTCACCGAGGACGAGGTCGAAGCGGTGGACATGACCCGCTTCATCCCCGGCATCGGCGGGCCGATGTCGTTCCCGCACTACCAGGTGTGCGAGCTGATGGCGGCGCAGGCCGTGGACAGTGGTGCCCGGCTGGTGCTGGACGCGGCCCGGGTCACCGTCACGCCGGGTCGCGAGCCGGTGGTGACCTACCAGACCGAAGAGGGCCCGCGGGAGATCCGGGCCAGGATGGTGCTCGGCGCCACGGGCCGGGGCAACACCGTCGGCCGTCAGATCGGCGTCCGGATGCGCAACTCCATGCACCACTGGGGCGGCGGCATGATGGTCGAGGGCATGGACGGCTGGCCCGCCGACGTCCAGGCCATGGGCACCGAAGGTGACGTCATGTTCATGGTCTTCCCCCAGGGCTATGGCCGGGCCCGCCTCTACCTGAACTTCCCCACGGTCAACAAGCTCCGCTACCGCGGCCCCGGCGGCGTCGAGCGTTTCCTGGCCGCCTTCGAGCTCGACTGCCTGCCCGACAGGGGCAAGGCGGTGACCGAGGCCGTACCGGCGGGGCCGCTGTCGGTGTGGCCGTCGGTGTCCAGCGTCCCCGAGGGGCCGCCGCTGACCGAGGGCGTGGTGCTGATCGGCGACGAGGCCGGCAACGCCGACACCGTGCTCGGCACCGGGCTCTCCTGCGCCCTGCGCGACTCCCGTACCGTCTGCGACATCCTGCTCGGCGGCGACGACTGGTCGCCCGCGGCGTTCGCGCCGTACCTGGAGGAGCGGGACTTCCGCCTGGAGCGTCTCGACTTCGGCGCGTCGATCATCAGCAGGCTGCACGTGGAGTTCGGGCCCGCGGCCACGGAGCGGCGGCGCCGGGTCCGCAAGCTCATGGCCAAGAACTTCGCCGCGCAGGTGACCGGGCTGCTCAACATGGTCGCCCCCGAGGACGTGCCGGAGTTCGGTTTCAGCGAGTTCTTCGCCGAGCGGTTGTTCAGGGAGACGGCATGAACAAGAAGAGGATCCAGGTCAACGACGTCGAGCTCGCCTACGTGGACGAGGGCGAAGGCGATCCCGTAGTCCTGCTGCACGGCTTCCCCGACTCCTCCTACCTGTGGCGGCACCAGATCCCGGCCCTGGTCGAGGGCGGCTTCCGGGTGATCGCGCCGGATCTGCGCGGGTTCGGCGACTCCGGCAAGCCGCAGGAGATCGAGGCGTACGGGATGCAGACGATCGTCAACGACGTCGTCGCCCTGACCATGAAGCTCGGCATCCGCCGGCCGCACATCGTCGGCCACGACTGGGGTGCGGCCATCGCCTGGATGTACGCCTTCCTGATGCCCCGCAGGCTCGACCACCTGGCGGTGCTGTCGGTCGGGCACCCGGGCGTCTTCGCCACTCCTTCGCTGGAGCAGCGGATGGCCTCCTGGTACATGCTCTTCTACCAGTTCCCCGGTGTGAGCGAGGAGCTGCTGCGGCGCAACGGGTGGCGGCTGTTCAAGGAGATCATGGGCCGCGACGGCGACTACGACCGCTACCTGCGCGACCTGGCCCGGCCCGGCGCCCTGACGGCGGGCCTGAACTGGTACCGCGCCAACCGCTCGCCCGAGGCCGAGCTGCGGCCGGCCCGCCCCTTCCCGCCCGTGCTGGCGCCCACGCTCGGCATCTGGGGAGCGGGGGACAAGGCGCTGCTGGAGGAGGGCATGTCGGCCTCCGGCAAGTACGTGAAGGGGCCCTGGCGCTACGAGCGCGTCGAGGACGCGGGCCACTGGCTCCCGCTCGACGCCCCCGATGAGGTGAACAAGCTGCTCCTCGGCTTCCTCGGCACCGAGCAGGCCGCTCATGAGGAGAGGCGACCGCGCAGGCGGCTGTAGGCGAAAGGAGTGCTGCGCAATGCTTGGATTTCTCTTCCCAGGACAAGGCACGGTCCGTGTCGGTATGGGTGCGTGGCTGCGTCGCAGACCCGTGGCGCGAGCGCGGCTCGACGAGGTTGACGCGCTGCTCGCACAGCCCATCACCCCGCTGTGCGCTCGCGGGCCGCTGGAGCGGCTGGTGGCGACCGAGCACGCGCAGGTCGCGGTGACCGCGTGCAACCTGGCGGCGCTGGCCGTGCTGCTGGAGGAGGGATTCGAGCCGCTCGTGGTCGCCGGGCACAGCGTCGGCGAGCTGAGCGCGCTGCACGCGGCAGGCGTGCTTACATTCGCCGACACCGTACGGCTGGTCGAGCTCAGGTCCCGGCTGATGGCCGAGGTCGGTGACACGGGTGGGATGCACGCGGTGATGGGGCTGCCGGTCGAGGAGGTCGAGGCGCTGGCCGCCGAGGCAGGCTCCGTGGACGAGCCGCTGGTCGTGGGCCTGGAGAACGCGCCGGGCCACGTGGTGGTCTCCGGCGCGCTGTCGGCCCTGGACCGGCTGGGCAAGCTCGCCACCCGGGCCAGCAAGATCGTGCCGCTGCGGGTGGGCAACGCCTTCCACTCACCGCTGATGGCGGCGGCCGTCCCCGCCTGGGCCGAGGCGGTGCGAGCCGCGCCGATGAGCGAGCCCCTCGTACCCGTGGTCCCGAACGTGACCGGCGAGCCCACCACCGACCTCGCCACGCTCAGGGACGCGCTGGTCGCCCAGCTCACCGGGCGGGTCCGGTGGACGGACACGGTGAACGCGGTGGAGGAGTTCGCCCCCGGTGTCGAGGTGGGCGACAGCAAGGTACTGGCGGGCCTGTCGCGCCGGGCGGGCGCGCGCTGCCTGAGCCTGGCCGAGCCCGCCACCCTCCGGCGATTGTCCAGGGAGATCGCGGCATGAACCGGTGGGGCAGCGCGATGGTCGGCTTCGCCGGGCTCTCCCGGCCTCAGGAGCTGGTCGGCGACATGCGCCTCGAAGAGGTGTACACGGCGGCCGAGCGCCTCAGGTCGGGGTACGGCCGCACGCTCCAGCACTGGGCCGGGCGGCTGGCAGGCAAGTACGCGGTGCTCCGCCTCCTCGGTGTCGCTCCCACGGCCGAGCACCTCGGCCAGGCGGAGGTGCTGCCCAGGCCCACCGCCAACTGCGCGAAGACCGCCGTCTGCCACACCGGGCACCCGCCGGCCGTCCGGCTCGCCGGGGCGCTGCGCGCGGCAGCCGGGTCCGGCCAGCAGATCCGGCTCTCGCTCAGCCACACCGACGGCAAGGTGCTCGCGGTGGCCGTCGCCTCCGCGCGCCTGCCTGAAGACGAAGACGAGGCATGACATGGACGCCAGGAAGGCCGCCGAGCGGCACCTTGAGGCGTGGCAGGCCGGTGACCCCGAGGCCGTGGCCGCCACCGCCGCCTCCTACAGCGACCCAGACTCCGGCGGCGAGCTGAGCGGGGCCGCGCTGGCCGCCCACGCCGCCGCCGCGCTGGCCCGCTTCCAGCGGCCGAAATTCGTCGTGGACGAGGTCGTCGGCGACGGCGAGGCCGTCACGCTCTGGTGGACGCTCCAGGCCGACCACCGCGCCCCCTACCTGGGCATGCCCGCCGTCGGCGGGACCGTCGGCGTCCAGGGGAGCGACCTGGTGACCCTCGGCCCGGACGGTCCGCGTGTGCGGCGCCGCTTCGACCGGCTGGCGGTCGCGGAGGCGCTCGGCTACTCGGCCCGGTTCGTGCCGGCGGCCGATGCGGAGACGGGCGGGATCAGGCAGTTCGGCGTCAGCGCGCGCGTTCCCTCCGGGCGTACCGAGCCGCCGGGCGTACTGACCCTGACCTGGCTGGAGGTCCGCGACGACGCGGAGGCGGCGGACGTGGACCTGCTCAGCGTGGAGGTCGTCAAGTCGCTGCGGGCCTCCAAGGGCTTCCTCGGCCTGGCGACGTTCGACGTCGGCGACCGCAAGTTCACCGTGACCGCCTTCGACCGCCCCGAGTCCGTCCGCGCGGTGCACGCCCGGCCGCACCAGCGGAGCATGCGCCGCTTCTTCAAGGGCGGCCTGTGCACCCGGGTGCTCACCAGCGTCTGGATCCCCTCCGACATCCGCGAGTACGCCCGCTGCCCCGACTGCGACACCGTCGTCCGGGTCGGACCGGACGCCGCCTGCGGCTGCGGGTGGGTCCCGGGCGACGCCTCCCTACTGTGACTGGAGCCTTCATGTCCGACTTCACCACCGAGCACCGGCTCGGCGACCGCGAGGGCGGGCCCGCCGTGGTCTTCATGTCCGCGCTGTTCGCCGGCGGCTGGATCTGGGAGCACCCCTACCGCTACCTGGCGGAGGCCGGCGTGCCGGTGCTGCGTACGCATGAGGCGATCTGCGCGCTCGACCGCCGGGTGGCCGGCTCGATCGAGCGGCTCGGCGACGCGCTGCTGGCCGCCTGCGACGAGGCCGGCGTCGAGGACCTGGTCCTCTGCGCCAACTCACTCGGCGGCCTGGTCGCCATCGACCTGGCCGGCCGCCGCCCCGAGCGGATCAAGGGCATCGTGGTGAGCGGCGCCCCCGGACTGACCCCCGACCCCGACGTTGGCCTGAGCTTCGACCGCCGGGCCAGCGTGCAGCCGTTCGGTGACGACTTCGGCGTCCGCATGGTGTCCGCGCTCTTCCACGGTACGGAGCCGTACTTCACGCGGGCGCAGATGGACGAGGTCGGCACCATGCTCCGGCAGCCGGAGTCCATGGTCAGCATGGCCCGCAGCCTCAAGGCCACCCGCCGCTACCAGGTCAAGCCGGCGCTGGACAGGGTCCGCTGCCCGTCCCTGTACGTCTGGGGCAGGCACGACCGGATGACGCCGGTCGGCCCGTGGCTGGAGCTGCTGGCCGACTACCCGGAGAACGACGTGGTGGTGGTCGAGGAGAGTGGGCACATCCCGATGATCGAGCGGCCGGACGAGTACAACGCGGTCCTCGAACCGTTCGTGGCCCGCTGCGCCAAGGTCGCGGCATGACGTTGTCTGGCGGGCAGCAGGTCATGCGGTCGGACGCGTGGACGGCCGTGCTGCCGGTCGTCCGGCCGGTCGCCCCGCCCGTGTCTCCTCCCGTGCTGGTCGGAGTGGACATTGTGGACGCGGAGCGGCTCGCCAGGGCGGCCGGGCGCGGCGGTGCCGTGTTCACCGAGCACCTCACCACGCCCGCCGAGCGCGAGCTGGGCGCGGAGGAGGTGGCCTTCTCCGTCAAGGAGAGCTTCATCAAGGCGGTGGGCGGGCGTCCGCCCGGCTTCACCTGGCACGACTTCGAGGCCCGTGCCGGACGGCCCGCCGCCTGGGCGCGGCGGCTGCTCGACGAGGCGGCCGCGGAGCTGACCGCCTCGACCGGGCTCGCGCTGACGGGCGGCTCGTCCTACGCCGTCCGGGGCGCGAGCGAGCAGGCGGCCCTGGTACGGCTGGCGCCGCGCCGGGGCCGGGTGGCCGGGGAGGCCCGGTGGGGGATGGGCGCGGGACTGCTCGTCTCCCTGGCGATCGTGTACGGCGACGGGGAGGGAGACCCAGGATGTCCCAGGTGAAGCCCGGTGAGTCGATCCAGCGGGCGCTGGACGAGGCGGGCGCCGGAGCGACGATCGAGCTGGCGGCGGGCACGTACGCGGAGAACGTCTGGATCAGGCACAACGGCGTGACACTGACCGGCGCCGGGGCGGGCCGTACGGTGCTGGTCCCGGGAGACTCCGTACCGGCGGGGATCCCGAAGCTGCACGACGCGGCGGCGGACGTCGTCAGCGGCATCAGCCTGCACGGCGTCGGCGACGTCACGATAGCCGGGCTGAGCGTGCGCGGCTCGACCGGCGCGGGGATCTACGCCCACACCGTGACCGGCCTGACCGTGCGGGATGTCGAGACGGCCGGCAACGCCGTCTGGGGCGTCTACGTGCGCGAGTCGAGCCGGTGCGAGGTGACCGGCTGCACCACGTCGGGCAGCCAGTACGGCGGCATCGCGGTCAGCTTCTGCCCCGAGGCCGATGGGCTGGTGGCCGACAACGAGAGCTTCGCCAACGCCTTCGGCATCTTCGTCGACAACTCCTCCCGCGTCCGGGTGCTACGCAACTCCTGCCACGGCAACGCCGCCGGGCTGCTGATGCTCAACCAGACCTACGAAGGCGAGCCCGACGGCGGCGTGCGCGACTGCCTCGTCTCGGGCAACGACCTGTACGGCAACGGCCTGGCCGCGGGCGGCGACGCCCCCGACGCGCTGGGCGCCGCGGGCCCGCCGATCTCCGGCGTGGGCCTGGCGCTGATCGGGACGCACCGGGTCAGCGTCGTGGACAACCGGATCCACGACAACCATCCCAGCGGCGAGTCGGTCATGGGCGCCGCGTTCGTCATGGGCTCGTCCAAGGACTGGGGAGGCGACGACGCCGTGGACAACCACATCCTGTGGAACCGGGTGACCGGCAACAGCCCGCTCGACCACCAGCTCGGCGTCGACCTGGAACGCCAGGTCTGCGCGGGCAACACCAGCGACAAGGGCGAGCCGGACGGGTGGGGCCGATGACCGCGACTCTGGCCTGTACCGGCCTGAGCAAGAGGTTCGGCGACGTGCTCGCCGTACAGGATGTGGGGTTCGCCATCGCCCCCGGCGAGGCGTACGGACTGCTCGGGCCGAACGGCGCGGGCAAGACGACCACGATCTCCATGCTCGTCGGCCTGCTCAAGCCCGGCACCGGGAACGTGACGGTGTGCGGCACGGACCTCGCCGCCGAGCCGCTGGCCGCCAAGGCGAAGATCGGCTACGTGCCGCAGGAGATCGCGCTCTACCCGGAGCTGACCGGGCGGGAGAACCTGCGCTTCTTCGGCCGGCTGTTCGGTCTGCCGCGACGGGAGCTGGCGGCGCGCATCAGCGAGGTGCTCGACTTGGTCGGACTGTCCGATCGGGCCGACGGCAAGCTCGGTACGTACTCAGGCGGTATGAAGCGGCGGATCAACATCGGCGCGGCCCTGCTGCACCGGCCCGAGGTGCTCATCCTGGACGAGCCGACCGTCGGCGTCGACCCGCAGAGCCGCAAGGCCATCCTCGACGGCGTGGAGCGGCTGGTGGCCGACGGCATGGCCCTGCTCTACACCTCGCACTACATGGAGGAGGTCGAGCGGGTCTGCCACCGGGTCGGGATCATCGACCACGGCCGGATCGTCGCCGAGGGCACCCGCCACGAGCTCGTCGCCATGGTCGGCAGCGCCGACAAGATCGAGCTGATGCTCGACGGCGACGTGGACGGCGCGTTCGACAAGCTCCAGGCGCTGGAAGGCGTCGTCGAGGCGGTCAGGACCGGCACCGGTTCGGTGCGGCTGCTCGCGGAAGGCGGCCGCTACGTGCTGCCCGCGATCATCACCGCCGTGGACGGCCGCGCCACCGTGACCGCCGTCGAGGTCATCGAACCCGACCTGGAGGCCACCTTCCTCCACCTCACCGGCAGCAAGCTGCGGGACTGATCATGCTGAGACCCCTGATGTCCGTCGCCGCGCTGGAACTGCGTACCCGGGTACGCGATGGAACCGCCCTGGTGGTCGCCCTGATCGTGCCCATCGCGCTGGCCACCCTGTTCGGCCTCGCCCTGGGCGGGGACGACCCGCCGCTGCGGGCCACGATCGGCTTCGTCGACCTCGACCGCGGCGAGTTCTCCGCCAGCGTGCGGCGGGAGGTCATGTCCAACGAACAGCTCAAGGGCACGCTGACTTTGCGCGACCTGCCCAGCAGGCAGGAGGCGCAGCGCTCGCTCGACGCCGGCGACATCGGGTCGGCCATCGTGTTCCCGCAGGGGTTCACCAAGAGCGTCGGCGCGGGTTCGGGCGGACAGGTCGCGGTGCTCACCTCCGCCGAGTCGCCGCTGGCCGGCGTGGTGGCGAACGCCATCGTCGACCGCATCTCCTCGGTGGTGGACGCCCGCACGCTCGCGGTCCGCGCCTCCCTCGCGTACGGCGTGCCCGGCGACCGGGTGAAGGAGCTGGTGGAGCGCAACGGCGCCGCCGGGCCCGGACTGAGCCTGGCCGACGACCCCATGGAGGGCGGCAAGATCGACCTGTCGGTGTACTACGGCTCCGGCATGGCCGCCCTGTTCGCCTTCTTCGTGGTGGGCGCCTCGTTCAGGAGCCTGCTCACCGAGCGGCGGCAGGGCACGCTCGACCGGATGCGGGCCGGGCCCATCCCGCAGTGGACGCCGATCGCCGGCAAGGCCCTGGTGGGGTTCGGGCTGGGCGTGGTCAGCGTTGTCGCCACCTGGGCGTCCTCCTCGCTCATCTTCGGCACCAGCTGGGGTGACCCGGTGGCGGTCTTCGCGCTGCTGGTCGCGCACGTGCTCGCGGCCGCCGCGATCACCATGCTGGTGGCCAGCCGGGCCAAGACCGACGCCCAGGCCGACGGGGTGACCATGGTCGTCTCGTTCGTGATGGCGTTCTTCGGCGGCAGCCTGGTGCCGCTGTACAACCTGCCCGGCTTCCTGCAGAAGGTGGCGCTGCTCACCCCGAACGGCTGGACGTCGACCGGGCTGATCCGGCTCGCGGGCTCCGGCGGGGGACTGACCACGGTGATCGTCCCGATCGGCGTGCTGTGCGCGATCGCGCTGGTGGCGGGCGGCCTGGCCGCGGCCGGCTTCAGGAAGGGGCTCCTCGGATGAGGCCACGTCCTATTTTGGCGCTGGTGGCGGCGAACCTGCGGCGGCTATCCCGCGACAAGGTCGGCCTGTTCTTCATGGTGATCATGCCGTTCGTCAACATCGTGTTCGTCGGCATGGCGCTCGGCGGGGGTGCCGTGGGGGCCGCCAAGCTGCCCGTCGGCGTCGTGGCCACCGGCTCCGACCCCGTCACGGCCGCCGTACTCAAGGAGCTGCGCGCGCACCCCGACCTCGCCATCACGACCGTGGCGACCAAGCAGGACCTCCAGTCGGGCGTACGCGAAGGGTCCCTCGCCGCCGGGCTGGTGATCCCGGCCGGCTCCACCAAGCTCGAACTCGTCATGACCCAGATGAACGGCAGCGGCATGGCGGCCCGCAGCGCCGTCGATGTCGCGGTCGGCCGGGTGGCCGCCGTACTTGAGGCCACCAGGGCCGTCGAGGCCGCGGGCGCCACGCCCGCGCAGGCCGCCGCGCGCGTGCGCGAGGCACAGGCCGACTCGGGCCGCGTCGCGGTCGTCGGCTCCGGTACGCCCGGCGCCACCCCCAGGGGCTTCGCCTACACGGCCCCGGCCAACCTGCTGCTGTTCACCTTCATCAATTCCATGGCCGTGGCCGCCGCGCTCGCCGAGAGCAGGCGGCTCGGGATGATCCAGCGCGCGCTCACCGCCCCCGTCAGGCGCCGGTCGGTGCTCGCGGGGGAGGCGCTGAGCAGGTTCGCCGTGGCCGTCGCGCAGTCGTTGTTGATCATGGTGGTCAGCTCGCTGGTGTTCGGCGTGTCGTGGGGCGACCCGCTGGGCGTCGCCGCGGTGGTCGGCTCGTTCTCCCTGGTGGCCACCGGTGCCGCGATCCTGGTCGGCAGCCTCGTACGCTCGCCCGCCCAGGCGCCCGCCATCGGCCCGCCGCTGGGCATCGTGCTCGGCATGCTGGGCGGCTGCCTGTGGCCCAGGGAGTCGGCGGGGGACTTCCTCAACTCGCTCGGTTACCTGTTCCCGCACGCCTGGGGCATGGACGCGCTGCTGGCGCTGACCAAGCCGGGCACGGGCATCGGCACGGTGCTCCCCGAGGTCGCCGTGCTCTCCGGGATGGCGGCGGCGCTGCTCGGCCTGTCGCTGTTCCTGTTCAACCGCCGCACTCGAACCTTCACCTGAGCGTTCCGTTTCAACCGCCGCTTCCCAACCTTCACCTGAGAGTTCTGGTCACCTGAGAGTTCCGTTGAGTTGATGGGAGATCGTGATGACGACTATTCCGTTCTTTCCGGGGATGACCCCCGTGGGCGGCGACCACGCCACCGACGTTTACCGTTACGCGGCCCGCAAGGGAGCGATCGAGGCGCTTGAGGTGGCCGCCGCCGATCTCGGCATTGGCCTGCATGAGATGCACGAGGCGGTGGCCCACCTGGTGGAGAACCGCCTGCTCATGATGGAGGACAGGGCGGGCCGCCGGTTCGTCCCCGTGGATCCCGAGGTGGCCGCGGCTTCGCTGGTCTCCTCCGTCGAACGGGAGATCTACCAGCGCCGGGAGCTGATCGACCAGATCCGCGAGCGGATCAACGTGTTCCGGCAGGACTACACCGGCAGGACCTCGGCGCCCAGCGCGATCGAGTATCTGGTGGGGTCGATGGAGGTCCGGGGCTTCCTCAAGACGGCCGGCGACTCGTGCCGGGACGAGGTGCTGGTGCTCCAGTCGAGCTTGACGGACGCGGATGAGCTGTCGCAGGCGTACTCACCGCTGCTCGGGCGGGGGATCACCGTGCGCATCATCTGCCAGCACCGCAACCGGGCCGATCTCGCCACCCGGATGCGGATGAAGAAGCTGACCGACGCGGGGGCCTCGGTGTGCACCGTCAGCCACATTCCGCGCTCGGCCGTGGTGTTCGACCGGTCGCTGGTGGTGCTGTTCGGGCTGTCGGACGGGGAGACCAACGTGGCGCGGGTGCACAACCACGGGGTCGCGCAGTTCCTGCTGGACCTGTTCAACCACCTGTGGGAGACGGCCACGCCGCTGGAGGGCGTCGAGGCCGGGTACGCCGACGTGGCCGACGATCTCCAGCAGGCCATCGCGGCGCTGATGGCCAAGGGCTACACCGACGAGGTCGTGGCGCGCAAGCTGGGCATGTCGGTACGCAGCTGCCGCCGGCACATCGCCACGCTGATGCGCGACCTCGACGCGACCAGCCGATTCCAGGCCGGGGTGCAGGCGGCCAGGAAGTTCCTGCCCAACGGCGCGTGACAAGTGTTCGGTCGTCTGTGCGGGCCCGCCCCCGGCGGGCCCGCTGCCGTACGTCATGTGGCCTGCATCGCGACCGACACCTCGGCCAGGTCCAGGGCCCGCTCGCAGACCAACTCGACACCCCGCAGCAGCTCGTCGAACGCCATGCGCGGGTCGAGGCACATCCGGATGGAGCTGTTCGCGTCCTCGGCGCTCACCCCGATCGCCGTCAGGACGTGTGACGGCTCCTGGGAGTCGGAGTTGCACGCGGACCCGGTGGACACGGCCACGGTACGCAGGCTGGAGACCAGGCTCTCCCCCCGGACCCCGGGCAGCACCAGGTTGAGCACATGAGGCACTCCGTTGAGCGGATCGCCGTTGATCCGTACACCCGGGAGCCGGGTGGTGAGCAGTTCGAGGGCCGCCTCGCGCAGTCGTACGGCCCGCATCCAGTCGTCGTCCAGCCGCCGCAGCGCCAGCTCGCACGCCTTGCCCAGCCCGACCACGAGGTGCGTCGGGATGGTCCCGCTGCGCAGCTCGTACTGGCCGCCGCCGTACGTGATCGGCCGCAGGCGTACGCCGGGCCGCACGTACAGCGCGCCGATGCCCTTCGGGCCGCGTACCTTGTGCCCGGAGATCGACAGCGTGTCCACCCCGGCCTCGACCACGTCGATCGGGATCCGGCCGGCCGCCTGGGCGGCGTCCACGTGCAGCAGGCAGCCGACCTCGTGGCAGAGCGCGGCCAGCTCCGACATCGGCTGGATGGTGCCGATCTCGCTGTTGACCAGGGCGGCGGTGGCGACGCGGGAGCGGACGTCGAGCTGCTCGGCCATTCGGGTCAGGTCGATCAGCCCGTCCTGGCGTACCGCCATCGTGCGGGTCTCGATGCCCCGCCCGGCCAGTGCCCGGCCGATGGACAGCGCGGACTTGTGGTCGGTCGGGCAGAACAGCGCGTTGACGGGCGCGCGCTCCTCATGGGCGAACATGCCCAGCAGCGCGATGTTGTTGCTCTCGGTCGCGCCGGAGGTGAAGACGATGCCGCGCGGGTCGGCGCCCAGGAGCTCGGCCACGGACACGGCGGCGAGGTCCACCGCGCGGCGGGCCCGCTTGCCGAGGACGTGCGGCGAGGACGGGTTGCCGAAGTCCTCTCTCAGGTACGGCAGCATCGCGTCGACCACTTCGTCGTCCACGCGGGTGGTGGCGCAGTTGTCCAGATAAATGATCTTCATGGGCGGCCCGTCACTTTCGGTGGTCCGTCTCGCGCCGCGTCAGCTCCTGAACGTGCTGACCGTCACGAGCTTCGAGTAGATCTCGTCCGTGGACATCTCCCCGCTCCCGCCGGGGTCGGCGATGATCACCAGCATGTCCGACAGGCGGTAGAGCTCCAGGGCGATGTCGACGCCCGTCTGGACGGGTGCGAGACACTCGCCAGGCGCGAAGATGACGATCGCCCGGTACCCGGCGTTGTGCACCTCCGAGATCATCTCGGTGATCTCGCCGGCGCATCCGGTGATGCCGCAGCTGATCAGCGTGCGGTAGTTGCCCTCGTCGTCGAGGAAGGCCACCTCGGTGTCCTTCGTGCCCGACTCGAGGTAGCGCTTCTCCAGCCGCCCCTGCTTGACGAACCGGTCGGCGGCCTTCTGGAAGCGGTACTTGAGCCAGGTCTCGGGGAAGGCCAGCGGGTGCTTGCGGCTCGCCAGCACGCGGTCAGGGCCGAACCCGGCCTCGCCCAGGATCCGCTCATACTCCGCGGGCAGCCCGGTGAAGCGCTCGAAGAACTCCGCCCGCAGCTCGCTCGCCGGGCGGCCCGACGTGGGGACGTACTGCCAGTCGTTGACCAGCAGGAGCAGCCGCGCGTCGGCGCAGGTCGGCGCGTACGACTTGAGGAGGTCTGCCGACAGCCGCCAGCTGTACTCCGGGAAGATCCCCACCCGGCCGGCGATCCGGCGCCGCATCACCTCGGACTCCTGCGCCCCGATGACGCCGGGAACGAGCTTTCCCTCGTCCTCGAAAAGCATGAAATGGCCGCCCATGACGACCAGGTTCTCTATGTCGGAGGCGGCCAGCTCACGGTCTATCAGCCGGCGCAGCTCCTCTTCGGAGCCGACGAGCTGGTGGCTCTTGGATACTCGGGCGGCGAGCGCGTCTGTCATGGTGGACCACTCCAGGGTGGGTCAGGGCTGGGTGAGTACGTGCCTCGGAGACTCGATGACGGCTTCCGGGGTGATCTCGGGGGTCAGCTTGCGGGCCAGCGCCCGCAGCGACTGGGGGCCGGTCAGGTGGTGGACGGAGGCGCCCGCCCATCCGTGGGCCGCCAGCAGGGCCAGGACCCGCGGGATCCGCAGGGCCCGGCCGCCGGCGAGCGTGTAGCTGTCGGACAGGTCCACCTCGCCGAGCCCATTCACCTGCCGGACCACCTCGGCGAGCGCCTGCTCGGCCTCAGGGGCGAACGTCGGTCGGCGTTCGGGAGCGGTTGTGCTGTGGGGCGCCGGTGCGCTGAAATCGGCGAGGCGCGTAACGTCGCTGATCCGAAGATCGCCTCCGGTGAGCAGGACGGTCTCGTAGCCGCGCAGGAAGCGTTCCATGTCACCGGCTCCCATGATCGAGGACCGGGCGTGGAAGCCGACGACGACCGCGTCACGCCACTCGTCGATCCTGAAGTACGTGTCCATCTCCTCGTACGCCCAGGCCGTCGGCACCGTCTTCCACGCGAACGTGGTGCGCCGCGCCCGCGCCTCGCTGGAGCGCTGCTTGATGAAGTTGACCTCCGACCCGAGGCATACCGGCCGGCCACGCCGCGATCCCTCGCGCGACACCAGCTCCACGACCTCGTCGTAGGGCGCGGACGAGTGCGTCCGGGCGAGCTCGAAACGCTCGGCCACCCGGCGCAGCAGTTCCGCGAACGTCGGGTCGTCGTGGCAGTCGACGGTCACCAGCATCGGCGCGAACATGCACGTCATCACGCCCGCGTACGGGCCGGGCTCGCGGTTGCCGGAGAACGACAGGTGCGCGACCGTCCCGAGGCCGGTGTAGGCGGCCATCATGACGGTGTACGCGGTCACGTGGACCAGCGACGGCCACACCTGGTCCGCGGCGGCGATCCGCCGCACGGCGTCGAGCAGCGAAGGAGACGTCAACGTCGCACTCCTGGCCACCGGCTCGGACGTCAGCGGCTCGCGGCCGGACGTCAGGGGCGTGCCGTTGGGCGTTATCGGTCTGCCGTCGAGCGCGACCGGCTCGCGGTCGGGGGGCGTCGGGGCGCGTCGGGCGGCGAACGGGTCGGCTGGGAGGCGGGCGATCTCCGTGCCCCAGTACGCCAGGGAGCGGGCCGCCACGGCGGTGGCCTCGGCCGACGACTCGTGCCGGGCCAGGTCCGACGGCTGGTTGCGGACCGGTTCCAGTGCGGCCGGTCGCCGGGAGCTGAAGCCGGCGCACTGGACGGTGAGCTCGCGCTTGATCTCCCGTACTGTCCACGCGTCCACGGCCAGATGGTTGAGCACCAGGACGATCTGCTTGGGAGTGCCGCCCATGGTGATGACGCAGGCGCGGATCGGCCAGTCGGCGTCGAGACGGAAGTCGGTGGTGCCGAGCCGTTCGACGATCTCGGCGGGGCCAGGGGTGCCATCGCGTTCGGTGGTCACCAGGAGGATCGGCAGCGCGGCCGGCGGGTGCACCTGCTGGCGCGGCTCCGGCCCGGGATCGAGGTGGTACGTGGTCCGCAGCGACTCGTGGCGGCGCGTCAGGTAGTTGATCGCCGCGCGGCAGTTCGCCACCGTGACGTCGTGCGGGATGGCGAGCCGCAGCACGATGTGCGTGTCATGCCGTTCGCCCGGCGGCAGCCGGTGGTATTTCAGCCACATGTAACGCTGGCCCCAGCACAGATTCGCGTTCTTCGCGGCGGACAACTCAGCCTCCCCATGTGCGCCGGTAGCCGGTTAATGTGCTTCATAATCTGCGCCGGTCAGGGGTGCGACAACCGGGCGCCGATGACCGGCTCCGGAAGGCGATTACCTGCCAATGGCTCTGGCCGCTTTTCGAGAATGGCGGTCTTGACGCGTCGTCGCGCATTCGGCCAAGCTCGGAGCGAACAGCATGGAGCGGCTCGGCTTTCGGCCTGAGGTGGCGCGGTGACTATGTTGGAAATACCACCCGAGTTTCAGAATATTCTGCGTTCGCATTTGCCGTACGCGGACGCGGGCGACTTCTCCGCGTCCGACGAGCTGGCGGGCCTCGGGCTCGACTCGATGGGCGTCGTGCGGTTGCTGGCCGACATCGAGGACCGCTACGACATCGAGCTGCCCGACGACCTCCTCAACGAGGAGACGTTCGACACCGTCGGCTCGCTGTGGCAGGCCCTATTCGCGCTGATTAACCCCCAAGGAACCGTCGGTGACGAGCGAGCGCCGTTACGAGTGTGAGGATCGCCGATGCTGACGCGAGTCGACGACGTGGTGCGGTGCGGCGACCCTGACCGCCCCGCCGTGACGTACCAGGACGAAACGCTCAGCTACGGCGAGCTGGCCCACCGCGTCGGCCGCGCCGCGAGCGGGCTGCGCCGCCTCGGGCTGCGCCGGGGTGAGCGGGTCGTCGTCTACCTGGAGAAGCGGATCGAGACCGTCGTCGCCATGCTCGCCGTGTCCGCGGCCGGCGGGGTGTTCGTCCCGGTCAATCCGCTGTTCAAGCCGCAGCAGGTGGGCTACGTGGCCGCCGACTGCGGGGCGGTCGCGGTGGTCACCTCGGTCGAGCGGCACCGCTTGGTCGGCGCCCGGCTCCAGGAGGTGGAGTCGCTGCGCCACCTGATCCTCATTGGCGACCGGCCGCGCGTCCCGGAGCCGCGCCCGATCACGACCTGGTCCCAGCTGTGCGCCTCCGACGACGAGGTACCGGCTCCGGAGCGGGCGGGCGCCGCTGAAGAGGGACCGGCTCCTGAGGAGGCGATCGACGCCGACGTGGCGGCGATCCTCTACACCTCGGGCAGCACCGGCAACCCCAAGGGCGTCGTCCTGTCGCACCGCAACCTGCTCGCCGGCGCCCGCAGCGTCGCCCACTACCTCGGCCACACCCGCGACGACGTGGTGCTCGGCGTGCTCCCCCTGAGCTTCGACACCGGCTTCAGCCAGCTCACCACCTCCTTCATCGCGGGCGCGCACGTCGTACTGATGAACTACCTGGTGCCCGGCGCGGTCGTCCGCCTGTGCGCGCGGCACGGCGTCACCGGGCTGACCTGCGTACCGCCGCTGTGGCTGCAGCTCGCCGCGCAGACCTGGCCGGAGGCGGCCACTCGGCGCCTGCGCTACTTCGCCAACACCGGCGGGCGCCTGCCCAAGCCCGCGCTGGACTCGCTGCGGGCGACGTTCCCGCAGGCCAGGCCGTACCTCATGTACGGGCTGACGGAGGCGTTCCGCTCCACCTACCTCGACCCCGAGCAGGTCGACCGCAGGCCCGACTCGATCGGGAAGGCGATTCCCAACGCGGAGATCCTCGTCGTACGCCCGGACGGCGCCGTGTGCGAGCCCGGCGAGAAGGGGGAGATCGTGCACCGTGGCGCGCTCGTGGCGCTCGGCTACTGGAACGACCCCGAACGCACCGCCGAACGGTTCCGCCCCTACCCGCCGGGCGGCAGCCCGTGGGGGAGCGAGCTCGCGGTCTGGTCGGGCGACGTCGCCTACCGCGACGACGAGGGATTCATCTACTTCGTGGGACGTACCGACGAGATGATCAAGACTTCCGGATACC
Organism: Nonomuraea sp. NPDC049750; assembly: GCF_040659625.1. Lineage (NCBI taxonomy): Bacteria > Bacillati > Actinomycetota > Actinomycetes > Streptosporangiales > Streptosporangiaceae > Nonomuraea > Nonomuraea sp. NPDC049750. The sequence goes on from NZ_JBFANB010000003.1 coordinate 185,575, forward strand.
GGGTCAGCCCCAGCGAGATCGAGGAGGCGGCCTACGCCACCGGGCTGGTGGGCGAGGCGGTGGCGTTCGGCGTCGCCGACGACACGCTCGGCCAGCAGGTGGTGCTCGTCGTCAGCGGGCCGAGCGGCGCGTCGTGCGACACCGAGACGCTGGTCAAGGCGCTCGAACGCGACCTGCCGCGCTACATGGTCCCGCGCCGGGTGGTGGTGCGCGACCGGCTGCCGAGATCGGGCAACGGCAAGTTCGACCGTACGGAGCTGCGCAGGTCGGTGACCTGGTGACCGCCATCCCGAGCGGCTGGTACGGCAGGTACGACAGCCAGCTCACCGTGGGCGGTATCCCTGTGGAGCGGCTGGCCGCCCGCGTGGGGAGCACGCCGTTCTTCGCCTATGACCGGGAGCTGGTCAACCGGCGGGTGGCCTCGGTGCGTGCGGCCCTGCCCGAGGATGTCGAGCTCAGCTACGCGGTCAAGGCCAATCCGATGCCGGCCCTGCTCCAGCACATGAGCGGCCTGGTCGACGGCTTCGACGTGGCCTCCGCGCAGGAGATGCGGCACGCCCTCGACACTCCGACGCCCGGCTCGCGGATCGGCTTCGCCGGGCCCGGCAAGTCCATGGCCGAGCTGACGCAGGCGGTCGCCGCCGGCGTCACCGTCGAGCTGGAGTCCGAGCTGGAGGTGGAACGGGTCCGGTCGGCGAGTGCCGCCGTGGGCGTGCCCGCGCGGGTCGCGTTGCGCGTCAACCCCGACTTCGCGATCCGCGGGTCCGGCCTGCGGCTGGGTGGGGGGCCGCAGCAGTTCGGCATCGACGCGGAGCGGATCCCCGCCGTCCTGGCCGGGCTGACCGGCGACGACCTCGATTTCCAGGGCTTCCACGTGTTCGCCGGGTCGCAGAACCTGCGGGTCGACAACATCTGCGAGGCGCAGCGCCGTACCGTCGAGCTGATTCTCGGGTTCGCGGACGCGGCGCCCGGGCCCGTGCGCTATGTCAACATCGGCGGCGGCTTCGGCATCCCGTACGCGCTGCGCGACCGGCCCCTCGACCTCGGCCCGATCGGCGACAACCTGGCGCGGCTGGTCGACGAGCTGGTCCGGCCCCGGCTGCCGCAGGCGCGGCTCGTCGTCGAGCTAGGGCGCTATCTGGTCGGCGAGGCGGGCGTGTACGTCACGCGCGTGGTGGATCGCAAGGAGTCGCGCGGCAAGGTGTTCGTCGTCGTGGACGGCGGCCTGCACCACCAGCTCGCCGCCTCGGGCAACTTTGGCCAGGTCATTAGGCGCAACTATCCGATCGCGGTGGGGAACCGGATGGACGACCCGCCCGAGGAGCCCGTGACGGTGGTCGGCTGCCTGTGCACCCCGCTCGATCTGCTGGGGGACGACGTCTCGCTGCCGAAGGTGGGGGTGGGGGATCTGATCGTGCTGTTCCAGGCCGGTGCGTACGGGCTGACAGCGAGCCCCACCGCGTTCCTGAGCCACCCGGCGCCGGTCGAGGTGCTGGTCTGAACCCGGAATGAAGGCAGGCCCGCAGTGCCTACTGCGGGCCTTTTCGCGGATGCTTTGTCGCTGCGGGCGGATCCGTGGGCCGGCGCGGCGGGGGCTGTCGCGCCGGCCCACGGACGTTCTAGTGCGGTGGCGCCGGTACCTCAGAGGGGAACAGTGACGGCGGCAGGCCCTCGCTCCTGGCGCTCCACAGGTCCTTCAGGCACGTGTCCGGGTCGGTCGCCGCGAGCTGTACGCCGAGCGCCATCGCCCGCAGGATGTCGGTCGCGGCCTCGGGCGGGATGATCGTCGGATCCGCCAGCAGCATGACACTGGTGAGACCGCCCTGGACCGCCACCCGCACCCGGAACGCCTGGCCGTACTGCTGAGCCAAGGGCGTCCAGACCAGCTCGGCGGGGGTCGGGTCGGCGGGGTTCAGCGGGGCGCGGTCGATCTGCATGTAGTTGAACCAGCTGCGGAACAGGTGGTTGAACCAGCAGTCGTGCCCCGGCTCCTGCCCGCTGTGCGTGGCCGCGTCGGCGGCCAGCGCGGCGACGCGGTCGAAGTCGTAGCAGGAGTAGCGGTACGTGCGAGCGCTCGCCCAGTGCCAGCGCTTGACGTGCTCGGCCAGCGTGGCGCCCGGATCGACGGTGGCGCTGACCGGGATGAGCTGGTTCATGGTGCCGACGACGTGCTGGTGCTCCTCGGCGAACCGGTTGGAGGCCATCAGGCTCATCGTGACCCGGTCGGTGTCGGTGTGCCGGGCCAGGCCGGCGGCGATGAAGGCCATCAGCACCGCGGGCGGTGTCACGCCGTGGCGCTTGGCGGCCTCGGCGGCGAGCCCGCTCAGGCGGCGTGAGTGCAGCGTGGCCTCGATCCGGTTCCGCTCGGCGCGGGCGGGGAGCGTGGGCAGCTCGTCCATCAGGCCGTCGGTGAGCACTCGCCGCCAGTAGCGTTCGGAGCTCTCCTGCTGGCCGCGCCACGACTCGTCGCGCTGCTGCTGGGCCAGCTCGCGCAGGGTGGGACCCATCTGCGCGTCGGCGTCCGGATCGACCACCAGGGCGCGGAACTGGTCCTGCAGATGATGGATCGACCACACGTCCACGATCAGATGGGAGAACGACAGCGCGAGGAAGACCGGGGCTCCGTCGGTCGTGACGAGCACACCGCGCCAGGGCAGCGCGTCGGTCATCGGGAACGGGACCGTGGCCAGCTGCTCCTTCGTCCGCTCAGGGTCGCCGCGGTCGGTGACCGCGCGGTCCACGTGCTCGACCGGCGGCGTCACCGTTCGGTGGACGCGCTGCACGGGTTGCCCGTCTCGTACGTGGTAGGTGGTGCGCAGGCATTCGTGCCGGTCGACGAGCCGCCGCAACGCCGTCGTGACCCGGTCCAGGGGAAGGCCGCGCAGGTCCCAGGTCGTGGGCAGGTTGGCGTCCCGCATCCAGTCCTCGGGGTAGCGCTCCACTTCTCGCCAGCTCCATAGCTGGCCATTGCTCAGGGGGGCGTCGACGGGCATGTGGTCTCCTCGTGAGCTGTTCGGCGGGCGGACCGCTGACAGTGGCCCCGCTGACGGCCCTCCATCGCACCGGGCCCCTGGAACGCGCTCCGTAAAAGCCTTTATCAAATTTGGCTCGGCAGAACTCTCAGGCCAATGTCGCTACCTGTCCCACACAGGATGCGAACCGCCTACACCTATGTCAACGCGCCCGCGCTGACAGCTTCTGCCGGAAACAATGTGCCAGCCCGCGACCGTGGTTCGGAAAGGGCGCGGCGATTAGGGTCACAGCAACTATTCAAAGCGATCGTCTTTATGGAAACCGGCACTGTCTTGTTGGTGATGCCCGAAGCTTGAGGTGGCGCATTGATGGTTGGTGAGTCGATTCAGCCAAACGGCATGACGGCCGGGGACACCGGCCGGTCGCGGACCGGTCGTGTTTCGTCCGCCGTGGAGCCTGTCGCCGTGGTCGGTGTTTCCTGCCGGCTTCCTCAGGCCGCCGATCCCGGACGGTTCTGGCAATTGCTGCGCGATGGCGTGGACGCCGTGACGGCCGTGCCCGAGGGCCGGTGGCCGGACGGGTCGGACGCCTTGTACCGGCGTGGTGGCTTCCTCTCCGACGTGGACCGCTTCGACGCCGCCTTCTTCGGGATCTCGCCGAACGAGGCCGCCGCCATGGACCCCCAGCAGCGCCTCGTGCTGGAGCTAGCCTGGGAGGCGCTGGAGAGCGCGCGCGTGGTGCCGTCCCGGCTGAGCGGGAGCGGCGCCGGGGTGTTCCTGGGGGCGATCTCCAACGACTACGCCGCGCTGCAGGACCGGGTGGGGGCCGATGGCCTCGGGCGACACGCCTACACCGGGGCGAACCGCGCGATCATCGCCAACCGCGTCTCCTACTTCCTCGGTCTGCGGGGGCCCAGCCTGACGCTCGACGCCGGGCAGTCCTCGTCGCTGCTGGCCGTACAGATGGCCTGCGAGAGCCTGCGGCGCGGCGAGACCGGGCTGGCACTCGCGGGCGGCGTGAACCTCAACCTGCTGGCCGAGACCACCGCCGCCATCGGCAACTTCGGCGCGCTGTCGCCGGACGGCCGCTGCTACGTCTTCGACGGCCGGGCCAACGGCTACGTACGCGGAGAGGGCGGGGCGCTCGTCGTACTCAAGCCGCTGTCCGCGGCGCTCGCCGACGGCGACCCCATCCGGTGCGTGATCCTCGGCGGCGCCGTCAACAACGACGGCGGCGGCGACGGGCTCACCGTGCCGAGCCGGCGGGCGCAGGAGGAAGTCATCCGGCTGGCCTGCGAGCGCGCCGGCGTCGAGCCGGGCGACGTCCAGTACGTCGAGCTGCACGGCACCGGCACGAAGGTCGGCGACCCGATCGAGGCCGCCGCCCTCGGCGCCGCCTACGGCCCCGACCATGCGGATGGGGAGTCGCCGCTGCTGGTCGGGTCGGTGAAGACCAACATCGGCCACCTCGAAGGCGCCGCCGGGATCGCCGGACTGGTCAAGGTCGTACTGAGCCTGGAGCAGCGCGAACTGCCGCCCAGCCTGAACTTCGAGACGGCCAACCCGGACATTCCGCTGGACGAGCTGGGGCTGGAGGTCGTACGCGACACCCGTCCCTGGCCGCGCGCCGACCGGCCGCTCGTCGCGGGCGTCAGCTCGTTCGGCATGGGCGGCACGAACTGCCACCTGGTGCTCGGGGAGGCACCGCGGAGCGAGTACGGCGTCCGGTCGGCGAGCGAGGACACGCCTTGGGTGCTGTCGGCACGCTCAGCCCGAGCCCTCAGCGCCCAGGCCGAGCGGCTGCTCGCCCACGTCGGCCCGCCGGTCGGCTCGCATGCCGACTCGCACGTCGGCCTCCATGCCGGTGCCGAGCCTGGGGTTGTGGCGCTGGCGTTGTTGCGGAGCCGGACCGTGTTCGAGCACCGGGCGGTGCTTCTGGGCGCCGACCGGCAGGCGGGGTTGGCAGCGCTGGCGGCCGGGCGACCGGACGAGTCCGTGGTCACGGGGTCGGTGGTCACCGGGTCCGTGTCTGGTGGTCGCCGGGTGTTCGTTTTTCCGGGGCAGGGGTCGCAGTGGCCGGAAATGGCTCGTGACCTGCTCGCCGGTTCGCCGGTGTTCGCCGCGCATGCCGAAGCGTGCGCGGGAGCGCTCGAACCGTTCGTCGACTACGCGCTGCTCGACGTGCTGCGCGGAACACCGGGCGCGCCCGGTCTCGACCGGGTCGACGTGGTGCAACCCGCGCTGTGGGCCGTCATGGTGTCGCTCGCCGGCCTGTGGCGCTCGTACGGCGTCGAACCCGAGATGGTGATCGGCCACTCGCAGGGCGAGATCGCGGCCGCCACCGTCGTCGGCGCGCTGTCCATGCCCGACGCGGCCAGGGTCGTGGCCCTGCGCAGCCGTGCCATCGCCGGGATCGCCGGACGCGGCGGGATGATGTCGATCGCCGCCCCCTTGGACGTGGTCGAGTCGGCGATCCGCTCGCTGACGGGGGACGTGTCCATCGCCGCCTACAACGGGCCCCGATCCGTGGTCGTCTCCGGGCGGCTTGAGGCGCTCGACGACCTGGGGCGGCGGCTCACCGACGACGGCTACCGCACCAGGATCATCCCGGTCGACTACGCCTCACACTCGGCCGAGGTCGAGGAGATCCGCGACGAGGTGCTGGCGGCGCTGGCACCCGTACGACCGGTGAGCGCCGGGACCCTGTTCATCTCGACGCTCACCGGCGAGCCGATCGACACGGCCGAACTCGACGCCGGCTACTGGTATCGCAGTCTCCGGCAGCCGGTCAGGTTCGCGCAGGCGACCCGGCGGGCGCTCGACCACCAGGGCGGCCTGTTCGTGGAGTGCAGCCCGCATCCGGTGCTGGGGGCCGGGATCGAGGAGACGGCCGAGGAAACGGACCGTGAGGCCGCGGTCATCGGGACGCTGCGGCGGGGTGAGGGCGGGCTGACGCGGTTCCGGCGCTCGCTCGCCGAGGCGTACACGCGAGGGGCCGAGGTCGACTGGACCGGACCCGAATCGGTGGCGGGGGCGGAGCTGGTAGCGCTGCCGACGTACGCGTTCCAGCGCGAACGCCACTGGCCGTCGTTCCCCGCCGCCCGGCGCTCGACGGCGCAGACGGTCCCCGCAGACGGCGGGGTTGGCGGGGGTGCCGCTGCGGTCGGCGGCGCCAGCGGCCATGAACCAGCTGCGGTTGGCGGCGCTAACGGTCACGGCCCCGGGTCGGTGGGTGGCGGGCTTTCGCGGCGTGAGGTGCGTGAGCTGGTGCTGACCCTCCTGGCCGGGCTGCTCGGGTACGAGGACGCGGCCGGTGTGGAGCCGGGCAGGACGTTCAAGGACCTCGGGCTCGAATCGGCCACGGCGGAGGACCTCAGGCACCGGCTGCGGAACGCGACCGGGCTCCGGCTGCCGACCAGCCTGCTGTTCGACCACCCGACCCCCGATCTGCTGATCGCCCACCTGCGGACGCTCCTCGACGACGGCGGATCCGCAGCGTCGGCCGCCGCCCACCAGAGCGACCCCGCCAATCTCATGCCTGCCGACGACCCCGACGCGATCGCCATCGTGGCCATGGGATGCCGGTACCCCGGTGGAGCCGACTCGCCCGAGGAGCTGTGGCGGCTCGTCAGCACCGGCACCGACGCGATCACCGAGTTCCCCGTCAACCGAGGCTGGGACCTGGACGCGTTGTTCGCGGCCGGGTCCGACCGGTCGGGCACCAGCGACACCAGGTACGGCGGTTTCCTGCACGACGCCGACCGGTTCGACGCCGCGTTCTTCGGCATCAGCCCGCGTGAGGCCACCGCCATGGACCCCCAGCAGCGGCTGCTCATGGAGGTCAGCTGGGAGGCCGTTGAGCGGGCCGGGCTCGACCCGGCGGGGCTGCGCGGGTCGGCCACCGGTGTGTTCGTGGGCGCCATGGCCTCCGACTATGGTCCCCGGCTGCACCAGGCCACCGGGACGGTCGATGGGCACCTGCTGACGGGCACCGCGCTCAGTGTCGCGTCCGGGCGGATCGCGTACGCGCTGGGCCTGCGCGGGCCCGCCATCACCGCCGACACGGCCTGCTCCTCGTCGCTGGTGGCGATCTTCCTGGCGATGCAGGCGCTGCGGCGCGGTGAGTGCTCGCTGGCCTTGGCCGGCGGTGCGACCGTGATGTCCAGCCCGGGGATCTTCGTCGAGTTCAGCCGCCAGTCGGGGCTGGCTCCCGACGGCCGGTGCAAGGCGTTCGCGGCGGGCGCGGACGGTACGGGCTGGGGCGAGGGCGCCGGGATGCTGCTGCTGGAGCGGCTGTCCGACGCGCGTCGCCTGGGACACCCGGTGCTCGCCGTGATCCGGGGCGGCGCGGTGAACCAGGACGGCGCCAGCAACGGCCTCACCGCACCGAACGGCCAGGCCCAGCAAGAGGTGATCCGGCAGGCGCTGGCCGACGCCGGGCTCGCCGCCGCCGAGGTGGACGCTGTGGAGGCGCACGGCACCGGCACCCGGCTCGGCGACCCGATCGAGGCCGAGTCGATCATCGCCGCGTACGGCGCGGACCGCGACCCCGGACGGCCCGTCTGGCTGGGCTCCCTCAAGTCGAACATCGGCCACACGCAGGCCGCGGCCGGAGTCGGCGGCGTCATCAAGATGGTGATGGCGATGCGGCACGGGACGCTGCCGCGCACGCTGCACGCCGACGAGGCCACCCCGCACGTGGACTGGACCGGTGGCGCGGTACGCCTCCTCACCGAGCCCGTCGAACTGCCCGACGACCGGCCGACCCGGGCCGCGGTCTCCAGCTTCGGAATCAGCGGCACGAACGCCCACCTGATCCTGGAGCAGGCCCCCAAGACGGGGTACGCGGTCCCCGAGACGGCGCATGCGGCCCCCGAAACCGGGCGTGCGACCCCCGAGACGGCATACGCGGCCCCTGAGACGGCGCGCGCGCAAGCCGAGACGGCTGAGGCGCCGCTGGTGTGGGCGTTGTCCGCGAAATCGGCCGCCGCGCTCAAAGCGCACGCCGCGCGCCTGCGCGACTACGCCACCGACGCTCCCCAAGACGACCTGGCCGCCGCCGGACACCTGCTGGCCCGCCGGGCCTGGTTCGCGCACCGCGCGGTGGTGGTGGCCGCGGACCGGGACGAGCTGGTGGCGGCCCTGGCGGCGTTGGCCGCGAGTGAGTCGCACGCGGCGGTGACCAGCGGCACGGCGCTGCCGGACGTCCGGCCGGTGTTCGTCTTCCCCGGACAGGGCTCGCAGTGGACGGGCATGGCGGTCGATCTCCTGGACTCCAGTGAGGTGTTCCGCGAGTGGATGACCCGCTGCGATGCCGCGCTTGCCCCGTACACGGGCTGGTCTGTGGTGGCGGCTCTGCGTGCGGGTGAGTTGGTGGGCTCGGAGGTCATTCAGCCGGCGTTGTTCGCGGTGATGGTGTCGCTGGCGGAGGTGTGGCGGTCGCTGGGTGTGGATCCGGCGGCGGTGGTGGGGCACTCGCAGGGGGAGATCGCGGCGGCCTGTGTCGCCGGGGCGCTGACGCTCGACGACGCGGCGAAGGTGGTCGTGCTCCGCAGCCAGGCGCTCGTCAAGCTGGGCGGCACCGGCGGCATGCTCGCCGTCGCGCTGCCCGCCGATGAGGTCCGGTTGGAGCCGTGGGCGGACCGCCTGTGGGTGGCCGTGCGGAGCGGGCCGGCCAGCACGGTGGTCGCCGGGGACCTGGACGCGCTGGACGAGTTCGCGGCGGCGTGCGGTGAGACGGTTCGCGTGCGGAAGATCGGCATCGACTACGCCTCGCACACCCCGCACGTCGAGGTGCTGCGCGACGAACTGCTCGCCAGCCTGGCCGAGGTCGCGCCGCGGCCGACCGACGTGGCCTTCTGCTCGTCCATGGCCGCCGACTTCGTCGAGCCGACCGGGCTGGACGCCGACTACTGGTTCCGCAGTCTTCGCAATCCCGTACGTTTCGAGCAGGCGATCAAGGCATTCGCCGGAGACGGTGCCCCGCTGTTCATCGAGGTCAGCCCGCATCCCGTGCTGACCGGCCACATCCAGGACACCCTGTCGGTCACGGGTGCCCCCGGAGGCGCCACCGGGACGCTCCGCCGCGACGACGGCGGCTGGCGGCGCCTGCTGCTGGCGGCGGCCCAGGCGTACGTGTCGGGCGCCGACGTGGACTGGGCGGCCGTCGATCTTGCCGCCGCCACGCGGGCCGGACTCGTACTGGACCTCCCACGCCATCACGTGGACCTGCCGACCTACCCCTTCGAGCACACCAGGTACTGGATCAACGAGAGCCCTCGGGCCGGTGGGCCGCGGCACCCGATGCTCGACGCGGTCGTGCCCGTGGCGGGTGACGACGGGTTCCTGCTCACCGGGCGGCTGTCGCGCGGCGCGCTGCCGTGGCTGGCCGACCACGCCGTGGACGGCGGCGTACTGCTGCCTGGCACCGCGTTCGTCGAGCTGGCCCTGGAGGCCGCCGCGACGGCCGGGTGCGACGAGATCGAGGACCTGACGCTGGAGGCGCCGCTGCCGCTGCCCGAGACGGGCGCGGTCCAGGTGCAGCTCGCGGTCGGTGGCGCCGACGCCGAGGGCCGTCGCGACCTCACCGTGTACGGCAGGACGGCGGACGACGACGAGGCCCGATGGACCCGCCACGCCAGCGGCACCCTGACCGCAGGCGCGGTTGGCGCCGGTGAGCGGCTCGCCGACTGGCCGCCCGTGGACGGTGTCGAGATCGACCTGGGCGACGCTTACGAGCGGCTCGCGGAGCGCGGCTACGAGTACGGCCCCGCCTTCCAAGGGCTGCGCGGGGCCTGGCGCGTGGACGGTGACGCGTACGTCGAGGTGGCGCTGCCGGAGCCGGTCCGCACGGACGCGGGCCTGTTCACGCTCCACCCGGCCCTGCTGGACGCGGCGCTCCACCTGCTGGTGCTGGAGTCGGCCGAGGACAGCGGGGCGCTGCTGCTGCCGTTCGCGTGGAGCGGGGTGCGGGTGTCCGCGCTCGGCGCCGAGGTGTTGCGGGTACGGATCGCGGCCGGGGACGGCGACCGGGTCTCGCTCGACATCCATGACAGCGCGGGCGACCGCATCGCAGGGGTGGACGCGCTGACCCTGCGCCCGGTGCCGCGGCACGGGGCCGTCACGCGCGGCCCGTCCGACGCGGCCTCGTACACGCTCGACTGGATCGACCTCGCGGTGTCCGCGATGGACCCGGCCGAGCAGCGCTGGGCCGTGGTGGGGTACGACGAGTTCGCCGACGAGATCGGCGCGGCCGTGGACGCGCCGCGTTACTACGACCTCGCGTCCCTGACCGAGATGACCGTCGGGGAGATGCCGAGCACCGTCCTGGTGCCGTACCTGCCCGAGGCCGACGCCGACGACGTGCCCTACGGCGTGCGCGACGGCATCTATCAGGCGCTCGACCTGGTGCAGGGCTGGGTGGGGGATGAGCGGTTCGCCGGCTGCCGGATGGTGTTCGTGACCAAGGGCGTCTTCCGGCCCGGGGGAGCGGATGTGGCGGGCGTGGTGGCCGGGCCGGTGTGGGGGCTGGTGCGGTCGGCGCAGGCCGAGCATCCCGGGCGGTTCGTGCTGGTGGACGTCGACGCGGCCACCGTCGACTGGGGACTGGTGGCGGCGGCGGTCGCGGCGGGCGAGTCACAGCTGGTCGCACGGGATGGGAAGGTTCTCGTCCCGCGCCTGATCCGTCGTACGGCCGACGCCCCCGAGCTGTTCGACGCCGGTACGGGCACCGTCCTGGTGACCGGTGGCACCGGCAGTCTCGGCGCCTTGGTGGCGCACCGCCTGGTGGAGCGGCACGGCGCCAAGGACCTCCTGCTGGTCTCCCGTCGCGGCCCTGAGGTGAGCGGCGATCTGGTGGCCCGGCTGGAGGCGCTCGGCGCGCGGGTCACCGTGGCGGCGTGCGACGTGTCGGACCGCGACTCGCTCGCCGGGCTCCTGTCCGGACTCCCGGCCGAGCGGCCGCTGGTGGCCGTGGTGCACGCGGCGGGCGTACTCGACGACGCCACGGTGGAAGGGCTGTCGGCGCAGCGGCTCGACTCGGTGTTCGCCCCGAAGTCCGACGCCGCCTGGTACCTGCACGAGCTGGCCCCGGAGGTCCCGCTGGTGACGTTCTCCTCCGTGGCGGGCGTGATCGGCAACTCCGGCCAGGCCAACTACGCCGCCGCCAACGTCTTCCTCGACGTGCTCGCGGCACACCGGCGCGGCCTCGGCCTGCCCTCCGTGTCGGTGGCCTGGGGCCTGTGGGAGACCGCGGACAGCGGTATGACCGGAGCGCTGTCGGCGGCCGACACGGCCAGGCTGGCCCGGTCGGGCATCGCGCCGCTGACCGTCGAGCAGGGGCTGGAGCTCTTCGACAGCGCGATCACCGCCCCGGCCGAGCTGGTCGTCGCCGCCAGGTGGGACACCGCCGGGCTGCGCGCCAGGGCCGAGGCGGGCGAGCTGCCGCCCGTACTGCGCGGCCTGGTCCGTACGGCCCGCCGGACGGCAGCCGCCGCGAACGCCACGAGCGCCCCCACACGGGCGGGAGCGGCCGGCATGGCCGAGCGCCTGGCGAAGATGGCGGAGGCCGAGGCCCGCGTCCACCTGGCGGACATGGTCCGCTCGCACGTCGCGGCCGTCCTGGCGCATGGCAGCGCGGTCAACGTGGACATGGACCGGGCCTTCAACGAGCTCGGCTTCGACTCGCTGACCGCGGTCGAGCTGCGCAACCGGCTGAACAGCGACACCGGGCTCCGGCTGCCCGCGACCCTGGTCTTCGACCACCCCACGGTCACGGCGCTGGCCGAGTACCTCTTCCGTACCCTCGCCCCCGCCGCGCCGTCGCCCGAGGACACGCTGCGCGGTGCGGTCGAGCGGGTCGAGTCGATGCTGACCAGCGCGCACGGCGACGCCGAGGCCATCCGCGGCAAGCTCGTCGCCATCGCGCAGAGCGCCGTCACCAGGTTCGGTGCCGGGCTGATGACCAGGTTCGGCGCCGGGTCCAACGGTGCCGCGGAGAAGATCGATTCCGCCTCGGACGAGGAGATCTTCGCGTTGATCGACGACCAAACAATGACGTCTCCTCTGAGGTCCTCTCTGGAAAGGCCCGACCATGGCGACTGAGGAACAGCTGCGCAATTACCTGAAGAGGGTGACCGTCGAGCTCACGGAGACTCGGCAGCGCCTCACCGGGGTGGAAGACCGTCGCCACGAGCCCATAGCGATCGTCGGGATGGGGTGCCGGTTCCCCGGCGGGGTGGCGGGGCCCGAGGACCTGTGGGAGCTGGTGGCCTCCGGTGTGGACGCGATAGGTGACCTCCCCACGGACCGGGGCTGGGACGAGAACCTCTATGACCCCGACCCGGAGGCGCTCGGCAAGTCGTACACCCGGCAAGGCGGCTTCCTGCCCGACGCCGGCGACTTCGACGCGCCGTTCTTCGGGATGAGCCCGCGCGGCGCGCTGGCCACCGACCCGCAGCACCGGTTGTTCCTGCAGACCTGCTGGGAGGCGTTCGAGCGGGCGGGGATCGACCCGGCCACGCTGCGCGGCACCCAGACCGGCGTGTACGCGGGCAACATGTACAACGACTACTCCCTGCGCTACACCGGCGGTGCCGTGCCGGAGTCGGTCGAGGGCGTCCTGATGGTCTCCAGCGCCTCCAGCGTGCTGTCCGGCCGGGTCTCGTACACCTTCGGCCTGGAGGGCCCGGCGATCTCGGTCGACACGGCCTGCTCGTCGTCGCTGGTCGCGATGCACCTGGCGGTCCAGGCGCTGCGGCGCGGCGAGTGCGCGCTGGCCCTGGCGGGCGGCGTGACCGTGATGGCCACGGCGGACCCGTTCATCGAGTTCTCGCGGCAGCGCGCGCTGTCGCCGGACGGCCGGTGCAAGTCGTTCTCCTCATCGGCGGACGGCGCCGCCTGGTCGGAGGGCGCCGGCGTGCTGGTGCTGGAGCGGCTGTCGGACGCGCGGCGCAACGGCCGCCGGATCCTCGCGCTGATCCGCGGCTCGGCCGTCAACCAGGACGGCGCCAGCAACGGCCTCACCGCCCCGAACGGCCCCTCCCAGGAACGCGTCGTCCAGCAGGCACTGGCCGACGCCCGGCTGGACACGCGGGACGTCGACGCCGTCGAGGCGCACGGCACCGGCACCCGGCTCGGCGACCCCATCGAGGCCCAGGCGCTGCTGTCCACGTACGGCCGCAACCGCGCGGCCGACCGCCCGCTCTGGCTCGGCTCGGTCAAGTCGAACATCGGCCACACCCAGGCCGCCGCCGGCGTCGCCGGTGTGATCAAGATGGTGATGGCGATGCGGCACGGCGTGCTGCCGCCCACCCTGCACGTGGACGAGCCGACCCCGCACGTCGACTGGTCGGCCGGCGGTGTGGAGCTGCTGACCGAGGCCAGGGAGTGGGTACGCGGCGAGCATCCGCGCCGGTTCGGCGTCTCGTCCTTCGGCATCAGCGGTACGAACGCGCACCTCGTCATCGAGGAGGCCGAGGAGAGCCCGCGTACGGACCAGGAGCCGCCCGTCGTCAACGGCCCGCTCGCCTGGGTGATCAGCGCCCGCGGCGGCCGGTCGCTGCGCGCGCAGGCCGCCCGGCTGCATGAGCTCGTCACCTCGGCCGACGCCCCCGAGACGGTGGATGTGGCTCGGTCGCTGGTCACCGGCAGGTCGCTGTTCGAGCACCGCGTCGTCGTGGTCGGCGAGGACCGGGACGCCTTGGCCGCCCGGCTCGGCGACTTCCTGGCCGGCCACCCGGTGGCCGAGGTGGTCGAGGGAGCCGCCAGGGAGAAGCCCAAGCTCGCCTACCTGTTCACCGGCCAGGGCGGGCAGCGGATCGGCATGGGCCGCGAGCTGGCCGCCGCGTCACCGGTCTTCGCCGAAGCGCTCGCCGAGGTGTGGGCGGAGCTCGACGAGCACCTGGACCGGCCGCTGCGCGAGATCGTGTGGGCCGAGCCCGGCACGCCCGAGGCCGACCTGCTGAACGAGACCCGCTACACCCAGCCGGCGCTGTTCGCCTTCGAGGTGGCCGCCTTCCGGCTGCTCGCGGCGCTCGGCGTGACGCCCGACCACGTCGCAGGGCACTCGGTGGGCGAATACGCGGCCGCGTACGTCGCCGGGGTCTGGTCCTCGGCCGACGCCGCCCGGCTCATCACCGCGCGCGCCCGCCTGATGCAGGAGCTGGACGCGCCGGGCGCGATGGTCGCGATCGAGGCGACCGCCGAGGAGGTGGCGCCGACGCTGGCCGGACAGGAACACCTGGTGTCCGTCGCCGCCATCAACGGACCGGCCAGCGTCGTCGTGTCCGGCGCTGAGGAGCCGTGCCTGGCGGTCGCCGAACACTGGCGCGAACTCGGCCGTCGGACCAGGCGGCTGGCGGTCAGCCACGCCTTCCACTCGCCGCTGATGGAGCCGATGCTGGCGGACTTCGCCACCGAACTGGCGGGCGTGGAGTTCCACGAGCCGCGCATCCCGTACGCCCCCAACCTTCCCGACGGCTCCTGGGCCGAGCCCGGCTACTGGGTGGAGCAGATCCGGCGGGCCGTCATGTTCCAGGCCACGATCGGCCGGCTCGAAGCGGACGGTGTGGACACCTACCTGGAGGTCGGCCCGGCCTCGGTGCTCTCGGCCATGGCGCACGAGTGCGTCACCGAGGCGGACACCCCGATCCTCGCCCTGCACGGCAAGCGGCTCGCCGAGCCGGACGCGCTGATCGGTTGCCTGGCGCGGGCGTGGGTGGCGGGGGTGGCGGTCGACTGGTCCGCGCTGTTCGGCGGCGGGGCGCGGGTGGACCTGCCGACGTACGCGTTCGACCGGGAGCGGTACTGGCTCGCCCCGCCCGCGCGCGCCGCCGACGTCTCGTCGGCCGGGTTGCGCCAGGTCGGTCACCCGCTGCTGGGGGCGGCGGTCGACGTGGCCGACGACGGGGCGATGGTGCTCACCGGGCGGCTGTCGGTGGCCGACGCGCCCTGGCTGGCCGATCACGTGATGCTCGGGGCGGCCGTGCTGCCCGGCGCCGCGCTCGTTGACCTGGTGCTGGAGGCGGGCGGACAGCTCGGGTGCGACCTGGTTGAGGAGCTGATGTTCGAGGCGCCGCTGGTGCTGCCTGAGCGGGGCGGCGTGGCGGTACAGGTCGTCGTGGGGCGGCCCGAGGGCGGCGATTCCCGGTCTGTGCGGATTTACTCGCGTCCGGCTGATGAGCCGGAGGGCGCGTGGACCTGCCACGCGTCGGGCGTGCTCGGCGCGGACACCGCCCCCGGCGCGAGCGTGCTCGCCTGGGCGACGGCCTGGCCGCCTGCGGGCGCCTCGGCGGTCGCGGTCGAGGGCGCCTATGAGCGGCTGGCCGACGCGGGCTACGACTACGGGCCCGCCTTCCAGGGCGTACGGGCGGTGTGGCGCCAGGGCGATGAGTTGTTCGCCGAGGTGGCGCTGGCCGATGACGTGGACGTGGCCGGGTTCGGCCTGCACCCCGCGCTCTTCGACGCGATGTTCCACCCGATGCTGATCGCCGACCCGAGTGACGAGCTGCGGCTGCCGTTCGAGTTCCGGGGCGTGCGGCTGCCCGCCGCCGGGGCCAGGGCGCTCCGGCTGCGCCTGTCGCGGTCCGGCCCGGCCATCGAGGCCGCCGACGCCGCGGGCCGGCCGGTCTTCTCGATGGAGTCGCTGCGGGTCCGTACGGTGCCGGCGGCGGCGCTGTCCGGTACGACCGGTAGCCGCACGGACCCCGTGCCGCACGGCGTCGACTGGACCGAGGTCACGGTCGAGCCGGTCAATGACGGCGCCCGGTGGGTCTCGACCGGGGAACCGGTGCCGGGGCTGGACGCGTACCCGGATCTCGGCGCGTTCGGTGCCGGGCAGGCCCGTGCTGGGCAGGACGGGGCCGGTGCCGGGCAGGACGGGTTCGGTGGCGGGGAGCCGGTGCCGGATGTCGTGGTCGTCTCCCTCGCGGCGGCTCCCGGAGCGCCGGTGCCCGTCGCGGTGCGTGAGCTGACCGGGCGGGTGCTCGGGCTGGTGCGGCAGTGGGTGACCGAGGAGCGGTTCGCCGGCAGCAGGCTGGTGTTCGCGACCCACAGCGTCTTCGACCCCGCCGGTGGTGGGGCCGGGAGTGTGGTGGCCGCGGCGACTTGGGGGCTGGTGCGGTCGGCGCAGGCCGAGCATCCGGACCGGTTCGTACTGGCGGACGTGGAGGCGGGCTTCTCCGCCTGGAAGCTGGTGGCCGCCGCCGTCGCGGCGGGTGAGTCGCAGCTGGCCGTACGCGAGGGGAAGGTGCTCGTCCCGCGCCTGGCGCGCAGGGAGCCCGGCTCCGCCGCCCCGGACACGGGCCTTTCCCAGGGGACGGTGCTAGTTACCGGGGGGACGGGCGGTCTCGGTGCGCTGGTCGCGCGGCGGTTGGTGGAGCGGCACCGCGTGACGGACCTGCTGCTGGTCTCGCGGCGCGGACCCGAGGCGCCAGGGACGAGCGAGTTGGTGTCGAGCCTGACGGGCCTCGGAGCGCGGGTCGCCGTGGCCGCGTGTGACGTGTCGGATCGCGACGCTCTGGCCGTACTGCTGGCCTCGATCCCCGAGGACCGCCCGCTGACCGGCGTCGTACACACCGCGGGCGTGCTGGACGACGCGACGGTCGAGGGGCTGTCGGAGCGGAAGCTGGAGACGGTGTTCGCCCCGAAAGCGGACGCGGCGTGGCACCTGCACGAGCTGACCAGGGACGTCCCGCTGACCTCGTTCGTGCTGTTCTCGTCGCTGGCGGGTGTGCTGGGCAACGCCGGGCAGGCCAACTACGCGTCGGCGAACGTGTTCCTGGACGCCCTGGCGGCGCACCGGCGCGGGCTCGGACTGCCCGCCGTGTCCGTGGCCTGGGGGCTGTGGGACACCGGCTCGGGCATGGGCGGCACGCTCTCCGCGGCCGACACGGCCAGGCTGGCCCGCTCCGGCATCGCGCCGCTGAGTGTCGAGCAGGGGCTGGAGCTGTTCGACGGGGCGCTCGACGCGTCCGAGCCGCTGGTCGTCGCGACCAGATGGGAGGCGGCCGGGCTCCGTGCCAGGGCCGAGGCGGGCGACCTGCCGTCCATGCTGCGCGGCCTGGTCCGCGCGCCACGCAGGACGGCCGGCGCCGCATCGGGCGGGACGGGCGGAGCGGGCGGGCTGACGGAGCGGCTGGCCGGGCTGACCGAGGCCAACGCCCGGCGGCAGGTCACCGACCTGGTACGCGGGCACGTGGCCGCCGTCCTGGCGCACGGCAGCGCGGACGCCGTCGACGTGGACCGGGCCTTCAACGAGCTCGGCTTCGACTCGCTGACCGCCGTCGAGCTGCGCAACCGGCTCAACGCCGACACCGGGCTGCGGCTGCCCGCGACCCTGGTGTTCGACCACCCCACAGTCACCTCGCTGGCCGAACACCTCTACAAGACCCTCGCCCCCGCCGCGCCGTCGCCCGAGGACACGCTGCGCGACGCGCTCGAACGCGTCGAGAGCATGCTCACAAGCGCCAACGGCGAAGCCGAGGCCATCCGCGGCAAGCTCGTCACCATCCTGCAGAGCGCCCTGACCAGGCTCGGCGCCGGTCCGAACGGCGGTGACGGCGTGGTGGAGAAGATCGACTCCGCCTCCGACGAAGAGATCTTCGCACTGATCGACAACGCACTCTAGATCACCGGTACCTGCGAAAGGCGACAGATGTCGACCGAGGACAAGCTGCGCGACTACCTCAAGCGCGTGACCGTCGAACTTACCCAGACACGCCGCCGCCTCGCCGAGATCGAAGACCGTAGCCACGAGCCCATCGCGATCATCGGGATGGCCTGCCGCTACCCCGGCGGCGTGGCCGGACCCGAGGATCTGTGGGAGGTGGTGTCCTCGGGCGTGGACGCGATCGGTGAGTTCCCCGCCGACCGTGGCTGGGACCTCGACGGCCTGTACGACCCGGCCCCCGACGCGTTCGGCAAGTCGTACACGCGGCACGGCGGCTTCTTGTACGACGCCGGCGACTTCGACGCGCCGTTCTTCGGGATGAGCCCGCGCGGCGCGCTGGCCACGGACCCGCAGCACCGGTTGTTCCTGGAGGTGAGCTGGGAGGCGTTCGAGCGGGCCGGCCTCGACCCGGACACGCTGCGCGGCAGCAGGACCGGGGTCTACGCGGGGACCATGTACGAGTACTACGCCGACCGCTACCTCGGGGCCATCCCCGAGTCCGTCGAGGGTACGCTGCTCACCTCCAGCACGCCGAGCGTCCTGTCGGGCCGGGTGGCGTACACCTTCGGGCTGGAGGGCCCGGCCGTCACCCTGGACACCGCGTGCTCGTCGTCGCTGGTCACCGTGCACCTGGCGGTCCAGGCCCTGAGGCGCGGCGAATGCGCGCTGGCGCTGGCCGGTGGCGTGACGGTGATGGCGGCGCCGGACCCGTTCGTGGAGTTCTCGCGACAGCAGGCCCTGTCGCCCGACGGCCGGTGCAAGGCGTTCTCGGCCGCCGCCGATGGCGCCGCCTGGGCCGAGGGCGCGGGCGTGATCCTGCTGGAACGGCTGTCGGACGCGCAGCGCGACGGCCGCCGGATCCTCGCGGTGATCCGCGGCTCGGCCGTCAACCAGGACGGCGCCAGCAACGGCCTGACGGCGCCGAGCGGTCCGGCGCAGCGGGAGGTGTACCGGCAGGCGCTGGCCGACGCTCGCCTCGAACCCCGCGACGTGGACGCCGTGGAGGCCCACGGCACCGGCACCCGGCTCGGCGACCCGATCGAGGCCGAGTCGATCATCGCCGCCTACGGGCAGGACCGGCCGGCGGACCGCCCGCTGCGGCTCGGCTCGGTGAAGTCGAACATCGGCCACACCCAGGCCGCCGCCGGGGTCGCCGGGGTGATCAAGATGGTGAAGGCGCTGGAACACCGGACCCTGCCGGCCACCCTGCACGTGGACGAGCCGACGCCGCACGCGGACTGGTCGGCCGGGGCCGTGGAACTGTTGACGGAGGCTGTGGCCTGGCCGGTCTCGGACCGGCCGATGCGGGCCGCGGTCTCGGGGTTCGGCATCAGCGGGACCAACGCTCATGTGATCTTGGAGCAGGCGCCGGAGGTGGTGCCCGAACCCGTGACGGTGGATGGCCCGCTGGTGTGGGTGTTGTCCGCCAAGACGGAAATGTCGCTACATGCGCAGGCGGGCCGTTTGCGGACGTACGCGGCCACCGCGGCAGATGAGGATCTGGCCGTCGCGGGAGCCGTACTCGCTCGGCGGGCGCGGTTCGCGTACCGCGCGGTGGTGGTGGCCGCGGACCGGGACGAGCTGGTGGCGGGCTTGGCGGCGTTGGCGGCGGGTGAGTCGCACGCGGCGGTGAGCAGTGGTGCGGCGCCGGCTGATGTGCGGCCGGTGTTCGTGTTCCCGGGTCAGGGCTCGCAGTGGACGGGCATGGCGGTTGATCTCCTGGAGTCCAGTGAGGTGTTCCGGGAGTGGATGAGCCGGTGTGATGCCGCGCTTGCCCCGTACACGGGCTGGTCTGTGGTGGGGGCTTTGCGTGCGGGTGAGCTGTTGGGTTCGGAGGTCATTCAGCCGGCGTTGTTCGCGGTGATGGTGTCGCTGGCGGAGGTGTGGCGGTCGCTGGGTGTGGATCCGGCGGCGGTGGTGGGGCACTCGCAGGGGGAGATCGCGGCGGCCTGTGTCGCCGGGGCGCTGACACTCGACGACGCGGCCAGGATCGTGGCGCTGCGCAGCCAGACCGTGGTGCGCGGGCTGGCCGCCACAGGCGGGATGCTCGCGGTCGCGCTGCCCGCCGAAGAGGTACGGCTGGAGCCGTGGGCGGACCGCCTGTGGATAGCCGTGCACAGCGGGCCCGCCGGCACGGTCGTGGCAGGGGATGTGGACGCGCTCGACGAGTTCGCGGCGGCGTGGGGCGAGACGGTCCGGGTGCGCAGGATCGCCGTCGACTACGCCTCACACACCCCGCACGTGGAAGTGCTGCGCGAGGAGTTGCTCGCCACGCTGGCCGGGATCGCGCCGCAGGCGACGGACGTGGCCTTCTGCTCGTCCATGGCCGGCACCTTCGTCGAGCCGACCGGGCTGGACGCCGCCTACTGGTACGACAATCTGCGCAACCCCGTCCTCTTCCGCGAGTCGATTGGGGCGTTCGCGTCGTTCGGGACGCCGCTGTTCGTCGAGGTCAGCCCGCATCCCGTGCTGGGCGGCGACATCGAGGACATCTGCCATGAAGCGGGCATTACCGCTGGGGTATGCGGGTCGCTGCGTCGCGGTGCCGGTGACTGGCGCCGGTTCCTGGCCGCCCTGGCCCAGGCGTGGGTGCTCGGGGCCGAGGTCGACTGGCGGGCGGTGCTGGCCGACGTGCCGTACCGGCAGGTGGACGTGCCGACCTATGCCTTCGATCGGCGTACGTACTGGCTCAAGACCGCCGAGCGGCGTGCGCAGCAGGCGGGCGGCGCGGGGATCGGCGGCTCGCGGCATCCGCTGCTGACCGCAGTCGTCCCGGTGGCCGACGACGGGTACCTGCTCACCGGCCGGCTGTCGGCGGCCGCGCTGCCGTGGCTCGCCGACCACTCGGTCTCCGGGAGCGTGCTGCTGCCCGGGGCCGCGTTCGTCGAGCTGGCGCTGGAGGGCGCCGCGGTCGCGGGCTGTGACCTGCTGGAGGAGCTCACGCTGGAGGCGCCGCTGGTCCTGCCCGCGACGGGTGAGGTCGGGCTGCAGATCACGGTGAGCCCGTCCGACGCCGCCGGGCGGCGTGCGCTGACCGTCTTCTCCGCCTCGCCGGATGCCGAGTGGGTACGTCATGCGTCGGGCACGCTCCTCGAAACGTGCGTTTCCGCTGGAGAGTTCGGCTGGGCCACGACCTGGCCGCCCGCGGGCGGGTCGCCGGTGAACGTCGACGGCGGGTACGAGCGGCTGGCGGACTCCGGTTACGAGTACGGCCCGGCGTTCCAGGGCGTGCGAGCGGTGTGGCGGCGGGACGAGGAGCTGTTCGCGGAGGTCGTGGCGCCCGACGGGGTGGAGCTCGACGGGTACGGGATGCACCCGGCGGTGCTCGACGCGGCGTTCCACCCGTTGCTGCTCGCGGGCTCCGGTTCCGGCTCCGGGGGGCTGCGGCTGCCGTTCGTGTTCCGGGGAGTGCGGCTGGGTGTGCCGGGGGCCTCGGTGCTGCGGGTACGGCTGGCATGGGCGGGTGACGACGCCGTGGTGGAGGCGGCCGACGTCTCGGGCCGGGCGGTGCTGTCGATCGAGTCGCTGCGGGCCAGGGCCGTACCGGTCGAGCCGTCGGCCTCGACGGGCGCGGTCCCGCAGGGGCTCGACTGGGCGAAGGTGCCCGCGGAACTCGGCGGCCCTTCATCGAAGGACGGTGGCTCGCGCTGGGTCTGGCTGGACGAGGACGACCTCTCGGCGGCATCAGACGGATTGGGCAGGTCCGGCGCGCTGGCGGCTTCGGAGGCGGACTTCGTCGCGGTGCGCTGCTCGGTTGCCGCCACGAGTGTGACCGCCGGGGCGCGGGAGCTGTTCGGCCGGGTGCTGGATCTGCTGCGGAGCTGGCCGGCCGACGCGCGGGCCCGGCTCGTGTTCGTCACCCAGGGAGTCCTGGCCACGGACCGTGTCGACGCCGCGG
The DNA here is from genome assembly GCF_040659625.1 of Nonomuraea sp. NPDC049750. Classification (NCBI taxonomy): domain Bacteria; kingdom Bacillati; phylum Actinomycetota; class Actinomycetes; order Streptosporangiales; family Streptosporangiaceae; genus Nonomuraea; species Nonomuraea sp. NPDC049750. The sequence goes on from NZ_JBFANB010000003.1 coordinate 207,113, forward strand.
CCGTGGCCGCCGGGGTCGTCTGGGGCCTCGTCCGGTCGGCGCAGGCCGAACAGCCAGGGCGGTTCGCGCTGGTGGACGCGGAAGAGGGTGTCGCGGACTGGGACCTGGTGGCGGCGGCGATCGACGCCGGTGAGCCGCAGCTGGCGATACGCGACGGAGTGCCGCTGGCGCCCCGCCTGACCCGCTGCCCAGCCGCATCCTCTGCCCACGGCACGGACATGGCCGCTGGCGCGGACACAGGCCACGGCGCGGGTGTGGCCTCTCCTCAGGGCGTGAGCACGCTCCAGGGCGCGACCACGGCTTCCCCCCAGGGGGCGGGCACAACGCTGGTGACCGGCGGGACCGGTGGGCTGGGCGCTCTGGTCGCGCGGCGGCTGGTGGAGCGGCACGGGGTCCGGGACCTGCTGCTGGTCTCGCGGCGCGGGCCCGAGGCGCCGGGGGCAGGCGAGCTGGTGTCGAGCTTGGAAGAGCTTGGGGCGCGGGTCACGGTGACCGCCTGCGACGTGTCCGACCGCGACGCTCTGGCCGTACTGCTGGCCTCGATCCCCGAGGACCGGCCACTCACCAGCGTGGTGCACACCGCCGGAGTCCTGGACGACGCCACCCTGGAGGGGCTGTCGGAGCGGAAGCTGGAGGCGGTGTTCGCGCCGAAGGCGGACGCGGCCTGGCACCTGCACGAGCTGACCCGTGGCCTGCCGCTGACCTCGTTCGTGGTGTTCTCGTCGCTGGCGGGCGTGCTCGGCAATGCCGGGCAGGGCAACTACGCCGCCGCGAACGCCTTCCTCGACGTGCTGGCCGCGCACCGGCGCGGACTGGGCCTGCCCGCGGTGTCCGTGGCCTGGGGGCTGTGGGACACCGGCTCGGACATGACCGGTGCGCTGACGGCGGCCGACACCGCCCGCCTGGCCCGTGCGGGCGTCGCGCCGCTGAGTGTGGCGGAGGGGCTGGAGCTGTTCGACGCGGCGCTCGACGGTGACGAGGCGCTTGTCGTCGCCTCCGGCTGGGACGCTCCCGGGCTGCGGGCCAGGGCCGCGGCGGGTGACCTGCCGCCCCTGCTGCGCGGACTGGTGCGCGCGCCGCGCCGTACCGGATCCGGGCAGCACGCGGGCAACGCCGGGCTGGCGGCCCGGCTGCCCAGCCTGTCCGAGACCGACGCCCGCAGGCTGATCACCGACGTCATCCGCGCGCACGTCGCCGCCGTACTCGCGCACGACAGCGTGGACGCGGTCGACGTCGGCAGCGCGTTCAACACGCTCGGCTTCGACTCGCTGACCGCCGTCGAGCTGCGCAACCGGCTCAACGCCGATACGGGGCTGCGGCTGCCCGCGACCCTGGTCTTCGACCACCCGACCGTCACCACGCTGGCCGACTACCTGTTCAGGAAGCTCGCCCCGGCGGCCCCCTCGGCGGAGGACACGCTGCGCGGCGCGCTGGAACGCGTCGACTCGATACTCGCCCGCGCCAACGGTGACGCCGAGCGTATCCGCGGCAAGCTCATCCCGATTCTGCAGAGTGCCCTGACCAGGCTCGGAGCCGATCCCGACGGCATGAACGGCGCGGCGGAGAAGATCGACTCCGCGACCGATGAAGAGATCTTCGCGCTCATCGACAACGACTTCTGACCATGACTCTCGTTACCGGAAAGGCTCGTCCGATGGCGACCGAGGACAAACTTCGCGACTATCTCAAGCGCGTCACCGTCGAACTGACCCAGACGCGCCGCCGCCTCGCCGAGGCCGAAGATCGTCAGCACGAGCCCATCGCGATCATCGGGATGGCGTGCCGCTACCCCGGCGGCGGTGACACGGTCGAGGGTTTCTGGAACCTGCTGCGCGACGGCGGCAGCGCGGTCACCGAGGTGCCGTCCTCCCGCTGGGACATCGACGACTACTACGACCCCGACCCGCGTACGCCCGGCGGCATGTACACCAGGTACGGCTCCTTCCTGCCGGACATCGCCGGCTGGGACGCCGAGTTCTTCGGCCTTTCGCCGCGCGAGGCCCTGCGGATGGACCCGACGCAGCGCCTCCTGCTCGAACTGGCCTGGGAGGGACTGGAGGACGCGGGCGCGCCACCGTCGCGCCTGTCGGGCAGCCGTACCGGCGTGATGGTCGGCTACATGGACAGCCTCCAGTACGGCAGGCTCCAGCTCGAACGGCACGGCGCGGAGGCGCTCGCGGACCCGTACCTGGGCCAGGGCTCGTCCATGAGCGTCGCGGCCGGGCGCATCGCGTACCTGCTCAACCTGTGCGGCCCCACCATGGCCATCGACACGGCGTGCTCGTCCTCGCTGATCGCGGTCCATCTCGCGGCGGAGGCGCTGCGGCGCGGCGAATGCGACCTCGCGATCGCCGCCGGGGCGTCGATGACGTTCCATCCGAGCACCTTCATCCAGGCGTGCGCGGCGTCGATGCTGTGCGCGGACGGGAAGTGCAAGACGTTCGACGCGAGCGCCGACGGCTACGTCATGGGCGAGGGTGGCGGCGTCGTGGTGCTGGAGCCGCTGTCCAAGGCGATCCAGAACGGCCGGCGCATCCGCGCGGTGATCCGCGGCTCGGCCGTCAACCAGGACGGCCGCAGCAACGGTCTCACCGCACCCAGTCGCGGCGCCCAGGCCGACGTGATCGGCCGGGCCCTGGCCGCCGCGCGGGTCGCCCCCGAGGACATCTCGTACGTGGAGGCGCACGGCTCGGGCACCCACCTGGGCGACGCCATCGAGCTGTCGGCCCTGCACGACGTCTTCGGCCAGCGCCCCGGCGCCCGACCGCTACGGGTCGGCGCGGTGAAGACCAACATCGGCCACACCCAGGCGGCGGCCGGGGTGGCCGGACTGATCAAGACGGTCCTGGTGCTGGAGAACGAACTGATCCCACCGAACCTGCACCTGTCGGAACCGGCTGCGGCGATCCCGGAGGACGGGACGGTAGTGCCGATGGCCGGGACGCCACAGGCGTTCACGGGGGCGGGGCCGCGGCTGGCGGGGGTGAGCTCGTTCGGCTGGTCAGGCACGAACGCCCACGTCATCCTGGAATCCGCTCCCGAGCCTGGTGATGCGGGGAGGTCGGCCGACGACCTGCCAGAACCCTCCGTCGCCGGGCACGGTACGGTCGGCGTGGCTCGGGCGCTGGTGCTGCCCGTGTCGGCGGCCAGCGACGCGGCCCTCCGGGAGCACGCCGGGCGCCTGGCCACGGTGTTGGCGGCGCGGTCGGATTCGGCCCGGTCGGATTCGGCCCGGTCGGATTCGGCCCGGTCGGACTCGGCCCGGTCGGCAGCGGCCCTGGCCGACGTGGCTCGCACGCTGCAGGCCGGTCGCGCCGAGCACGATCACCGGCGCGCCCTGGTCTGTGCCGACCTCCCGGACGCCATACGTCTGCTGGGCCGCGTCGCCACCGAGGGCGGCGTGCACCGGGTGAAGGGCCGTCCCCGGGTCGCGTTCCTGCTGCCCGGCGTCGGCGACCAGTACGCGGACCTCGGCAGGGAGCTGTACCGCACCGAGCCCGTCTACGCCGAGGCGGTAGACCGCTGCGTCGAGCTGGCCGCCGATCGGTGCGGCGTAGACCTACGCGCCTTGTTCGGCCCCGCGGACGACCAGAGCGACGACGAGAAGCCCGCCGCCGACCAGGCACGACCCTCGGGAGTGGACCGGGCGCGGCCCTCGGACGGGGACCTCGCGGCGCTGCTGGGTCGTGACGGTTCTGGGCAGGACCGGGCCGACGACCCGCTCAGCCACGCCGAGGTCGCCCACCCGTTCCTCTTCACCGTCGAGTACGCGCTCGCCCGGCTCCTGCCCCACTGGGGCGTCACCCCGGACCTGCTCATCGGCTACAGCCTCGGCGAGTACGTGGCGGCCTGCCTCGGCGGCGTCTTCACCCTGGAAGACGCCCTGTACGTGGTGGCCGAACGAGCCCGCCTGATCGCCGCCGCGCCGGCGGGCCGCATGGTCGCCGTCGCCGCAGACGAGGACCGCGTACAGGGACTGCTCGTCGGCGCTGAGGCCGAGGTGGATGTCGCGGCGCTCAACGGGCCCTCGATGACCGTGCTCAGTGGGCGGCCCGAGGACATCGAGGCCGTGACCCGGCGCCTCACCGCCGAGGGTGTCGCCTGTCGGCCGCTGCGGTCCGCGCACGCGTTCCACTCGTCGCTGCTCCAGCCGGCCCGCGAGAAGCTGGCCGCGCTGCTCGACTCCGTGCCGCGCCAGGCCCCGGCCATCACCATCGTGTCCAACCTCACCGGCGTCGCGCTGACGGCCGAGCAGGCCACCAGCTCCCAGTACTGGGCCGATCAGCTGGTCAGCCCGGTCCGGTTCGCCGACGCCGTACGGCACTGCGTCTCGCAGGAGGTGGATGTCTTCGTCGAGCTCGGCCCCGGTCAGACCCTCGGTGGGCTGGTTCGGCAGAACCTGTCCGACCGGCCGGCCACCGTACTCGGCACCCTGCCGCCGCTCTGGACGGCGGGGCAACGGCGGGACGCGCGGTCCGAGCTGCTGGAGGCGTGCGGGCGGCTGTGGGAGCTGGGCGTCACGCTGAACTGGGCGCCCACCCGCCCCACCGGTGCCCGCCTCGTCGACCTGCCCGCCTACCCGTTCCAGCGCACCCGCTTCTGGCCGGACCAGGGCCGGGACGTCCCCCGAACCGACCGGCCCGCCAAACCGGCTGACTTCGCCTTCGCCCCGATCTGGCAGCAGGACCCCACCCGCCCCACCCCGACGCACCTCGCCTCCCGCGACGGCCGTTCAGGGGACGTCGCACCTGCCGTACAGCTCAGTGGGCCGTTGGTGGTGTTTGCCGACTCGGCGGGGGTCGGTGCGGCGCTCGCCGAGTCGGTCGCCGCAGCAGGGACCCAGGTGATCGAGGTCGTCGCCGGGAGCGGGCTGCGGCAGGACGGTCGCCGCATCGTCATCGATCCCGCTGTGCCCGAGCACTACGCCCAGGTGTTCGCCGCCGTCACCGAACCGGGGCCGGTGCATGTGGTCCATCTGTGGAGTCGGCTCGCCACGGCCGCAACCCAGGTGTACGCCAGCGACGAGGAGCTGCGGGCGGCCATCGGGCACGGGTTCGACAGCCTGCTGCTGGCCGTACAGGCGCTGGGTGAGCTGCCCGCGCGCCAGGGGGTGCGGCTGCTGACGGCCACCCAAGGGGCCGCCGAGATCCTGGGCGGCGACGCCCTCGCGCCGTACCGGGCCGTGACGCACGGGCTCGGGCGGGCGGCGCACCACGAGTACACCGGACTGACCTGGAGCGGTGTCGACCTCGACCCCGAGGACGACGCGCAGGCGGCCGGGCAGCTCGTCCACGAGCTGCTCAGAGTGCCCGACGAGGCGCACGACCGGCTGACCGGCTGGCGGCGCGGCCGTCGCTGGGTGAAGAGCTGGGGCGAGGTCCCGGACCAGGGCGAACCGGCCGGGAGGCCGTGGCGGGCCGACGGCGTCTACCTGATCACCGGTGGTGCCCGGGGACTCGGCATGGGGCTGGCCAAGCACCTGGTGCGCGCCGGAGTACGGCGGCTCGCCCTGGTAGGCCGTACCCCACTGGAAGCCGCCCTGCCCGAGTCGGGCGGGAAGGTGGCGCGGAGTCTGGCAGACGTTGCCGAGCTTGAGGCGGCCGGGGCCGAGGTGTTGTTGCTCACCGCCGACGCCGGTGTCCCGGACGAGCTGCGGCGGGCGCTGCGCCGGTGCCGGGAGCACTTCGGCACGCTCACCGGTGTGGTCCACGCGGCCGGCGTACCGGCGGGTGGGATGGTGCAGCGGCGGACCGTGGCCGAGGCGGGGGCGGTGCTCGCGCCCAAGGTCCTGGCGATGGGACCCCTCGCCGAGCTGGTCGGCCCGGGCACCCCTGCCGGGGAGCGGCCCGAACTGCTGGTCCTGTACTCCTCCGCCGTGACCGCGTTCGGTGGCATCGGCGAGAGCGACTACTGCGCCGCCAACACCGTGCTCGACGCGTACGGCGAGGCTCTGGCGGCCACCGCGCCGTCCACCAGGGTGGTGTCGGTCGCCTGGGGCCCGTGGCAGCACGACGACTGGCAGGCCGACTCCCTCAAGGGCGCCTCCAGCCTCGCCCAGCGGGTGACCGCCTACCGGGAGAGGTACGGGTTCGCCGAGGAGGCGGGCTGCGCGTTCCTCGACCGGATCGTGACCGGCGGCCACGGCAGCGTCCTGGCCGCGCGCCAGCCACTGCGGGACGTCCTGCGTGACTGGTCGGCCATGACCGACCTCGACGCCCTGGTCGGCGCGGCGGCGGCGCCTCGCGGGGAGCGGTTCCCGCGGCCGCTGCTGCGGACCGAGTACGTGGCGCCCAGAACCGAGACCGAGACCAAGATCGCCGATGTTTGGGGCGCCTACCTGGGCATCGAGCAGGTCGGCGTGCACGACCCGTTCTTCGACCTCGGAGGCAACTCCCTGGTCGGCATGGCCATGGTGCTGGCCATCGAGAAGGAGCTCGGCGTGGCCATCGCGCCCGCGGTGCTGTTCGAGCACCCGACGGTCGCGGAGTTCGCGACCGCGCTGGAGCGGTCGGACGACGGCTCCGCACGACAGGCACTCACCACCAGCTCGGCTCGGGGGCAGCGACGGCGCCGGGCCCGTTCCGGGGGCGGACGGAAATGAAGCCCGACTTGAGCTTGAGTCCCGAGATAAGGACCGTTGACGTGACTGATGAGCTGGCCGGCGAGGTCTCTGGCAATGACATTGCGATAGTCGGGATGTCGGGGCGGTTCCCCGGCGCCGCCGATGTGGCCGGATTGTGGGCGAACATCCGTGATGGCCGTTCCGGCATCACCCGGTTCACCGATGACGAGTTGCGGGCCGCCGGAGTGCCCGAGGACCTGTTGGCCGATCCCGGGTACGTGAAGGCCGGGGCGGTGATCGACGGCGTCGAGCTGTTCGACGCGGGTTTCTTCGGGTTCAGCCCGAAGGAGGCGCAGATCCTCGACCCGCAGCACCGGTTGTTCCTGGAGCACAGCTGGGAGGCACTGGAGGACGCCGGGTGCGACCCCACCCGCTTCGACGGCTCGATCGGAGTCTTCGGCGGGTCCGGCTGGAGCTCGTACCTGCAGCACAACCTCATGCCGAACGACATCGCCGCCACCATGGGCGAGCTGGCCCTCGGCCTGGCCAACGACAAGGACTCGCTGACCCTGCGCGTGGCCCACACGCTGGGCCTGTCGGGCCCGAGCTACGCGGTGCAGAGCTACTGCTCCACGTCGCTCGTCGCGGTCTGCGCGGCGGCCTCCAGCCTGGCCGGGTTCGAGTGCGACCTGGCGTTGGCGGGCGGCGTCGCGGTCAACGTGCCGCACCGGGTCGGCTACCTGTACCAGCAGGGCGGCATCGCGCCGCCCGACGGCGAGTGCCGGGCCTTCGACGCGGGCGGTCTGGGCAGCCCGCTCGGCAGCGGCGTCGGCGTGGTGGCGCTGCGCCGGCTGGAGGACGCGCTGGCCGCCGGGGACCAGATCTACGCCGTCATCCGGGGCTGGGCCGTCAACAACGACGCGGGCAGGAAGGTGGGCTTCACCGCTCCCGGCGTACAGGGTCAGGCCGCCGTCATGGCCGAGGCGCTGGCCAGCGCCGGGCTGATGCCCGCCGACATCGACTACGTCGAGGCGCACGGCACCGGCACCGCGCTCGGCGACGCGGCCGAGCTGGCGGCGTTGCAGCAGGTCTTCCACGACGAGTCGTGCCTGATCGGCTCCGTCAAGACGAACCTCGGCCACCTCGACCGGGCGGCCGGCGTCACCAGCCTCATCAAGACCGCCCTCGCCCTGCGCCACGACGAGATCCCGCCCACCCGCAACCTCACCGAGCCCAACCCGCAGCTCAGCGCCGGTGAGGCCGAGCTGGAGGTGGTCACCAGACTCATCGCCTGGCCGCGCCGGCCCGGCCGGACCCGGCGGGCGGGGGTGAGCGCGTTCGGCATCGGCGGGACCAACGCGCACGTGGTGCTGGAAGAGGCGCCCCCCGTTCCCGTGCCCGCCGTTCCGGAGCTCGCTGTCGCGGTGTCGGCTGATGCGCGCCCGGTTCCGGCCGCGGCGTCGCGGCCGGAGCTGCTGGTGTGGTCCGCGCGGTCCGCCGCCGCGGCCGACGCCATGACCGAACGCCTCGCCGACCACCTCACGTCCGCTACGGCCAGCGCGACGACCGACCCTCTTGTGGTCGACCCCGACACCCCGCACCTGCCCGACGTCGCCCACACGCTCCAGGCCGGGCGGCAGGTCTTCGGACACCGCCGGATGCTGGTCGCCGCCACCGTGGACGAGGCCGTCGCCGGGCTGCGCGACGCCGGCGTGCTGGCCCGCGCGGACAGCCGCGCCGACCGGCCCGTCGCGTTCCTCATCGCGGGCACCGGTGAGCAGTACCCGGGCCTGGCCGCCGAGCTGTACGAGACCGAGCCGGTCTTCAGGCAGACGCTCGACGAGTGCCGGGCCACGCTCCGCGACCACCTCGGCGGAGTCGACCCGCTCGCCGAACTGCTGCTCCCCAGGCAGCCCGGCCAGGCCGCCGGGCTCGACCGGCTGCTCGGGCGGGAGGCGGCGCCGGTCGACACCATGCCCACGGCGGTGTTGCAGCCCGCACTGTTCGCGGTCGAGTACGCCCTGGCCCAGCTCGTACGCTCCTGGGGCATCGAACCGGCACTGCTGGCCGGCTACAGCCTCGGCGAGTACGTGGCCGCCTGCCTGGCGGGCGTCCTCACCCTGGACTCGGCCCTGGCGCTGGTCGCCCACCGGGCGCGGCTGATCGACGCGCTCCCGGCCGGCGCGATGAGCGCCGTGCCGCTGGCCGCCGACGACCTGCGAACCCGGCTGGAGCGGGCGGGCATCGCCGACGTGGACGTGGCCGCGGTCAACGGCCCCGAACTCACCGTGCTCGCCGGTCCGCCCGCCGCGATGGAGGCGGCCAGGGAATTCCTGGCGGGCGAGTCGGTGCCGTGCCGGCCGCTGGCCACCAGCCACGCGTTCCACTCGCGCATGATGGAGCCGGTACGCGACGAGCTGACCCGCTGGATCGCCACCCACATCGCGCTCGAAGAGCCGCGCATCCCGTACGTCTCGAACGTCACCGGCGCCCTCATCACCGCCTCCGAGGCGACCGACCCCGGCTACTGGGCGCGGCACATGTGCGGGCCGGTGCTGTTCGACGCCGTGCTCGGCACGCTGCTCCAGCAGGGGGAGCTGGCGCTGCTGGAGATCGGCCCCGGACAGTCGCTCGGGGCGATGGCCCGCGGTCACCGCGACTGCCCCCGGGACCGCTGGCCGCTGGTGGTCTCCACGCTCCCCGCCGCCGCCGACCCCCGCCCGGCCGGCACCGTGCTGGCCGAGGGTCTGGGGCGGTTGTGGCTGGCGGGCGTGCCGGTCGACTGGGCCGGGTACCGGCAGGATCGTCCCGTACGCAAGGTGGGGCTGCCCAGCTACCCGTTCCAGCGGGAGCGCTACTGGATCGACCCGCCCCGCCACCAGGCCCAGCCCGCACTGACCGCCATAGCTCCGGCTCCCGCCATCGAGGAGGCGGCTCCGCACGTCCGGCTCATGGTGCCGCGCTGGATCGCGACTGACGTACCTACTGCGACCGGTTCGGGCGCGGCCGGGCGCTGGGTGGTGCTCGCCGACACCGGCGGGGTCGCTGACGCGGTCGTCGAGTCGCTGGCGTCTGACGGCACCCAGATCGTGCTGGTACGGCCGGGCGGCGCGTTCGCCGAGGTGACCGGCGGCTACACGATCGACCCCGAATCGGCGGCCGATCACGCCGCCCTGGCCAGGAGCCTGGCGAGCGAGACCCCGACGGTCCTGCTCGACCTGCGGCTGCTCGACCACGCCGACTCCGGTGGTGACGGGCGCCAGGTGGTGCTCCCGCTCTCCCGAATGCTGGACGCCTGGGGCAGTGAGGGTGGCGACAGCACCAGGATCATCGTGGCCACCCGAGGCGGCCAGGCGGTCCTCGACGGCGAGGGGCAGGACCCCGGCCACGCCGCCGCCGCCACGCTGCCGCTGGTCGCCAACCAGGAGTACCTCAACCTCGACTGCCGCTGCGTGGACGTCGAGGTGGGAACCGACGTCGCCGCGACGGCCCGGGACCTGATGGCCGAGCTCCGCGATCCGTCGACCGACGCTTTGGTGGCTATCCGCGACGGACGCCGCCACACCCGCGACTACATCCCCGCCGACCCGGACGGGACACAGACGGTCGGGCCGACCGCCGTTCCGGACGGAGCGCACACGGTCGGCTCGGAAGCGGCGCAGGCGCCGGGCTCGGTGGTCGGGTCGGGCGGAAACCTGACGGCCGGTCTGGGGGTGCGGCCCGGTGGGACGTACCTGATGACCGGTGGTCTCGGGGACGTCGGGCTGCTGGTGGCCGAGCACCTGGTGCGGGCCGGAGCCGCCCGGCTGATCCTCACCAGCCGCAGCGGCGTGCCCGCCACGGCCGGTGACCCGCGCCACGAGGGCGTCCAGCGGTTGCGAGCGCTCGGGGCCGAGGTGCTGACACCGCAGGCCGACGTGACAGACGCCGACGCGATGCGCGCCCTGCTGGCCGAGGTGCTCGGCGACGCGCCAGCCGAGACGTCAGCCGAGGTGCTCGGCGACACGCGAAGCGGGACGTCAGGTGAGGTGCTGCGGGAGGGCGGGCGGCTCGACGGGGTGATTCATGCCGCCGCCGAGACCGGCCGGGACACGTTCCTGTCGATGCGCGACCTCGACCAGGAAGCCGTCGCGAGACACTTCGGCGCGAAGGTGACAGGCGCGCTGGTCCTGCGTGAAGTGCTCGCCGAGCTTCCCGCCGAGCGGGCGCCCGGCTTCTGCCTGCTGTTCTCCTCGACGTCGTCGCTGCTGGGCGGCATCACCTTCGGCAGCTACGCGGCGGCGAACGCCGCGCTCACGGCGGTCGCCCACGACACCGCCGCCTCGCCAACCCGGTGGGTGGCCGCGAGCTGGGACACGTGGTCGCGGACGCTCGAAGGCATGGAAGGCGGCATCGGCGCCGCGATGGCCGCGCACGCCATGAGCACCGAGGAGGGGCTGGCGGCGTTCGACCGGCTGGTGGCCGACAACCGGCCGAGCCTCGTGGTGGCGGCGGGTGGTCTCGACGACCGGCTGCCCCGGGCGGTGAGCGGACCGGAGCCGGGGGCGGGCGGGACCAGGTTCCCCCGTCCCGAGCTGCCCCAGCCGTACAGCCCGCCGCTGACCGCGACCGAGCGGGCGCTGGCCGAGCTGTGGTCCGACGTGCTCGGGATCGAGCCGGTCGGGACCAGGGACAACTTCTTCGACCTCGGCGGCAACTCGCTCGTCGCGCTGCAGATGCTGGCCCTGGTGAAGAAGCGGTTCGGGATCGCGGTGCCGACGGTGATGCTGTTCGAGGCGCCTACGGTGCACACGCTCGCCGGAATCCTCGACGAGAAGGGCGCCGGCCGTACCGGGAAGACGAGTGCCCGCACCGCGACGGTGGCCAAGCGGGTCGCCCAGAAAGCCGTGGAAGGCACCGCCGGACCTGCCGACCGCTCCGGCATCGGCCCCGGCAGCGACATGGACGACGACCGGCGGATCGCCATCGTCGGCATGGCTGGCCACTTCCCGGGCGCCACCGACGTGGGTGCGTTCTGGAACAACCTGCGCGAAGGCGTCGAGTCCATCAGCTTCTTCTCCGAGGAGGAGCTGCTGGCCGCCGGAGTGGCCCCCGACCTCATCCACGACCCGTCGTACGTCCCCGCCCGCCCCGTGCTCGACGACGTCAGTGGATTCGACGCCGCGTTCTTCGGTCTGAGCCCCCGGATGGCGGCCATCACGGACCCACAGCAGCGGGCGTTCATCGAGGTGTGCTGGGAGGCGCTGGAGCAGGCCGGGTACGCGGTGCCCGACAGCAGGGGCCGGGTCGGCGTGTTCGGCGGCAGCAACATCAGCACGTACCTGCTCCGCATGGGCGAGCACCTCCTGAACGACGAGGAGGAGGTCAGCCACTACGAGATCATCATGGGCAACGACAAGGACGCGCTCACCACGACGGTCTCCTACCTGTTCGACCTGTACGGGCCGAGTGTCGCGGTGCAGACGTTCTGCTCGACCTCGCTGGTCGCGGCGCACCTGGCGGTGCAGAGCCTGCGCAACGGCGAATGCGAGCTGGCACTGGCCGGCGGCGTGTCGATCCGGGTGCCCGACCGGATCGGGCACAAGTTCGGGCCCGGGGGGCAGGAGTCGCCCGACGGTCACGTCCGGACGTTCGACGCCCAGGCTCGGGGCAGCATGTTCGGTGACGGGGCCGCGGTGGTGCTGCTCAAGCGGCTGTCGGACGCGGTACGCGACGGCGACCACATCTGGGCCGTGATCCGCGGCTCGGCGATGAACAACGACGGCGCCCTCAAGGTCGGCTTCACCGCGCCGAGCGTGGTCGGCCAGGCCAGGGTGATCGCCGACGCGATGGCCGACGCCGGGGTGACCGGCGAGGACATCAGCTACATCGAGGCGCACGGCACCGCCACCGAGCTCGGCGACCCGATCGAGCTGGCAGCCCTGACGCGGGCGTTCGGCGACACCGAGCAGACGCAGTACTGCCCGATCGGCTCGGTGAAGACCAACATCGGGCACCTGGACCGCGCCGCGGGCGCGAGCGGACTGATCAAGACCTCGCTCGCGCTGCGCGAACGGGTGATCCCGGCCAGCCTGCACTACACCAGCCCCAACCCGGAGATCGACTTCGAGAACAGCCCCTTCTACGTCAACGCCGAGCTCTCCCCATGGCGGACCCGCGACGGACGGCCGCGCATCGCGGGCATCAACTCGCTCGGCATGGGCGGCACCAACGTGCACATGGTCGTCGAGGAGGCTCCCGTCCGGCCCCCGGCGCCGCCGGTTTCGCCCGAGTCCTCCCGCAGGTACCAGGTGCTGCCCGTGTCCGCGCGCAACGCCACCGCGGCCGACCAGGCGGGCGAGCGCCTTGGGCGGCACCTGGCCGCCTCGCCCGGTATCCGATTGGCGGATGTGGCGTTCACCCTCCAGGTGGGACGCAAGACATTCGAGCATCGGCGCGTCGCGGTCGTGGACAGCCTTGAGTCGGCCGCCGCTGTGCTGGGTGGGGAGTCACTGAACCCCGGAGTGCTGAGTGGGGGGTCGCCGAACCCCGGTGCGCGGTCGGCGACGCCTGGGGTGCTGAGCCGGGTCGACACGGTTCAGGGTCGTCCGGTGGCGTTCCTGTTCGCCGGGGCGGGGGAGCAGTATCCCGGTCTGGTCACCGAGCTGTACCGGCGCGAGCCGGAGTTCCGCGCGGCGCTCGACGAATGCCTGGAGCTCCTGCGCGGACCGCTGGGCGAGGTGGACCTCGCGGACCTGCTCGCGGGCGGCCGCGGCAGCGCACCGGACCTCGCCGCCCTGCTGGGCCGCACGGGCTCGAACAGCTCCGCAAGCTCGAACGGGTCTGCGGGCGCGGGCGGTTCCGTTGGCTCAGGTGGGGACGAGCGGGTCGGCGTGCTGGAGCGTACGGAGATCGTCCAGCCGGCCCTGTTCGCCGTCGAGTACGCCCTGGCGCGCACACTCATGACCTGGGGCGTACAGCCGCGGATCATGCTGGGCTACAGCCTCGGCGAGTACGTCGCCGCCTGCCTGGCCGGAGTCCTGTCACTGCCGGACGCCATCGCGCTGGTGGCGTACCGGGCGAAGCTGATCGACGGTGTGCCGCCCGGCTCGATGGTCGCCGTGTCGCTGCCCGCGAACGAGCTGCGCCGCCGGTTCAGGCTCGATGAGCGGGGGCTGGATCTGGCCGCCGTCAACGGCCCGCAGGTGACGGTCGTTGCCGGTCCGGTCGAGGCGATGGACGGGCTCCTCGCCGACCTGCGGCGGGCCGAGATCCCGTGCCGCCCGCTGCAGACCACCCACGCCTTCCACTCCAGGATGCTGGCCCGGCTGAGTGACGAGCTGACCGCCTGGGTCGAGGAGAACGTCCAGCTCAACCCGCCCGCCCTGCCGTACATCTCGAACGTGACCGGCGGGATCGCCGGCGCGGACCTGGTGTGCGACCCGGGCTACTGGGCCCGGCACATGTGCGGGACCGTACGGTTCGCGGACGGGGTCGACGCGCTGCTCGCCGACCCGGAGCTGGCCGTGGTCGAGATCGGCCCGGGACAGTCGCTCGGCGCCCTGGTGCGCGCCGCCGGGTGCCCGCCGCAGCGGTGGCCGCTCATCCTCAACGCGCTGCCGGGCGGCAGCGACAGCCGCCCGGACGACGAGGTGCTCGCGGGCTGCCTGGCCCGGCTGTGGCTGCTCGGCGCCGACCTCGACTGGGCCGCCCACCACGGCAGACACCACAACACCGGGCTCGCCACTGGGTCCGATGCCGGGCTCGCCGCGGGGGCGGCTGATGCGTCCAGTGCCGGGTTGCCGGGGCGGATTCCGCTGCCGACGTACCCCTTCCAGCGCCAGCGCTACTGGATCGACCCACCCGCGACCGGTGCGCGGCGGCAGCCGGTCGGCGCGTTGCCGGCGCTCGACCCGGACAACCTGTTCGAGGCGATCACGAACCTGCCCAGGCTGCCGGAAGACCAGTGGATGTACCTGCCCGTATGGCGACAGACCGCCGCGCCCGCGCCGGGTGAGCAGCCGGGCTCGTGGCTGGTCTACACCCGCGACGGGCTCGCCGACCAGGTCGCCGCCGAGCTGCGGCGGACGGCTGGTGCCACGGTCACGCTGGTACGCCCCGGCGACGCGTACGCCACCACCGCCGACGGCTACACGGTGCGGCCCGGCAGCGTGGGCGACACGCTCTCGCTGCTGCGCGACCTGCGCGCCGCTGGTCGACCGCTGGAGCGGGTCGTCCACCTCTGGACGCTGGACGCCGCCACCGGCGACACCACCATCCGGTACGGCCTGCACACGCTCGTCGCGCTGGCCAGGGCGGCGGCGGAGTCCGGCACCGACGACTGGTCCCTGGACGTCGCCGTCACCGGCACGCAGCAGGTGCTGGGCGACGACGTGTCCAACCCGGACGGCGCGACGCTGATCGGTCCCTGCCTGGTGATCCCCCTGGAATACCCGAAGGTCGCCACCCGCCTCATCGACCTGGCAACCAGCGGCAGGGGCGGTTCGGTGGCCGGTGGGTTGGTGGCCGAGTTGCGGAGGCCGCAGGCCGACCGGATCGTGGCGCTGCGCAACGGCCGACGCTGGGTGCCCGGCTACGAGACCATGGCGGTCGACCCGGACCTGGAGACGCTCCGCGAAGGCGGTGTCTACCTGATCACGGGCGGGCTCGGCGGCATCGCCCTCGGCCTGGCCGAACGGCTGGCCCGCGACTGCCACGCCAACCTCGTCCTGCTCGCCCGCCGCGGCCTGCCACCCCGCTCGGAGTGGTCCCGCATCCTGGCGGGCGCGGCCGAGGAGGCGACCCGGCGGCGGATCGTCCAAGTGCTCGAGATCGAGAAACTCGGTGGCCGCGTCGAGATCGTCACCGGCGACGTCAGTAAGCCCGAGGACGTCCGCCGGGCCGTGGACACGGCGGTCGAGCGGTTCAGTGCCCTCCACGGTGTCCTCCACGCCGCGGGCGTCCCCGGTATGGGGTTGATGCAGTTCAAGCGGTCCGACGAGCTGGACCAGGTGCTCGCCCCGAAGATCGGCGGCACCCTGGCCATCGCCGAGGCGCTGCGCATCGGCCGGCCCGACGAGGTCGAGCTGGACTTCCTGGTGCTGTTCGCCTCCATCACCTCGGCGACCGGCGGCGGGCCGGGGCAGGTGGACTACTGCGCCGCCAACGCCTTCCTCGACGGGTACGCCCACCAGCTCGCCGACACCGGCAGGCGGGTCCTGGCCATCGACTGGGGCGAGTGGACCTGGAACGCCTGGGAGGAGGGTCTGGCCGGGTACGACGGCGCGTTGCAGCAGTTCTTCCGCGACAACCGGGCCCGTGTCGGCATCGACTTCGAGGACGGCTGGCGGGCGCTGCTGCGCGCCCTGGCCAGCGGTGAGCCCCGGGTCGTGGTGTCCACGCAGGACTTCCCGACGGTGGTGCTCGGCAGTTCGCGCTTCAACCTGGAGGCGGTCACCTCGCCCGCTGTGGGTGGCGTGAGCGGTGAGCGGCACCCCCGTCCCGAGTTGGTCACCCCCTACCAGGAGCCGTCGGGGTCGGCCGAGGAGCAGATCGCCGGCATCTGGTGTGATTCGCTCAAGCTCGACCGGGTCGGCGTCCTGGACAACTTCTTCGAGCTCGGCGGCAACTCGCTGCTCGGCGTCAGCATCGTGGCCGCGATGCGCCGGGCGTTCGAGCTGGACGAGCTGCCGCCGCACATCCTCTACGAGGCGCCGACCGTGTCGGCACTCGGCCAGACCATCGAGGCCATGTCCTCGGGCGCGGGCCACGCGCTCGGGACCGGCGCCGACGGCGGCAGCCACGTACGTGCCCAGCTGCGCCGATCGGGACTCGAAGCCTCCGCCGCCCGCAGACGCGGCCGGTGAGACACAACCCAATGAATGGAGCAGAGTCATGACAGTGATCGGCGTAGTGGGCGCCGGTGTGATGGGCGTGGGAGTGGCCCAGAACCTGGCCCAGACCGGCCACGACGTGGTCCTGGTCGACAAGGACGAGCAGATCCTCAAGCAGGCGCTCGCGAACATCGAGCGCAACAGCCGGATGAGTCGCCTGATGGGCGGCCCGGCCCTGGACGCGGACGCGATCCTCGCCAGGATCACCACGGCCATCGGCGCCGACGCCCTGGCCAAGGCGGAGATCGTCATCGAGAACGTGACCGAGAACTGGGACGTCAAGCGGGAGGTCTACGAGGCGCTCGACGCGGCCTGCGGCCCCGACACCGTGTTCGTCGTCAACACCTCGGCCATCCCGATCACCAAGGTGGGCGCCGTGACGGGCCGTCCCGACAAGGTCATCGGCGTACATTTCATGAACCCGGTGCCCGCCAAGCCGGCCGTCGAGCTGATCCCCGGCTTCCACACCACCCCCGACACCATCGAGCGGACCAGGAACCTGCTGGCCGCGATGGGCAAGCGGGCCGTCGACGTCAAGGACTCGTGCGGCTTCATCTCCAACCGGGTGCTCATGCTCACCGTCAACGAGGCCGCCTACCTCGTCCACGAGGGCGTGGCCACGGCCGAGTCCGTCGACGAGGTGTTCCGCAGCTGCTTCGGCCACCCCATGGGGCCGCTGGAGACCGCCGACCTGATCGGCGTCGACACCATCCTCTACAGCGTCGAGGTGCTGTACGAGCACTACGCCGACAGCAAGTACCGGCCGTGCCCGCTGCTCAAGCAGATGACCGACGCCGGTCTGCACGGACGCAAGTCCGGCCGCGGCTTCTTCACCTACGCCAACTAAGTAACCACCGAAAAGGAGCTCAGCTATGTCGAACACCGCTGAGGCGCAGATCCTCGCCTTCGTCCGCAGCCGCTACCCGCAGGCCGAGATCACCGCAGACCAGGACATCTTCTCCCTGGGCTTCGTCAACTCGCTGTTCGCGATGGAGCTGGTGATGTTCGTGGAGAAGACCTTCGAGGTCACCATCCCGAACGAGGAGCTGCGCATCGACAACTTCCGGACCGCCGGCTCGATGGCCGAGCTGGTGGGCCGGCTGTCGGAGGAGCTGGCCGCGTGACGATCGTCACCCAGGCACCGGTCGCGCAAAAGACGCTCCCGGTCACCGACCGGGCCAGCGCCCGCGCGTTCGTGGACACCTTCATCGTTCCGTACGCCGAGGCGTACGACCAGGCCGGCTACATCCCCGAGGAACTGCTGGACCGGATGGCCGAGGCGGGTCTGTGGGCCCCCTTCCTGCCCGAGGAGGTGGGCGGCGCCGGAATGGACCTGGTCACCCTCGGCGAGGTCCACGAGGAGGTGGGCCGCGGCTGCTCGTCGGTACGCAGCCTGCTCACGGTCCACACCATGGTGTCGTGGGCGGTGCAGCGGTGGGGCAGCGCGGCGCAGCGGCAGAAGTGGGCTCCGGCCCTGGCCAAGGGCGCGGTCCTGGGCGCGTTCTGCCTGTCGGAGCCGGGCGCGGGCAGCGACACCTCGGGCATCACCACGACCGCCGTCCAGTCCGGTACGGGCTGGGTGCTCAACGGCGGCAAGAAGTGGATCACCGGCGGCCAGCGGGCGGACCTGTACCTGGTGTTCGCCCGCACCGCGTCGAGCATCGGCGCGTTCCTGGTGCCCAGGGAGAGTCCCGGGGTCGAGGTGCGCCCGATCGACGACATGCTGGGCACCCGCGCGTCGATGCTGGCGGAGGTGACGTTCGACGACGTACGCCTCGACGCCGACGCGCTGCTCGGGCCCAGCGGGTTCACCGCGGGCATGGTGCTCACCGGCACGCTCGACCTCGGCCGCTACAGCGTGGCGGCCGGGTCGGTCGGCATCATCCAGGCGTGCCTGGAGGCGTCGGCGACCTACACCTCGGCCCGCGAGGTCGGCGGCTCGGTGCTGCGGGACCTGCCGCTGATCCAGGCCAAGCTGTCCGACATGGTCACCGACGCGCGGGCGGCCCGGCTGCTGCTGGCGGAGGCGGGGCGGCTCAAGGACGCCGGTGAGGCGTCCACGATCATGGCGACCTGGGTGGCGAAGTACTTCGCGTCCACCGCGGCCGCCAGGCACGCGTCGGAGGCGGTCCAGATCCACGGCGCCAACGGCTGCAGCCCCGACTACCCCGTGGCCCGCTTCTACCGGGACGCCAAGGTCATGGAGATCATCGAGGGTAGCAACGAGATCCAGCGGATCACGATCGCCGGCCAGGCGGACCGGGAGGTGACGTCGTGAGTGTGGCCGTACTCCACGAGAAGCCCAAGCAGGGCCGCATCAAGTGCGTCGTGTGGGACCTCGACAACACGCTGTGGGACGGCGTGCTGCTGGAGGACGAGAACGTCAAGGTACGCCCGGCGGTCGTCGAGCACATCAGGCGGCTGGACCGCATGGGCGTGCTGCACTCGGTGGCCAGCAAGAACGACCACGAGGCGGCGTTCGGCAAGCTGCGCGAGCTCGGCCTCGACGACCTGTTCCTCTACCCGCGGATCAACTGGAACGCCAAGTCCGACTCCATCCGCCAGATCTCCAAGGCGCTCAATCTCGGGCTCGACGCGTTCGCGTTCGTGGACGACCAGGAGTTCGAGCGCGCCGAGGTGGCGCACGAGGTGCCGGAGGTGACCTGCGTCGACGTCGCCGACGTGGACGAGGCGCTGGTACGGCCGGAGTTCACCCCCCGCTTCGTCACCGACGAGTCGGCGCAGCGGCGCGGCATGTACCAGGGACAGATCGCCAGGGACGAGCTGGAGAGCGAGTTCGTCGGCACCAACGAGGAGTTCCTGGCCGGGCTGAAGATGGCCTTCACCATCGCGCCCGCCCAGCGGGAGGACCTCCAGCGGGCCGAGGAGCTGACGGTACGCACCAACCAGCTCAACTCGACCGGCCGCACCTACTCCTACGAGGAGCTGGACGAGCTGCGCGAGTCTCCGGACCACCTGCTGCTGGTGGCCTCGCTGACCGACCGGTTCGGCAGCTACGGCAAGATCGGGCTCGCGCTGGTGGAGAAGGAGGAGACGGTCTGGCGGCTCCGCATGATGCTGATGTCGTGCCGGGTGATGTCGCGCGGTGTCGGAATGGTCATGCTCAACCACGTCATGCGGCTGGCGAAGGAGGCCGGTGTCTCGGTGCGGGCCGACTTCGTGGAGACGGGACGCAACCGGATGATGCAGGTCACCTACGCGTTCGCGGGCTTCAGGGAGGTGGAGCGGAACGGCGCCCACGTGGTGCTGGAGGCCGATCTGACGAACGTGCAGCCGCCTCCGCCGTACGTGAAGCTAGAGATCCTGGATTGAGGCACGATGACCGTCAATGATGTGACCAGCGAAGACGCGATCCAGCGGTGGCTGCCGTTCAAGGCCCAGACCGGCGCGGCGGACGACGCGCTCGCGCTGTTCTGCCTGCCGCACGCCGGGGGCGGAGCCTCCGCCTATCGGGCGTGGCAGCACCGGTTGCCGGGTGTGGCGGTGCTGCCGGTCCAGCCGGCCGGCCGGGAGAACCGGCTGCGCGAACCTCCGTACGAACGGATGGCCCCGTTGGTGTCCGACCTGGCCGACGTCATCCTGGCCGAGGTGAGCGGAGGTCGCCGGTACGCCGTCTATGGACACAGCCTGGGCGCGCTGGTCTCCTTCGAACTGCTGAGGGAGATCCGCCGCCGGGGCGGCCCTGAGCCGGTGCACCTGTTCGTCTCCGGCTGCGTCGCCCCGCACCGGTCGTTCGACGACGGGCCGCCGGTGCGCGGCATGAGCAGCGCCGAGCTGGTGGAGCTGCTGCGCAAGCTCGGCGGGACCCCTGACTGGCTGCTGAACGACCCGTCCGTGCTGGAGATGATCCTGCCCGCCATGCAGGCCGACTTCAGCGTCAAGGAGACCTACGCGTACTACCCCGAGCCCCCGCTGAACGTCCCGATCACCGCGCTGCCGAGCACCGACGACCCGCGGGCCGGCCGGGAGCTGGTGGCCGCGTGGCGGGAGCAGACGACCGGGCGGTTCGACCTGCACACCTACGTCGGCGGGCACTTCGCCGTCTTCGAGCAGGCGAAGCTGACCTACAAGCACGTCTCGGAGGCGCTGCGCGCGTGGGTATGACGCAGCCCAGGGTGTGGAAGATCCACCTCGACCGGCCGTTGGCGCCGGGCGGGTGGCGGTCGCTCTCCGACGCCGAGCGCGAGCGGGCCCGACGGCTCGGCTCGGCCCGGGAGCGGCACCGGTTCATGGTCGCGCACGCCGCGCTCCGCGCCATCCTCGGCGAGGTCTGCGGCGTGCGCGCCGCGCGTCTGGCCTTCGGCACGGAGGAGAGTGGTCGCCCGTACGTAACTCGGTCCCACGGCCGGGGAGCGCCCGATTTCAACCTGTCCCACTCCGAGGAGTGGGCCCTGGTGGCGGTGGCGCCGCCGGGCTCCAGGGTCGGCGTGGATGTCGAGTGGATCCGCGAGGACCTCGACTGCCTGGCGATGGCGGGCAGCATGTACCAGCCGGAGGAGGTCGACCGGCTGCGCGAGGCGGGCCCTTCCGGCCTCCGTACCGGATATTTCCGCCTCTGGACGGCCAAGGAGGCGTACGTCAAAGCCGTCGGGGTGGGCCTGGCCGGGCTCCGCAATGTCCTGGTACGCGAAGAGAGCACGACCCATGGGGCCGTGCTCTCGCCGCCCGGCGCCGCCCTGCCTGTCCGCTGGCTGGACGTCGCGCCGGGTTACGCCGCGGCGGTCGTCACCGCCGGGGCCGCCTCATGACCGCTTAGAGACAGGCACCACGTACCGGCTGAACACCAGGTCGCGCAGTACGTCGTCACCGCCCTCGACGATCGACACATAGCGCACGTCCCGCAGCAGTTTCCCGATGACCGAGTCGTGCGTGTAACCGAGCCCGCCGAACATCTCCGAGGCCGTGGACGCGATCTGCCACCCGGTCTGCCCGCAGAACATCTTCGCGGTGAGCGCCGACTTGAGCGTCCCGACACGCAGGAACTCCTCGCCGGCGTCCGGCCGGGCCGCGACCGCGTCGTACGCGCGAGCCGCCGCCAGGCACTGGTTCGCCATCACGTCGATCTGCATCTCGAACTGGCCCAGCCGGCCGGCGAACACCGCGTTGTTGGCCAGCGGCGAGCCCTTCACCGACTTGGACTTGCCGTACTCCATGCACACGTCGCGCACCCGGCGGGCGATGCCGAGCGCGGTCGTGGCGATGAGGATGCGGCTGGCGTTCAGCCCGACCTCCAGCAGCCGCAGGCCGTTGCCGCGCAGTACGTTGGCCGCGGGCACCCGGCAGTCGGTGAGCGAGACCTGGTAGGTCGCCGACGAGCGCAGCCCGATGACGTCCCACCGCTTGTCCACCCGGATGCCGGGTGTGTCGCGCGGCACCAGGACCGCGAGGTAGCCCGCCGGGTCGTCCTGGGCCCGCGCGATCACCACGATGAACTGCGCGAAGTCGGTGTTGGTGGAGAACGCCTTCTGGCCGTTGAGCACGATCTCGTCGCCGTCGCGGGTCGCCGTGGTGGAGATCCGGGCCAGCTCGCTGCCCGCCGCGTGTTCGCTGCCGAGCGTCGCGCAGAACCCGTTCTCCGCCGCCATACGGCCCAGGTGGCGCTCCCGGAGCTCGGCGGAGCCGTACCACTGGACCATGCTCGTCGTGAGCACCGGGATGAACAGCGTGAACGCCACGCCCGCGTCGGCGTAGGCCAGCTCGGAGACGATGCGGACGCTCTCCTCCAGGCCGAGCCCGAGCCCGCCCGACTCCTTGGGCAGCCACCAGTTCGCCAGGCCGGTGTCGGCGAAGCGCTTGTAGAGCGGCATCGGTGCCTCGGCCAGCGAGTCCAGGTAGGCGTCCTTGTCGAGCAGCTCGCGCCGGGCGAAGCTTTGGATCTTGCGCAGATACTCGGGCTGCTTCACGCGTCCTCCCTTGAATCGAGCAGAGCGGCGAGCTGGCGGACCGTCGGGCACTCCAGCAGCCCGGTGACCGGCACCGAGGCGTTCAGGGCCTTGCGGATCCGGGTGGTCAGCTCGATCGCGAGCAGCGAGTGGCCGCCGAGCTCGAAGAAGTTGTCCGTGGCGCCGATCGGGTCGATGCCCAGCACCCTCGACCAGATGCCGGACAGCGTGGCCTCGGTGCCCTCGTTCGGCTCGACGTACGGGGTGCTCAGGTCCGGGCGCGGGTGGCGCTCGCGGTCGTCGTCGAGATCGTCGTCGCCGGCGTCGTGGATGTCACCGGTGACCCACTGCGCGATGCGCGCCTCCAGCGAGCCGGTCGAGATGACCAGGTGCCCGACGCGGTCGGCGGCCGACAGCGCCCGCTCGAACACGTCCACGCCCTCCGCGGGCGTCATCGCGTAGTCGATCACCGCGCCGCTGTGGCCTTCGAGCCGGTCGGGGTCGATGTTCCAGGTGTCCCAGTCGACGGTGACCCACCGGCCGCCGCCCAGCCGGGCCACCCGGATGTAGGCGTCCAGCGCCGCGTTCGCCGACGCGTACGGCGCCAGCGTCATCCCGCCGAGCACCGCCGCGATCGACGACAGCGTGACGCGCCGGTCGCGGGCCTGCTCTCCCAGTACGGCCTCCAGCACGTGGAAGCCCTTGACCTTGGCGGCCAGGTGCGCGTCGCACTGGTCGCGGTCCATGAGGTGGGCGAAGTTGAAGTAGCCGCCGTCCTGGACGCCCGCGCCGTGCACGGCCACGTCGATGCCGCCGAAGCGCTCGACCGCCGCCTCGACGACCGCCCGCATCCCGGCCTCGTCGGCCACGTCGGCCGACAGGGCGAGCACGGTCGCGCCGCGCTCCTCCAGGTCGCGGATGTTGCGGATGTGCCGTGCCGTACGCTCCCCGCCCTGCGGCACGGAGGCCAGGAAGGCGTCCCACTCCGCGCGGGGCGGCAGCGGGGCGCGGGCGGTGAGCACCAGGCGGCAGCCGTACCGGGCGGCCAGGTGGCGGGAGAGCACGAGGCCGACGTCGCCGAGACCGCCGGTGATCAGCACGGTGTCGCCGTCGCGGAACGGCCGCTCCTCCGGGCCGGGCTCGTCGATGGGGTACTGCTCGTACTGCCGCAGCCACGTCTCGCCCGAGCGCACCGCGACCGGCCCCTCGTGCGGGGCGACGGAGGCGGCCAGGATCTGTGTGGCCAGCTGCTCAGGATCGATGTCGGAGCCGACGTCGATGTGGCGGCAGCGCAGGCGCGGGTTCTCCTGCTGCAGGCTCGGCGCCAGCGCGGCGAGCGTCGCGTGCTCGGGGTGGCGCAGGTCCGAGCCGACCACGCCCACCGCTCCCGACGTCAGCAGGACCAGCTCGGCGCGCGGCGCGGAGCCGGTGTTGTCGACGAGCTCGCGGGCCAGCGCGAGCGCGGAGTAGAAGCCGCGGCTCTGCTCGGCGTCGAAGTGGGCGACCGGGTCCGGCCCCGCCTCGGCGGCGGACAGGCTGAAGGCGTGAATGATCGAGCGCGGATTGACCACGAGCGAGTAGAGCACCTCGGCCATGTCGTCCGCCTTGTCGGGGCGGATCGTGAAATGTCCGGCGTCATCCTCGTCGAACCGGTCGCCCCGGCGCACCGCGGTCACCTCGGCGCCCGCCTCGGTCAGCCGCTCGACCAGGGCCTCGCCCCGGTCGTCGTCGGTGAAGACCAGCCAGGGACCGGCCAGCCTGAGCTGCTCGTCCAGGCCGTTGAGGGTCAGGGGCCGCTGCCGCCACGTCGGCAGGTGCGTCCACTTCGAGCGGTCGAACGTCTTGCCGGTGCTCGGGGGCGCGGCCATCATGCTCGGATTGGCCTTGACCCAGAACCGGCGCTTCTGCCAGGGGTAGGTGGGCAGCTCGACCCGCAGGCCCGCGCCCTGGTGCAGGACCGCCCAGTCGATGGCGCTACCGGCCTGCCACAGCCTGCCCAGAGTGGCCAGCAGCCACTCGGCGGCGCTCTCGTCGCCGGCGGGGGTCACCACGATCTCCTCGACTCCGGATGTGTCGGAGGTCGCGTCGTGGAGCAGGCGCACACCGAGCGCGGTGAGCGCCTCGGCGAGCGCCGCGACCGCGTCCTCGGGGGAGGCGCCGATGGTACCGGCAACGCCAGCGGTGCCGGGGCGGGTCAGCCGGTCGGCCGCCGCCCGCAGGTCCGCCCACCACTCGGCCGGTACGTCGCCGCCCGGCGTGACCAGCCGGACCTTGGGGTTGCGGCGCTGCGTCTTGGCGTCGATCCAGCGCGCCGGATCGCCCAGCGCCGCGACCGCGTCCTCCCGGTCCCGGACCACGATCGCCCGCCGCGTCGCGAAGCCGCCGCGCGACACTTGGAGCGTGTACGCCACATCCGCCAGATCGTCGGCCAGGTCACCGGAGAGGTGCTCCCGCAGCAGACCGGTGAGGTCGGACAGCGCCTGGCCGTCGGCGGCCGAGAACGTCAGCAGGTGCGGTCCCGGCCGGGCCGGCCGCGCCGGCCGTACCGGCGCCTGCTCCAGCACCACGTGCGCGTTGGTGCCGCCGAGCCCGAACGAGCTGACCCCGGCCCGCCGCGGATGCGGACCGGCGGGCCAGGCCCGGTGCTCGGTGAGCACCGTGAACCGGTCCCGCGCCGTCGCCAGCGCCGGGTTGGGCGTCTCGTAGTGCGGGGTGCCCGGCAGCAGCTCGTGCTTGAGGGTGAGAGCGGCGCGCATCAGCCCGGTGACACCGGAGGCGCGGTCGAGGTGACCGATGCTGGGCTTGAGCGAGCCCAGCACGCACGGCGTCTCGCGGGGCTGGGCGAACACCCGGTTCATCGCGGCCAGCTCGATCGAGTCGCCCAGCATGGTGCCGGTCGCGTGGCACTCGACGTAGCCGACGGTGTCGGGCTTGACCCCGGCCACGCCCAGCGCCGACTCGATGACCTCGGCCTGCCCGTCGACGCCGGGCGCGGTGTAGCCGGCGCGGGTCCGGCCGTCGTTGTTGGCCGCCGAGCCGAGGATGACCGCGTGAATGACGTCGCCGTCCTTGAGCGCGTCGGACATGCGCTTGAGCGCGACCGTGCCGACGCCGCTGCCCATGACCGTGCCGCCCGCCTCGGCGTCGAAGCTGCGCACCCGGCCGTCGGGCGACATGATGCCGCCCTGCTCGTACAGGTAACCGGCGGGCTGGGGGAGCGGGGTGAACGCGCCGCCCGCCAGCGCGATGTCGCACTCGTACGTCAGCAGGCTCTGGCAGGCCAGGTGCACCGACACCAGCGAGGTGGAGCAGAAGGTCTGCACGGTGACGGCCGGGCCGCGCAGCCCGAGCTTGTAGGAGACGGTCGAGGCCAGCGAGTCGCGCTCGTTGCCGGTGGCCATGAGCAGCGCGCCGCCCGGCTGACCGGCGAGGTGCTGGATGTTCTGGACGATGTAGTCGGGGAAGCCGCAGCCGGCGAAGACGGCGACCTGTCCCGGCGTGTCGGTCGGGCAGTAGCCCGCGCTCTCCAGCGCCTCCCACGAGCATTCGAGGAAGAGCTTGTGCTGGGGGTCCATCGTCTCGGCCTCGCGCGGGTTGATCCCGAAGACCGTGGCGTCGAACTGGTCGAGGCCGTCGATCGGGCCGCCGACGCGGACGTAGCGCGGGTCGGCCACCTTGCCCGGCTCGACGCCGGACTCGGCCAGCTCCTCGTCGGTGATCTCGCGCAGCCCCTTGATCCCGGCCAGGACATTGCGCCACAGCTCGCCGACGCTGCTCGCGCCCGGAAAGCGACCGGACATCCCGATCAGGGCGACCGCCGAGTCGTAGTCCGTCTCAGTGTCCGTCATGATGCCGCCTTCCCACGGAGCATGTTGCGTCGCTGTTCGATGCGGGACCGCCGCTGGTCAAGGGCCCCGAGGGTCTGCTGGTCCTGCTCGCCCCCCGAGGTCGCGGCTTCGGCGAGCGAGGCCACCGTGGGCGACTGGTAGAGGATGTGCGGGGGCAGGTAGGACAGTTCGAGGGCCTTGCGGACCTCGGCGATGATCTCCATGCCGAGCAGCGAGTTGCCGCCGAGCTCGAAGAAGTTGTCGTGGATGCCGACCTGCTCCAGGCCGAGCGCCTCGGCCCAGACCGCGGTGATGGCCTCCTCAGCTGGTGACTGCGGCTCGACGTAGGCGGTCGACAGCTCGGGCCGTGGGTGGCGGCCGAAGGCGTCGCGGATCTTCTTCACCGTGGCCTGATGGCTCTCGATCGACGAGCGGCGGCTCATCGCGACCAGCGGGGCGAAGTCCTGCGTCGAGGTGATCACGTGGGCCTCGCCGCTGGCCAGCACCCGCAGCAGCGTCTCGTAGCCCTGGTCGAAGGTGATGCCGAAGTTCTCCCGGTACCAGGTGAAGTAGTGCTTGGAGCCCTCGTCGTAGTTCTCCAGGCCGTCGGTCCAACCGTTCCAGGTCCACTCGCACCAGTCGATCGCCGTCACGGTCACGCCGGGCAGCGGGTCGCTCAGCGCGTACGCGTCGAGGAAGGCGTTGGCCGCGCAGTAGTCGACCTGGCCCGCGCCGCCGCCGGTCGCCGACGTGGTGGAGGAGAACAACGCCACGAAATCCACCGGCACATCGCGAAGCGCCTCGCCGATGGCCAGCGTGCCCGCCACCTTCGGCGCCAGCGTGCGCTGGATGTCGGCGGCCGTCTTGAACTGCATCAGGCCGACGGCCGGCACCCCGGCGCAGTGCAGCACGCCGTTGAGCTCGCCGAACGTCTCGATCGCCGCGCCGACCGCCCGCCGTACGTCATCGGGCTGGGAGACGTCACCGGCGACCGTGATGACCTGGATGCCCGCGGCCTCCAGCCGCCGCAGCCCCTCGATCCGCCGGCGTACCTCGTCGGCGGTGCGCTCCGAAGCCAGGATGGGGCCCCACTGGTCCTTGGGCGGCACGGGGGTGCGGCCCATCAGGACGAGGCGGGCCTGGTAGTGCTCGGCGAGTCGTTCGGCCATGGCCAGGCCGATGCCGCCGAGGCCGCCGGTCACGAGGTATGTGCCGCCCCGGCGTACCTGGGCCTTGGGGGAGTCCTGGTCGATGCACGACGCGTCGAGCACCTCGTACTCCGGGACCCAGCGCCGGCCACTGCGCAGCCCCACGACCTGGTCGGCGGGTTCGGCGCGCAGCTCGGTCAGGAGGTCGCGCGGTGACGACGCCGTGTCGATGTCGATCAGGCGGGTGCGGACTCGCGGGTACTCGACCGGGATCAGGCGCGTCGGGCCGAGCAGGGTGCCGCGTTCCGGGATGACCCGGTCGCCGGGGAGTACCCGCTGGCCGCCGATGGTGACGATGTCCAGCGACCACCGCGTGATGCCCATGTCGCCCGCGGCCCGCGCGAGCGCGACCAGGGTGTGCAGGCCGCGCCGCAGGCACTCGTCGGTCGAGTCGGGGTTCTCCTCGGCGGTCCACAGGTGCACCACGCGCTCGGGCTCGAAGTCCCGCTCGGCCAGGGCCCGCAGCGCGCTGACGGCGTCCTCCGGCGAGCCGGGCCGGACCACCAGGCCGTCGGGCCCGGCGGCGAACCGCTCACCGGGACGGACCAACACCACCTGGTGCCCCGCCGCCTCCAGGTGCGCGCGCAGCGCGGCGGCCAGCGTGTCGGCCCGGCCCGCGTCGGTGTAGACCAGCCAGCGGGCCGCCTCCTCCTCGCGTGCCGGGCGCGGCGCGGTCTGCCGCCAGGTCGGCACGTTGATCCAGCGCTCGTCGGGCAGCCGGGGCAGGGCGTTCAGGATGCTGGTGGGGTCGCTGTCGTCGATCGCGGGCGCGCCGGTGCTCGCCGCGGTCTGGTCGATCTCCAGCCAGTAGTCCTGGTGCTCGAAGGGGTAGGTCGGCAGCGGGATCCGGCCGGGCGTCCAGCCGGTGTGCAGCGCCGCCCAGTCGACGGAGACGCCGGCCAGCCAGAGCTTGCCGACGGCCGTGGCGGTGGCGGCGTGGGTGTCGAGGCGGTCGTTCGCGGCGGGCAGCGTGGTGACGATCAGCGGCCACTGGGCGCGGTCGCACTCCGGGTGGCCGCGGGTGAGCGCGCCGAGCGACTGGCCGGGGCCGATCTCCACCAGGGCGAGGTCGCCGGTGCCGAGCACGTGCGCGAGCCCGGCGCCGAACTCCACGGTCTCGCACATGTGCCGGGACCAGTAGCCGGGGTCGGTGACGACGTCCGCGGTGGCCAGGCGGCCGGTGACGTTGCTGACGTACGGGATGACCGGGGGGTGCAGGGTGACGTTGTCGCTGATCCAGGCGGTCAGCTCGGCGGCCACCGGCTCCAGCATCCGGGAGTGGAAGGCGTGCGTGGTGTCCAGGCGGCGGCAGCCGATCTTCGCCTCCAGCAGCAGCGCGCCGGCCGCCTCGACCGCCGCGACGGGTCCGGCGAGGACCAGCTGCGAGCCGGTGCGCACCGCCACGTCCAGGTCGCGGGTCAGCAGGTCGCCGAGTACCGCGCGCAGCCGCCGCTCGTCGGCGGCCACCGCGAGCATGGCGCCCTCGGGCTGCGAGGTGATCAGCTTGGCCCGGTAGGCGACCAGCCGCAGCGCGTCGGGGAGCGAGAGGACGCCGGACAGGCAGGCGGCCACGTACTCGCCGAGGCTGTAGCCGACCATGATCTCGGGGGCGATGCCCCAGCGGATGAGCTGGCGGGCCAGCGCGTACTCCGCCACGAAGACGGCGGGCTGGATCAGGTGCGCCTCGACCGTGGAGGGGGTCGCCGCGTCGCCGGTCCGGCCCAGGAGCCGGGCCAGGTCGCCGCCCGTGTCCTGGCGCTCGGCGGCCACGAAGACGTCGGACAGCTGCGCGGCCTCGGTGAGCCCGAGGACGGTCAGGCACTCGTCGACGTCGTCGCGGAAGGCGGGCTCGTCGGCGTAGAGGTCGGCCACCATGCCGGGGTACTGCTCGCCGACCCCGGCGATCAGGAAGCCGACCCGGCGGCCCACGGTCGCGTCGTTACGGCCCAGCCGCCCGGCCGGGTCGGCCAGCAGAGTGGCGGCGCGGCCGGTCGAGTCGGCCACGACGACCCTGCGGTGGTTGAAGACCTTGCGGCCGACCTGCAGCGTGTAGGCGACGTCGCCCAGTTCGAGGTCGGAGTCGATGTCCAGCCGGTCGGCGAGCCGGACGCAGGCGTTCTCGGCGGCCGACTCGGAGCGGGCCGACAGCGGCAGCACCTGCCAGCGGCGGGCCCGCTCGGGGCGTCCCTCGGGCCGCGGGGCCTCGGTGACGATGGCGTGCGCGTTCGTGCCGCCCATGCCGAGCGAGCTGATGCCCGCGATCCGGGGCCGGTCGTCGTCACGCGGCCACGGCGTGACCTCGGAGGTGACGCGGAACGGGCTGCTGTCGAAGTCGATCTCCCGGTTCGGGGAGGTGTAGTGCAGGGTGCCCGGGATGAGCTCGTTGCGCAGGGATTGGACGACCTTGATGAGCCCGGTGACGCCCGAGGCCCGGTCGAGGTGGCCGACGTTCGGCTTGATGGAGCCGAGCAGGCAGTATTGCTTGTCCTTGGTGGGGCCAAAAGCGCTGGTCAGGGCGGCGACCTCCATCGGGTCGCCCACCTCGGTCGCGGTGCCGTGCGCCTCGACGTACGAGATCTCCGACGGGTCGACCCCGGCCCGCTCGATCGCCCTGCTGACGCACCTGCGCTGCCCGTCGATGCTGGGCGCGAGGTAGCTGAACTTGAGCGCGCCGTCGTTGTTGATCGCGGAGGCACGGATGACGGCGAGCACGGTGTCGCGGTCGGCGATCGCGCGGTCGAGGCGCTTGAGCGCGACCACGGCGGCCCCGTCGCCGAACATGCTGCCCTTGCCCTCGGCGTCGAACGTGCGCACGTGGCCGTCGGGCGACTCCTGGCCGCCCTCCTCCCACAGGTACCCGACCCGGTCGGGGATGCGTACGGACACGCCGCCGGCCAGCGCGATCTCGCAGTCGCCCCGGCGCAGCGCGTCGCTCGCCAGGTGCACGGCGACCAGGGAGGTCGAGCAGAACGTCTGCACGGCCACACTCGGGCCCGAGAGGTTCAGGCGGAAGGAGACGTTCGTGGTGAGCGCGTCCTTGTCGTTGCCGATCATCAGGGCGGACGGGTCGATGCCCATCTCGAACGCCCTCAGCCGGGTCAGCAGGTAGCCGCTGATGTTGGTGCCCGCGAACACGCCCACGCTGCCCCGCGCGTCGGGCGAGCCGTAACCGGCGGCTTCGAGGACCTCCCAAGCCACCTCAAGGAAGATCCGCTGCTGCGGATCGGCCAAGGTCGCCTCACGCGGGTTGTAACCAAAGAATCCGGCGTCGAATCCCCGGATGTTCTCGAGAATCGGCCGGCTTCTCACATAGTTCGGCTGCTGGAAGGTCGCCGGACTGACCCCCGCGTCGATCAGCTCCTCGTCGGAGAATCGGGTGAACGATTCCACGCCGGTGCTGATGTTGCGCCAGAACGTCTCGACGTTGTCCGCCCCGGGGAATCGGCCGGCCATGCCGATGATCGCGATATTCGACTCGTCCGCCGAGTGTTTCGAGTCGCCGGGTGAATGCTGCTGATCCATCAACATGCCTCAATTCCGTACATGTCACTGAATTACTGATAGAAAGGCGAGCGACCCGCGGCCCCCTGACCGCGGGTCGGCACTTCAGAGCAGGTGCCCGCGCCCCCATCCGCGCGTGAGCCTGCGGACGGCGAACGTGCCGGCGACGAGGCCGATCGCCAGCAGCACCCCGGCCGGTGCCAGGGTGCCGGCCGCGTCTCCGCGGACCGCGGCCTGCATCATCGTCAGGGCCCAGTAGCCGGGCGAGATGTGCGCGGCGACCTGGGCCCACTCGGGCATGATGCTCAGCGGCACGAGGGCGCCGCCCAGCGAGCTGAGCGTCAGCGCGCCGACATCGGAGATCACGCTGAGCTCCCCGTGACTGCGGACGATCGTGGCGAGTGCCGCGCCGATCGACAGCAGCGCGAAGGCCCAGATCGCGATCGCGAAGACCACGTACTGCGGGGCCCTCGGGATCGGCAGCCCGATGACGAGGCAGCCGTACACCAGCAGGATCGACTGCTGCACGACCATCACCACGAAGATCGGGATGGTCTTGCCGAGCAGCAGCTCGGTCGCCGGGGCGCGGCTGGCCCGCAGCCGGTCCCAGGTACGCCAGGTGCGCTCGACGAGGATCGCGTTGCCCGCGATGGAGATCGCGAACACCGAGAACATCACCATCAGCCCGGTCGCCACCTGCGTGGCGCCGCCTTCGACGGCCCGGACGTACAGCGGCTTGAGCACCAGCATGAGCACCATCGGCATGGCGACGTAGCTGATCATCTGCCCTGGGTCGCGCAGCCGGATGAGCGTGTTGTGCTTGGCCAGCGCGCCGATGCGGTACGCGGCGCCGCGCAGGTTCTCGACCAGGCCCGCGGGCGGCGGGGGTTCGATCCGCTGCTGGGTGTGGGGGGTGTCAAGGAGCATTGCTGACCGCCAGGGATCTGTAGAGGTCGTCGAGGGAGGGGTTGCGCACGTCGACGGTGCTGATCGGGCGGTCGGCACGGCTGAGCAGGTCGATCAGGGTGTTGGCCGGGTGGGCCGTCGAGACCGTGATCTCCTCTTCGTTGTCGAAGGTGAGCTGCACCTCGCCGGGCAGGCCGTCGACCAGCTCCTCGTGGGTGCCCCTGGCGATGACCCGGCCGTCCCTGACGACCGCGATCGTGGCCTGGAGCTCGGTGAGCTCGGGCAGGTAGTGGGTGGTGTAGACGACGGCGGCGCCCTCGCCCGCGCGCTGCTTGACCACGTCGAGCATCGCCTGCCTGGTCTCCAGGTCGGCGCCGGCCGTCGGCTCGTCGAGCAGCAGCAGCGCCGGCCGGTGGATGAGCGCGGTGGCCGCCTGGGTCCTGCGCTGCTGGCCGCCGGACAGGACCGCCGCGTGCCGGTCGATGAAGTCGCTCAGCCGCAGGGCGGCCACGATGTCGTCGATGGCGGTGGTGAGCGCCTGGCCACGCAGCCCGGCCAGCTTGCCGAACAGCTCCAGGTGCTCCCTGACGCTGACGGACGGGTAGAGCGCGATGTGCTGCGGTGCGACTCCGACCTGGCCTTTGACGGCGGACGGTGGCTTACCGTCGATGGTGACGTGGCCGCCGTCCGGTCGGGTCAGGTACGACACGATCTCCACGAAGGTCGTCTTGCCCGCGCCGTTGTGCCCCACGAGCCCGACGATCTCGCCCGCGGCCACGCTCAGGCTGAACTCGTCGAGGGCTCTGACCGGGCCATAACACTTGACAAGATCGATTGCCTCCAGCAATGTGTCACCTCCTCCAGTATTCACACCGAATGCGACGTCTACCCTTTGTCGGAAATTAATCGGTTGAATACGATTAACTGGGTGTTGCTGGCTACGATAGCGGGAGCCGGCCCAAGTGGCCGATGGCAGGAAGTGGCAGGAAAGAGTAGGCCACTGACCCTCTGCGGGATTTTGCCGCCATAACTGGTAAGTCCGCACTACAGGCCCGCTGTCATCAAATGACGGTAATTTGCTGCCAGCGCACCCGCTATCGCACAACTAGAATGACTCACCTTTACCGCATAATCTGACCACCATGCGTGTGGGAACGTTGCTCGCGGCAGGGCAGGACTGCGACGTGTACGAGGCCGGGACCGGCAAGGTGATCCGGCGGGCCCGCGACGGCCGCAGCCTCGAACGCGAGGCGTCGGTCATGCGGCACGCCCGCAGGCAGGGCTTTCCGGCGCCCGAGGTCTTCGACGCCGACGGGTCCGACATCCTCATGGAGCGGGTCGTGGGCGTCAGCGTGTCACGCGATGCCACCCGGCGGCCGTGGCGGGCGCCCGCGTACGGGCGCCTCCTGATGGAGTTGCTCCAGCGGCTGGCCACCGTACGCGCGCCCGGCTGGCTGCCCGCCGCCGAGGGAGCGCCCGGCAACAACCTGCTCCACCTGGACCTGCACCCCGGCAACGTGCTCGTCACCGGCGACGGCCCCCGGGTCATCGACTGGGCGAACGCCGGCCGTGGCGCGCCGGCCGCCGATGTGGCGTGCACCTGGCTGATCATCGCCGCCGCCCCCGTGTCCGGGCCGGTCCGGCGGGCCGGGCGCCTCCTCATGGCGAAGGCGTTCGCCGACGTCGTCGACCGCCCGGCCGTGCTGCCCTACCTGACCGCGATGGCCGAGCGCCGCCGCGACGACGACAACACCCACGACGCCGAGCGGGCCGCCATCGACCGCCTGCTCGCCCGCGAGACCGCGACATCCTCCCCACGGCTCACGCCGAAAGACTCCACGCTCAAGGAGAACCGATGAACGAGCGGCGAAAGATCCGGGCGTCGGACGGCGATCGCGAGGTGGTCGCCGAACGGCTCAGCTCCGCGCTGGCCGAGGGCCGCCTGAGCATGCAGGAGTACGACGACCGGCTGGGCCGGGCCTTCCAGGCGGTGACGTACGGCGAACTGGCGGATCTCCTGGGCGACCTGCCCCGCGCGAAGGCGAAACCGCAGCCCGCGCCGCGTGGGGCGGCGGTCTCGGCCGGACTGCTGGCGACGCTGCCGAGATGGCTCAGGATCCTCTGGGCGATCTGGGCCGTGAAGGTGTCGATCAATGTCGTGGTCTGGGTCATGCTCAGCGTGTCCGACGCGTCCCTGGTGTACTTCTGGCCTATGTGGATCATCGGGCCGCCGGGCGCCGCGCTGGTCGGGCTGTCGGTCGCGACCACCATGATGCGCCGTGGCCGCGTCCCGGTGGAAGCCACCGCGACGCCCTCGCCCCTCGACGGCGGCTGACTGCCCGGAAAGCGGTGACGCCAACCCTTAATTTCCTACCAAATGTGTGGGATAATGGTCGGCATGAGCTTGGATCGGACGCGCTCATCGAGCGAGCGTGCTGAGACGCCGCTGACCGCCGCCATCATGGCCGGCCGCTGGATTCGCTCGGCGGCCGTCGACGACGAGCGCGGCCGGCACTGGCGGGCCAACCCCGACCCTCGGGGCAGGTCGGCCCTCGCCGCCGAACCGGCCTCGCTCTACGCGGGGGCGGCGGGCATCGTGCTGTTCTTCCTGGAGCTGGCCGCGGCGACAGGGCATGAGGCGTACCTCGACGAGGCCCGCGCGGGCGCCCGCTACCTCTCCGGGACCTGGGCGAACCAGACCAGCCTGTCGCTCTATCACGGTCTGTCCGGCACGGTGGTCGCACTCGCCGAGGCCGGCTGGGTGCTGGGGGACGGGGAGTTCGAGGCGGCCGCCGTGGCCGCCGCCGACCGGATC
The DNA here is from genome assembly GCF_040659625.1 of Nonomuraea sp. NPDC049750. Taxonomy (NCBI): domain Bacteria; kingdom Bacillati; phylum Actinomycetota; class Actinomycetes; order Streptosporangiales; family Streptosporangiaceae; genus Nonomuraea; species Nonomuraea sp. NPDC049750. The sequence continues at coordinate 241,707 of NZ_JBFANB010000003.1, forward strand.
GTCCGCTCCGCCCGCCCGCTCGACGGCGGCCCCGGCTGGTCGCGCGATCCCGCGCAGAGCGGCGACGGCGGCGTGGTGCTCGGCCTGCTGCACGCGTCCTCGATGCTCGGCATGCCCGCCTACCAGGACCTGGCCGTCGAGGCGGGCGCCCGCATCGCCCGCCTGGCCGTGCCCGGCCACCTGTTCGGCCACTCCACCGGCCTGCCCGACGGGCGGACCTGGCCCGGCGATGGGACCCTGTCCGACGGGCAGACCTGGCCCGGTGACTGCTCCGACCTGCCGGGAAAGGCCCGCGACGCGGCCGGTGGCCGGGCCGATCTGCCGGTGGACGCCGTCACCCCGGGTTTCCTGTCCGGCACGGCGGGCACGGCGTTCCTGCTCGCCCGCCTGTACGGCGTCACCGGCGACCCGCTCTTCCTCGACGCGGCCCGCAGAGGCGCCGGCTTCGTCCAGATGGTCAGCGTCGTGGCCGGCAGGTGCGCCGCCGTGCCGCACCACGTCCCGCAGGGCCGGGGGCTGCACTACCTGGGCTTCTGCTCGGGCTCGGCCGGGGTGGCACGGCTGTTCTACGAGCTGTACCGGGTCACGGGCGAGGCCGACGACCTGGCCTGGTGCGAGCGGCTGGCGCACGGCATCGTCGAGAGCGGCGTCCCCCACCGCCGTACCCCGGGCTTCTGGAACGTCTCCTGCCAGTGCTGCGGCACGGCAGGGCTGTTGGAGCTGTTCGTGGGGTTGTGGGCGGCGACGGGGCGCAAGTCGTACCTGGACTTCGCGAGTGTGCTCGCCGAGCACCTGATCGGCCGCGCGGTCGACCACGACGGGCGGGGGCTGCGCTGGTACCAGGCATATCGGCGGCTGCGTCCCGGTGAGGTGTCGGCGGACACGGGCTACATGATCGGCGCGGCGGGCATCGGCGCCGCGCTCCTGCACCTGGACGCGGCCCTCCAGGGCGACCAGGCCCGGCGGGTGATCCTGCTGCCGGACAACCCGTTCCCCTCGATCCCCGTGCCCGCGCACCGTCTGAGCCGTCCCGGCGCGGAATAGGAAGCCGACGCATGGTGCTGTAAGTGACTTGTAAGTCAGATGTGAGCGTTGAGGCCTACGTTCCTTTTGCCACAACACAGGCGGGAACATCCTGAACGGAGCGCATCCAATGCGACTGACGGCCAAGAGCGTCCGCATCACCTGAGCATGAGGGTGACCACATAGCCGGTGGGGGCCGGAAGGTGCAGGTCCGGCCCCCACCTCATGCGGCATGTACGGATCTTTTCAGCTTATTTGAAGCATCCATCCAGATACGTCAGCTTTGCCTACAGTACGACCCGTGGGGGCTCCGGTAATCAGAACGAACGTGTGGAGCGAGCTACGAGTGACCTCCGCTCCTCAGCTGTCCGTGTCGATCTCTCCGAACCTGACCGCTCTCGCCATGATCGCCGACGCGCTGGCCGGCCGCCGGCGCGGACTGCCCGAGCTGTGGCGGCGCGCGGTCCAATCGAGGGTGAGCCCGCTGGGACGCGAGGCGGTCCTTCCGCTCGCCGCTCCCGGCTACTCCGTCGTGCCCGACAGCGTCGCGCCGATCACCCCCATGGACGACATGTCCGTGTCGGCCCAGGTGAGCGCGCTGAGCGACATTCCACCCGAGTCCTTGATCAAGGACCTGGAGCAGGCGTTCGGCGACGGATCGCTGCCGACGCACTGGAGGGCCGCCGCCGAACGGCCCGGCCGCTGGCTGCGCGGGTACGCCACCGCGCTCAACGACGTCTGGCACACCACCGAGCCGCTGTGGCAGCGGGCGCGGCCCCTGCTCGACCGGGAGATCGAGCGCGTCGGCATCACCTCCGTCCGCGGCGGGCCCGAGCTGCTGCTGGGCGCACTGAACGACCGCATCCGGTACGGCGAGCGCGGCCTGCTGATCGCCGACATCGAGGCCAGCACGTACGAGCTGGGCAACCGCCGGATCATCCTGGTGCCGATGCTGGCGGGCAAGGACGCCGTGATCGTCAGCCTGGACCATCCCGACGCGGTGTGGATCGCCTACCCGGTCCCCGGCGCCGAGTCGCTGTGGCGCCGGCCCGTCGCGCCCGCCGTGGACGAGCTGTCCGCCCTGGTCGGCCCGGTGCGCGCCGAGCTGCTCTGCCAGCTGGACCAGCCCATGACGATGAGCATGCTGGCCGCCAACGTCAAGATCGCGCCCAGCGGGATCACCTATCACTGCGACCGGCTGCACGCCGCGCGGCTGATCAGCAGGGAGCGGCGGGGACGCGAGGTCTGGATCGCCCGCACCGACCGGGCGGAGGAACTGCTGTCGCTCTTCCGCCGCTGAGAGGGCTGAGCTTGAGACCCTGAGACGGCTGCGCTTGCGACGCCGAGAGGGCTGAGTTCCGACCGAGGAGATCTACTGTGGTCCTGAAATATCACCGTGAAGCGCTCGACGGGTGCGGAACGGCGGCGAAGAACGCCTCCGGCGCCTACGCCGAGGTCGCCGCGTCCGTGTCCGGCGCGGCGATCGACCAGGCCGCCTTCGGCCGGCTCGACAACTCCGGAGCGCTGGCGGCGGCGGTGAGCGAGCTGACCGCGGCCGCCGGGACCACCGCGCGGACGCTCGGCGGGCATCTCCAAGCGGTGGAGCAGGCGCTGGACGCCGTGGACCGGACGTTCACGGGTGCCGACGGGGCCGCGGTGCGCCGGTGAGCGCCATCGACGACGTGCGAGGCGTCCCCGGCGGCGCCGAGCTGGCCACGCTGGCCGCGACGCTGGTGGGCGACCCCGGCGCCGTGGGCCGCGTCGTCGGCGTGTGGCAGGCGGCGGCCGACACCGGCCGGGGCCAGACCGCCGCGGTCAGGTCGGCCGTCGGCGATCTGGACGCCGCCTGGCAGGGGGCGAGCGCCGACGCGTTCGTCACGTACATGGACCGGGCCGGAAAGGTCGGCGACACGCTGCAGAGCGTGCTGTCGCAGTGCGCCACGCACCTGGCCAGTGCCGCCGAGGCCCTGCGGACGGCCGAGTCCCAGGCGAACGGGATCTGCCAGAACTACGCCGCCGCCGTACGCGACTTCCAGGCCAGGAACCCGCAGGCCACACAGGACCAGATCCTGCAGGGCGTGCAGGGGCTGGCCGGCGAGGCCCGCAAGCAGCTGGCGGAGCAGCGGACGACCGCGAACACCGCTCTGGGCACGGCCGCGGCCGGCATCCGGGGCCTGCTCGGTGGCCTGGGCAGATCCACCGAGAACTGGCCGGAGCCGGACACGGAGCCCTTCGCCCCAGGTCCGGGGAAGGCCCTGGACTGGACCCCGTCGCGGCAACAGAACAGCACGACCCTCGCTGAGGCGAGCGGGACGAACGGGACCAGCGGGACGAAGGGCCAATCGCCGAGCCTGCCCGGTTTTGGTGGGTATGGGCCGAGCGGTCCGCCCCCGGCCGGCGGCGGACCGGCCCCGCAGGGACAGGTGGCCGACTGGATCACGCAGGCCGTCAACGTCCTCAAGGCGCAGGGCTACCCGGTCGAGAAGATGAACGCCAACGACATCTGGACCATCATCCGGCACGAGTCGGGCGGCAACCCCAACGCGATCAACAACTGGGACTCCAACGCCGCCAAGGGCACGCCGTCCAAGGGGCTCATGCAGACGATCGACCCCACGTTCAACCGGTGGAAGCTGCCGGGGCACGAGAACATCTACAACCCGGTCGACAACATCATCGCCGGGGTCCGCTACGCCATCGAGCGCTATGGCTCGGTCTCCAACGTGCCCGGCGTCGTCGGCACGAAGACCGGCAGCGCTTACCGGGGTTACTGAGCCGTTGAGGCAGTGGAGACGGGCTTGGCGGCGCGTGCCGGGTCGAGCACCGGCCCCTCGGGGATGAGCTGCAGCACGTTGGCGGGCACCGGGGTGGCGCGCTTGGCGTCGTACCCCAGTTTGCCCAGCACGTCCGCGTTCGGCACGGCGTAGCGCCGCCCCTCGTCCGTCACCAGGTAGTACGACTGCACCGCGTCGAGCTGGCCGTCACCGGGCAGGACGCCGGCGACGATCGCCCGGCCCGGCGGCAGCCGTACGAGATCCGTGGCGTCGCCGTGCGGCGCGGGCAGCGTGCCGCCCGACATGAGCCGGGCGCGGGCCGAGCCCTTGTCGGCGTCGGCGTAGACCGCGCAGAGCGGGCTCGCCGGGTCGTAGGCCGTCATCTTCGGCATCGACGCGGGCAGGCCGTCGGCCGGGAGCTTGGTGCGGGAGCGCGGGGCGGCGTTGGCCGTCGCCGCGTCGATCTTGACCTCGGCGGTCGTGCCGCCGCTGTAGGCCGCCGGGTCGCTCAGCAGGAGCGTCGCCTGCGTACGCGTGACGGGCGCCAAGCCGTCGGCCAGCTGCACGTACCAGCGCGGCTCGCCCCCGGCGACGGCCGTGGCCCGGAAGACCTGCCCCACGGCGGCCTTCTCGCCACCGGGCCCGGTCACCGGCCGCCCCCGCCCCTCGATCGCGGGCGCGGCCAGGTCAGGCCCTTCCGGAAGCGCGTTCAACCAGGCCACGGGCACGGCCGCCGGGTCGGTGCCGCTCAGCCCGCGCGCGATCCCGGCGGGCACACGCATCCGCGCGCCACGCCAGATCGCCCAGGTCTGCCCGCCGACGTCCACGAGCATCGCGCTGTCCTCGGCGAGCGGCCGGTCGCCCGCCTGCCGCCCGGCGATCAGCGTCACGTACGGCTTGCGCCCCGTATCGCTCTCGCGCTCCTGAACGCAGACCGACCAGGGACCGGAGGCGAGCCGATCGGCGCCCGGCAGCGAGTCGGGCGCTCCCGGGATGCCGACCGGTGTGCCGCGCTCGTACGAGCTCAGCGCCTCCCTGGCGACCACCCGCTCGGTGATCTGCGGCGAGTCGAGCACGAGCCGGGCCGAGGCGTAGTTGGCCACCGGGATCAGCCTGCGCTGGGGCTGGCTGTAGACGTAGCGGGCCCCGGTCTCGCGTTCGATGATCAGTGTCCCCGGGTCCCGCAGCGCCTTGGTGCCGCTCGGCCGGAGCAGCCCGACGACCGCGAACCCGACACCCAGCAACACGGCGACCATCGCGCCGGCCAGGAAGCCGATGTTCTGGCGGCGCAGCGGCCACTCGGGCTGGTTCGGCTGGGCCCGCATCAGCGCCAGGCCGATGCGCTGGACCGTGAGCCGGTACGCCTGGTAGAGGTCGCGCTGGCTGTGCACGCCCACCTCCCCGGAATTCGCCCGGCCCAATTTATCCAGATAAGAGCGGGCAGAGCGCGATACTTCAACAGTTCTGTAATGGACATGCGCGCCGCGCACCCTCGGCCGCCACCAGGCGTTTGTGGTCGTCGGCGCGGGCCGCCTGCTCGACGTCGCTTGGTTCGACGTCGCTTGGTTCGACTCGACATCGCTCGGTTCGACATCGTGCAGGCGATCGTGCGTCGGCGCATCCTGACGCTGCCCGCCCCTGCCAGAGCACCCACTCTGGCAGGCCCCCTGGCAGCAACACCCGCATCGGCTCATGGAACCGGCACCCCTGACATGACCGTCGGAGCGCCATCACACCCGAAACCAAACCAAACACTCTGCTGGTACTTCAGACGAAGCCAGAAAGCCCGTGAATCGTCGAGCCCAGGGGCTTTGCGAAACCGCGGTGGCGCAGCGGAACACCGACCGCTGAACACCGACCGCTGAACACCGACCGCGGTCCTGTGGCGGAGGCGGTTCTTATGCGCTCGATGGACGATCGCGCGGTATTGTCTGTCGATCATCGGCCCATGGCCGCTTTATCGGAAGCATGGAACTTGATGGCAAGACATCGAAATGAGGTGGGCTGGAGTGCCTTCAGAGGTTGACGGGCGGATTGCCGCAGCGCTGGATAGCGGCGCTACTGAATTGGACCTTTCTGGCTTCGGTCTTGATACCTTGCCTGAGGCGCTGGGCGACCTCACCGGGCTTACCAAGCTCAACCTGAAAGGTAATCGGTTCACCGAATTTCCCGAATGGCTGCGTAGTCTGACCAATCTCACTGTGCTCAAGCTACGCGACAACAGGATCACCCGCGTCCCCGAGTGGCTGAACGACCTGCCCAACCTCACAGTCCTCGACCTGGCCTTCAACAACATCGCTGTTCTGCCCGACACGTTGGGCGACCTCACCAACCTCGCCGAGCTCAACCTGTGGCGCAACAGGCTTGTCGCCGTGCCGGACACATTCGGCAGGCTGACCAATCTCACCACACTCAACCTGGGCGGCAATCCGATCAAGGTGTTGCCGGACACGTTGGGCAACCTGACTAACCTCAGCCAGCTCGACTTAAGCCTCACTCGGTTGATTCAGCTGCCGGATGCGTTGGGCAATCTCACCAACCTCACGACTTTGTACCTGGCCTATAACCAGATCACCGACCTGCCCGGCACGTTCGGCAACCTCGCCAATCTTACCAAGCTGTACTTGGGCGGCAATCGGACCACCGCACTACCGGATACGTTGCGCAACCTCACCGAACTCGACCTGCAAGACAACGAGCTCACTACCTTGCCGGTCGGTTTGTCCAGGCTTACCAATCTCACCAAGCTCAACCTTTCCGGCAATCGGCTCACCGAGCTGCCGGATACGTTGCGCAACCTCACCGAACTCGACCTTAAGCGCAACAACCTCTCCGTCTTGCCGGGCGGGTTTTCCCGGCTCACCGATCTCACCAAGCTCAATCTTTTCGGAAATCGGCTAAGTGCCCTGCCCGAATGGCTGGGCAATCTGACCAACCTTACCGAGCTAGGGCTGAACAACAATCAGCTGGAGATGTTGCCTGATTCGTTCGGCGGGCTCATCAACCTCACCGAGCTTGAGCTGTCGCACAACAAACTCACTGCCTTGCCGGATACATTCGGGCGGCTCGCCAACCTCACCCAAGTTGAGCTGTCGCACAACAAACTGACGATCCTGCCGAATACGTTCGGCGGGCTCACCAGCCTCACCACGCTCAAGCTGGACGGCAATCGGCTTGCCACGGTGCCTGGCTCGTTCGGCGACCTCACCAGCCTCACCGAGCTTGAGCTGTCGCACAACAAACTCACTGTCTTGCCGGATACATTCGGCCGGCTCACCAACCTCAGCACACTCAACTTGTATGGCAATCAGCTCGGCACGGTGCCCGATTCGTTCGGCGACCTCCTCAACCTCACCGAGCTTGAGCTGTCGCACAACAAGCTCACCATCCTGCCGGATACGTTCGGCGGACTCGCCGGCCTCACCACGCTCAAGCTGGACGGCAATCAGCTTGCCACGGTGCCTGGCTCGTTCGGCGACCTCCTCAACCTCACCAGCCTTAAGTTGCCGCACAACAACCTCACCGCACTACCTGACACATTGGGCAACCTCACCAACCTTGTCGCGCTCAACGTAGCGGCCAACGAGCTCGCCGTATTGCCCGACGCCATCGGCAACCTCACCAATCTCATGACGCTCAACGTGGCGGCCAACGAGCTCACCACGGTGCCCGACAGCATCGGCAACCTCACCAAGCTCGCCGGCCTCAGGCTGGGCAGCAATCGGCTCGCCATGGTGCCTGACACGCTGGGCAACCTCACCGCCCTCATCGAGCTCGACCTGAGCGATAACGATCTCACCGAGCTACCTGAACGGCTGAGCGGCCTCACGGCCCTCGACGGACTTGACCTGAGCGACAACGAGATCACTGTCCTGCCCGAGTGGCTGGATCATCTCACCGTCACAGAGCTTCGTGTGGACGGCAACCCGCTCATCACACGGCCCGACTGGCTGACCGACGATGAGGACTGGGACGACGACGAGGATCAGGACTAGTACAGCCGCACCTCAGTCGCGGTCGGGCGGTGCTGAACCGGGATCCGTGGGAGGCGTGCTCCCCACGGCAGGCAGAGGCACCGTCTTGCCGACCGTGGGGATGTCTAGCGTCGGGGCACCAGAGCCCAAACGACCCGCTCGTTCCGGGTGTTGTAGTAGTGACCCCACGAGCCGTCGGTGATCTCGTGCACTATGCGCAGCCCACGGCCGAACTCGATCGCCGCGTCCTCATCCTCGGGGCCGGGGTCGTTCACGGGCTGTCGAAGCCGAGGGAAGGTATTGGCGTGCCCAGGATCGACCACGACCAGGCGGATGAAGCCTTTCTCCGGCTCTAGCCTCATGCGCACCCACCGCGCCGCAGGCATGGTCCCGAGACCGTACCTGATGGCGTTGGTGACCAACTCCGTGGCGAGCGTCTGAAGGTCGTACGCCCGGGGGTGGTCCGCTCCCACCCACGACGCGATGGTGTCGCGCGCTCTGGCGGGGATCACGCGGGGATCCAGATCCTTCATCTCGAAGGTACGGCATTGGGTGGGGGAGTGAAGCGCCGCATTCATGATTATTCACCGACTTTGTCCGTGTCGTGCTCGCCTCTGGATTTCTTCAGCCTGTGTCACCACAGGTGGAGGGCGTGGTGAACCGCTAGCCAGAATGGCATCAGAGCGATATTTTTCTCAGTGGTCGGCAAAGTCTGTAGCGACACAGTTTCCGGGCTGCGGAGTTTCGCCGCAGTGGCACGCAAGGAGGAATGTGGCGTGGGAATCGAGGTAAACCTAGACCCCGAAACAAGCCCAGACGCGCGATATGGCTATGAATTGCGTAAACGGCGCAAAGAGGCGGGATTGACGTTGGCTCAGCTGGGGGCCCGGGTCGCTCTCACAGGTCAGCAGATCGGCAACATCGAACGGGCCGACCGCCGGATGGATGAGAACAGGGCACGCCGGTGCGAGGAAGCCATGGGGCTCCCGCCAGGTGATCTCGTGCAGCACCTTCCCCGTAGGTCTCGCAGCAACGTGACCTTTCGCAACTTCCTGCCGTGGCTGGACAGGGAGAAGCGGGCCACGGAACTGTGCGCCTATGAAGGGTTGATCGTTCCTGGCCTGCTCCAAACTCGGGAGTACGCGGAAGCTGTCTGCCGAGGTAAGCCCGGTACAACCCCTGAGCAAGTGAAAGAAGCCGTAGAGGCGCGGATGCAGCGACAAGCCATTTTGCGCCGGGACAACCCTCCGTTCCTATATGCCGTTCTCGACCAGTGCGCACTGCTACGCCCGGTAGGAAGCGAGGAAATCACCCGGGATCAGCTTCAACATCTCCTCATGATGGGTAGAAGTCCGAACATAGTGATTCAGATCGTCCCCCTACGCGCTATGTCTACGCGTGGCCTGGTGGCAGGGTTCGTGATCGCTCGGACGGCTGGAGATGGCGACGAAGCCGTCTTCATCGACACCCCTGATGGGGGCCGCATGGTGGACCGGCTCGAGTCTGTGGAGATGCTGAAGGCTTGGTTTCAGACGATCAGGGCGGATGCGCTGTCCCAGGCAGACTCGATGGCGCTGATCGAAGAGAGGTTGAAACAAGAATGGATCTGGCGCTGAGCGAAGAACTCAGGAACGCGGTGTGGCGAAAGAGTCCCCTCTCGGACGCTCAGGGGAACTGCGTACAGGTGGCTCCCCTGTCGGCCGGACGCGTCGCGGTGAGGGACAGCAAGGACCCCGATGGGCCTGCTCTGGTGTTCACCGATCCAGAGTGGAAGGCGTTCGCCGGTGGGGTGAAAGAGGGAGTGTTCGACTTCTAGACATCGGTGGAGGGGGTCTGGCCTTTTGGTCAGGCTGCCTGCCAGGTCTGGAGAAATGCCGAGTTGGCGGATCTGCTTGGCGAGCGATACGCGCGAATGACTCCTGTCCGATCCTTCGAGGCCGGACAGGAGTCATTCGCGGTCGGTCAGTACCAGCGCTGCCAGGCGTTGGGGTTGCTGACGTTGCAGCTCCACAGGCCCACGGGGCTGCCGTTGCCGTGCCAACTGCTGCCGTAGCCGTCGAGGCAGACGGCGTCAGCGGTGTGCTCGGATGAGAGCCAGAGGTCGGAGCCGCCACCGCCACAGCAGGGTCGCGCCGCCGTTGCACGCCCAGAAGCCGACAGGGGAGTTGTTCTGCCCCGAGGCGGGGCTCGTGATAAGCGCGATCGAGCGCCGCCTTGCTTCCTCCTTGGGAAAGAGAGCCTCTTCCAGCTCTTGGGGCGACGGTCCGTCTGCGGGTCGAAGCTACTCACGAGTACTGTCGTCGACCTGTCGGAAAGCTTTCGTGATTCCGTGAGGGGGTTCGAGCATCCAAGCGGAAAGTCCCGTTAGCAGAATCAAAAGGTGACAGGCGGGCCAGGGGTGCCCGCCGTCCGGCCTGGCCGTGATCACACCGGAACCCGATCTTGATCACTCAGGGTGGAGCCCGAAACGGCCGCGCCCTGTATCGATCATGGATGTCCTGCGCCATCGAAACCTTGCGTTGTGGCGTGGAGTTCGAGCGGTCACCGTGCTGTCGGGTCGCGGGCTTGGCGCTGATCGCGCCGCGTGGGACGCCTCGCGGCCCTAGACATAACGAGTTTCGTTATTTACGATTATCGTTATGTCCATGAAGTGGCTCAACCGACTCGAAATCCTGCTGACCTTCGCCCTGATCATCGCCTGCCTGGGTGCTCTGGGCCTGCTCGCCATGACGGCGGGAATGGCCTTCTTCGGCACGCCCAACGGCGGGGGCATCCCGCTGCGCGTGTACGACCTGCCGATCGAGGGCCTGGCGGCGGGCGACGCCACGATCGGCAACGTGGCCGCCGAAGTGATGGTCAGGCCGCAGGGGCCCGCGCCGCTTGCCGGCCTGCTCTACCTGCTGATGTGGGCGCCCGGCGCGGCGACGGGACTGCTCGCGGTGTTCACGCTGGTCCGCGCACTGCGCAGAGCGAGATCCGGCGACCGGGCGCTGTTCTCCGCCGACACGGCACGGCTGCTGCGCAGGTTCGGCTGCATCCTGATCGTCGGCTCCCTCGTGTCGGCCGTCATCGGTACGGTCGCGGAGGTCATGCTCTCCTCCATGCTGCTGACAGAGAGCTATCCGTTCTATGGTCCTTCGGCCGTGCAGTTGGTCGCCATCTTTGGGGGATTCGTCGCGCTGGGCGTGTCAGAGATCGTACGCCGGGGCGTCGCCCTGCTCGAAGAGGTCGAGGCCACCATCTGATGGGCGAGCCCGCCATCACGGTCCGCCTCAACGAACTGCTCCAGGAACGGGGCATGACGCTCACCGAACTGTCGCACCGCGTGGAGATCACCGTGGTCAACCTGTCGATTCTGAAGAACGGACACGCCAAGGCGATCCGCTTCTCGACACTCATGCGCCTGTGCGACGCGCTCGACTGCCAGCCGGGAGACCTGCTCCGCTACGACCATTGATAGCTGCCCGGGCGGCTTGCCGTAGGAGCGCGGCCGTTGCCGACAGCCCGCTGCCGAGATCGAGAAGGAGCCAACAGACAATGTGAACATGACACGTGCGGTGTACGTCGCGGCGGGCGAGGCGGGAAGCAACAAGGGTGTGGTCGCCCTGGGCATGGTGGAGCTGCTGTCCCGGCAGGTGGGGACCGTGGGCGTGTTCCGTCCAGTGGTGCGGGCAGGCCGTGAGGACAACCTGATCAACACCATCCGGAGCAGGTTCCAGCTCAGCCTGCCCTACGAGACGTACGCCGGTGTCACCTACGACGAGGTGCACGCCGACGCCGAGCGGGCGGCCGGTGACATCGTGGCTCGTTACCGTGCGCTCGCGGGGCGATGCGGCGCGGTGGTCGTGGTCGGGACCGATTACACCGATGTGGGCGCGCCGACCGAGTTCGAGTTCAACGCCCGGCTTGCCGCGGACCTGGGAACGCCCGTGCTGAACGTGGTGAGCGGGAGAGCCAGGACGGTCTCGGAGATCGGTGCCGCGGTCGAGCTGTCGTCCCGGCAATTGGCGCAGCACCACGCCCAGGAACTGGCGGTCGTGGTCACCCGGGCCGCTGCCGAGCGCATCGCGATCGACCACCCCACGCCGGTGTTCGTACTGCCCGAGACTCCCTCCCTGCGCGCGCCCACCGTCGCCGACCTGCTGGCTGCCTGCGACGGCAGGTTTTTCCTCGGCGAGCGCGACGGGCTGGGCCGGGAGGCGAGCGCGTTGATGGTGGGCGCGATGTCACTGCCCGGCATCCTGGACCGCTACACCGAGGGCGCCGCGGTGATCATCCCGTCCGATCGGGCCGCCGCGCTACTCCCAGGGCTGATCGCGGCACACGCGGCACCGGGCTTCCCCGCCCTCTCGGCGGTGATCATGACGGGTGGCACGGATCTGCCCGCCCCGGTGGACCGGCTGCTGCGCAGCATGGCCATTCCCCTGCCGGTCATCGCCACCGACCATGACACCTTCGACACCGCGACCCGCCTGTCGGCCGTGGAGGGCCAGTTCACACCAGAAGCCGGCGGGAAGATCGACACAGCGCTGCGGCTGTTCGCCGAGCACGTCGACGGCCGGCTGCTGCTCGATCGGCTGGCCATCGCCAAGACCGACGTCGTCACGCCGTTGATGTTCGAGTATGAGCTGCTGGATCGGGCACGGACCCGGCGGCGGCACATCGTGCTGCCAGAGGGCGAGGAGCCGCGCATCCTGCGCGCGGCCGACGTCCTGCTGCGCCGTGGCGTGGCCGAGCTCACTCTGCTCGGCGACGAGGAGCGGATCAGGGTGCAAGCCGCCCAGCTCGGCCTGGATCTGGACGAGGCCAGGGTGCTCAGCCCGTTCGACGCGCGGCTGCGCGAGCGGTTCGCCCGCGAGTACGCGAGAGTCCGGGCGCACCGGGGAATGACCACCGAGCTGGCCCGCGACACCGTCACCGACGTGTCCTACTTCGGCACGCTGATGGTCCACACCGGCATGGCCGACGGTATGGTCTCGGGTGCGGCGCACACCACCGCGCACACCATCAGGCCGGCGTTCGAGATCCTGCGCCTGGGGCTGGTCTCCAGCGTGTTCTTCATGTGCCTGGCCGACCGGGTGCTGGTCTACGGCGACTGCGCGGTCAACCCCGATCCGAGTGCCGAGCAGCTCGCCGACATCGCGATCTCCTCGGCTCGCACCGCCGCCCTGTTCGGTGTCGACCCTAAGATCGCCATGCTGTCGTACTCGACGGGTGCCTCGGGTGCCGGCGCCGATGTCGACAAGGTCCGCACCGCCACCGAGCTGGTCCGCGAGCGCCGTCCCGACGTGATGGTGGAGGGGCCGATCCAGTACGACGCCGCGGTCGACCCCTCGGTGGCGCGGACCAAGATGCCCGGCAGCCAGGTGGCCGGCCACGCCACTGTCTTCGTGGTGCCCGACCTCAACACCGGCAACAACCTTTACAAGGCCGTCCAGCGCAGTGCCGGCGCCGTCGCGGTGGGACCGGTGCTGCAAGGACTGCGCAAGCCCGTCAACGACCTGTCTCGCGGTGCCACCGTCGCCGACATCGTCACCACCGTGGCCATCACCGCCGCTCAGGTACGCGACGACGACGCGGACGGCCCTTCATCGGTGGAGCGCGTCCGGGGTGTCGTCCTCCACTAGGAAGCCGCCGGACTGGTGACGCCAGAGCCGGGCGTAGGAGCCGTCGGACTCGAGCAGCTCGCCGTGGGTGCCCTGCTCCACGATCTCGCCCTGGTTCAGCACGACGAGCCGGTCCATGCGGACGACGGTGCTCAGGCGGTGCGCGACCACGAGCGCGGTGCGATCCTGCATCAGCTCCCACAACGCTTCCTGGACGAGGATCTCGCTTTCCGAGTCGAGGGCGCTGGTCGCCTCGTCCAGCAGCAGGATCGGGGCGTCGCGCAGAATGGCGCGGGCGAGGGCGACCCGTTGCCGCTGGCCGCCGGACAGCTTGACGCCACGCTCGCCGACCAGCGTGTCGAATCCCTTCGGCAACGACTCGACGAACTCCGTGACGTGCGCCGCCCGCGCGGCCCGCATGATCTCCGCGTCGGTGGCGCCCGGCCGGGCGAAGGCGATGTTGTCGCGCACCGACCGGTGGAACATGGCCGGCTCCTGGGGCACGTACGCGATGAGGCTGCGCAGATCGGCCTGCCGCAGGCGGGCGATGTCCTGGCCACCGATCAGGATCCGGCCACCGTCGACGTCCATGAGGCGCAGCAACAGCCGGGTGAGCGTGGTCTTGCCGCCGCCGGACTGGCCGACCAGTCCGATCTTGGTGCCACTGGGGATGTCCAGGTCCAGACGCTCGAACAGGGACGAGCCGCCGGCGTGCGCGAACGTCACCCGGTCGAAGCGGACGCTCGCGTCCGCCCGGCGCAGCGGCTGCGGGTCGGCCGGATCGACCACACTCGACGGTACGAGCAGCAGCTCGGTGAACTGGGCGGCTTCGGTGAGCACGCTCTCGATGCGCCGGTATACCTGGTTGAACTCGAACATGACGCTGATCGTGTTGGAGTAATAGGTGAACGTCACCACGACGGCCTCCACGCCCAGACCGCCCCGGAGCGCGACGGCGAGCAGCAGGCCGAGGGCGCTGGTGAGGATCGAGATGGGGGCGACCACGGTGTCCACGCGCAGGTTGCCGTAGTCCCAGGAACGCAGCGACAGTTTCCGCAGCTCGGCGACCCTGACGCGATGCTCGGCGGCCTCGCGGTCCTCGGCGGCGAACGCGCGTACGGTGTCCATGTTCGACAGGACGTCGGCGACGTGGCCCGAGACCCGCACCTTGGCGGCCTCACGCTCGTCGACCAGCGCCTGGCGGCGGCGGATGAGCGGCGCGACGAGGCAGCCCGTGACGACGATGAGGCCCAGCAGAACGAAGACCAGCAGCGGGTGATAAGTCCACAGCACCACCGAGGCGAAGGCGATCGGCACAACCTTGGCCATGATGGAGAAGGTCAGCGTGTCGACGAAGTCCTCGAATCTGGAGGAGAACCCCAGCACCCGTTTGGTCAGCGACCCGGCGAAGTTGTTGTGGAAGAACGCGGTGTCCTTGGTCAGCAACTCGTCCATGCCCACCACGCCGAGGTGCTCGATGCCGCGGGCGTCCGTACGATTCAGGAAATGCAGCCCGATCCGCCACAGCACCTCACCGGCCAGCAGCAACCCGGCGAAACCGAGCACGTACGGCAGGAGCGCGCCGACGGAGCCGTCGCCACCCGCGGACAGCCGCCCCACAATGCCGGCCACCGCCAGCGGCGCCAGGTAGAACAGGCAGATGTTCCCGAACGCGGGCATCGTCAGCGCGGGCGCCGCGACGCGCCACTGGCGCACCAGCTCACCGCAGTAGTGACGCAGCGCGAGCAGGACCGCCGACTTTCGTCCGGATGAAACGCCTTCGGAGCCCTGAAGCGATCCGAGCACAGCCATCCGCCCCTCCCGAACCCCGACAACCGCCCGTGACCATGCTGCCGCAGGGCGTACGCGGAGGCGACTGATTTTCCGGCCACCTGGATCGGTCTCACCCCCTCGCATCCGGCCCGACCCCGCTGGCCGTCAGGCCGCGCCCGCCGAATCCAGGCGGGCTTTCCGGGGCGAAAAACAGTTTCGGGAACGTCGTGTGGACACTGAGACTTCTGCCATGCGTTGTCGTTGGGCGGAACGGTCGTGCGCATCTATGGAGAGTTGTACGGCGGCCACTATCCACATGCCGACGTTGACCCGGTGCCCGGGGTAAGCGCGGTGCAGACCGGGGTTTGGTACAGCCCGAGCCTGCGGTTCGCGCTCTTCGACGTGCTCCGGCACGACCGTCCGGACGACGCCGGCCTCTTGCTGCCCTATGCCGACGTGGCAGCCGTGGCGGCAGCTGCCGGGCTCGATGTCGTGCCCCTGATCGGCAGGGGTCCCAGACACGAGCTCGACGCCCTGCCACCGCGGTTCCCCACTCGAGTGCCACCCCTCCACGGCCTGCCGAACATTCCGGGCAACTTCGCGGAGGGGATCGTCATGCGTCCTGACATCTCCGCGACGGCGGAACAGCGCCCGATCATCAAGATGAAGATCGAAGAGTTCGATGAGCAACGCTTCGACGAGAGCCGGCCCTGGAACCGGCACGCGCGGCTTGCCTTGGGCGACTTACGCCGACTCGCCCAGAGCATGGTGAACAAACCGCGGCTGGACAGCGCGCGGTCCAAGACAGGACCCGCGTCCTTTAGTGAGTTCGTGGACGAGGTCGTGCTCGACGTCATGGTCGATCTCACCGACGCCTTTCCCGCCGCCATGGCCGCCCTCGGCGATGGCGAAGAAGACGAACTCCACACGCACCTGCGAGAGGCCGTCCAAGAGTTGCGCCACGAGTAAGAACAGGCGCACCGGGCAGCGGCAAGCCCACAGGCGCTTGGTCTCGACGGTGACGAGACCGGAATCCGGGCCTGTGAATAGGCATTGCGCTTCAGCTGACCAGCCCGCGGATCGTCTCGTACACATCCAGTACGGCCAGCGCCAGCGGCAGCAGGGCGATCATCAGCACGATGTCGAGGATGTCGGCCAGCCGCCCCCAGAACGGAGTGGGCCGCGACGCCGAGAGCCAGAGCGCCACCCCGGCCACCAGCAGGGCGAGCATCACCAGCCCGGGCACCACCCCGAACAGCACCACCTCGCGGGCCGACCCCACCGCCACGGCCAGGATCGGCAGGCCGGAGCCGAGCAGGGCCGAGGTCAGCAGCCACAGCCGCTGGGCCCGGCCTTCGAAGACGCGGGCGCGTAGCAGCAGGGCGGCCGAGAGCGACAGGCTCATCGCGATCGCCGGCCAGGTGCCCGCCACCGCTAGGAGGATCTGGGCGCCGAGCGTGAGGAGCGACACCCCGCCGAGCAGGCCCGTGCAGAAGGCGTCCGCGACGACCGTCCGGTCGATCACCATCCGGCCGTCCAGGTCGCCGCCCTCGCGGCGCAGTTCGTCGGCGGTCGTCGGCAGGGCGGGCAGCGGCAGTCCGGCCAGCCGGAACGACACCGACGGCACCACCGTCGTCATGCCCACGGCCAGTGTGGCCAGCAGCGCGGCCACCCCGGCCGCCGGTACGGCGAGGACCATGACCGCCAGTGCGCCGAGCAGGCCGCAGAACGCGGCGAAGGCCACCCCGAGGAACGTCGGCAGCCCCTGGGCGACGGCGAACCCGATGGCCGTGGCCAGCATCAGCGTGACCCCGAACGCCGCCAGCAGGTGCGGCGCGCCCAGCCCGGTCAGGCCGGTCGGGGAATCGGGTCCGAGCAGCCCGGCGACGAACCCGTACGGCAGGGCCGCGTACCCGATCGCCGCCCCCGCGCCCGCGTCGCCCAGGGCCCGCGACAGCGCCGCCGCGGCCAGCAGCAGCACCAGCGCGATCCCCGCCGCGACCATGGCGGTGGGCGTCCACGGCGGGCCGGTCAGCAGCAGGGCGGCGGCGCCCGCGCCCAGCGCCACCGCGGCGGTCCGCAGCCCGTACGACCTCGTGACGGTGGGCTGCCACCGGCTGGTGCGTTCGAGTACGCCGGTCGCGACGGCGTCGGCCACGTCGTCGAAGACGGTCTCGGGCAGTTCGTGCCCCCGGGGCCGCAGGTGCAGCAGCTCCCCGTCGTGCACGGCCAGGTCCGACAGCGTGACGTTCACGTCGAACGGCTGGCCGCCCACGCGCTGGAGCACCCAGCCGCCGTGGGCCAGCCCGGCCTCCGCCAGCCCTTCGCCGGCGATGCGCAGCAGCGTCGGCAGCATGCTCGCCAGCGGCATGTCCGAGGGCAGGCCGAGATCGAGGGACCCCCGAGGGGTGACGATCGTGACCCGGCACAGGTCGGTTCCGGTGGCGCTCACTTGGAGGAGTGTATGGACTGGGCCCCCGCCGCGCCGCCGTAAATATGTCGAGAAAATTTGAAATGTCGCTGAATACGTGGTCTGACGGGCTTTTATGAGGGTTGTTCGGTGGCGTGTTCGGTGAGGTGCGGTGCGGTGAGCGGCAACACATGGGTGGTGCGTCGGCCCGACCGGCGCAGGCCGCCGGAGCAGCCGAGCGGCGAGGTACTTCTGGAGCCGCCACCCGAGATCCCCGAGACGGTCACGGGCGGTGGCCTGACCCAGATACTGACGTACCTGCCGATGATCGCCGGGGCGGGCGCGATGGCGCTCATGTTCACCGGCGGCGGCACGGGCAACCCGATCATGATGGTCTCCAGCGGCCTGTTCGCCGTCTCGATGGTGGGCATGACGATGGGCCAGATGCTCAGGAACACCGGCGAGCGCAAGAACCGCATCAACGGCCAGCGCCGCGACTACTACCGCTACCTGGAGCAGGTGCGCAAGCGCGTACGCAAGGCCGCCGAGCAGCAGCGCAAGGCCATGACCTGGAACCATCCCGACCCCGTCACGCTGTGGTCACTGGTCATGACCTCGCGGCTGTGGGAGCGGCGCCCCCGCGACGACGACTTCGGCCAGCTGCGGATCGCCACCTCCGCGCAGCGCCTCGCGCTGCCGCTCATCCCGCCGGAGAGCAGGCCGATCGAGGACCTCGACCCGATGTCCGCCGGGGCGCTGCGCCGCTTCGTCCGTACCCACGCCACGGTCCCCGGCCTGCCGGTCGCGCTGGCGCTGCACTCCTTCGCCCGGATCACGCTCGCGGGCGAGCCCGAGGCCGTCCGCGGCCTGGTCCGCGCCGCGCTGGCCCAGGCGGTGGCCCTGCACTCGCCCGAGGACCTGCGGGTCTCGGTGTGCACCGGGCCCGAGCACGCGGCCGAGTGGGAGTGGGTCAAGTGGCTGCCGCACGCCTTCCATCCTGAGGAGGAGGACGGCGCGGGCCCGGTCAGGCTGGTCACCAGGGATCTCGGGGAGCTCGACGACCTGCTCGGGTTCGAGCTGAAGGACCGGCCGAGGTTCAGCAGGGGCCTGTCGCAGGACGTACTGCCGTACCACCTGGTGATCCTGGACGGTGGCCGGGTGCCCGCGGGCAGTCAGCTCGGCACCGACGCCATCGAGGGCGTGACCGTGATCGACCTCAGCGGGTCGGCGGGACAGGCGCCCGCGCAGCTCTCGCTGAATCTCGACGTCACGGCCGACGAAGTGGTCCGGGTCGTCGAGGACGACATGGGCAAGCAGGTCCGAACCGCGCTCGGCCGGCCCGACGTGCTGGGCCTGCCCGCGTTCGCCGCGCTGGCCAGGCAGCTCGCGCCCATGCGGGCCGGCGCGGCCGGCGGGGCCGGGGAGGAGGGCGACGCGTTCGCCACCAACACCACGCTCACCGACCTGCTCCGCATCGGCGACGCCCGCCGGATCTCGGCCGCCGTGACCTGGCAGGCCCGGCCGGTCAGGAACCGCCTGCGGGTGCCGCTCGGCCTCGGCGCCGACGGCCGGCCCGTCGAGCTGGACATCAAGGAGGCCGCGCAGGGCGGCATGGGCCCGCACGGGCTCGTGGTCGGCGCCACCGGCTCCGGCAAGAGCGAACTGCTGCGTACGCTGGTGCTCGCGCTGGCGATCACCCACTCCTCCGAGGTACTGAACTTCGTCCTGGTCGACTTCAAGGGCGGCGCGACGTTCCTGGGCCTGGACACGCTGCCGCACGTCTCGGCCGTCATCACCAACCTGGAGGACGAGCTCCCGCTGGTCGACCGCATGCACGACGCGCTGCACGGCGAGCTGGTACGCCGCCAGGAGCTGCTGCGCTCGGCCGGCAACTACGCCTCGGTACGCGACTACGAGCAGGCCCGCGAGCAGGGCGCCCGGCTGAGCCCGCTGCCGACGCTGTTCATCGTGCTGGACGAGTTCAGCGAGCTGCTGTCGGCCAAGCCGGAGTTCATCGAGCTGTTCGTGATGATCGGCCGGCTCGGCCGCTCGCTCGGCGTGCACCTGCTGCTGGCCTCCCAGCGGCTGGAGTCGGGGCGGCTGCGCGGGCTGGACACGCACCTGTCGTACCGGATCGGGCTGCGGACGTTCTCGGCGGCCGAGAGCCGGGCGGTGCTGGGCGTCGCCGACGCGTACTCGCTGCCGCCCGAGCCGGGCAACGCGTACTTGATGTTCGAGACGACCGGGATGACCAGGTTCAAGGCCGCCTACGTGTCCGGTCCCTACCAGGTGGCGCAGCGGGAGAACCGCGCGGTCGCCGCCCGTCCCGGCCACCAGGGCAAGATCGTCTGGTACGGCACGGAGCGAGTGCCGCTGCCGCCGCCGCCCGCCGTCGAGCCCGAGCCCGCCGCCGAGGACCGGGAGCAGCAGGACAGCCTGCTCAACATCGTGGTCGACCGCCTGAACGGGCAGGGACCCGCCGCCCACCGGATCTGGCTGCCTCCGCTCAAGGAGCCGGCCCCGCTCGACCGGCTACTGCCGCCGCTCCAGGCGACCGCGTCGCACGGGCTCACCGCCGCCGGCACCGGCCAGAACCGCCCCGGCCGGCTGCACGCCGTGGTGGGCATCGTGGACAGTCCGTTCGACCAGCGGCGCGACCCGTACTGGCTGGACCTGTCGGGCGCGGCGGGCAACGCCGCGATCATCGGATCGCCGCAGACGGGCAAGAGCACCCTGCTGCGTACGCTGATCGCCGCGCTCGCGATCACCCACACGCCCAAGGAGGTGCAGTTCTACTGCCTCGACTTCGGCGGCGGCACGCTGTCGGCGCTGGCCGGGCTGCCGCACGTCGGCGGCGTGGCGACCAGGCTGGACACCAACCGGGTCCGGCGCACGGTGGCGGAGATGACCGCCCTGCTGGCGCGCAGGGAGCGGCTGTTCGTGGAGCGGGGCATCGACTCGATCGCCACCTATCGCCGGCTCGTGGCCGCGGGGGAGTACGAGGGCGACGGCTGGGGTGACGTCTTCCTCGTCGTGGACGGCTGGGCCACGATGCGCCAGGAGTTCGAGTCGCTGGAGGCGCCGCTGAGCGAGTTGGTCTCCCGGGGGCTCGGCTTCGGCATCCACGTCGTCGGCACCGCCAACAAGTGGTCGGAGTTCCGGTCCAATGTACGCGACATGTTCTCCACCAGGCTGGAGCTCAGGCTGGGCGACTCCTTCGAGTCGGAGATCGACCGGAAGGCCGCCGCCAACGTACCCGAGGGCGCGCCGGGCCGCGGCCTGACCCGCGAGGCGCTGCACTTCCTCGCCGCGCTGCCCCGCGTGGACGGCAAGGCCACCGTGGACGACCTGGCCGAAGGGGTCGCCGCGCTGGTGGCGGACGCGGCGAACGCCTGGCACGAGCCACCGGCGCCACCCGTACGGCTGCTGCCCGACCGGTTCCCCGTACACACGCTGCCCGGACCGGACGAGAGCGGCCCGCGCATCCCGATCGGCATCGACGAGGCCGCCCTGGCGCCCGTCTCGCTCGACTTCGACGCCGACGCGCACTTCGTCGTCTTCGGCGACACCGAAAGCGGCAAGACCAACCTGCTGCGCGTCGTCGCCGAGGGCATCGTCGACAGGTTCACGCCGCTGGAGGCGCGGATCGTCATCATCGACTACCGGCGCTCACTGCTCGACACGGCCGACAACGAGCACCGGATCGGGTACGCCGCCTCCAGCACCGCCGCGGCCACCGTGCTCAAGGGCATCCACGAGGTCATGCAGACCCGGCTGCCGCCGCCCGACCTCACCTCCGAGCAGCTGCGGACCAGGAGCTGGTGGACCGGCCAGGACCTGTACGTGATCGTGGACGACTACGACCTGGTGGCCACGTCCGCCAATCCGCTGGCCGTGCTCGGGGACCTGCTGCCGCAGGCCCGCGACATCGGGCTGCACCTGATCCTGGGACGGGCCATGGGCGGGGCGGGGCGCAGCCTGCTCGACCCGGTCGTGCGGCGGTTGAAGGAGATGAACACCCCGGCTGTGCTGCTGTCGGGGCCTCGGGATGAGGGGGCGCTGTTCGGCAACGTGCGGCCGCAGCAGCTTCCGCCTGGGCGGGGGTTCTATGTGGACCGGCGTTCGGGGGCGCGGCTCATTCAGACGGCGTATCTGACGCCACCGGAAGCGGGCTAGAAAGATCACTGTCTTCTGGGGGATGCCGGCTCGACGATCTGCCCGCTGCCGTATCCGTCGTCGCCGCGACGGCGACGGCCGCGCCCACATCCCCTGTGACCAGCCACAACGCCTTCGCAGCTCGGGTGGCCGGGCCTGGCTTGGGTGAGGCCGTGGCCTCCCGCAGGATCGGCGCGCCCGCCGAGGCCCCGGGCCCGATCCTGGACAACGCCCAGCAGATGCTCTCCTGGCGGTGATCGTGCGCTGACACGCTCGTTACCCGTCCAGGCAATCCACATGTGGTGCCAGTCGTCGCGTAGGAAATTCCGTGGAATCGGGCAGATCGCCTTGTTACGGTGCCCGCATGCGTTCTCAGCCGGCCTTGCTACCGCGCTCGACACCGGCGGCTTCGGGGGTCTCGTCCCGCTCGATCGTCGCGTTGCTGGACCGGCTCGAAGCACAATCCATCGAGCTCCATTCCATCATGGTCGTACGCCACGGTCACGTCGTGGCCGAAGGCTGGTGGGCGCCGTACTCGGCCGGGCGCCCGCATCTGCTCTATTCGCTGACCAAGTCGTTCACCGCGATCGCGGTGGGGCTGGCGATCGCCGACGGGCTGCTCTCGCTGGACGACCGGGTGGTGGACGTGTTGCCGGACCACGTTCCGGCCGACATCTCCGAGCAGGGACGCCGCATCACCGTGCACCACCTGCTGTCCATGACGGCCGGGCACAGCACGGACAGCCTCGCCGCGGCCTGGCAGCTGGAACCCGACGACCTGGTGAAGGGCTTCCTGCGCGTACCGTTCTCCGAGCCTGAGGGAGCCCGGCACACCTACGACAACGCGACCACTTTCGTCCTGGCCCGGATGGTGGAACGGGTCACCGGCCGCGGCCTGCCGGAGCTGCTCGACGACCGCCTGTTCCAGCCGATGGGCGTCGACCACGCCGAATGGGATCGGGTGGCGAGCGGTGCCGCCTTCGGATTCCACGGGCTGCACCTCACGACCGAGGCCGTCGCCGCTTTCGGCGAGTTGCTGCTGCGCGGAGGCGTCTGGGGCGACCGCCGGCTCGTCCCGCGCGAATGGGTGGAGCTCGCGACCAGACGGCACATCGAGACGCACATCGAGACCCGGCAACTCGATGACGACTCGCCCAACCCCGACTTTCTTCGCGGGTACGGCTACCAGTTCTGGATGTCGCGTCACGGCTATCACGGCGACGGCGCCTTCGGCCAGCAATGCGTGGTCGTCCCGTCCCACGATCTCGTGGTCGTCGTGACCGCCGCCGTGGAGCAGGTAGACGCACTGCCCGGCGTCTTTTGGGACTGCCTGTTGCCCGGCCTGGATGACGGGGGAAGCGCCCGGGACGACGAGATCCTCGCCGATCGGCTGCGGCGGCTGTCACTCGCGCAGGTGCCGGGTTCGGCTGCCCCCTCCCGTTCGGGTGCGGCGAGGATCGACGCCTCCGCCGAGGATTCGGCCCTGCCCGACGGCACCACGGTGGCCGTGGAGCCGGTGGAGGGCGGATGGCACCTGCGGCTCGGGTCGTCCCTCAAAGTCGCCGTCGGGCACGGCGAATGGCGGGAAAGCTCGCCGCTCGGCCGCCCGGTCGTCGCCGCCGGCGCCTGGCAGGGCGACACGTTCGTCGCCGACCTCTACGTCATCACCACCCCGCACCGGGTCCGGCTGGTGCTCGACGCCGACGCGGCGACAGCGGTGGCGACGTGGAGCACCGTGCCCCTGACCAGCCCCAGCCTGGAGTTGCATCTGCGGTCGCCGCTGATGACCCGGCCCGACGTCGCGTAGGTGATGGTGACGGGCGTCAAACGCCGGCGGTGTGCCCCACTGTCACCAGCTTCTCTGCGTCCTGGGCGAACCCCTGTACGGCCAGGACCTACTCGTACAGCTCCGCGAACCCGTCCAGGGGGCGCTGGGTGTCGGCGATCATGCGGTCGATGGCCGCGACTCAGACGGCCATGACGCGGGTGGCCGCGCCGGCCCTGGACAGCGGTGTTGGCCGTGTCGAACGCCTTCGTACTCGGGGTATTCACGAGTGTGCGTGACCTGGGCGAACCAGGGACCCAGAAGATCGCTTCCCGTATGGCAAGTGCTCCGACCGTGCCGGGGCGGATAGGCCCAGCCCGGACGCTCAGGCGGTGCCGAACTGTGTCACCTGCCATCAGTATGTTGTCTGGATGACGCCCTCCCGGACCACACCACCCCGGCCCGTCGACATCGCCGCGGTGTTCCCAGAGCTGGCCGCCTACCGTCGTACGGCGACGCGCCTGCATCCACGGCCAGGAGACCCGGGGCCTGGGGACAGTTCGGTGGGCGGGCCGCTGCTGTGGCCGGCAGATGAGTCCTGGCCGACCTGTGAGACGTTTCACAAAGGGGAGGTGGCGACCGAAGGTGTCCGGCTGAGGCGCCGCATCCTCGCGCAGGCTTGGGGTCGTACCAGACGGGGTGAGAGCCTGGTGCTGAGCGAGCAGGAACAAGCCGATCTGGAAGGCGCTGGGAGAGCCCGTACGGCGGGAGCTGGCGGCCCGTCGAGGAGCCGGCTACCCCACCGGCGAGTTCGAGTCCTTGGCTGAGCCGAACATGCCCACGGCGATCGTCATCGGCCGCGGCTACGCGCTTTATGTGTTTACCTGTCCGGACTCGTTCGACCATTCGCTGCGCTTCACCATGCAATGAGCCGCCCACCGCACTCTCCGGCGGTCACTTAGCGTCCGTCGCAGGCTGATGCCGGCGCTCATTCCCGCTACGGCCGGGGGAGGCTGCGGGTGCCGCAAGGTGCGGAAGGGCCTCCAGCCATCGGTTTAGACCGTCCACGACCTCGGCGGTGTCATTGGTGCCCATCTTCCATCGCAGCGCGGTCCCTCCTTGCTGCTGGAAGGCTGCGCAGTTGCCCCCTCTGCCGTCGATGAGCAGCGTGTCGTCGAAGGTCATGCCTTGACGGGAGAGGTAAGCCGACCGCTCGGTCAGGCGTTGAGCGGTGAGCCGGTCTCCAGCAGAGTCTTCATGCCGCTCAGCACGCGCATCCAGCCTGGGCCGGCGACACGGGCAGCGGTCTTGGGGGCGTGTTCGAGGTTGTCGTGCACCACGGTGAGCAGGCAGGTGCCGTCGTCGGCGGGTTCGATCTGCCAGCTCACCCGGCTGGCCGGCTCGTCGGCCAGGTCGGGGTTGTACAAGCCGCGGTAGCTCACGACGAGCCGATGCGGCGGCTCGGCGTCCAGCACGGTCTCATCGCCCCACAGCTGCGTGCGGTCCGGGGAGTGATAGCGGAACAGGGAGCCGATCTCGGCGGTGGTTTCGACCAGGGCGCCGAACAGATATCCAGCGCTGTAGTCGGGTTGGGTGATCGCGTCCCAGATGCGCTGCCGGGGTGCCCGGATGAAGATGTGGTAGGTCTGCGTGGCTGGTGCGGCCGTCATGGTCATGAGTGGGGACTCCTGCCGGGGTTTCGGGATGGTGTGCGCCGGGTCAGGCCGATGCGCCCGCCGCGGGCATGCGAGAAGGGCGAGTGGGCCCATGGGGATGCCCCGGGCGGTCAGCAGACGCGGGATGCACCCGCTCTGGAGCATCCGCCGTGGAAGCGGATGGTGGTCATGTCCGGGTGCCGGCCGGGTTGCGGGTGGCGAGGTTGCGGGCTGCCTGGCCGAGCATGCGGCCGTTCATGCGGACGGCCTGGGGGCGCGGCAGCAGCCGGGTCATCATGCGCATTCCGCGTCCGGGGATGTGCAGAGTGCGGCCCTTGAGGAAGGCGGTCATGAACTCGGCGACGGCCTTGTCCGCCGGTTGCGGACGGATGGGCAGGGCCGAGCGGTCGAGGCCGAAGGTGTCGATGATCGGGGTGTCGACGTTGCCGGGCAGCAGAACGCTGACGTTGATCTTGTCGGGGGCGAGTTCGTGGTGCAGGGCCTCGCCGAGGTTGAGCACATAAGCCTTGGCGGCGCTCTCGTGCGCCATGTTGGGCAGTCCCTGCAGCGCGCCGAGGGCGGAGACCAGCACGATGCCGCCGTGGCCGCGGGCGACCATGCGCGGTGCCAAGGCGTGTACCAACTCCAGGTGGGTGACGGCGTTGAGGGCCAGCCGGGCGTGTAAGTCGGTGAGCGGCTGGTCCAGCAGCCGGCGCCACCCGTGGGTTGGCCAGGGGCGACGCCAGGTCGGCATGGGGAGAGGTCAGACTGCCGTTTGCTCGCGGGTCCACTCCTGGTCTTGCCAGGCCGGATCCAGTGGGGTGTGGGCGATGTGGTTGGTGTAGTTCGACAGGGTCTTCATGCCGACGCCGAGCACGACGTCTAGCACGTGGCGGCGGGTGTGCCGGGCGGCCAGGAACGCCTCGATCTCGGCCTCCTCCACCCAGCCGCGCTGCACCACCACCGCACGGGTCAGGCGGCGGACCGCCTCCAGTGCCTCGTCGGCGAGCGGCCGCCCCGCGCGCAGCGCCTCGACCACCTCGGCCGGCACCCGGGCACGCAGCGCCAGGGTGGAGTGCGCGGCCACGCAGTACTCACAACCGTTCTCCACACTGGCCGTGATCAACACCACCTGCTTGGCCGCCGCCGGCAGCGACGACTTGCCGAACTGCTCGGCCAGCGCGTTGTAGCCGGCCAGCAGTTCCGGTGACTCGGCCATCACCCCGTTCAGCGTGGTCACGAAGCCCATCCGCTTCTTGGCCGCCTCCAGCATGGGGCGGGCGGCCTCGGGGGCGTCGCTTTCGTCGTAGGTGCGAAAACCGCTCATCATCTCTCCTTGGTAGTGGTGAAACCGTCAAGTACGGCGTGCACGCCCGCCAGCAGGACGCCCGCCTCGGCGCCGGCTCGCGAGCGCAGGTTGACCGCGTACGCCTGCAGGGTCAGCGCTTCCGCGGCAGCCCCCACATCCACGCCATCCCGGAGCTGGCCCTTCGTACGCGCGACTTCCAGCGCGGCGCGCATCGCCGCCCGCAGCGCGTCGTGGTGGCGGTCCAAAATCTCCCGGATCTCCGGCAGGCCACCGCTCGCGGTGGCGTGAGTGTTGGTGACCAGGCATCCCCAGCGGGCGTGCTCGCCCGAACACCGCGCCGCCACCAGCCGCTCGAAGAACGCGGCGATGGCCGGCACGCCGCGATCGTCGGCGGCCAGAGCGTCGAACACCGGCCGCGACTGCCGCTCCAGATAGCGGCCCAGCGCGGCGGCCTGCAGCTGCGCTTTGCCACCAAAGGTCGCGTACAGGCTGGAGCGGCTGAGCCCGGTCGCCTGGACGACGTCGGCGATGCCGGTGACCTCGGTCCCGCGCTGCCAGAACAGGCGTACGACCTGGTCCAGCGTCATGTCGGGATCGAAGTGCTTGATGTCGGGCATCTCACCATCTCCTATCTTGGAACGACTATTCCAAGATAGGAGATGGCGACGTCGAGGGCAACCTTCTTCCCAGGATCCTGTTAGCGAGCTCGATCGCCGCGGCGCGCCGTGCGCACCGCCAGCGCCGCCAGGGCGAGCAGGATGAGCACGGCCGCGATCCACCCCGGACCGAGCCCACCCACCCAACCGGCGATGGTGGCCTGCACGGCGGTCGCCGCACCCACGATCGGGTCGTCGGCATCGGCGCCCGCGAAGACGCGTAGCTCGTACCAGCCGTAATACAGGACGTACAGGCCGGCGAGGGTGAGCAGGGCGCCACTGGCCCTGGACACATGCGGCAGCAGCCGCCGCAGCCGGGCCACGACGGCGGCGCGGGCGAGGGCCACCGCCAGAGACAGGGCGGCGGCGACGAAGCAGCGGGTGCCTTCCTGGCGGGTCCGGGTGATGCCGGCGTCGCGCAGCACGCGTAGATGGTGGCTGAGCGTCGACTTGGCCACGGGGGCGCGAAGCTCGCCTCAGCCCCGCTCACGGCCGTCGGCCAGCACCGCGCCCAGCCCGTCCGGGTCGTACATTCCGATCAGCGGCCCGTCGGCTCGGGACTCGGATCCGCGACCAGAACGAACGGCCCTACGGGGGGCTGATGACGGAGAGCATGCGGGCCAGCTTCCATGGCCGAGGGCCCCAAGCGGCGAGCTTTCCACCTAGAAGCGGTTTCGCTATGCCTTGCCGGCCGATGAACACCAGCATGAGAGCTGCGGGATCGGCGGACAGGCGCGCGTCGACATCGCGTGCGCACCCCGCATCGAGCGTCAGCGAACCACGGTCGAAGACCATCAACGTGCGTCCGCCTCCACGTAGGCGCACATCGAAGCGAGCTCGGAAGGATCCGGCCTTCTCCTGGTTCACCAAGGCCGTGGGCGGCAGCGCCGCGATGAGCGGCAGTACGCCGCCCTCGACCGCGAGCAGAGCGTGGTGGCGCTGGATCGGCCACGAGCGCCCGGTGGCTGTGGCGATGTCGTGGCCGTGGATCAGGCATTCCTCGAGCAGGTGACACGCCACCGCCGAAGGCGGCAGGCGGGCGCCTTGCAGCCAGGCGACAGTGGCCGCTCGCGAACGCGCCGCGATGTCGTCGAACTCGCCGGCAAGCGTGGCGATACGATCCGCGAGCACCGAGGGGGCCCGTTCGCCGTCCTCGGCCAGCATCTTCGCGTTGACCTCAGCCATACCGGCCGTCGTCACCATGGCGTCCGGGACCGGGCGTGCGGCGACGGCGTCAGTGTCGAAGCGGAAAACATGAGCCAGGTGAGCGGCGACATCGCCCACCGTCCACGCGCCGACCGATATGGCGTGCGGGTCCGGGACGCTCCGCACCAGTGCGACCAGGCGGGGAACAACCTCCCGCAACGCCACACGAGCCCGCGCCATGGTGTCGGGTGCACCGCCATACGCCGCGGTCGGGACCATGTCAGCACCTCCCTGGATATCAGAGCCGGAGTCTCGCCTGGAGTAGAGGCCCGTCATCGACCTCCTGCGTCAGCCATGACCACACCCACCGGCGATGTGCTGGATATTGTCAGGCGCACTTGAGAATGTAAAGTGATCGCCATGAGTCGGAGCTACGGCCAGTACTGCGGTCTCGCCCGGGCGCTCGATGTCGTGGGCGACCGGTGGAATCTGCTCATCGTCCGCCAGCTCCTCATCGCTCCCGCCCGCTACCGCGAGCTGCTCGATGGGCTGCCCGGCGTGGCCACGAACCTGCTCACCGACCGTCTGCGCGACCTTCAGGCCGCCGGCGTGGTCGAGCGGCGGCCGGCCGAGGAGGCCGGCGCCATCGTGTACGTACTCACCCCCTGGGGCACCGAGCTGCGGGAGTCGATCAACAGCCTCATCCGCTGGTCCACGCCGCTCATGGCGCGCGGGCCGGGCGGCGACCGCTTCCACACCGACTGGCTCATCGTCGGCCTCCGCGCCTTGCTCACCGGCAAGGCGGCCGCACACCAGACGTCGAGGGTGGGGATCGCGGTCGACGGCCGACTGCTCCAGGTGCGGGCGACGGGCTCAGGCATCGAGGTGACCCTGCACGATGGTGGCGATCTCGATGCCGTCGTGCACGCTGACGCCTCGATCGTTCTCGGGCTGGCCGCGGGCGTGCTCACCCTTGACGATGCCCGTGGGCTTATCGACGTCGAAGGCGATGAAGCTGCCGTGCGACTCCTTTTCGAGCAAGGCGGCCGCAATGCGGCGGAAAGGGATCGCGGGCCAGTGTCATAGCGGGTCAGGTGGGGGCGTGTCATGGCCGCCCAGCATCAACGGTGCAGGTCACGAATGAAGATGTACACAGTTTGGGTCCCGTGGACGATTCCTACGGTCACCCCTTCCGGCCCTGCGCACCGTCTCGGACATATACGTGATAGTGGCCGTGCGCTGACCAGGACAACCCCTCACCGGGGCGGTGCGCGACTCCGGCACGTTATCTGGTACATCGCTACAGCCGTCCTACGGCGGCCGACATGAGCGCCGCCCCGAAGATCGCCGCACTGCGCGGCGGACACGTCACCCTCGCCGCAGCCGCCAACGCCGAGATCGGCGCCGCGCTCGCCGAGCTGTGGGGCGCGAGCGCGCCGGCGACCTGGAACCGCAACCGCGCCGCCGTCACCTCCTGGCTCGCCTGGTGCCAGACCAAGAAACACTGGGCCGCACCGTCGGTCCCGGCCAACGCCGAACAACCATCGCGCCGGCCAACTCCTGGATCTCGGACAGGTGTGTGCCGGCGTCGGGGACCCGTGGTCCCACGGTGTCCTCCATGGTGCTTGGGAAATGTTGTCGCCCCTATGAGCCCTCGCGTGCCGGCGATGTGACAGGCGGCTGAGGAATCTGTCGAAGTCGCCGGCCCGTGAGGCCGCGTAGAAGGCGTCGACCACCTGCCGCTGCCGCACCAGATCGGGGTCGGGCGATGGGATCGCGGCGTCGTTCACCCGGCGCCGCGCCCGGCTGGCCAGCTGCCGCGCGGCGTACGGCCCACGATCCCGGCGATCTCGTCGAACGGCAGCTCGAACATGTCGTGCAGCACGAACGCCAACCGCTCGGCCGGACTGAGCCGGTCGAGCACCACGAGTAGGGCCGGCCCCACCGAGTCGGCCGGCAACGCCTCCTGCTCGGGGTCGAGGTCGCTGCTCAGGATCACGACCGGCTCGGGCAGGTGCGTCTCCTCCCGCCGCTGCCGCCGGGAACGCAGCGTGTGCAGGCAATCCCGAGCCACAACCGTGGTCAGCCATGTCAAGGCTCAAAGACATGAACCCGCGAAGGCGTCGAATGTGACAGGAGACCGGACCAGGAACATCGACGGGTCTAGGAGCCGTCCACCCGTCGCTGGATTCGGGTGAGTTCGGTCATCGCGTTCTCCATGGCCCGGTCGTAGGTGTCCTGGGCGTTCTGCAGGCGCAGTTCGGCTGGGTTGCCCTCTTCAGTGAGGTCCGGCGGGGCCGCTCCCCAGCGCTCGGTCATGAGCGCGTTCGATTTCTCCTGCAGGTCGGCCAGTGACGCGCCGATCAGTTCCAGGATCGTGGTGGCGAGCTTGTCCGAGCCCCAGCGGAGTGCGCGCGGGTTGATGTCCAGCGCGGTGACACCCTGGGTGGAGCACTCCACGGTCACCAGCTTCTCCGCGTCCTGGGCGAACCCCTGTACGGCCAGGACCTGCTCGTACAGCTCCGCGAACCCGTCCAAGGGGCGCTGGGTGTCGGCGATCATGCGATCGATGGCCGCTTCGTCGAAAGCCGGCATCACACTTCCTTCGTCGGATTCGGCTGGTTGCCTTGCGTCGGGTTCGGCTGGTTGCGCTGGTTCGGGTTCGGTTGGTTGCCCTTCGGGAGGGCCGTCTCGCTTAGGTCGTCGGCCACGGCGGAATTGGCGACCATCCCGCCGCCTATCGCCGTCGCGCCGCCGAGGATCAGCTTCTTGACGGGCGATACCTTGGTGAACCGGCCGGCGATCTTGCCGGCCAGGCTCTCCGAGCCCCTGAGGAACGTCTGCAGCTTCAAGGCGCCCTGACCGGCCTGCTGGTCGGCCCGGCGGCCGAACATCGTCGCCGCCACCTCTGCGGCGGGCCGGATATAAGGGTTGATCCGCCCGAGCTGGTAGATCGTCCCCGCCAGGAGGATGGCGGCGCCCACGTCGAACATCAGGTTCCCGGCGAAGTCGAGAGCGTCGGCCGAGGTGCGCATGGAGTCCGCCGTGGCCTGCGGCAGGTCGGCCTTGTCGGCGACCTCGTCGCTGTGCGTGTCGACCGTCTGCTGGAACAGCTCGGCGCTCGTCGCCATCCAGTGCACGTCCTTGACGGACTCCTGGACCAGCTGGGGGTGCTCGCGTAGTCCCGCCGACAGCTCCTCCCATTGTTGCGCGGCCTGGCGCAGCTCGGGGGTGTCGGCGGCGGTGAGGGCGATGATCATCGCCGCGTACTTCGCGCGGCCGCCGCCCAGCAGTGCCGAGCCCAGCTGGGCCATGCCCGCGCCGGCGATGACGGACTGCGGTTGTGTTGGCATGTGTCCTCGCTCTCAGACTTGCTCTCGGACAGCGGCTCTTGGACTGCGGCTTTCGGACAGCGGCTTTCGGACAGCGGCTCTCGGACCGTGGCTCTCAGACGGCCGTGACGCGGGTGGCCGCGCCGTCGCCCTGGACGGCGGTGTTGGCCGTGTCGAACGCCTTCGACTCCATCTCGGCCAGTTCGTGCCTGGTCGCCGACACGTACTGGTGAGCAGCCAGCTTGACCTGGTCGAGCGCGTCCGCCAGCGACGAGCCGAAGAAGCCGAACAGGCCGTACGCGCCGGAGTGCACGTTGAGCCCCGCGACGACGCGGGTCATGTCGTTGAGGCGCTGCATGGGCTTGCCGGCGATGTTGCGGCCGACCTCACGGACGGAGTCGGCGTTCATCTCCATGCGTTTGAGGTCGCTGTCGGATGTCATGGGTCAGTCCACCACCGGTTGGCCGGGATCGTACGCGGGACGGAACAGGCCCGGCTCATCAGGGGGCGGCGGGGCCGTCCGGTGCGCGACCGGCGCACCCTCGTACCCGGCCGGGCCGCCGCCCATCGGCATGAACGGCATGCCACCGGTACCGGCGGCCGCCCCTGTGGGGCCGCCGGACGATGTGGGATTCGTAGCGGGCCATGTCCCGTCCACGACCGGCACGACGCCGGGCCGTACGGACGGGCCGGTCTCGCGCGGGAGGCCGCCGAGCGGGCTGCGGGCCTGGTCGGCGATGGGGCTCTCGTCCAGGACGTCAAGGGCGGAGCGCATGGGGCCGGACCGGTACGGGTCGCCGGTCCGCTCGGAGTCGGTCCGCGGGTTGTCGGTACGCGTGGGGCCGGTACGCGTGGGGCCGGTACGCGTGGGGCCGGTACGCGTGGGGTCGTTCCGTGCGGTGTCGGGCCGGGTGCCGGTCAGGGAGCGTGTCGGCTCGGACGTGGTCGGCTGGGTCCCGGTCGTCGGCGGATACCCGGTGAGCTGGGCCACGGAGGGCGTTCCGCCGGTTGACGTGATCAGCCCGGGGACCTGGCCCGGCGTCGTCCCGAGGATCGGGGGAGCGGCGGTTCCAGGGACCGCCGAGGCGAGCGGCCCGGTCTGCGGCGCAGCCGAGATAGGTGACCTCGCCGGATCCACACTGGCCAGCCGGGCGACCGGGCGCGTGGACTCCAAGTCGATCCCGCCACCGGTCGGCGTGCTGTCGCGCACGACCGGCGTAGGCAGGTACGGCGCGCTGGAGGCCAGGTCGGCGTCCCACGGCAGCCGCTCGGGCAGGATCTCGTGCGCGTCTCTCAAGCGGCCGTTCAGATCCGAGAGGAAGCGCCGGGCGTCGGCGTCCGGGTCGTTGCTCAGTTCCCGGGAGATGTACGAGCCGGTGTCCACCGTGGCGTACTGCTCCTGGGTGGCCGGCTCGAACTGCTCCTTCGCCGTGGCCAGCTCACGGCTGGCCTGCTGGACGGATGACGGGATGTCGCCGATCTGGCTCCGCAGCGTGCCGAGATACGACTGCACCCGCGCCATCCGCCCGAGCATGGCCCGCGCCGACTCGCCGCCCCAGTTTCCATCGGCGACGAGACGTGAGGCGTATTGGGACAACTCCTTGATCGTCTGGTCAAGGAGCGTGCCGGCCGATTGGTAGGCGTCCGCGACACCGCCGAACTCCTCGGGCCGCGTGCTCATGATCAACCGCCGGATCGAGTCGCGCCCGCCGTAGCTCTCGGGCGCGCCGGCCGGCAGCGCGCCCTCCTTGATCGGCTTCGGTTCTCCCACGCGCGCCTCTATCCGGTAGATCCGGCAGATCCGGTACGGCGAGCGGTCTCGCCGGCCCGCTGGTCGGCGTCCCTGACGGTGTTCGCGGTGGCGACCAGGTCCTCGACGACTCTGCTGACCAGCTCGGTCACGAACCCCATCGTGTCCACCGTGGCCATGCGCGCCCGTTGCATGGTCTCGGCGTACCCGCGTGCCACATCCCAGTCCCCGACGGCCGTGAACGACAGGTCGGGCACCCGGTGCCCGGCCGACTCCAGCCGGGGCAGCAGATCCCTCGACATCGCCCCGGCGACGTCCAGCAGCGCGTCCGGCCGGCACATCGCCTGGTCACCGGCCGCCGCCGGGTCGATGACCAGCTCGGCGGGTATCCCGTGGTCGCCTTCAGCCATCGTTCGGCTCAGGTGCCCCAGCGCCGGACGTTCGCCTGCTCGGCGTCGCGCATGATCTCGGTCGCGTCGTGCAGGGCCGGGCCGAAGCGCTGCATGGTGTCACCCATCGTCACCACGGCCTCGTTCCACTGGCGCTTGGCCTCCAGGTAGACGCCCTTCGCGGAGCCGTCCCAGGTCTCCAGGATCTTCAGGTCGTTCTCGAGGTCGGTCAGCTCGCCGACGAGGTTGGCGTACGCCCGGCCGAGCTCGGCCGCGATCTCTTCCATCTCGTCGAAATCGGCGAGGATGATGTCTCCGCCACCGGTCATTGAGATCCTTCCCTGACGTCGATCCCGCTCATTTGACGGCACCGCCGTTGAGCGCGGCCATGAGGTTCTTCGTGACGGCCTGGGTGGAGGTGCTGGCCTCCTCGTACTCGATCCCCGAGCCCTTGAGGTTCTCGGCGATCTGGTGGAGGGCGTCGATGACCTTCTTGAACTGCGGGTTCCATTCGTTGAGAACCTGCGTGTAGACGGTCGCCGACTCGCCCTTCCACGAGCCGCCGAGCTGCTCGGGGATCTGGAGCAGTCTGTTGTGGATCTGCGTGATGTGCTCGTGCGCGGTCAGCGCGCGAGCGGCCGCGTCGTGCTGACTGCCCTGCTGATAAGTGGTCGGCTGCGCCACGGTTCACCTCCCGGTATCGAACATGGGACAACGCGAGCACCATAAGCCGGTGCGCGGGAGGGCCGATCTGACTTCAACATTCCTGGAAATGTTGGATCACCCGGCGCGCCAGGCCCGCCGCCTGGCCTTGGGGAGCATGATCGCCACGAAGATCACCAGCCCGGTCACCGCGACCGTGCCTCCCGCGATGCCCACGGCCAGCCCGCGCGTACGCGAGTCTGGGGCGATGGCCTTGGCCACGACGACCGGCACCCCGCCGCCCGCCTTCTCCACCGAGTCGGGCAGCACGGCGGTGACGGCGAGCAGCGGGTTGACCAGGCCCGCGCCGGTCCCGGTGGCGCCGCCGCCCTCGGCCGTCAACTCCACCCGGCGCTTGACCTGCCACAGGTCGAGCTCTGGATGCCTGGCCCTGACCAGCGCCACGACCCCCGACACGTACGGCGCGGCGAAGCTGGTGCCGTCGAGGTCCGTACGGTAGCCGCCGCCCGTCCACGTACTGGTGATCCCGGAGCCGGGGGCGGTGACGGAGACCCTGGTGGTGCCGTTGGAGAACGCCGACTTCGTGCCGTCGGGGGAGGCCGCGCCCACCGCGATCACGCCGGGGTAGTCGGCCGGGTAGGAGGGCGTCACCTCGCCGTCCTCACGCTTCACGTTGCCGGCCGCCGCGACGATCACCGCGTCCATGCTCTGCGCGTACGCGACGGCCGACTTGAGCTCCGGCTGGTCGTGCGCCTCCACGGACACGTTGATGACCTTCGCGCCGAGCTCGGCGGCCCGCCTGATGCCCCGGGCCAGCAGCGACACCTCGCCGTCCGGCGTCTCGGTCTGCTTGATCGACAGGATCCGCGCGCCCGGCGCGACACCGAGGAACGGTACGCCGCGCGAGGTGAGGTCGCGGCCGGCGATGATGCCCGCCACGGCCGTACCGTGGCCCACGCAGTCGCGCTGGTCCGTACCCGTCAGGTCCTCGGAGGTCGTGACCGCCCCGGCGAGCTGCGGGTGCCGCGCGTCCACGCCGCTGTCGACCACTGCGACGGTCACGCCCTCGCCCCGGGTCAGCCGCCACACCCGCTGGAAGCGCAGCCGCTCCTGCGGCCAGGGCTTGCCGCTGACGTCCTGTACCCCGGCTTCGGGGGTGCACGGCGGAGCGGCGGCTTTCGCCCCCGCAGCGGTGAAGGGCGTGACGGCGAGCACCAGGGCGAGGGCGGCCGTGCCGCTCCAGGACATGGGCATGGGATGGGATTTTGCACCATTTATCGGTGCTTGCAGGGAAAGCTGGCTTCCGTTCAAAATATTTTGAAGTGACGCCCTGGTGCGGCCCGCGCGGGATACAGAGGACATGCAGACCGACGTGCGGGGGAGAGGTTCATGCCGAAACCTGATGAAGGCGGCACCAAGGACGGGCACTCCATGCCCGGTGTCGGCACCCCGAGTGACGAGCGCGAACCGCAGAACAACGGCGAGGCCGGATACGCGAACTCCACGGAGGACTACTACGCCGACTACCTCGCCAGGCCCGCGACGGACCCGAACGTCCACGACGAGAACATCGAGTGGCACCGCGTCGGCGACTACCCGTCCCAGGCGCCTCCCGGCGCGCCGTCGGCCCAAGAGCGTGACGCCTTGCTCGCCCCGAATCGCGTGGACCCAGGCACGGTGAAGAAGGAGATGTTCATCAAGATCGCCGACTTCGTGGACCCGGAGACCGGCAAGCCGCGTCCCGACTCGCCCGTGGAGAAGCTCCGCGCCGACCTGGACCGGCTCCGGGGAATGGGTGACCTGCCGAGCCTGGAGGCCCTCGCCACCCGCGCCACGCTGACCGATCGCCACCTGGGCACCTGGCAGGCGGCCGCGGATCTGCGGGCCACCACCGACAAGGCGCAGCAGAACATACAGCGCGCCGTCACCCAGCTCTGCTCGGTCTACGAGGCCATCGTGGAGACGCTCGACCAGACCGTGAAGACGGCCATGGACGCCGACACCACCGTGGCGGACAACTTGCGCAAGGCCGCGACATGAGCGGCTACACCCTCTACCAGCTCAGAGAGGCCAACCGCCCGCTGGTCGACGACATCGCCGCGGTCGGGGGCGGCGACAGCGATTCCAGCGAGGGCATCGTCGACCTCATCCTCAACCACACCGACCCCGGCAGGGTGGTGGAGGCCGGCAACAGCTATGTGACCATCGCCGACTCGCTCGCGACATCGATCAAGAACCTGCACGACGAGGCCCAGCGCCTCGCCGGATCCATGGGCGGGGAGACCCTGGAGGGCATCTTCAAGAAGATCGACGAGCTCCAGAAGGACATGGCCGCGGTCAACTACGGCGCCCAGACCGTCGGGCGCCCGCTCGTCTGGTACGGCCAGCAGGTGCTGCCGTTCTTTCGCGACAACGTCCCCCAAGTCGGCGACGTGGGCCTGGATGACGACATAGGCGACACCTTCGGCAGCGATGGCAACGCCCACGCGCTGGCTCGCCACCATCTGAAGCAGCTCAACAGGTTCATGGGAGACGTCTACGACCACATCTCCCCCGAGATGGAGCAGCGCGCGGCCCCTCCCCAGGGCGGTGGCGTCAACCCCGG
Source organism: Nonomuraea sp. NPDC049750 (assembly GCF_040659625.1). Classification (NCBI taxonomy): domain Bacteria; kingdom Bacillati; phylum Actinomycetota; class Actinomycetes; order Streptosporangiales; family Streptosporangiaceae; genus Nonomuraea; species Nonomuraea sp. NPDC049750. The sequence goes on from NZ_JBFANB010000003.1 coordinate 278,692, forward strand.
CCCGATGCCGGGACTCGGCGGCACGGGCAACGGCCGGCTGGGTGGCGGGGTCCCGGATCCGTACACGGGCCTCGGCAGCCCGTACTCCAGCCTGTCCGGCCTGACCGACCCCACGTCGTCCGGTGTCGGGGACCCGTCCGGCCTGACCGACCCGAACCAGCGCCCGACCGATCCCAGCACGAACCTCCCGGACCCCAACGGCGCCCAGAACCCGAACCTCCCCGGCCTCGACCAGGCTGGTGTGAAGACCCCCGACCTGCGGAGTCCCCAGACCCCGGACCTGAAGAATCCCGGCGATCTCAAGACCCCGAGCCTGCCCGACACCAAGGCGAACCTGGCCGGCTTCCCGGACACCATGTCGCCCGACCTGGCCCACAGAGTGAACACGGGCGTACCCTCCACCGGCCCGCTCGCCCCCTCGGGGACCGGCACCGCCACGACGGCCGCGCAGGGCGCGGGCGGCCTGACGGCCGGCGGGGCCGCGCGGGGCGGGACCGGCGGTATGCCGATGGGCATGTACCCGCCGGGTATGGGGGGTGGCGGCCAAGGCCAGGAGCAGGACCGCGAGCGGACCCGGTTCCCGATGATCGAGGACGAGGCGTTCGAGACCGACGACCTGGGCGGTCCCGCAGTGATCGCATGACGGCGACGTGTCGGTTCCGGGAAGCGGTGATGTTCCGGGAAGCGGTGATGTTCCGGGAAGCGGTGATGTTCCGGGAAGTGGTGATGGAGAGGGCTGGCGGCTGCCGGCCCCGGGAAGTGAACGCGTGACGGTGACGGAGAAGGTCCGTGGTTACCGGCTCCAGGAGCGGGCCGGGCAGGACGGGCCGTGGAGCGCGTACCTCGCGACGGCCGACCGCGACGGCGCCTCGGTGCTGCTGCGGTCGCTGGCCTGCCGCCGCGTGGACAAGCGCCGGCTCAAGCCGCTGCTGCGCGGCTTTCGCTTCCCCGACGCACTCGCGGCCCATCCGAACGTGATCCCGGTACTCGACATCGGCACCACCGCCGACGGCCGCCCGTACCTGGTGACCGGGCTGCACGGAGGCTGCACGCTGGCCGAACGGCCCGGCCGGACCCTGCCCGCGCCGCCGGGCGAGGCGCTGCGCGTCGCGCGCGCGGTGGCCGCCGCGCTCGCGGCCACGCACGGGGCGGGCGGCGTGCACGGCGACGTACGGCCGGAGAACGTGGTTCTGCCCGAGCACGGCGAGCCCAGACTGACCGGGTTCGGCATGAGCGGGCTGATGTCACTGGCCGAGCTGCCCGATGGGACGTCTGTGTCCGTCCACAGCCCGCCCGAGCTGCTCGAAGGCCGCTCGGCCAGTCCGGCGTCGGACGTCTACTCGCTCGGGTCGATGCTTTACGAACTGCTCGCCGGGCGGCCCGCGTTCGCCCTGGACGGGCCGGACACCTCGGCCCGGTTCGTCTTCGGCGTGCTGAGCGAGGAGCCGCCGCCTCTGGCGTCCCCCGGACTGCCGCCCGACCTCGTGTCCGCCGTCAACCAGGCGATGGCCAAGTCCCCCGACTCCCGCCCTACGGCCGCCGACCTCGCCACCCGGTTCGCCCACACAGTCCCACCGGCCCTCGACCAGTCGGCCCCACCCACTGCCCACCAAGCGGCCCCATCCACGTACAAACTGGTCGCTCCGAGCTCCCGCCTGACGCCATCGCAGACCGGACCCGGCTCGCCGTCGATGCCGTCGTTCCCCTCGGTGCCACCAGTGGCGGCGGTGCCGTCGTCGGCGGTGGCCGCTGAGACGTCGGTGCCGCGCGCTCTCGTCTGGACCGTCGACCCCGACCGCTCGGCGTCGCTTCCCCGACCACCCCGTCCGCTCTACGCATCCTCCCACCAGCCGGGTACGGCGCAGCCGCAGGCGCCGGCCGAGCCGAGGCGCAGGAGCAAGAAGGTCCCCCTGTTCATCGCCGGTACCTCCGGCCTGGCCGTACTGATCGGCGCGGCCAGTGTCGCCGCCGCCATGAACGGCCGCCCGTCGACCCCACCGCGGATCACTCTGGAGCCCCAGTCCGCCACAACCGGAGGCGCCGACGCAGGTGGCACCGACCCCACAACGGCCGCCAAACGACCCGCCTCGACCGCCACGACACCGCCACCCAGCGCCCTGCCCTCCACCGGCCCCTCCATCGCCCGTCCCGCCAAGACGCTGGACGCGGCGGCGATGAACGCGCAGCGGCCCAAGGACCTGAGGCTGGTGACCGACAACGGCACGACCGTGACGCTGTCCTGGAAACAGCAGCGCAAGAGCGACTTCCCCATGGTGCTCCAGCAGTCTCCCGGTGATCGCGTGCTGTCGATGGGGAGCGGCAGCACCACGTTCACGGTCGGCGGCCTGGACGCGGCCACGGGCTACTGCTTCAAGGTCGGCACGGTGGTCAGACTCGGCCGGCCGTCCTCCGTCGCGTGGTCCCCGTCCCTGTGCATCCGCGGCGCGGTGGAAACCGACCCAGGCGGCCGGGACGAGCAGGTCCAGCCGCCCATCGTCCTCCCACTGGCCACTCCACCCACCTGAAAGCGGCGGCCTGGAGCGCGTCGAGCTGGGTGTCCAGGCACTGGCGGACGGTGGAGGCGCGGGCGTACCCGATGCGTTCTGGAGCCGAAGCGGCGGTAAGTCGGGTCACCTTACGGCGGACGGGACGATGTCGATGGCCTCGATCGATACGGCGGGGCGGAAGGTCAGGAAGGGACGCTCGTCGCTGTCGTTCAAGTCGGTCGTGACGACCCGCTCTGGCGAAGATCCCGGACGCACGACCCGGCCACCTGCGATGGCGAGGTAGCCGCTGAAGTTGCGCCTGGTGAAGCGGCGCTCGCTTCCGGTCGTGACGTCGATCGCGATGAGGGGGCTCTCGTCGTCGGGCTCCGGGTAGACGATGAGTTCCCGGTCGGACGTCCAGACCGAGTGCGCCCCGGGTAGGGCGACCCGATCCTCGTGGACGCCGATCACCTTGCCGGAAAGGTCGAGGACGATGGTGGTGATGACGTCGTCCAGCGTCAGATAGGTGGCGGCGAGGAGTCGCCCGTCCGGGGACCAGCTGATGGCGTCTTCCTGCCAGTAGCCCTCGGCCGACCAGAGCGGCTGCCGGGCGCCGGTGGCGGTCTCGATCAGCACTATGCCCGCGATCTCGTCGCCCACGCCGGGGATTCCGGGGCCGTTCGACAGGTCGGCCAGGACGGCGAGCCGGCTGCCGTCCGGTGAGAGCGCCGCCCGTACGAAACCGTCCGAGACGAACTCCTGCCGTGCTCCGGTGGCGAGCGCGTGCAGCACCACCCGCATGGGTTCGGCGCCGTCGTCCTGCCGCGCCAGGAACACCAGCCGAGTCCCGTCGGACGACAGCGACACCGTATTGCGGGAGAGGTGGGCCGGGAGCCCCGGGACGGTCACGAACTCGTCGCTGTCGGCGTCCAGCACGAGCACGGCGTCCCGATCGAGGCCATGGGCCGCGACGACCATCCGAGCCGTCCGCACCGGCCGTGCAGCCGGCGCGTCGAATGCGATCTCCCACGACCGGTGGACGACCACGGTACCTCCCAAGAGCGGATCCGAGCCGCAGCATAGTCAACGATCACGGAACGTGGTGATTCCAGATCTGCCGCAAGCCGATCTTCATGGTGTACGTTCCCGCTGCGATCTTTATGTCCCATTTATCCGAGGTGAATGCGTGCGGCGTCTCTGCGTAATCATGGTGGGCGTGCTCGTGGCGTCATTGTTAGGACCCGTCCACGAGATATTAACGGCCAGAATGGCGGCAGCGGCAGCGGCGGCGGTGTCCGCAGCCGCCGCCCCCTGCCCCCCGAACAGTGACGACTGGTCGAACGCCGGCAGAGGTGACAAACGCTGCGTGTTCAACAGCATGTACGCCACCCGCCGCCGCATCAACAGCTCCTGCCTGACCGCCCGTCCCGCGCTCGGCACCTACATCTACCAGCAGCCCAACGAGTGCAGCGCCGGCGGCGGCATCGAGGCCATCGGGCAGGCGCGCGCCATCAAGTACCTGAACGACCACCTTGGCGTCCCGCCGCCGGCGCAGCCCGGCGCGGTCATCAACCCGAACGTTCAGTGGGAGACGTACCTCAACAACGGCCGCGATCGGCCCGACATCGTCTACTACGACCGGGTCGGCACCAGCTTCGCCGAGGTGGTCGAGGCCAAGGTCAAGGGCAACCCGGACTATGAGGGCTGGGGACGCCAGGTCGGCCGGTACGTCGCGGCGATCGCCGCCAACGGCGTCAACGGCGTCCGCGCCGGGTCGGTCCTCGACCGCTGGGGCGGGTACGAGGACTGGTTCCAGGTCTACGGCAAGGGAAAGACGTGCCCGCTCGCCGGTGGCGGCCAGGGATTCCAGCTGTCCACCTACAGGGCCACCTCGCCGGCCTCCGGCCTCCTGGACATCCGGGAGGTGAAGAAGGAGCGCAAGTGCGAGAGACAGAAGGACCCGGCGGATCCCAACAGTCCGCCCGCCAAGATCCCGGTCGTGGACGAGGACGACGACGACTTCAAGTGGGAGCCCCCGGACTACCTTCTGCCGCTGATCAGGGGCATCCGGACCGTCGGTCCGACCACGCTCGCCGAGGACATCGGCGCCTATGGCAGCGTCGAACTCGCCGCGGCCGAGCTGACCGCTGAGATCGAGCTGTTCCTCGCCAGCCAGGCGGGCAGGGCGTTCCTGCTCGAGGCCGGCTTCGCCACGATCGAGATGGCGCTGGCGATCGGCGCGGTGGCGCTGATCGGCCTCATCCTGTGGTGGTATTTCACCCACCACGGCAGTCTGGTGAAGGGCGAACCGCACTTCACCACCCCGGACAACCTGGGCTACGACCTGCAGTCCGTCGGCGAGTTCATCCTCGCCCAGTCCGACAAGTGGAACCTGGAGATCCAGGGCCGGCTCAGCCCCGCCAGCGGCGGCAGGGACGTTTCGGTGATGTTCGACGCCGCGATGGAGGCCGGCGACCACCTGGTCGAGTTCCACGAGGACGACCTGTACATCGACAACCAGAAGCGCACGCTCGAGCCCGGCAAGCTCCTCCACCTGGGCAAGAACGCGTTCATCCTGCGCAAGGACGACAAGTGGGCCGTCATGTTCGACGGCGTGGCCGGCCCTGCCCTGTCCTGGAGGAGGGGCGCCGCCAGCCTCTACATGCCGCCGACCCCCGACAGCGACCTCGTGGGCCTGCTCGGCAACGCCGACGGCAACCCGAAGAACGACCTGCGTCTGCGGGACGGCACCCAGCTGCCCGCCAACGCCTCGCCGACCGTGCTGCACAGCAGCTTCGCCGACTCCTGGCGGATCGACGACAACGAGTCGCTGTTCACCTACGGTCCGGGCCAGAGCACCGCGACCTTCACGAACAAGCAGTTCCCGGCCAAGATCGTCTCGATCGCCGACCTGACGCCCGAGCAGGTCCAGCTGGCGACCACTCAGTGTGAGGCGAACGGCGTCCCGGCGGGCCTCCAGTTCAACGACTGCATCCTGGACATCGCACTCACGGCGGACACTTCGTTCGCGAAGGCCGCCGCCGAGCAGACGAAAGCCATCCTCGACCCGACGGCGCAGGCCGTCAACGAGGACGGGGACCTGGCGATCGACTTCCAGGGGGCGCTCAGCTCGAACGTGCGGCCGTCGCGGGTGTCGACCGATCCGGCGGTGAGCACGTTCGCCGGGCCGTTCAGCGGGACGGATTCGTACCGGTTCTACGCGCAGTCGCTACCGTCTCACAAGAGCGGGACGCTGAGCTTCGACCTGCTGGCCGTCGGCGACTGGGCATCCGACTCCGACACCGAGACGGTCCAGGTCGAGACCGACCGCGGCACCCCGTACACGATCACGCCGAACACGCTGACGCCCGTCGCGACCGGGAAACTGGCGACCGGCCTGCCGTGGGCCAAGTACCGGATCACGATGCCGGTCACCCACAACAAGAGCCAGATCGAGTTCAAGACCACGGCCACCGGGGTGGCGGGCATCTCGAACCAGGCGTTCGGAATCGACAACGTCAACCTCGACCTGGACGTCACGCCACCACAGACGTTCACGGTGTCGCTGCCGTTCACGGCCTCGGACGGCGTCCCGGCCGCGGGAGCGGGCAACCTGGAGACCGAGGTCGCGCGCGACGAGTACCAGTTCACGCTGGGCCAGCCTGGTTCGATCTTCGTTGACGCGCAGGAGTGCCCGGGGCTCTGGCTCAACTGGGAGCTGTTCAACGCCGCGGGCGCGAGCGTCGCCACCAACTCTCTGTGCGGTGACAAGCGCCTCGACAGCCTCGCGGCGGGCGCGTACCGGCTACGCGTCTCACCGCACGAGGACGAGTTCGGCGCTTACAAGCTCAGTGTGAGCACGATCGCGCCCGACGTCGTCAAGACCGCGGCGATCGGCGGGCCGAAGGTATCGCTGGCGACCACCCAGCCGGGCCAGTACGGCGCCTGGACGTTCGCCGGAACAGCCGGCCAGAAGGTCTCCTTCGAGTTCACCGACGGCACCCTGAGTTCGAGCATCGACGCCACCGTGCGGGTGAAGCGACCTGACGGGGCCGTCCTGGCGTCGCAGAGCTGCGGCAAGACCTGCTTCATCGACACCGAGACCCTGCCTGTCACCGGCACCTACTCGGTGGTGTGGGATCCGAAGGACGCCAAGACCGGCTCGCTCGCGCTGCAACTGTTCGAGGTGACCGACCTCACCGGGACGGTCGCGCTCGGAGCGCCCTCCACACTGACGACCACGGTTCCCGGACAGGACGCGTACTGGTCGTTCGCCGGCAAGGCCGGGCAGCGGATCGCGTTCGGGGTCAGCGGGCTGACCAGCTCCGCCTACGCCTCGGTCCGCAAACCGGACGGAACGCCGCTGTACGGCTCCACCTACTGCTCGACGGCCTGCGCCTTCAACACCGTCACGCTTCCCGCGGACGGCACCTACACGATCGTCGTCGATCCGACCGTCGCGCGGCCGGGGCCGATGACGGCAGGGGTGATCGCGGGCGATGTCACCGGCTCCCTGACCGTCGGCGGGGCACCGGTCGAGCTGACCACCGCCGGGCCGGGGCAGAACGCCACCTGGTCGTTCGCCGGGACGGCCGGTCAGCGCATCGCGTTCGCCCTGACGGGCGGGACGTGGGACAACAACGGGTACGCGCGCGCCTCGGTGCGCAACCCGGATGGAACGGACCTGTTCAAGCCGACCTACTGCAAGGCGTCGTGCACGTTCGACACGGTCACGCTGCCGGTGACCGGGACCTACACGGTGGTCGCCGACCCGTACGGGGCGGCCGTGGGCTCGATCTCCGCGCAGGTCGTCGCGGGCGACGTCACCGGCTCCCTGACCGTCGGCGGGGCACCGGTCAAGCTGACCACCACCGGGCCGGGGCAGAAAGCCACCTGGTCGTTCGCCGGGACGGCCGGTCAGCGCATCGCGTTCGTCCTGACGGGCGGGACGTGGGACAACAACGGGTACGCCCGAGCGTCGGTGCGCTATCCCGACGGAACGGACCTGTTCAAGCCGGCCTACTGCCAGCCGTCGTGCGCGTTCGACACCTCCACACTGCCGGAGACCGGAACGTACACGGTGGTCGCCGACCCGTATGGAACGGCCGTGGGCTCGATCTCCGCGCAGGTCGTCGCGGGCGACGTCACCGGGACGCTCACGCCGGGCGGCGCCGCGGTCAAGCTGACCACCACCGAGCCGGGGCAGAACCCGACCTGGTCGTTGGCCGGAAAGTCCGGGCAGCGGGTCTCGATCACGATCTCGGGCGGAACGTTCAGCAGCGCGCAGGCGTCGGTGCTCGGACCGGACGGCTCGGTCTTCCTGCCGAAGAAGTCCTGCTCCGCCTCCTGTTTCTTCGATGCGACCGTACTGCCGGCGGACGGCACCTACCAGGTGGTGGTCGACCCGGCCGGCATCTACACCGGCTCGGCCTCCGCCCAGGTGAACCTCGTGGCGCAGGACGTGGCGGCGCAGGTCACCGTCGGCGGGCCGGCGTCCACGCTGACGACCACGATCGCCGGACAGCACGGTGTGTGGACGTTCGCCGGGACCGAGGGCCAGCAGGTGTCGTTCAACTTCACCGGTTCGACGTTCACCTCCAGCTCGGACATCAAGGTCAAGGTCAAGAAGCCGGATGGAACCGACCTGGTCGCCGACACCCGCTGCGGCGTCAACTGCCTGCTCGAGCCGACCGTGCTGCCGGTGACCGGTACTTACACGGTCGAGCTCAACCCGCAGAACGCCAAGACGGGTTCGCTGGCCCTGCAGCTCTACACGGTGACTCACCTGAGCGGCAGCGTCATCGTCGGAGGCGCCGCGTCCAGCATCACGACGACGACGCCGGGCCAGAACGGAACCTGGTCCTTCTCCGGCACCTCGGGCCAGCTCGTCTCGTTCAACTTCACAGAAGCGAGTTTCGCCGGTGCGACCGGTGCTCGGGTGTCGGTGAAGAAGCCTGACGGCTCCGTGCTGGTGGCGGCCACCTACTGCGGTCGGAACTGCTTCCTGGAACCGATTGCTCTTCCGGTGGCGGGTACCTACAGGGTGGAATTCGACCCGCAGGATGGGAATGTCGGGAAGCTGACCGCGCAGCTCTACACGGTGACTCACCTGACCGGCAGCGTCACGGTCGGAGGCGCCGCGTCCAGCCTCACGACGACGGCGCCGGGCCAGAACGGAACCTGGTCCCTCTCCGGCACCTCGGGCCAGACCGTCTCGTTCAACTTCACCGACGCCAACTTCGCCAACAGCACCGGCGCCCAGGTGACGGTGAAGAAGCCTGACGGCTCCGTGCTGGTGGCGGCCACCTACTGTGGCCGTAACTGTTTCCTCGACCCGGTGGCTCTGCCGGCCACAGGCACCTACACCGTCGAATTCAACCCGCGAGACGAACAGGTCGGCAAGCTGACGCTGAGGACCTACCCGGTCGCCGACCTCTCTCCGGTGAGCATCACCATCGGTGGCGCCACCTCGACCCTGACCACCATGACCCCGGGCCAGAACGGAACCTGGACCTTCAACGGCACCGCCAACCAGAAGGTGACCTTCACCTTCACCAACTCCAGTTTCGGCAGCTCCGTCGACGCGCAGGTATCGGTGAAGAAGCCCGACGGCACCGCATTGGGCTCCACCGCCTATTGCGGCCGCAACTGCACCATCTCCGCGACGACTCTGCCCGCCACGGGCACCTACACCATCCTTTTCGACCCCAAGGCCGAAAAGACCGGCGCTCTGACCGTCAAACTCGCGCTGGCGAGCTAGATCAGAGCTAGATCGGCACGCCGCCACGGCGGCGTGGGCTCGGTGGCTTTCACCACCGAACCCACGCCGCCGTGGCGTTTACGGGTGTTGGGATATGTTCGGGTCGAGCCGAGATACGGGTAAGAACCGGCGGTTGGGCGGCATCAGTTCCCCTGAATACTCCGCACCCGATGCCCGCCCAGTGCGCGGTCCATCACGTTCCAGCACTCAGCACCGGATCGGTGACTCCACCGGGGCAGGCGAGCCGGGCGATGTCCCATCCGGCGCGCCGGGCTCCGGCCTGGTAAGCGCTGTCGTAGAAGGCGAGGACGGCGGCGCGCGGATCGGCCTCGGCCAGGGCGTCGGCGTGGCGCAGCACGGCCAGATGGCCACCTCGCTGCTCGATCCACCGCGCGGCCGCGGGCTCCAGGGGTTCGTTGTCCAGGCCCTTGGGCTCGGGAGCGGTGTAGGAGTAGAAGGCCGGGTCCGGGAAGGCGTCGTCGCCGAACCAGAAGCCGGAGCTGATCACCTCCCGCGAGTACGCTTCCCGCGACACCGGGTCGGCCCCGGGCGGCTGGTCGATCGTGCGGTCGGAGAAGCGGGTGCAGGCGATGTCGAAGGTGTGCCAGAAGTGGTGCACCGGGCTGATCTTGCCCGAGAAGCCCGCGGCGAACTCCTCCAGCAGGAGGTTCACCTGGCTGAGGACCTGCCAGTAGCGGGTGACCTCGGCCGGAACGTAGTGCGTGTGCTCGGTGTCGTCGGCGAACGGCCGGTCGGAGTCGGGCAGGTCGAACGGCCGCGGCACGGCGATGTCCACCCGCACGTCCAGGGCCGTCAGCGCCCGCATGGTGTGCTGGTAGAAGGACGCCACCGACTGGCCGGGGAGCGCGAACGACACCGCCCGGCCGTCCACCGTGGTGAGGAGCAGCTGGTGGCCGACGAAGTCGAAGTCGATCGTGAAGATCGGGTTGCCGTCGGCCTGTCCCATCGGACGGGTGGTGATCCCTCGCCCGGTGACATGGAACGGCGCGTTCCACCAGTGGTTGCGCCGGACCGTCGAACCGAGCCGGATCTTGCCCACTACCTGGCAGAACCGGTGCAGCGTCGCCTTGGTGTCCCGCCACTCGGCCGACGGTAGGGCGGTGTACAACTCCATGACGCCATCGTTCCCACACGGTCGCGGCGCTACTCACGCGACGCCAGGAGCCCGGCTTGGCCGCCAGGGGTCCAGGCGTTCAGAGAAGAGGCGTTCAGAGAAGAGGCGTTCAGAGAAGAGGCGTTCAGAGAAGAAAGGTGAATAGCGGCGAGCCAGGCGGGACGCGCTCCACCGTGAGCGGGCTGGCCTTCATACGGAACAGGAGACTGTCGAGATCACTGGCCCGCTCAAGCTCGATGCCGACGAGCGCCGGGCCGGTCTCGCGGTTGTTCTTCTTGACGTACTCGAAGGCGATGATGTCCTCGCCCTCGCCCAGCACCTCGTCCAGGAAGTGCCGCAGGGCGCCGGGGCGCTGCGGGAAGGTCACCAGGAAGTAGTGCCGCAGCCCGATGTGTACGAGAGAGCGCTCCAACACCTCGCCGTACCGGCTGACGTCGTTGTTGCCGCCCGACACCACGCAGACCAGCGGCCCTCCGGAGGAGGAGTACGGCAGTAGCTCACGGGCCGCCGCTCCGGCGAGGGCTCCGGCGGGCTCGGCGATGATGCCGTCGGTCTGGTACAGATCCAGCATCTCGGTGCACACCGCACCCTCATCGACCGCGACGACCTCATCCACCAAGTCCTTGATCAGGGGGAACGTGGCCTCTCCCACTCTTCCGACGGCGGCGCCGTCCACGAAGGTGTCCAGCTCGGGCAGGGCGAGGGGCCCGCCGTGGTCGAGGGCGGCGCGCATGCTGGCCGCTCCGGCGGGTTCGGCGCCGATGATGCGGGTGGCGGGTGAGTGCTCGCGGAGCCAGACGGCGATGCCGCTGATCAGACCGCCGCCACCGACCGGTACGACCACGGTGTGCGGTGCCTCCCCGGCCTGCGCCAGGATCTCCAGGCCGACGGTGCCCTGCCCGGCCATCGTCCTGATGTCGTCGAACGGATGCACGTACATCGCGCCGGTGCGCTCGCTGTCGGCGTGCGCGGCGGTGCTCGCCTCGTCGTAGGTGCCGCCGCCGACCACGACCTCCACCCGGTCACCGCCGAGCGCCGCGATGCGCTCGCGCTTCTGCCGCGGTGTGGTGGACGGTACGTACACGCGCCCGCTGATCCCGAGCCGCGCGCAGGCGAACGCGACTCCCTGCCCATGGTTGCCCGCGCTCGCGCAGACCACACCACGTCGCCGCTCTTCATCCGTGAGCGAGGCGATCAGGTTGAACGCTCCGCGCACCTTGTAGGAGCGGCAGACCTGCGCGTCCTCGCGCTTGAGCAGCACCTGACCGCCGAGCAGGTCGGACAGCCGCTGATTCGGCTCCAGCGCGGTGCGACGCACGACCGGCCGCAACCGTTCGGCCGCCTTGCTGATCATCGCGGTGGTGAGACGGTCGGTCATGCACACTCCAGGCACAGCGGTTGATCAAGGGATGTTAGCAAGGCGTCGCGTGGTGAGTGACGACGACAGCCGAACAGCGGGTCGCTGGGAACGGTGCCCGTCGCCAGGCGAGCACACTGGTCACAACGATCCCAACAGGTCATGCGATTCCCGCAGCGCCCGTCTCCCTCAGCCGGACGGCTACCGACCAGCGACATTCTTGCGACGCTTGCTCAGTTCGCCAGCTAGCGGACTGCCGCGCCGGAGCGAACGATCAAGCTCACCGCAGCGCCATTCCCGGGACACGAGCGCGGATCGCATCCATGGCCGCCTCGTCCGAGACGCCCTGCCAGTCGTACCGGGGTGTGTAGGGTGCGGTGAGGGCGCGTACGTCCTCATCGGTGAGCTCGACGTCCAACGACGCGATCGCGTCGTCGATCTGCTTGATCGACCCGGCACCGACCAGCGGAGCGGTGACGACCGGCTGGCGATGCAGCCAGGCCAGGGCGATGGACGCGCGGCTCACGCCGTGGGCGGCAGCGACCTGGCCGACCGCATCAATGATGGCGTGGTTCGAGGCTTCCTGCTCGGGCGAGTAGAGCATGTCGGCGTAGGCACCATCGGTTTCGGAGCGGGCAGTGGAGTTCGCCTCATCCCAGCCACGGGCCAGACGGCCCCGCGCGAGTGGGCTCCAGATGATGGTGCCGACGCCCTCGTCCAGGCACAGCGGGATCATTTCGCGTTCCTCCTCGCGGGCGAGCAGGTTGTAGTGGTCCTGCATGGACACGAACCGGGCCCAGCCGTTCTGCTTCTGCAGGTGCAGGGCCTTCGCGAACTCCCACGCGAACATCGACGACGCGCCCAGGTAGCGCACCTTGCCGACTCTGACCAGATCGCTGAGCGTTTCGAGGGTCTCCTCCAGCGGCGTCGCGTGGTCGTTGCGGTGCACCTGGTAAAGGTCGATGTAGTCGGTGCCCAACCGTCGCAGGCTGTGGTCGACCTCGGTCATGATCGCCTTGCGGGACAGGCCCTTCCCGTTCGGCCCGGGGCGCATGGGATGACGCAGCTTGGTCGCGATCACTACATCGTCGCGGTTCGCGAAGTCGCGCAGTGCGCGGCCGAGGATCTCCTCGCTGGACCCGTTGGAGTACATGTTGGCGGTGTCGAAGAAGTTGATGCCCGCGTCGAGAGCGTGCTTGATCAGCGGGCGCGCATCCTCCTCGCCGAGGGACCAGACGGGGTGACCGCGGTCGGGCTCGCCGTAGGTCATCGCACCGATCGCGATGGGCGAAACGTCCAGGCCGGTGGTGCCGAGCTTCACATAACGCATGGGCGTCTCCTGTAAGCCTTGAACTTGCGGACGATTCTCCGCAAGTTCTCACCAAACTAGCGGAGGATTGTCCGCAAGTCCATCGGAGGCACCATAGGGTGATGACCGACCAGACGCCGAGCACCTACGGCACGCAGCGCAAGGCCGCCGCGCGTAACCGTGTGGCGATCATCGAGGCCGCCCATGAACTGTTCGGGGACAACCCGCTCGTGCCGCTGAGCGAGGTCGCCAAGCGTGCCGGCGTCGGCGCCGGCACGCTCTACCGGCACTTCCCCACCCGGGAGGATCTGCTCCTGGCGGCCTACCAGCACGACATCGAACGCCTGACCACCACCGCCGACGAGGCGCTGGCGCGCCATCCATCGGCGAAGGACGCGTTCATCGAGTGGTTCGAGACTCTGTCGGCCTACATCCGCATCAAGCACGGCCTCGGTGACGCGTTGCACAGCGCCGCGGCCCAGGACGTGATCAGCGCTTCGTGGGCGCCGACCACCGCGGCGGTGGCCAAGCTCGTCGAGGCCTGCGTGGCCGAGGGCACCATCGCTCCCGGGCACGACCCCGCCGACATCATCATGCTTATGAGCTTTCTGTGGCGCGTCGCGAACAACGACGACGGCGTGGCCCAAGGACGGCGCCTGATCGCCGCTGTCTTTTCGGGGCTGAAAGAGGCACCCCAGCCGATCTGAGCACAGCCGAGTTGAGCGCACCGCTCGCCGCAGCGACTACAACGGCGAAACCTGCTCACGCGACTCCACCGAGGCAAGGACTCCGCCTGTGACGAGAAGGGGACATGTGCAGATGCCGAGCGGCATGGCATGTGGCTCCATATCGCTGACGGAGGCGCCTGTGAAGAACCTGAAGATCAGAACCGCGATGGCGGCAGCACGATGATGAGGACAGCCAGCCCCACCTTGGGGAGATGGCGGGTCCGGTCCGGCTGTCGAATCGGGATCATCGGGGAGCGGACCCAGACGATCGGTCTCGGTGCTCGGCCGCGAGGTGTTCATGAGTTGTCTTTGCTACCGGACGAGTGTTGAGCAGACGGAAGCAAGAGGCCGCGTTCGCTGTAGGCGGGGTCGTTCGCCGCGGTGACGAACGTGTCGAAGCGCATGGTGCAGCGGCGAAGCTCGGTGTAGGCCTCCCATGCCGGGACGCCCGGGGTGTTCGGATTTCCGGTGCGGATAAAGGCTGCCACGGCCCGCCGGAAGGTGTGGCCGGTCGGTTCGACGCCGGCGGGGTCGACATCGCGGAACATGGGAGAGGCCGACCAGGCTGGAAGATTGTCAAACAGCATGGGAATGTCCACGGTGTGGCAGGCACCGAGGGCCGATCTCCAGTCCACCTGGTAGACGAAGCCAGGATGACCGTGACGAGCGCGCGCCTCGGCGACCTGGAGCGCCGGTAGCCTGACCAGGCGATCGGTGGTGATGTCGGCCAGGACTTGAGACGCGGACGCGCCCGGCCGCCGGGCCGCGTAGTGGTCGTAGACGACCTGTGGGGCCGCGTCGGGCGTCAGGCGTTCCACAAGCTGCAGGACGGCATCGCGGGTAATGGCCGCGGACGCGGGGTCGATGGCCAGGAACGGGTTCATCTCCTCGGCGGTGGCGCCGATCAGGACGTCGATGCCAGGGGCGACGCCGGCGGCGACGGCGGGCAGAACAGGCCCGGGCAGCCCTGGGGCGCCGGCAATCGGATGCATCGGCGGGGCCGGGGCGCCGATGCGTCGCCGGCCGCTGTCGGCGACGAGTCGCTGGTAACCGATGATCAGCTCTTCGGCCGGAAGGTCTCGCAAACGGTGGGCTGTCGTGATGCTCAGGCCCAGGAGACGCAGGTAGTCCTCGCCGGCCTGTTCGGCTTCGTGCGGGGATGGCATCGCGATGCCGAGGGGGCCGCTTTGGGCGAAGATCCGATGGAAGAGGCCTGTGGCTGAGGGGGAGCTCAGGAGCGCCACGGCGGTCACCGCGCCTCCGGACTGACCGGCCACGGTGACGCGGTCGGGGTCGCCGCCGAAGTCGGCGATGTTCTCCCGCACCCAGCGCAGAGCCGAGATCGCATCCAGAAACCCCATGTTGCCTTCGGCGATACCTGGGACACGCAGGAAGCCCAACGGACCGAGCCGGTAGTTCGGCGTGACGACGACGATGTCCTCGGCGGCGGCCAGGTTGCGGCCGTGGTAGCCGGGCCAGGCGCTGGCGCCGCTGAGCCAGCCGGAGCCGTGGATCCATACCAGGACGGCCCGGGGCCGGCCGGTGACGCCGGGGGTCCAGATGTTCAAGGTGAGGCAGTTGTTCTCGGCCTGGGCCAGCGTTGGCGAGCCGGTGAGCAGTTGCATCGCATCCGCGGGTCTGGCGGGGTTGGCGGGTGGCTGCGGAGCGGCAGGGCCGAAGGTGGTCGCCGGACGGATGCCTTGCCACCGGGCATGCGGCTGCGGAGCAGCGAAACGAAGGTCGCCTATGGGGGCGGCCGCGAAGGGCACGCCGAGGAAGGACGCGACGCGCCCGTCCCAGCTTCCCTGAACAGCGCCCGGCTTGGTGGTGACCACGGGGTGGGGATCGTTCATGACCATCCTTGCGAAGGAACGTTCGTTCGCATCACTTCAGCACATCTCGGGCGCGGTTGACAAGAATGAACGTTCATTCCATCCTCGAGGGGTGCCCGTCTCACACAGTCCAGCCGCCGACACGCGCCGTCAGCATGTCCTGGCAGCCGCGCGCCGCTGCTTCCTCGCCAACGGCTTCCACGCGACCTCTATGCAGGACATCTTGCGCGAAGCGCAGATGTCGCCCGGCAACCTCTATCGGTACTTCCCCGGCAAGGACGCCATCGTGCTCGCGATCGTGGAGGCCACCTTGGCTGAGGTCACCGGCGCGTTCGAAAATACGCTCCTTGACGAGCCACCCCCTTTGCTGGAGGCGCTCACCGAGATCCTGCGTGCGATCGAACGGCTGGACGACCACGAGGGCACGCCACGGCTCGCGATCCAGATCTGGGGGGAGGCCCTACGAAATCCGGCGATGGCCTCGCTCTTCGCCGAGGCCATCGCCCCCGTCAGGCAATGGTTCGTCCAGCTCGTCGAAGCCCACCGGCATCGCGGCCTCACCTCCGGCCAAGTGGCACCGGAGCACCTGGCCAATGTCTTGCTTGGCGCCATCCACGGGTTCATCGTCCAAAGAGCACTGCTCAAGCTCGATGCAGCCAGCTACGCCGAGGGGCTGCGAGGCCTACTCGCGGTCCCGGCCAGCCCGCAAAACGATGCAAGCGGAACGTCTTGACCTGCGGATCCCCACCGACCACGGCTCATCGCCTTGAGAGGCGCCGAGCGTTGTGGTGGACGTCGACGCCCTGCGCAGCGGGGTCGTCCCCCCGGCCGTGAGGGGCAGGAGGCGTCGGCCGGGTGGAATCAGTCGAACAGTATTGTCACGTCCAAGCCGCCCTCGGTGCGTGGGTGGGCCGTCAGCTGCGCGCCGTGTGCTTCGGCGACGGCCTGCACGATGACCAGGCCTAGCCCGTGGCCGTCGGCGGTGTGGGTTCGTTGGGTACCGAGTCGCTGGAACGGTTGGAAAAGCCGTCGTAGATCCTGCGATCGGATGGTTGGGCCGGTGTTGCCGACTGATAGGCGGGCGCAACCATCCGTGAGTTCGGTGGCGATGGTGACGTGTCCGTCAGGAACGTTGTGGCGGAGCGCGTTGTCGACCAGGTTGCCGATCATGCTTGCGATCAGGTCAGGGTCACCGCTGATCGGTGCCGGGTCCAACGATGCCTGGACCGTGATGGTTCGCCGGGTGGCCTCCGCACGGCGCGACAGCATCACCCCCTTGGTGACATCAGCCAGGTCGACTACTTCCCACTGCTCGATGCCCTTCTGCCCTTTCGCCAGCGTGAGCAGGGCGTCGATCAAACGTTCCTGTCGTTCTCCGAGACCGAGAGCTTCCTCGCACGCGGCTCGCAGGCTGGCCTCGCTCGCCTCGGGGTCGGCGAGCGCGACCTGTAGGACGGCACGCTGACCGGCCAGCGGGGTGCGCAGTTCATGCGAGGCGTTGGCCACGAAGTGGCGCTGCGCCGCGAACGAGGAGTCCAGCCGCTCGAACAAGTCGTCGAGGGTGCGCCCCAGCTTGGTCAGCTCGTCGTCCGGGCCGTGCAGGCCGAGCCGCCGGTTGAGGTTGGTGGCTGAGATCTCCTGGGCGGTCATGGTCATGGCGCGCAGCGGGCGGAGGAAGCGCCCGGCCAAACACCACGCGGTCAGCACGGTGAGGACCACGACGATGATCGCGGTGATCGCGAGCGCGGCATCGATCTGCTGGGTGGCCGTGTCGGGCGGAGGGACAGTGTCCCCGGCCCGAACGCGGATCTGGTCTCTCCCGAAGAGGAAGCCGGCCAACAGCAGCATCGGGACGACGACGGCCAGAACCAGGCCGGCGTACAGCGTCGTGAGCTGCGCGCGCAGGGACGGCCGGCGCAGATGGTGCCGGGCGCGGCCGGCATGGCCGACCACCGTGGGGTTCAATGCGGGATTCATCGCGGGCCTGCGATCCGGTAGCCGCCCTCACGAACGGTGTCGATCACCGGTGGTTCGCCGAGTTTGGCCCGCAACCGGCGCACCGTTGTCTTGACGGTCGTGGTGAACGGGTCAGCGGCCTCGTCCCAGACCCGTTCCAGCAACTCCTCCGTGGACATGACCCGGTCACCGGCAGCGAGCAGGCATTCCAGCAGGGCGAACTCCTTCGGGGTGAGCTCCAAGCGCCGTCCGCCACGAAAGGCCACCCGCCGGCTCGGGTCCAGCATCAGATCGTCCGCCTTGAGGATCGGAGGCACGGCGGGCGTCGAGCGGCGCCCCAGCGCGCGTACGCGGGCCACGAGTTCGGTGAAGTCGAACGGTTTGGGCAGGTAGTCGTCGGCGCCCAAACTCAGGCCCTCGACCCTGTCTCGCACGGTGCCTGCGGCGGTGAGCATCAGCACCCGCGACCCGGCGCCACTGGCGGCGATGTCACGGCACACGTCGTCGCCGGGTGTGCCGGGCAGGTCGCGGTCGAGCACCACCACGTCGTATCGGGTGCCGGCCAGGTGGGCCAGGGCGTCGTCGCCGTCGAGAACGACGTCCACCGCCATGCCCTCGCGGCGCAACCCCGTCCCGATCGTCCTCGCCAGAACCTCGAAGTCTTCGACGACCAGAACTCGCACGACCGTCCTCCTTCTCACCCGGTGGTGGTCCCGTCCCGTCCACCGCGTTCGGTAGGCGCGACCGCACTGCTCACGATGCCAGGGAGCCGGTGTCGGCTGGGTGTCAGCGGCTGACACCGGGCCGACACCGGCCGTGCCGTACAACCATCTCGGAAAGGCGTCGACGACGGGCACGACCCGTGAGCACGGTGTCCGTCCCACGAGCGAGATTCCCATGCGGAAAGGACCAGACGTGAGAGATCCACGGTTGACGCGGCGTAGGTTCCTCGCCGTCACTGGTGCCAGTACGGCAGCCGGCGGACTGCTGACGACCAGCTCGACGGGCAGCGCCGGCGGGCAGCTGACGACCAGCTCGATGGGCAGGGCCGACGCGGCCACACGGGACCTCACCCAGGCGGTGCTCGCGGCCTTCGAGCGCCACCGGCTCGTGGCGATCGGTGAGTCACACGGCCAGCAGGAACACGGTGACGCGCAGCAGATGCTGCTTGTAGATCCGCGGTTGCCGCAGGTGGTCGACGACATCGTCGTCGAGTTCGGCAACGCGCTGTACCAGCCGATCGTTGACCGGTTCGTCGCCGGTGCGGCTGTCGAGGACCAAGTATTGCGGCAGGTCTGGCGGAACACCACGCAGTCGCCCGGAGCCACCGGCGACCAGCCGATCCGTGAACAGTTCTTCCGGACGGTCCGCGCCGTCAACTGGACGCTGCCTGCGGAGCGGAGGATCCGGGTGCTGCTCGGGGATCCGCCGATCGACTGGTCCCACATCACCGCCCAAGACCAAGTGGATGTCTTTCTCGCCCAACGTGACGCCCACATGGCGTCAGTGGTGAAATGGGAAGTGCTCGCCAAGAAACGCCGGGCACTGATCTGCTACGGCAGCGGGCACGTGATGCACTCGCCGGAGCCAGGACAGAACGCCGACCACGCAGTCCCGCTGATCGAGGAACAGACCGGCCAGCACGTCTACGTGATCGTGGCCGGTAGCCATCCCCGCCTAGTGACCTGTCCACGGCGCACCGTGATCCCGTGCTCAGGCAGCTGGCTGGAATCCACCGACGCGGGACAGTTCATGGACGCACCGCGGCTGTGCGGCTTCCCCTTGGGAAGGCTGGCCGACGCCGTGCTGTACCTGGGGCAACTGACGGACCTGACGCAGCCGCTGTGGAACCCCGCGATCTTCCTCGACCCGGTGTACTGGGCGGAACTCCACAGGCGCAACGCGATCAACGGCAACCTCATCGACCTCGAACAGTATCGGCAGCAGCAGCCGATCACTTTGCCCGCGTCACCTCCCGTGAGCTGCGCCGCCAACCGCGGTCACTGACAACGAAAAGCACGGATTTACCCCAGGGCGCTCGCCCGGAAGACCCTTGAGCGGAAGACGACAAGCCTTCAGCGATCACGAGACTTGCTGTGTCGGTCTGCTGTACATGCTGTTCCCGCACTTGAGGGGCCTGGTCCTTGACCAGGTGGAGGATTTGGGTGACCGCCTCAGGATCGCGGCCCGTACGGGCTCGGAGTTGGTGGCCTGCCGCGGCTGTGGGACACCGTCGGCTCGGGTGCATGATCGGTATCGGCGTCGTCTGCAGGACTTGGCCTGCGGTGGGAGACCGGTTCATGAGCTGGCTGACCCGCTCCGCTCAGCGGAGCAGCGAGCCGGGGGCCAGGCGGTGGGCGAGGCGGCGCGGTAGCGCGACTTTCCGTCTGACCAGCAGTTCGATGCTCGCGTAGTGCCGCCAGGCCGTGTCCGCCGCCGTCTGGTCCACGGGGGCGTCGCCGAACCGGGTGAGGTTCGCCAGGTCCGCCAGCCCGGTCAGCGGTTCGTTCGCGTCGGCGCCCAATGCCGTCACCCCGAGCGTGGCCACCTCGCGAGCGGTCAGGACGCGCGATGAGGCCGGGACTCCGGCGGCGCGCAGTCGTAGCACCGTCTGTCGCCACGCGCCCGCCACTCGCGCTCGCGGATCGCCCGTCCGGTGGCGTCGGCGGCGGCGCAAGGGCGGCAATACGGTCACGGCCAGCAGGTACCCGCCCAGCAGGCCTCCGGCTACCGCGCCCGCGATCGGCAGCCAGGTGGTTGCCGTCCCGTGGCCGGTCTGACGGGGTGACGGCTGTGGTGTGGGTCGGTGGGACGGCGGGGTGGCGGCGGGGTCGGCGTGTTCGCCGCTGATCTCCTGTTCGACCTCCTGCCGCTGCTTGGACACGCCTTCGGCGACGTCGCCGCTCTCGCCCGCGTGGCTGCGCGCCGGGGTCGGATAGAAGGGCACCCAGCCGATCCCCTTGAACTCCACCTCCGCCCAGGCGAGTACGTCACCCGCCAGCACCTGCCGTACGCCGCCGCCCTCCGCCTTGCCCGGACCGAAGCCGATGACCACCCGGCTGGGCAGGCCGAGCGAGCGGGCGAGCAGCGCGTACGACGCCGCGAACTGCTCGGTCGTGCCCTTCTTCGCCTCCGTGAGGAAGAACTGGATGCTGCGATAGCTGTGCCCCGGCGGGGAGTTGACGTCGTAGTCGGCGTGTTTGCGCAGGTAGGAGGCCAGCCGTACGGCCTGCTGCATCGGGCTGGTGGCACCGGCCGTGGCTTTGCGCGCGATGGTGGCGAGGAGGGCTCGTTGTGGGGGAGTACGGCCGTCGGGGCCGTTGGGCAGTGCCAGGGCGGCCTGGTCGGCGGCGGGGACCGCCTCGCGTAGTTCTGCGGCGGAGTAGCGGCGGATGCCGGAGATCACCCGGTACGTGATGCCCTCGCGAGCGGTGACGGTGGCAGCACTCGCCAGCATCCCGGTCGCCGGATCCGCCATCAGGCCGGTCGTGGAGTCGGTTGCCGGTCTGGTGCTGTTCACGGAGTTGGTGGTGGCCGTGTCGCTGTTCGTGGGGTCGGTTGTGGATGCGGTATCGGTCGCCTGGTCGGCTGTTCGTGCGGTACCCGTTGACTGGTCGGCTGTTCGTGCGGTGAAGCTCACCTGCTGCGGGCGGTCCGCCGCGGGCAGCCAGGGTCCGGCCAGCTTCTGCAGGGTGAACTGCTGCTCGACGACGTCGAGGGAGCCTGCGGACCCCTCACCAGGGACTCGGCCGCCCGTCGGCAGGTATCCGGCGCTGGAGGTCCACGTGACGCCGTCGAAGCGGTCCAGTACGGCCAGCCGCCAGTTCGCCTCGGTCGTTGACCTGACGGTGAAGAGCTGGCGGTAGGGGTTCTGGAGCCAGGCCGACACCTGGTCGAGCGGGCTCACCCCGGCGAGCGGGCGCGACGGCGGCTGGGACACCAACCGCCGCACGTCGTACGGCTCGGCGGCGAACGGCAGCACCGGTCCGGCCGCGACGGCGATCAGCACGAGGCCGGTCAGCAGCGGCACGCCCGCCACGAACGTCCTGGCTGCTCGGGCGGCCCGGACCAGGGCGAGGGCTAGGGCCAGCCCGACGAGGACGGCCGGTGTCGGCAGCTGAGAACCGGGACCGGACACGCCCAGCACGACGGCGGCGGCCAGCACCGGGACGGGCGGGGCCGCAGGCAGCACCGCCGCCCTTGTGCGCAGGGCCAACTCGGCCCCGGCCACCGCCGCCGCCCAGACCAGGAAGTGCGCCAGCACGATCGTCCTGCCGTCCCCCTCGGCCGGCAGAATGGTCGTGAGCAGCGCCTTTGCCGAGTCACGCACGCCGAGCAGCGCGGCCCGCGCACTGGCCGGACTCGGCAGGAACCCGGCCAGAGCCTGCGCCCTGAACAGGGTCGCCGACACCGCGACCAGCCAGGCAAGGAGATTCACGGCCAGGGATGCCCACAACGGCAGGATCCTGGCCAGCGCGTACGACACCGCGCCCGGCACGATCGCCGCCACAGCCACCACGGGGATCAGCGCGCCCAGCGTGAACACCCCGTCGAACGCCAGCCCGGCCGTACCCGCCAGCAGGATCACGATGACGATCGACGCCACGCGCCGCCACTCGGGCACGGGCGGCAGCGGCGCGGCCTCGGCGGCGGCCCCAGGCTGCACAGCCGGCGGCTCGTCCCGCAGCCCCAACGAGCCCCGCAGCCTCAACAACCCCCGCAGTCCCACCGCGGGCCGGACGTCCGATCGCATGGGCCGCACGTCCGGCGTGGGCGGGGCGACCGGTGAGGACGAGGCGACCGGCCGACCCGGTGGGGTGGTCAGCGAGGCCATGCCGCCGCCAGTTCGGCCAGTTCGCCGATCTCGATGACCGTCACACCGGGCACCATCGGCGGCCGGTCGCCGGAGGAGGCTCCGACCCAGACACAGACCACCTGGTCAAAGCGCCGCCGCACCGAGGCGACGCTCGACAGGGCGGTCCGTGCCCCGGTGACCAGGATCAATGCCCCACCCGAGCCCGCGCGGCGTACCGCGTCCACCGGCGTCTCCGCGTCGGCCGTCCGCTCGACCAGGGCCAGCCGGTCCAGCACCTCCTCGGCCTCCTCGGCGCCGCCCTTGGCGGACAGCAGCTCGCCGGCGCCGGTCAGCAGCCGCACCGGGAAGCGGCGGCGGCTCGCCGACCAGGCGACCGACGCGGCCGCGTCCACCGCCAGCTCGAACTCGTCGTCATCGCCGTAGGAGTCGGTGCGGGTGTCGAGGATCGTGGTCGTGTACGGCAGGCTGACGTCCTCGAGCTCCTTGACCATGAGGGTCCCGGTACGCGCCGTGGACCGCCAGTGGATGTGCCGCAGGTCGTCGCCGATCACGTAGTCGCGGACGCCGTTGAAGGTGATCGTGCCGCTCGGCGAGCGGGAGGCGGAGCCGTCGAGGTGGCGCTGCCGGCCGGAATTCAGCGGCTCCAGCGGCACCGTGCGCGGCCGGACCAGCAGCAGGTCCGCCTGGCCGTACGAGGTCGTGCGCCGGGCCAGGCCGAACGGGTCGGCCCGGTCGAGCCGCAGCGGGCCCACCGGGGTCTCGCCGCGCCTGCGGGTGGGCAGCCGGTACGACACGGTTCCGGTGGAGTTCCTGGCCAGGGGCGGTACGCCGACCACGATCGCGGTGTCCCGGCAGGTGTCGTGGGCTTCGAGGGCGTCGCGGCGCCAGCGGCCCCTGTTCGTGACGCGCAGCATCGCGATGGCGGCCTCGCCCCTGGCGACCTTGACGGGTGTGACCTCGCGGCGTACCTCCAGGCGTGGCCGGCGCAGCGTCCACAGCAGACCGGCGCCGACGGCGGCGATCCCGCCGGCCGACAGCGCGCCCGCCTGCTGGTAGCCGAGCGGTGCCGCCACGGCGTACAGCAGCACGGAGGCGGCCAGGGTGCCCCAGCCCGCTCTGGTGATCATTCGCACTCCCAGAGGGGGGCGGCGGGGAATCCCCCCTTCGGGGTGTCCATCAGCACGTCGTTCAGCCAGCCGCTGCCCGCGCTGGACTCCACCTTGTTCCAGACGTCGCTGCTCATGCCGGTGTCGGTGTCGGTGTAGCCCGCGCCCTTGGTCTGGCAGATCACGGTCATGGTGATGTACACGCCCTGGGGGATGCGGCCGGCCTCCGCCCCCGCCGAGGGGCCGGACCGGATCAGGGTGTCCCTGTTGTCGTTGTGCGCGTTGCGGAACTGCGCCGACGGCGGCTGCAGCCCGGCCTTGGCCTCGGCGCGCTCCTGGCCCTCGCCGGCGCCGTTCTTGGCGCGCAGGGTCCAGGTGTAGTCCTGGCCGTTCTTCAGGCCGGTCACCTCCGCGCTGGTCCCGTCGAGTGTGCCCGGGTGCTGGCCGGGGCCTTCGAGTACGTAGCTGACGCCGCCGTCCTTGGCGTTGTCGGGGGCCGACCAGGTGAGGTCGGCGCCGTGGTTCTTGCCCTTGGCCTCGAAGCTCGCCGGTCTGCCCGGGGCGACGCAGGGGCGTACCGGGATGGTGGGGTCGGAGACGGACTCGCCGCCGTCGTACTGGGCCGCGACGCGGAAGGTGTACTCCTGGTCGCAGCGGCCTCCGGTGACCCGGAACTGGAAGGGGCCGTCGGAGCGCACGCGGTCCGGGGTCACGTTCGCGCTGTCCGGGGCGCCCTTGAGCGTGTAGCCGGTGGCCTTGCCCTGGCTCGACGGGGTGAACACGATCTCCATCCAGCCGGGTCCCGAGTTCGCTGTCACAGTGCCCGGCGGTCCGGGGGTCTGCGTCGGTGTGGGGGTGGGTGTCGGGGTTGGGGTAGGCGTCGGGGTGCTGGTCGGGGGCGGGCTGGGGGTCTCCGAGCGCTTCGTCGTGGTGGGTTTCGGGGTACGCGTGACCGTCACCGTCGGCCGTGCCGTGGGCTGGGTGGTCTGCCGGGTCGGGACGGTGGTCGGGAGCGCCATGGTGGGCGTGCTGGTGGGTACGGGCAGCGGAGTCGGGGTGTCCTTCTGACCGAGCGCCTCGTCGTACTTGCCGACCCGGTGCGCCCGGCCGTCCTGCTCCACGACCAGCGCGGTCTCGCTGAACTGGTCGTTGACCCAGAGCAGGCCGTCCTTGACGAACACCTCCAGCGGCCCCGCCTTACCGGTGATCACCTTCTCCGCGTCGAACCTCTTGGCCACCGTGTCGTACACGATGAGCCGCCCGGTGCTCTCATCTGCGATGTAGACGCGGCGGCCGAGAGCCTGCGGCGCCCCGAGCTTGCCGCCCTTCACCGACACGGTGCTGAGCGCGCCGCTCGCGGTGTCCACGAGCACCAGCGCGCCCTGCTTGGGCGCGAGCATCGGGACGATCGTGGCCTCGGCGACGGCGGGCATCAGCATGCCGCCGCGCCCGGCCTCGGTCACCGTGCTTGGCAAGCTCACCGTGAGCCGCGTACCGGTCGAGCCGATGACCATCGCCGACGCGGCGGCGGAGTTGGTGACCAGCGGTACGCCGTCCGCCATGGTCAGCGTGAGCGGGTCACCCGGCTCGCCCACGGTCACGGCCTTGCCCTGCTGGGCGCCGTTGATCTGGACCAGCGTGCCCTCTTCCGGAACCGGCACCCAGAGGGTTCCGTTCTTGTCGATGCCCGCCTGGCCGAGCGGGCCCTTGAGCGTGATCGCGGCGCCGATCGTGTCCACGGTCAGGGGGTTCACCTGCTGGACGGTGCCCGCCTTCGGGTCGATCGCGTACGCTTTGCCCGCACCCATGACCAGCTGTACCCCGCCGGCGCCCAGGCTCTTGGTCTGGGCGACTTCGAGCTGGGTGGGGTCGATGCGGCTGACCTGGCCGGTCGACTCGTCGACGACCAGCACGCTGTTGCCGTCCTGGACCACCTTGAGCTCGTCGCCCTTCGCGGCGGCCAGATCCACGCGGCCGTCGAGCTGGCCGGACAGGCCGTTGGCGTGGACGACCTCACCGTTGAGCGCGCTGGCGAGCCACGCGCCGATGTCGGCGAGCTTGGGCCGGGCGCTGGACACACCCGTACCCAGGAAGAACCCGATGCCCGTGAGCGCGGCGACGACCGCGAGCGCGACGAGGCCCGCCATTCTCCGCCGTGCCGCCTTCTGCCACCGAATGGCCACCAAATTCACATCCCGCGACATTTGCGCACATGCATACCCGCCGACACCCTAGAGCGGCGTGATCGGCTGGGGGCACTCTTCAAACAACCTCGAAGTGTCGGTCAGGTCGTGCCCCGGCGCCGCTCGTCGATGGCCCGCATGCGCTCGTCCATCGACGATTCGAAGGACTCGAGGACCTGGCTGAACCGGTCGTCGAGCTCCCGCTGGGTCGGTATCGACTCGCCGAGTGTGTCGGCCATGACCTCCCTGGCCTTCCTGTCGGCTTCGTCCTGCGCCTGCTGGGCGGCCCGCAGCAGCTCCTCGGCGAGCTTCTGGCTGTCCAGGCGCATCGCGCGCGGGGCGATGACCAGCTCGACGAGCCGCCCGTTGGCGCCGGCGGCCACCCGCACCTGCCCGTCCGCGCCGGTGCCCTGGCCGACGACCACGTCGACCTCCTTGCGGACCTCTTCGACGCGAAGCAGCATCTGCTCCGCCTGGGCGGTGATCCGTTCGAGGTCTTCGGGGCGGAATTCCGCAGCGTCCATGCGGGGATGATCGCCGACACTTCACCTGCGGCGGCGATATTTCGGGAAAAGTGGAAGCGACGGCAGGTGCCGGAGGCCCGGCTTCGCGAAAGAGCTACGCGAGGATCTCGCGCAGCCGCGTTACGCGAGGAGTTCGCGGAGTGAGGCCGCGTACGCCCTGGGGTGCGAGGTGTTGCCGTTGTGCCCACCCGGGAAGTGCACGAGGTCGGTGCCGAGCAGCCGCGCCAACTCCTCGGCGCATCGATAGTCGAAGACCGTGTGCGGCGTGGCGCGACCGGCGACGGGCACGATCGGGGTGCCCTTCAGCGTGGCCGGGTCCAGCCGGTCGGCGATGATCGCCGTCCAGTCGTGCTCCACGAAATAGCCGAAGTTGGCGATCCGCTGCTCGGTCATCGGCTGTGGGGTCAGGTCCGGCTCGATGTCCTTGGCGGCGAGGTCGATGCCGAGTGTCCTGCTGATCTCCTTGAGCAGGGCGGGCAGGCCGTCGCGCTGGTAGATCTCCTGCCCCTCGGCCAGTTCCCGCCGGTGGCCGAGGCCCTCGTCAGGGGGGAGCACCCACGGCGCCACGGGCTCGTGCGCGATCAGCCTGCTCAGCCGGCCGCTCGCCACTAGATGCAGCCCGATGGTGGCGCCGAAGCTCATGCCCAGCATCGTCACCGGCTCGCCGGTCAGGTGGTCGAGCAGGCGCAGTACGTCGTCGGCGTGCTCCTCGACGGTCGCGCCCCGGGCCGGGTCGTCCAGGGTGCTGCGCGAGAGGCCGCGCCGGTCGTACGTGATCACCGTGTGGTCGGCGACGAGCCGGTCCACGAGGTCGACGCTGCGTCCGGCGTCACCCTCGCCGCTCTGCGAGATCAGCAGGACGGGGCCGGTGCCCCGTACCTCGAAGTAGAGGTGCGCGCCGGCCACCCGCAACATGCCAGTTTTCATGGCACTCACACTAATGCATCAAGAAAGATGTATCAAGAATGATGGATTTCTTCCCAGGGCATGCCCTCGAAGTAGCCGATCAGCCGGCCCATCGCCGCCTCGTCCACCTTCAGCGTCAGATCGTCGACCTGCCCCACGGCCACGACGCCGTGCGAGTTCGTCAGGAACACCGTCTCGAAGTCCGGCAGATCCGCCACCCGCAACACCCGGCTCTCGTACGGCACGCCCGCCTGAGTCAGCCCCGCCTCCATGAGCTGCATCGTGATGCCGTGCAGCATGGGCGCGTCCGGCCAGATCACCCGGGTGCCGTCGAAACAGCCCAGATTGGTGATCGAACCTTCGGAGATCACCCCGTCGTCCGCGGTGAGCAGGGCCTCGTCGAAGCCCGCGGCCTGCACCTTTCGCCCCAGGTAGCCCTGGGGGAAGCCGCCCAGGTGCTTGACGTGCGGGAGAAAGCGCTGGTAGCGGACCGATTTGAGGCTGCGCGGGGTGGTGGCGACCTCGACGGGAGGCTTGGCGGTCACCAGTACGTGCAGGCGGGCGACCTCGCACACGTAGACCCGTACGGACGCGTCGGGCGCGGCCGCCGGCCGCTGGTCCAGGCCCAGGGCCGACCTGATGGAGTCGACCACGAGCCCACGGTCGAGCGGGCGGCCGAACAGCTCCTCGGTGGCCCGGTCGAGCCGGTCGAGGTGGCGGTCGAGGCCGCGTACCCGGCCCTGTCTGACCTGCATCGCGGTGAAGTGCCCGTATCTCGCCGAGACGGCCAGCGTCACCTCCGGCGCCTCGGCGAGCCTGCCGTCGATCACGGTGCGTTCTATGTCGATCAACTCCCTCGTACGGCTAACGGCTGAGCGTCCTGGGGATGAGGCGCCGGGCCAGCTCCTCCAGCATCTCGACCGTCTCGGCGATGTCGTGCCGATCGTCGGTGTCGAGGGCCGCGGCCACGGCGTCATCCACCGGCGCGGCACGTACCTCCGACAACCGCGCCGAAACCTGCGGCGACTCCCTGATCAGGGAGCGCCGCCGGTCGCGGGGGTCGGTCATGGTCTCCAGGGCGCCCACGGTCTTGAGCCGCGCGACGGCGGCGGAGACGGCGCTCTGCGGCAGGCCGGTGCGGGCCGCCACCTCGCCTACGGAGGTGTCGGGGTGCTCCCGGATGTCGCTCACCACGATGAGGACGGTCCGGACGCTGGTGGAGTGCTCGCCGATGCCCTCGGTGGGCATGGCCTCCTCGCCGATCTTCATCAGCGTCCGCCCGAGCAGGAACAACTCGACCCCGTTCACCTCAGGCACGATACAGCTGAACGGGGGCGGGCTGGATCTACGGTGCTCACGAGGTCCCAGGTGACGGTCCGTTGTGGCTGGTGTCCCTTGGGAGGGACCCCCTCCGGGGGAGAGGAAGGCAGCGGTCCGTTGTGGCTGGCGTCCCTTGGGAGGGATACCCCCTCCGGTGTCCCTAGGGAGGGAGGCCCCCTTCGGGGAGAAGGAGACGGCGGTCCGTCGTGGCTGGGAGTTCCTAGGGACTTGCCCCCGTCCAAGGAGAGGAGGAAGGGAGCAGAGGTTCCTGGAAAGGCCCCCGTTCGGGGGAGCGGAGGAACGGAGGCCGGCGGGTGTTCGTGGTCAGCGGCATCCTCGGGCGTACCAGTTGAGATAGGCGACGCAGAGCAGCGTAGAGCCCATGGGGGCCTCGACGGCGTGATCCACGTACACCGCCTGCGCGTGCGGGAACAGGGCGCTGTCCCCCCGGGCCACCGGCATGAAGCGGGGCGCCTGGAGATACTGGCCGGCCGGGGCCAGGCCGCCGCCACCGTCCACCAAGACGAAGGTGGTGGCGACGCCGTTGTCCGTGGTCGCCAGGTTCTTGGTGTACGTGCGGGCGAAGCGCCCCAGGTCCCGGTCCTGGAAGCCGAGGCCCCAGCGGTGGGCGACGGCGGCGAACTCGACGTCGATCCCGCCGTGGCTCAGGTCCTCCATCTGCTGCGCGCCCTTGGGTGGCGTGCCGTACGACGGGGTCCACTCGGAGATGTTCTCGGCCTTGGTATAGCCGCTGTAGAGCTTGCCGAAGGTCGGCCAGTACGGCCAGACGTAGGCGTCGTCGGCGTCGGTACGCAGGTCGCCGGCGAAGCCGCGGGCCAGGCGGCGGGTGCGGTCGCGGAAGGTGGGATCCCCGGTGGCGGCGGCCAGTTCGGCGTAGGTCTGGCCCAGGCCGAGGCTCTGGTTGTGAGGCTGCTCGACGCCGTCGTACGGGACGGGCATGCCCTTGAGCCAGATGAAGTAGCCGAGCCCGGCGTCGGTCCGTACCCACTCGGGGTCGTGCACCGCCGCCGCGGCCTTGACCGCGGTGAGGTATTCGGCGGCCTTGCTCCGGTAGCGGGGGTTGGCGCGCAGGCGCGGGTTCTGGTGGACGAGCCGGACGAACGAGGCGAGCGGATAGGTGATCATGCCGGTGTGCACGGTGAAGATCGCCGGTGCGGCGGCCGGCTTGGCCGTGCCCAGCACGGGCATCGCGCTTCCCGACGGGGACGGGCGCAGGTCCTTGGCCGTGACCATGTTCGGCGACGGGTAGGCGTCGAAGATCCGCCGCA
Source organism: Nonomuraea sp. NPDC049750 (assembly GCF_040659625.1). Taxonomy (NCBI): domain Bacteria; kingdom Bacillati; phylum Actinomycetota; class Actinomycetes; order Streptosporangiales; family Streptosporangiaceae; genus Nonomuraea; species Nonomuraea sp. NPDC049750. The sequence goes on from NZ_JBFANB010000003.1 coordinate 308,399, forward strand.
CCGCGTAGTCGGGGCTGGTCGGGTCCATCGACAGCTCGGCGAAGGTGGACGTCCGGTTCTTCTTGGGGTTGGCCACCTCTAGGGTGAACCGGCCCTCGACGCTGCCCGCCCGTACGGTGGCCACCGCGTCGTTCACGTTGGTCAGGGCCGTGCGCACCTCGAGCAGCGGCTGCCCGGCCGCGTCCAGGAGGCTAACGCCGCCCGCCGTGTAGCTGAGGTTGCGCCAGGCGGGCAGCGACAGACCTCGGTAGTCGGTGACGCCGCGCTCGGAGTCGCGCTGGGCGAGCACCAGGTCGGCGTTGTGGATGAGCCGGTCCAGGTAGTAGGTGTCGCGGTAGGCCTCGTACATCCTGATGTAGGCGGCGAGCACGTACGACGCGCCCCAGCCCAGGCCGCCGACCTCGTTGGTGTCGGTCGGCTGGCCGACGGCGCCGCTCTCGTGGAAGGTCTTGTCGAACAGGTCGAACGTCTCGCGGGAGGTGTAGTCGTGGCCCGCCGCGCGTGCCGTGCCCGGCATCGCGCTCAGGGCTCCTACGGCCAGCGCGCCCAGCGTCAACTGCCTGCGTGTCAACATCGGTGGAAAACCTCCGGGGGGGTGGTGCGCGGTGTCAGCCTTTTACCGCACCGCTCATGCCTTCGAGTACGTGACGTTGCATGATCATGAAGAAGACGACGACCGGCACGATCGAGATCACGGTGCCGGCCGCGAGGCTGCGGACGTCGGTGCCGGTGATGCCGGCGAGGTAGGCGATCCCCAGCGCGATGGGGTAGAGCGCGGAGTCCTTCAGGACGACCATCGGCCAGATGAAACTGTTCCAGACCGAGATGAAGCCGAAGACGCCGAGGATGGCCAGGGTGGGACGGGCGGCGGGGAGCATCACGTGCCAGAAGATGCGCAGCTCGTGGCAGCCGTCGGTCCTGGCGGCGTCCACCACCTCGCGGGGCACCCCGGCGAACGTCTGCCGTAACAGGAAGATCCCGAAGGCCGAGAGCAGCCCCGGCAGGATCACCCCCAGGTAGCTGTCGGCCATCCCGATCTGGGAGACCACCAGGAACCTGGGCAGCAGCATGACCTCGCCGGGCATGAACATGGTGGCCAGGATCGCGAAGAAGATCACGCTCCGGCCGCGGAAATTCATCAGCGCCAGCGGGTAGGCGCACAGCGCCGACACGAGGATGTAGGCCGGCACCATCACGACGACCAGGAGCGTCGAGTTGAGCAGGTAGCGCGGGAACGGGATGGCCGTCCACGCCTCCTTGGCCCAGGTGAGCACCGGCGGGCGGGGGATGATGTCGGGCGGGAAGGAGAAGACGGCCTGGCCGGACGGCTTCAGCGCCGCCGACAGCAGGATCAGGAACGGGCCGACGAACACCAGGGCGATCGCGCTGAGCAGGACGTACATGCCTGCCCGGCGCATCCACCAGCCGAGTCTGGGGGTCAATGCCCGACCTGCTTTCCCCTGGTGAGCCGGTAGTTGAGGAGGGCCATGACGATCAGCAGGGCCCACAGGACGAGCCCGACGGCGCTGGCGTAGCCCATGTCGTACTTCTCGAACGCCTCGGACCAGATGTAGTAGCCGAGCATGAGCGTGGCGTCCTGCGGCCCGCCCTTGGTCATGACGAAGACGGTGGTGAAGGCCTGCATCGCGTCCAGCATGGTCATCGTGATGGTGACCGCGATGTAGGGCATCATGAGCGGCACGGTGATGCTCCGCATCCGGCGCCAGGCGCTCGCGCCGTCCACCCTGGCGGCCTCGTACAGATTCGCCGGGATCGTCTGGAGGCCCGCGAGGTAGATCATCATGTAGACGCCCATGCTCTTCCAGCCCTCCACGAGGATCAGCGCCGGTAGCGCCCAGGCGGGGTCGAGCAGGTACTGGATCGGCTCGTCGAGGACGCCGAAGCCGGTGAGCAGCCAGTTGAGCACGCCCTGCTGGTGGAAGACGTAGTTCCAGGCCACCGCCACCGCGACCATCGAGGTCACGACCGGCAGGTAGTAGAGCATCCGGAACGTCCTGATGCCCGGCAGCTTCTGGTTGACCAGGACGGCCAGCGGCAGCGGGAGCACGACGAGCAGCGGGAACAGCCCGATAAGAAACACCAGCGAGTTACGCAGGGCCGTCCAGAATCGGGCGTCGCCGATGATCTTGACGAAGTTGTCCACCCCGGTGAAGACGGGCGGGGTCACCCCGTCGTAGTCGGTGAACGAGAGTTGCAGCGCGGTGATCGCCGGCCAAGCGAAGAAGACGCCGAACAGCACCAGGGCCGGGATCGGGAAGAGGTACGGCGTGTACCAGCGCTGCCCTGGGATCCGGCTGGTGGTCATCGGCGTCACATCCCTTGGATTGCCAATAGTGCCGACCTAAGAATCGATAAGGGCTGGCCAGAATTTGGCCGCAGCTTATAGACGGTCCATCGAGAGCGTCAAGGTGCCCGGTCTTGACGGTCCGCGCCTCGGACTGGCATGGTGCCGAAAGAACGTATTAAGGACGGCCATATTCTGGCGGAGGTACGCGGTGATGAAGAGAAGTGCCTTAGCGACAGGCGTGCTCGCGCTGGCCCTCGTGACGTCCGGCTGCGTCGCCGGCACGTCGGGCGGCTCCGCCGCGGTGGCCGACGACCAGCCCTTCGAGGGCGAGGTCGAGTTCTGGACGATCAACCTCAAGAAGAACTACAGCGCCTACATCGACGGGCTGATCGCCCAGTACCAGAAGGACCACCCCAAGGTCCGGATCAACTGGGTCGACGTGCCGGGCCAGGACATCGCGACCAAGATGCTCGCGGCGGTCGCCAGCGGTGACGTCCCGGACGCGGTCAACCTCGCCTCCACCGACATCGGCAGGTTCGTCCCGTCGCTGAGCCCGCTCGACGACGCGTTCAAGCCCGCCGACCTCGCCGACTTCCAGCCCAACCTGGTCGAGCCGCTGCGCGTGTCGGGCAAGCTGTACGCCGTGCCCTGGTACAACGGCGGCACCCCGGTGGGCATCTACCGCAAGTCCGTCGTCGCCAAGGCCGGCTTCGACGGCACGACCCCGCCGAAGACGTACGACGAGGCGCTCGCCCTGGCCGACAAGGTCTACGAGAAGACCAAGGTCTACGGCACCAACGACATCCCCGGCATCAACACCGCCAGCGTGCTGCGCTACTACGGCGTCGAGCTGCTGTCGGCCGACAAGAAGAAGGCCGCGTTCAACACCCCGGAGGTCGCGGCGCTCCTCGACCGGTTCAAGCAGAGCTACGACAAGCACGGCATCGCGCCAGGAGCCGTCTCCAAGGACGTACGCAACTTCCCGCAGAGCCTGGACAACGGGCAGCTCGCCCTGTCCGCGAGCACGTTCGCGGCGACGCTGCTCAACATCCAGAAGAACGCCCCGGACGTCTACAAGGACCTGCTCATCACCGAGCCCGTCCAGACGAAGACCGGCGGTTACCTGCTCCTGGCCCAGCAGACCTTCGCCATCCCGAAGGCGTCCAAGCACCAGCGGGCCGCGGCCGAGTTCATCAAGTTCTTCACCAACGGGGCCAACCAGCTCGCCTTCTGCAAGCTCGTGCCCATCTATCCCTCGACGATCTCCTCGACGAAGGACGCCTTCTTCGCCGGCGGTGGCGGTGACGACCCCATGGACCTGGCCCGCCAAGTGATCGTCAAGGGGCTGCCGAAGCTCGAGTACACCCCGCTCGGCACGCCCAAGGACACCGAGCTGGGCGAGTCGCTGGCCGAAGAGGTCAGGGCCTTCCTCCAGGGCTCCAAGAGCGCCAAGGAGGCGCTCGACGCCGCCGAGAAGGAATGGAATGACGCGCTTGCCTAAGCTCAGAATCGGGATCGTCGGAGCGGGGATCATGGGCCGGGGCCACGCCGAGGTCCTGTCCGCCCATCCCGAGGTCGAGATCACGGCGGTCGCCCGGCGGGCCCTGGAACACGCCCAGGACGCGACCGTCTACCCCGGCTACCGGGAGCTGCTCGCCTCGGGCACGGTGGACGCCGTGTCGATCACCACGCCCGACCACCTGCACGCGGACGTCATGGTGGCCGCCGCGGAGGCGGGTGTGCACATCCTGGTCGAGAAGCCGTTCACGACGACCGTCGAGGACGCCGACCGCTCCGTCGCCGCGATCCGGCGGGCGGGCGTGACCGCGATGTGCCTGTTCAACCACCGCTGGGTGCCCGCGTACGCGCAGGCCAAGCAGCAGATGGAGCTGATCGGCGAGCCGGTCGTGGGCTACGCCCGCAAGGACGACACGATTTACGTGCCCACCGAGATGATCGGCTGGGCGGATGAGACGACCTGCGCCTGGTTCCTGTCCAGCCATGACATCGACCTGCTCACCTGGCTGTACGACGACCAGGTGGCCGAGGTCTACGCCACCGCCCGCCACGGCAAGTTGCGCGGCCTGGGCATCGACACCCCCGACGCGATGCAGATCCAGGCCCGCTTCTCCCGAGGCGCGGTCGCCACCTTCGAGTCGGCCTGGATCTACCCCAACACCTTCCCGACCATGGTGGACAGCTACGTCACCGTGGTCGGCGAGTCGGGCGTCATCCAGCTCGACCGGCAGAAGGAGAACATCCAGCTCGCCACCGAGAAGTCCTACACCTACCCGCGGAACATGCTCCAGCGGGTGGTCCACGGCGTACCGGCCGGCGCCTACCGCGACGCGATCCACCACTTCGTCGACTGCGCCCGCACCGGCGCGGAGCCGCTGATCAGCGTGGAGAGCTCGCGGCACGTGACCGCCGTACTCGCCGCCGCGCACGAGTCCGCCCGCACGGGATCGCCGGTGAGGCTCTGATGCCTTCCGAAAAAGCGCCTGTTGAGAAGGCGCCGCACGTCGATCCCGTGCGGATGCAGCACATCACCGACGAGGCGCTGCTCGAAGCACTCGGGGCGCCAAGCGTCGCCGCAGCCAGGCCCTGGCGCCGGCCGCGGCCGGTACCGGCGGCCCTCGGCTCGGCGGGCGCGGGCGATCTGCACGGGATCGAGGTCGACTTCCTGGACAAGGGTCACGGCCGTTCCCAGCTGTACGGCTTCCACTACCTGAGGTGGATGACCCCGCTGATCACGGCCTACGCCGAGACCGGCGACCCGCGCCACGCCGCCGAGTGGGACCGGTTGTTCCGCCAGTGGTACGCCTCGCGTGACCTGGTCCAGGGCGACTGGCCGGGCCTCGACGTGGTCTGGTACTCCCTCGGGGTCCGCGCCCGCGCCATGTACGTCACCGAGGCGCTGGCCGTCTTCGCCGACGAGCCCGCGCTGAGCGACGACTGCTGGCTGGAGATGATGAAGACGGTGCTCGGCGGCGCCCGGTGGTCCGCCGAGGAACACGACGCCTTCCGGCACGGCAACTGGCAGTTCGTCACCGCCTGCGAGCTGCTCCACACCGCCAGGGTGTTCGCCGATCTGCCCGAGGCGGCGCTCTGGGCCGAGATCGCCATGGCGCGGGTCCTGGAGCACCTGGAGCAGGACGTACGCGCCGACGGCGGGCATCACGAGCGATCTCCCGGCTACCACGACATGTGCCTGGGGAGCGTCGACAGGGCCGCGGCGGTCGAGCCGGAGCTGTCCCGGCATCCCCGCTATTTGGCCATGCGGCACTGGCTGGAGGTCCTGGCGACGCCGGGCGGCTGGGTGCCGCATCTGCAGGACAGCGGTGTGGTCTGGCCCGAGCTCGGCCGGCCGGTCGAGGAGTCGTACAACCTGGAAGCCAGCGGGTACGCGACCTTCCGGGCGGGCGGCTTCCACACCGTGGTCAACTACGGGCCTTACGTGGGGCACGAACTGGAGCCGCACAGCCACCACGCGGCGCTCGACTTCGTGCTGTCCGGGTGGGGCGTGCCGCTGGCCTGGGAGGCGGGCGGGCCGCCGTCCTACGATGACCCTCTTTACTACGACTGGTACCAGGCGACCAGGGCGCACAACACGCTGCTAGTCCCCGGCGAGGAGTACACCGAGGACCGCCGGGCGGCCTGCGACGTCTTCTCGGTCTCGCCCGAGGCGGACGTCTTCGCCGGGCACCACCACGGCTACGGCAAACGGCACGACCGCCGGATCGTCTTCGTCAAGGGCGAGTCGCCGTACTGGGTGATCACCGACCGGATCGACACGGAGGCGATCTGGCAGCTGCACGGCCTGTCGCCGTGGGTGGAGCGCGACGGCGGGTACGCCGGCACACGCGGGCCGGGCATCCTCGTGGTGCCGCTGGAACCGCCGGACGAGGTCCTGTACGGCAGCGGTCCCGCCCGGATCCCGGACCCCGCCACCAGAACCGCGGCGTACGGCGAGATCCACTCGCTCGGCCTGCGCCGCCATGACGGCCGATTCACCGTCGGGATCTTCCCCTACCGCGACGAACTCCCCAAAGTCCCACTCCCCAAAGTCCCACTCCCCAAAGTCCCACTCCCCAAAGTCCCACTCCCCAAAGTCCCTCTCCCCAAAGTCCCCGAAGATTGGATGGTTCATGCTGATCGACGCTGACGCGATGCTCGGCCGCTACCCGCGCAGGGATGTCGGCACGGGCTCGATCACGGAGGCGATGGCCAGGATGGACCGGTTCGGCATCGCCGAGGCCATGGTCAGCCACACCCTCTCGTGGCTGCACGATCCGGCGACGGGCAACAGGGAGCTGCTCGACCTGGTCGCGGACGAGCCCCGGCTGCATCCGTGCTGGGTGATGCTCCCCGACACCTGCGGGGAGACGGGCACGGCCGCCGAGTTCGTGGCCGCCGCGCTGGACGGCGGCGTACGCGCCGTCCGCGCCTATCCCGCCGATCACGGCTACGACCTGGCCGGGCGGGACGCCGCCACGATGCTCGGCGCCATCGCCGAGGCCGGGCTGCCGCTGCTCGTGGACGCGCCGCAACTCGGCTGGCCCGCCCTGGAGTCGGTCGCCGCCAGGCATCCCGGCCTGCCCGTCGTCGTCGGCGGGCTCGGTTACCGCCTGCTCAGGCAGGCCGCCGGGGTGCTCGCCCGTACGGACAACGTCTACATCGGGCTGGCCAACCTCTCCTCGCACTGCGGGCTGGAATGGCTGGTCGACCGGTACGGGGCGGGCCGCGTGGTCTTCGGCACCGGGGCGCCGCTCAGGGATCCGGCGGAGGCGGTCACCCGGCTGATGTGGGCCGAACTGGACGACGACGCCGTGGCCACGATCGGCTCCGGCACCCTGCACGGACTGCTGCCGCTGGCCGCCCGGTGAACGCGCCCATGCCCGGTGCCGGCGGCTCGGCGTCCGCTGTCGGTGGCTCGGTGAACGCTGGTGGCTCGGTGAACGCGCTCACGTCCGCGCTGTGGGAGCGGCGTCCGCAGACCAGCGTGCGGATCGTCGACGCGCACGCCCACGTCGGCCCGTACAGCCTCTTCTTCATCCCCGACGCGGGATCCGACGGCATGGTCAGGGTGATGGACAGGTGCGGGGTGTCGCACGCGGTCATCTCCAGCCACCTGGCCATCCAGCTGGACGCCGCGGCGGGGAACGCGGCGACGGCCGAGGTGGTCGGCCGCGCGCCGGACCGCTTCACCGGCTACCTCACCGTGAACCCCTGGCAGGACCCCGCCGGAGAGCTGGAGATGTGGGGTGCCGACCACCGGTTCGGCGGCATCAAGCTCCACCCCGACCTGCACGACTATCCGCTCACCGGTGGCCGATACGCCCCGGTGTGGGAGTTCGCGCAGCGCACGGGCTGCCCGGTGCTCACGCACACCTATGACGGCTCGCCGTACAACGACCTGCCCATGGTGGACGAGGTCGCGGCCCGTTACCCCGACGTGGTGATACTCGCCGGGCACGCCGGCGCCACGCCGAATGGGTTCGACGCGGCGATAGAGGTGGCACAGCGACGTTCTGGCGTCGTGCTCGAGGTGTGCGGGTCCTTCAACAGCGGCTCCGACATAGCCAGAATGGTGAGAGAGGTGGGAGCGGGCCGGGTGGTCTACGGGTCCGACTTCCCGTTCATTGATCTACGGATGTCGCTGGGACGGGTAATCTTCAGTGGCCTCACTGAGGAGGACCGAGCCGCCGTGCTCGGCGGCACGATGACCCGCCTGCTTCAGTGGAGATCCGGACGGGAGTGATCAAGATCATGGATCGGCTGCGTTCCGAGACGCGGTCCAGGGTGGCGATCGGGATCGTGGGGCCGAACGATCTCGTCCAGCAGATCATGATGATCGGGGCCGAGCTGCCCGCCGCCGCCGACTGGCGGCTGGTCGGCGCGTCACACGCGGAGGAGCACGAGACCTACGAGAAGTTCTCGAAGATCTCCGACAGCATCGACGTGGTGCTGTTCACCGGGCCGCTCCAGCACGACCTGGCCAGGCAGACGGGCGAGCTGCCCGTTCCGGCGACGTTCGTACCGATGAGCGGGGCCAGCCTGTACGCGAGCCTGCTGCGCGGCGTGCTCACCCACGGCCTCGACCCGGCTCGGGTCAGCATCGACTCGCTGCTCGCGGCCGACGTCGAAGAGGCCTACGGGGAGATCGGCGTCAGTACGGCGGAGGTCCACCTGTCGGAGTACGACCAGCCGGAGTCGGCCCGCGGCTTCATCGAATTCCACGAACGGCTCTACCGGCAGGGCGCCACCACCGCGGCGCTGACCACGATCAGGAGCGTGGCCACCAAGCTGACCGCAGCCGGGGTGCCGGTGCTGCGCATGCTGCCCACGTCCCACACGCTGCGCGTCGCGCTCAACACCGCCGCCCTGCTCGGCACGGGCAGCCGGCTGGAGGACGCGCAGATCGCCATCGTGGTGGTCGAGCTGGCCGCCTCGGCCAGGCCCAGCTATTCGGGGCCGGGCAACTACTGGCAGCAGGAGCTCAAGCTGTCGCTGCACCAGGCATTGCTGGCCGACGCCCGGCTGATGGGCGCGACCGTGGTGCCGCGCGACGAGAACAGCTACGTGGTGACCACCACGCTCGGCGCGCTGCGCCAGGCGACCGAGGGGTTCAGGGTGGCGCCGTTCATGGACCGGATCCTCGCGGACATCGGCGTCGCGGCCGAGGTCGGCATCGGCCTCGGCGGCACCGCCCGCGACGCCGACGCCAACGCGCTGGTCGCGGTGGAGAAGGCACGCAACGCCGGCGCCGCGGCGGCGTACCTGGTCAGCGGGGACGGCACCGCGCTCTCGCTGCCGGTACGCCGGCGCCGCCAGCCCGAGACCGGTCCGGTGGCCACCACCAAGGCGGCCAAGCTGCTGGACCGGCTGGTCGAAGGGCTCGGCGACGGCCCCGACGCGATGGTGGTCGACGCCGAGATCGTGGCCGACGTGCTGGCCATCGCGCCGCGCAGCGCCCGCCGGGTGCTGCAGAGTCTGGCGGAGGAGGGGCTGGCCTGGCCGATGCCACCCGTCAAGGGCACACAGGCCGGGCGGCCCCGCCAGCCGTACCGGCTCGTCAAGGCTTAGGCGTACGCGGGCCTGTCGCTCAGCTGTACGTGTGGGCCTGTCGTCGCTCAGGCGTCGCCGAGGCGGACGCGGGAGCCGTACCCCTCCAGCAGCCTGTCGTTGTACGCGTCACCGCCGGGTGTGTTGGCGGACCTGAAGACGGGCGGGGCTTGCCCGGCAGCCAGGAAACGGCCGGCCACCTCGGCGACCAGGAGCTGGGCGATCAGCACGCCGGTGAGGTTCGAGACCGGGCAGATGGCGCCGCCGTCGGGCAGGGGCAGGGCCGCGTCTCCGTACGGGGCGCCGTTGTCGATGACCACGTCGGCCAGGTCGGCCAGCCGCTCGTCCACGGAGAGCTCGGCGGTGTGGGCGCGTGAGGTGATGGCGATGACGCGGTGCCCACGCGTCCTGGCCAGGCGGGCCATCTCCACGATGGACGCGTTGCCACCGGAGTTCGAGATGATCACGAAGACGTCCTCCGGCCTGATGTCGGCCAGCTCCCAGATGCGCAGCGCGAGACCCGGCTCACGCTCGATCTTCGGGTCGAGGATGTCCCGCGGCGAGGCGTCACCGTAGTAGGCGACGTCGCGGATGCCGAGCTGATTGGCCGGCACCAGGCCACCGGCCCGGCCCACGAGCTCGAGCGCGACCGACCTCGAATGACCAGTGCCGAAGGCCTGCAGCACTCCGCCCGCCCGCAGCGCCGCGAAGATCAGACCACCGGCCTCTTCGATCACGGACCGCTCCGCGTCGAGCACCCGGTTTACTGCGTTTCGTGCGGTTTCGGCGTACGCGTTCTGGTCGATCAAGATTCCTCCAGGAGGTGTCGTGCGGTCTCGGCGAGCAACTCGGCGCTGCCCGGGGCCACCGGGCTGGCCAGCACCTCATACTCGGTCCGCTGGTAGGCGTCGATCGTGGGCAGGTAGCCGGGATAGCCATTGACGTAGCCCAGGACCACCACCGGCTCCCGGTGATCTGGGGCGCGCAGGCTCTCGGCGACGGCGAGGAACGGCTCGCCGGGCAGCCCGACCATGGCGAGCCCGCCGAGACGAGCGGCGTGCACGGTCACACCGATCGGGGCTGGAAGAGCGCTGGGCGCGGCCACGCCCTCCGGCCCGCTGCGTGCCCGTACGCCTTCCAGCCTGCTGCGGGCCAGGCGGGTGGCGACCGGGTCGCCTGCGGCCAGCGCCGCCTCGTAGTCGGCGGTGAGCGCCGCTGGGTCGGCCGCCACGGAGGCGGGCTGGAGCGTCAGGCGCCGCTCGGCCGAGGAGATCCGCGAATCCGCCGACCAGCCCTGGGCTGCCGGCCCGGCGAGCAGCTCGGTGCAGCGATCCGCGACGGCCGCGCCGAGCCGGTCGAGCTCGGCCGTGTCCTGGCCCCGCCGGGTGTGCCGGGTGCTGATGTCGCCGGCCGCGCCGGTGGCGACCACGACCCACACGTCCTCGCCGAGCGTTTCCCGCAGGCTCCGGCGTACGGCCCCCACCAGGTCAGCGCTGGTCAGACGGTTCGCCGCAGGCAGCACGGTGGGGTGGACGGGCAGCACCACCAGGACTCCGGCGAGCCCATCTGCTCGGATGGCGACCAGGTCGAGCGGCACCACTGCCTCCGCCGACGGCCTGCTCCGGTCGGCGCCGACGCCGCGTAGCTCGCCGTGGTGCACCGTGCCCGCGCACGGCCGCTCGCCGTCGATCGCCTGGCGTACGGCGGCCTGGGTCGCCTCGGCGATCCGGTCGAGCCACGGCTGCGGCGTCGGCCCGCCGCCCGGCACGCAGCCGGTCTCGGGCCCAGCATGCGTATGGCTGGCGGCGAGCCACAGCTCGCAGCCCGCCAACTGCCTGGCTCGCCGGGCCAGATCCTCGTTGACGCAGATGGCGTCGGCGGTGGCCAGCGCGAAGCGGCGCTCTCCATCGAACCAGGTGACCGCGCTGACCTCCAGCGGGTCGAGCCGACCGGTGGACGGCCCGGGGCGGTCGAGGTAGCCGCCCATCGGAGTGCCGTCCGGCACGGTGAACTCGACTCTGCCGTATCCCACTCTCATCGCCGTACCGTCCTGATCATCGTGTTGTAGCGGCCGGGGTCATCGGCGGCGGCCAGCAGGGCGGCGCCCGCCAGACTGTCACCCGTGGGGGGCCACAGGCGGGCCTGGGGCAGCCGCCGCGCCAGCTCGGCCTCGAACCCGGCACGCAGCACGGGGTCGCGTAACAGGCGGCCGGTCCACGCGACGGGCACCGTGGCACCTGCCGGGAAACAGCGGGCGGCGGCGGCCACCGTGCTCGCCAGCTCGCGGCCCGCCTCCTCGACGATGGCACGGGCCGTAGGGTCTTCGGTCAGCTCCAGGACGTGTACGGCGAAGCGCGCGACCCGCGCCACCGCGTCCGGAGCCAGGTAGAGCTTCGCGGGGAGCTCGGCGAGATCGCCGAAGACGGCGCGGGCGCTCGCGGTGAGCGGGCCCGACGCGGACCGGCCGTCGAACCCTCGGTAGGCCGCGTCGAGCCCGCGCCGACCGATCCAGAACCCGCTGCCCGCGTCGCCGTAGAGGTAGCCCCAGCCATCCACCTGCCGGATCTCGCCACCCACGCCCGCGCCCGGACCCATACCGAGGGCGATGGCGCCGGTGCCCGCGGCCAGCACCACACCCGGCCCGCCGGAGAACGCGCCCGCGTGCGAGGTGACCACGTCGGTGGTGATCAGCACGCGCCGGGCCATCGTGAGGAGGCGGGCGGCCAGCTTGTCCGGATCGTCCAGGATCGTGGTCAACCCCAGGCAGATCGTGTCGACCTCACCCCAGCCCGCCCCGATCCGGTCGAGGACGGCCTCGACCGGTGAGCCTTCCGCGTAAGACAGGCCAGGGACCTCCCGAACCTCCCGGATCCGTCCGGCCACCGCCAGGCCCAGCCGCAGCCCCGTCTGGCCGCCGTCGATCGCCACATCCATCTTGGGCCTCACTCCCTGGTCACGGTCCGGACTGGAATCTGTTCCGGCGATACTCCGTCGGAGAGCAGCCGACGTGCCGCCGGAACGCGGCGCGCAGCGCCTTCGTACTCGGATAGCCGGTGTGCGCGGCGATCACGTCGATGGGCAGGACGGAGGTGGACAGCAGCCTGCGCGCGTGCCGCAGCCGTAGCCCGGTCAGGTGGCGCAGGAACGTCGTCCGCCGCTCCCCGGCGAACAGGTGCGAGATGTAGAACGGGCTCGCGCTCACCGCCCCGGCCACCGTCGCCAGGCGCAGGGCGGGGTCGGTGTAGTGCTCGGCCATGTACGCCTCGGCCAGCGCCAGCACATCCCGGCGGGACGGCGGCGGCATCAGCCGGCCCAGGGTCTCCCGCAGCCAGATGTGCAGGTACGAGCGTTCGTGGATGTCGCCGACCATGAGGATGTCCTCGATCGGCAGCCGGGCGCAGGCCTCCACCCAGTCCGTCGACCCGTCGGCCAGTCTGGCCCGGTTGGCCACGTCCGCCACGAAGAGCAGCTCGCCGATGAGCCAGTTGCGCAGCGTTCGCGGGTCGACGTCACGCTCGCTCGCGCATCTGTCCACCCACCTGGCCAATAACCCGGCCGCGCCGTTGCGATCGCCGGCCCGTACCGTCCTGGCGAGTTCCTGCTCGATCCGGACCGGAGGCGTCAGGGCGGCCGTACCGTGCGGGGGAGGGGGGATCACCCGGTCGCCGCCCAGGACGAGCTTGTAGTCGTTGACCCGCCTGGCGTCCTGTTCCGCCGCTCCGGAGGCCAGGCTCGGCGCGCCCAGGCTGACCGTGGCGGTCCACACCGTCTCGCGGACCATCCGGGCGCGTACCTCCTCGGCCAGTTCGGCCGCGGCGGACATCAGCGCGTCCGGATCGTCGCCGGTCAGCAGGACCAGCCACTCCTCCGGAGGTTGCGGACGGCACATCGCTCCCGGGCGCCCGTTCGCGGCGGCCCGTACCACCTGGTCGGCATGCCCGAGTTGGCGGCGTGCCCACGGCCGCCCTCGGGCCTGCTCGGCAGCCATGAAGTCATCGAGATCCACGAGCGCGGCCACGGCATAGGTCATGGCTCTACTTTAGGCGGACCGAAATTGGACCGTATTCACGAGAGTGCCGACTCCGGCCACCGTCGCCCGCATGGTGTCACCGTCCTTGAGCGGGGCGATGCCGGCTATGGTGCCGGTCGCGATCAGGTCGCCCGGCAGCAGCGTCATGCCGTCGGACAGGTCGGCGATCAGCCGGGGCAGGCCGAATACCATCTGCCCGGTGTTGGCCCGCTGCCTGATCTCGCCTCCCACCTCCAGCGTCAGCTCCAGTTTGTGCGGATCGGGCACCTCGTCCACCGTGGCCAGGTACGGACCCACCGGCGCGAAGGTGTCGAACCCCTTCGACTGGTCCCATGGCACGTTCCGGGAGATATTGGCCAGCTGCAGATCGCGGGCCGTCATGTCGTTGATCACGGTGTAGCCGGCGACCGCCTCCTGCCAGCGCTCCGCCGGTAGGTCCCGGGTCACCTTGCCGATGACGACCGCCAGCTCCACCTCGTGTTCCAGGTGACGGGTACGCGCCGGGGCGACCACCGGCTGGTTGTGTCCGGTGAGCGCGGACGGCGGCTTGAAGAACAGCACCGGCTCCGGCGGCACCTCCATGCCGCTCTCCTGCGCGTGGGCGAGGTAGTTCAGGGCCAGACAGCAGATCTTCGTACAGGTGGCCACCGGCGGCTCGAAGAGCACCGCCGATTCGTCGAGTGTCGGGCCCGAGGACCAGCGCCGGTCCACTTCTTCGGTGAGCTGCTCAAGCCCGAGAGAGTCCAGCAGGACCACGGGGTCGTCGCCCAGGCCGGAGAGGCTGAGCAGTTCGCCGCCGGCGCGCCGGGCCACCAGCTCGACCGGACTGGATGGAGCCCGTCGAATACGTCCGAGAAACATGCCTGCAAGCCCACCAAGCGCCCGCGACCTCCACAAGCACCGAAATTTGCACTCTCGACCCTCTTCTTGCCCTCTTTCTTGTCGCCGGGCGATATGTCGCCGTTTGATGATTCCCATGACCCGGAATCTGGACGTCAGCCGCGACCTGTACGCCACCGCCCAGCGCTTCATCGCGGGCGGCGTCTCCAGCGATGCCCGCCGTACGGCCGGTGTCCCCCTCTACGTCGACCGAGCGGCCGGCGCGCGGATCTGGGACGTGGACGGCAACGTCTATCTCGACTACGTACTCGGCCAGGGCCCCGCGCTGCTCGGCCACTGCCCGGCCCCGGTGGCGGAGGCGGTCGCCGCGCAGGTCACTCGTGGCATCGTCTACTCGGCCCAGCACGCGGCCGAGGTCCGGGTGGCCGAGCGAGTGTGCGCCATGGTGCCCTCGGCCGAGCGGGTCCGCTTCAACACCGTCGGCTCGGAGGCGGTGCACGCCGCCCTGAGGCTGGCCCGTGGTTACACCGAGAGGTCCAAGATCCTCAAGTTCGAGGGCCACTACCACGGTTGGCTGGACCCCGTCCTGTACAGCGTGCACCCCGCCGTCGACCTGGCGGGTCCCGCCGCCGCGCCGGTCGCCGTGCCGGGTACGGCGGGTCAGCAGCACGGCCACTCCGACGACCTGATCATCTGCCCGTGGAACGACCTCGACGCCCTCACCCGCCTGATGGACCAGCACGCCGGCCAGATCGCCGCCATCATCACCGAGCCGGTGCTCTGCAACACCGGGGCCATCGAACCCGACCCCGGCTATCTGCGGGCGGTACGCGAGCTCTGCGACCGCCACGGCACCCTGCTGATCTTCGACGAGATCATCACCGGCTTCCGGCTCGCCCCCGGCGGCGCCCAGGAGTATCTCGGCATCACCCCCGACCTCTCGATCTTCGGCAAGGCCATGGCCGGAGGCATGCCGGTCTCCGCGCTGGCCGGCAAGGCGGCCGTCATGGACCACATCTCAGCCGGAAAGGTCGCGCACGCGGGCACGTTCAACTCCCAACCCGTTGGCATCGCGGCGGCCGAGGCGACGCTCCGCATCCTGGACGAGCGGCGCGAGGAGGTCTACGGCACCCTGTTCGCACGCGGCGAAGCGCTGATGGAGGGCCTCAGGGCGGCCGCGGACAAGGCGGGGGTGCCGATGCTCGTGGCCGGGCCGGGGCCGGTCTTCCAGACGTACTTCACCGACGCCCGTGCCGTACGCGACTACCGGGACTTCGCCGCCACCGACCGGGCCATGATGGCCCGGCTGCACGCGGCGCTGCTCGAACGCGGAGTCAACATGGTGCCGCGTGGCCTGTGGTTCATGTCCACGGAACACACGGAGGCGGACATCGCCGCCACCGTCGACGCCTTCACCGACGCCCTCGGGGCTCTCTGAGGCCCCGCCCTCGGCGACGATCTCGGGATTCTGTGAGCCTCAGCGCCGCGAGGCGGTCTCAGGCCAGAACGTCACTTCGGGGAAGTCCTTCGACGGCTTGTCCAGCAGCGGCTCCCGCTGCCGGCGCAGGTGCCGGTCGAGGAAGGCGCCGACGTACGCCCGGGTGATCGACACGGCGCGCGCACCGTCCAGCGCCGGTGCGGGCAGGCCCACCTGCGGCCTGATCACCGCGTAGTCGGTGAACGAGGCGTGGTCCGTGTCCGCGACCGACAGCCAGCGCTTCCACCCGTTCACCTTCGGCCACCAGTTGACCCACGACACGTCACCGGCCGGCGTGTGGTTCTCCTTGGTGCCCATCATGAGGAGCGGCCCGCGTACCGTACCCGTGGGCTGCTTCGGGTTGTAGCTCCCGTCGAGGTTCACCCCGGCGCGCACCCGCTTGTCGGCGGCCATGAGCTGCGGGGCTGCGTTGCCGCCCGCCGAGAAGCCGACCACGCCGATCCGCGACCTGTCGACCAGCCGTCCCCAGCCGGTCTTCGCGGTGAGCCGGTCGAGCACGAACGACAGGTCGATCACCCGGCTCTTCGCGATCGCCGCCCCTCTCTCCTCGGTGTTCTCACCCGCGCACGCGGCGCAGGTCGTGGTCCGCCCGTCGGGGAACGTGGTGGCCACCGACTCATAGGTGTGCTCGACGGCCGCGACCAGGTACCCCTTGCTGGCCAGGTCCTCCGCCAGCGAGGTCATCGTCGCGCGGGGAAAGCTGAAACCCGGCGACACGAGCACGAGCGGCAGGCTGCGGGTGAGCGGCTTCGCGTCGACTGTGGCGTACGTCCGGGTCTTGGCGAGCGTGTCGGCGGGGACGTTCGGATAAGGCTTGACGATCAGCGCCGACTCCTGCGGCGTCACGTAGGGAGCCGCCCGCGTGCCCGCCTTAGCGGCCGGGTACCACAGGGAGACCATGAGCTGCCGCGCCCCGTCCTGCGGCACCCACGGATCGGGACGATCGGTGTCGACCAGATGCAGGGAGGCCAGCCCCACGGGGTACTTCCCGGTGGGCGCGGGCAACGAGGTGCCCGCGGTCTCGGCTTCTGCCTGTGCTTGTGCCTGTACGGTCGGCGTCGCCAGCAGGGCCACGCCCAGGGCCACGATCAGGTGTCGTTTCATGCGGCCCAGCCTGGGCCCGTACCCACCGGCCCGGCTTGCCCGGGAAGTCGACCGGCACCCCCTCCTTTCGTAGTGGTCCCGATCGACGATCGGCTCGGGCGGCGGCCCCGCGTCGCGCCATAGGCTGGCGAACATGCAGGTGAGCAGACGGATCGAGGGCGGCTTGCCGGTGTTGCTCGGGCCGGCCGTGTTCGTGGTGTCCGCGGTGCCGTTCGATCAGACCGACGGCCTGACGTCGCCGGTGTTCGTCACGACGGCGGCCGCCGCGGGCGTGGCGGCCTGGTGGGCGCGGCGGTCTTGGTGGCCGCTCGCCGTGCTCGGTGCCGTCTTCTACGTGTGGCTGGTGATGTGGCCGCCGCTGATGGTCGCCTCCTACTACGCCGGTACGACCCTGCGCGGGGCTCGCGGCATCGCGAGCTACCTGGGCGGCACCGCCGCGGCGCTCGGCGCGGCCGTCGTCATCGGCGACCTGATCGGCGGACGCCGGGAGATGGTCACGGCGACCCCCGCCAACGTGGCGCTGATGGCCATGGCCCTGGTGGGACTGCCGTTCGTGTTCGGGCTCTGGACCCGGGCCCGGCGCGACGTGCTGGCCGCCGCCAGAGAGCGGGCCGACCGGCTCGAACGCGAGCAGGTGATGCGGGCCGAGCAGGCCAGGGCCCAGGAACGGGCGCGCATCGCCAGGGAGATGCACGACGTCGTCGCGCACCGGGTCTCGCTGATGGTGCTGCACGCGGGGGCCCTGGAGGTGCGGGCCGCCGACGAGCCCACGGCCCGTACGGCGTCCATGATCGGCGACATCGGCCGGGAGGCGCTCGCCAACCTGCGCGAGCTGCTCGGCGTACTGCGCTCGAACCAGCAGCCCGCCGAGCTCAGCCCGCAGCCCACGCTGGCCGACCTCGACCGGCTCCTCGACCAGTCGCGCGCACTGGGCATCTCGGTGCGCAGGCACGACCATGGCCGGCCGCGCGCACTCGGCTCGACGGTGGAACGGACCGCCTACCGGGTGGTTCAGGAGGCACTCACCAACGTGCACAAACACGCCCGCGACGCCCACACCGACGTACATGTGCGCTTCCTGAACGACACACTCCAGGTGGAGATCCTGAACCGAGGCACCGCCGACGGGCCGGTCGCGGAGCGGTCACTACCGGACGAGTCGGGTGCGAGGCAGGCGCTGCCCGGGGCGGGGTGGGGGCTGGCGGGGTTGCGTGAGCGTGTCGAGCTCCTCGGGGGATCGCTGGCGGCGGGCCCCAGACAAGAGGGCGGCTACCGCGTCACCGCCGACATCCCCGTGCGGGCCGCGGCATGATCCGGGTGCTGGTCGTGGACGACGAGGCCCTGGTCAGGTCCGGGTTGCGGATGATCCTGGAGACGGCCGACGACATCGTGGTGGTGGGCGAGGCCAGGGACGGCGAGGAGGCCGTCGGGGCGGCGGCCCGGCTCAGGCCGCACGTGGTGCTCATGGACGTACGGATGCCCGGCACCGACGGCCTGACCGCCGCCGCCCGCGTGCTGGCCGCCCCGGACCCGCCCAAGATCGTCATGCTGACCACGTTCGACCTGGACGAGTACGTCCACGAGGCGCTGCGGCTCGGCGCGGTCGGCTTCCTGCTCAAGGACACGCCCCCGAGAGACCTGACCGCCGCCGTCCGTACGGTGGCCGCCGGCCAGGCCATGCTCTCCCCGTCGGTCACCAGGCGGCTGATCGACGCGTTCGTGGACCGTGCGCCCTCGCGGTCGGACTCGGCCCGCAGGCAGCTCGCCGCGCTCACCGGCCGCGAGGAGGACGTGATCAGAGCCCTCGCCCGCGGCCTGTCGAACGCCGAGATCGGCCGCGACCTGCGCCTGTCGGAGGCGACGGTCAAGGCGCACGTGAGCCGGGTACTGGCCAAACTCGGCCTGACCAACCGCGTCCAGGCCGCCATCCTCGTCCACGACGCCGACCTCTGAACTTGTCTTTCAGTCCTTGCGCGTCAACGCAAAATACACGGGGCGCTAAGTGACATCTGCATCTGTTTGTCCTGGCCGACGGGGGTGCAGGGTTGGGTTCATCACCCACTTGCCAGGGAGCAGACCATGACATTGGCCAACGAGAGCGTGCGTATCACGCGCACCTACCCGACCACCCCCGAGCACGTCTGGCGGCTGTGGACCACCCCCGAGGGCATCGCCTCCTGGTGGTCGCCGGACGGCTTCACCGTCGAGGTCGGCAAGCTCGACCTGCGGCCCGGCGGCGACCTCAGCTATACGATGACCGCCACGGCGCCGGAGCAGATCGCGTTCATGGAGAGCCACGGGATGCCGCTGAGCACCGAATCCCGCAAGAAGTTCGTCGAGGTGTCGGAGCCGGGCAGGCTCTCCTACACCTCGCTCTCCTACACCTCGCTCGCCGACTTCATCCCCGGCGTGGACCCGTACGACTTCCTCACCGTGGTCGAGCTCGAGACTGTCGAGGGCGGCGTCCGCGTCACGATGACGGCGGACGCGATGCACGACGAGGAGTGGACCCAGCGGCTGGCCGCCGGCCGCGCCAACGAGCTCGACAACCTCGGCCGTGTGATCGACGCCGACGAGGCAGGCGCGTAGGCGTGGCCAAGCCATGACCCTCCTCCTCTCCCCGGCCAGGCCGCCGCTGGTGGCCGCCACCCGGCCGGGCCACCTACCCTGGTCAGCCGGGACACGTGGACGGGGGGTGGTTCGGCTGGTGGAGTTCTGGCGATCCGACCGCGTCGTCCGGCTGGCTCCGGTCGGCGCGGTCACCTGCAGCGGCCTGCTGCCCGTGCTGCAGGTCGCGCTGTCGTTCAGCTATCTGGGCAACGACGCCCGCACCGGATTGTGGAGCCTCGCGGCGACCGCGGTGTACCTGCCTCTGCACCTGCGCCACGTATGGTACGCGGCACGCGCCATCCGGCCCCCGGCCGGCCACTGGTCATTCGCGGTGATGGCCGTCATCATCCTCGCCGTCACTCCACTGGCCGGGAACATGTGGCCGCGCACCTACGCGAGCCTCGCCGTGTCGGCCGTCCTGGTCCTTCCCGGCCCGTGGTCATTCGTCGCGTACCTGTCGCTGGTGATCGCGGGGGCGCCCGCCGCCCTGCTGCTGGGCCTGCCATGGAACGCCGCGCCGTGGCTCACTCTCTCGGAGCTCTGCGGCAGCGGGGCCGTACTCCTGCTCGTCTGGCTCTCCGCCGCCCTCGTCCGCCTGCGGTCGGCCAGGGAGGTGCTCGCCCAGCGGGCGGTCGCACAGGAGCGGCGCCGCATCGACGACGACCTCCGCCGTACGCTCGGCACCGCCCTGGAGTCCCTCGCGGCCCGCGGCG
Source organism: Nonomuraea sp. NPDC049750 (assembly GCF_040659625.1). NCBI lineage: Bacteria > Bacillati > Actinomycetota > Actinomycetes > Streptosporangiales > Streptosporangiaceae > Nonomuraea > Nonomuraea sp. NPDC049750. Next base: position 328,567 of record NZ_JBFANB010000003.1, read on the forward strand.
CACATGCCGCAGACCTGCTGACGACCCCGCTCGACAAGCGGGCTGAGCTGGAGGCGGAGCTGGCCGGGCTCGCCGACGACTCCCGGCGTACGCTCGCCGAGGCCAGGCAGCGGGTACGCGGCTACCGCCGGCCGTCCCTCCGAGCCGAACTCGACACGGCCGCCACCCTGCTCGCCGCGGCCGGTATCGAGACCCGCCTGCAGCTGCCCCGCACGGGCATCCCCGACACGATCGCACCGCGGCCCCGGGCGGCCCTGCGCGCGACGGTCACCGGCCTGCTGCGCACCGACGGCGTGAGCACCTGCACGATCACGGCAACCGTCCTGACCGACGGAGTACGCCTGGAGGTGCGCGCCGACGACACCATCGAAACCATCGACGTGCGTCCCCACATCCACACGTCCGAGGCCCGCCCATGACCCCGCCGACCGTGCCGCGGTGGGTCGTGCGCCACCCCCTCTGGCCGCTGATCGCCCTGCACGTCCTGCTGGCCGTACAAGTCCCCGTCTACACGACCCTCGGCATGGACGGCCCACCCGGCAACCCGGTCACCGCCACCGTCGCCTGCGCCCTGGCCCTCTGCCTGAGCCTGCGACACAGCCTGGCCGCCTCCAGAGGCGAACGCGCGGCGGGCTGGCCCTGGACCCTGGCGGCGCTCGTCATCCTCGCCAACGTCCCCCTGTGGTGGTTCGGCTCGAACTGGCAGGCCTTCACCACCTTCGCCCTCGCCTCGATCGTGATGCTGCTGCGCGGCCGTCTGATGCTGTTCGCGGTGATCGCGCAGCTCCTGCACAACCCGGCGAAGGAGGTGATCGCCATGCTGCGCGACGACGCCCACACCATCCCCCAGGCACTTCTCCTGGGCGCGTACGCCCTGTTCAGCCTCATCCTGTACGCCGGCACGCTGGTCGGCGGCGCCCGCCTGGTCCGGCTGCTGAACGAGCTGGAGGCCACCCGCACCGAGCTGGCCGCCACCGCCGTCGGCGAGGAACGCGTCCGCGTCTCCCGCGACCTGCACGACCTGCTCGGCCAGAGCCTGTCGGCCATCTCTCTCAAAGGCGACCTGGCCCTCCGCCTGCTCGCGAAGGACACCGCCGCCGCCCGCGCCGAGGTCGAGAGCCTGACCGGCGTCGCCAGGGACGCGCTGCGGGATGTACGCGCGATCACCCGCGACGAGCACTCCGTATCGCTGCGCACCGAGATCGACGGCGCCGCGGCCCTGCTCGGCGCCGCCGGCGTCGACACCCGCCTGGACGTGGCCGACCTGCCGCCCCTGTCCGGCCCCGCCCAGAACGCCCTGGCCTGGGCGATCCGCGAAGGCACCACCAACCTGCTACGTCACAGTGACGCCCGCACCTGTGCCATCACCCTCACCCACCACCAGGGCACGGTACGACTGGAGATCGTCAACGACGGCGCCCAGCCTCCTTCCGGGGCAGCCGACCTGACCCGCACCCCATCCCCCCTCGCCCCGTCCGGCACCGGGCTCTCCGGATTGGCCGAGCGGACCCGCGCCGCCTCCGGCACGTGGCTCACCACCGCCCACGACGGCCTGTTCCGGCTGTCGGTAGAAGTCCCCGAGGAGGTCGCGTGATCCGCGTGCTGATCGCCGAGGACATGCACATGATCCGCTCAGCCCTGGTCGCCCTGCTGTCCCTGGAGGACGACATGGAGGTCGTCGCCGAGATTGAACGCGGCGACGAGGTCCTCGCCACCGCCCTCCGCGTCCACCCCGACGTGGCGGTCCTCGACATCGACATGCCCGGCCTGGACGGCCTGTCCGCCGCCGAACAACTGTCCGCCCGGCTCCCCGCCTGCCGCACCCTAGTACTCACCGGCCTCAGCCAGCCCGGCAACCTCCTGCGCGCTCTGAAGGTCCACGTCAGGGGCTTCATCGTCAAGGACGCCCCCGCCCACGCCCTCACCGACGGCATCCGCCGCATAGCCCGCGGCGAACGCGTCATCGACCCCGAACTCGTCGCCGCCGCCCTGGAAACCGGCAGCACTCCGCTCACCCCTCGCGAGACCGAGGTCCTGCGCGCCGCCGCCACCGGCATCCGCGTCGCCCAGATCGCCACCGATCTCTCGCTGTCGCAGGCCACCGTACGCAACTACCTGTCGAACGCGATCAACAAGGTCGGCGCCCGCAATCGCATCGACGCCATCCGCATCTCCCGCGACGCCGGCTGGCTCTGAGCCCCGTCCTACTCACCTTGAGGTTGGTGACTTTCCGGCTGTGGATCCTCGGTCGGAAAGAAGATCGTGCTCAGCAGGTGGTGGCTGCGGTCCGGTGCGGGTTGGTTCCGCAGCCGGGGCATGATGACGCCGACCATGTCGCTGATCATCTCGGTGCGTTCGTCCTGGTTGAGCCAGAGCGGGAACTGGCGGTAGGACACCGAGTCCGCCGTCGGGTCGGCGTTCTCTCGGTCGAGATAGGCGTTGAACTCCGCGAGCAGGGCCGCCATGGCCGCGGCGAAGCCGTGCCGGTGGTCTTCCAAGGACATCGACGCGGCCGCGTCCTGATCGATCACCGCCCGCGTTCGGCGTAGCCGGTAGTGGCGTTCGACGGCGCCGTGCACCCGCTGCTCGCCCTCCACCTCCAGCACTCCCGCCTCGGCCAGCAGGCCCACGTGCCGGTACACCGTGGTCTTGGGGACGTCGGGCAGGCGAGCGCACAGGTCGGACGTGGTGCGGGTCAGTCCGCCGGACATGGCGTGCACGATGCGCAGCCGAACCGGGTGCAGGAGCAAGTCAAGCGTGTCCATCTGGCTACGATCCCATATCTGGTACTGTTCCCAAACTTGGGAAAGCAACTCATTGCCAGGAGGGGTTCAGCGATGAAGGATCAACCGACGCTTCCATTGGGGCGGTTCTACGAGGTGGGAGGGCGGCGGTTGCCGCTGCATCGATCGGGCGACGGGAGTCCGGCGGTGGTGTTCCTGCCTGGAGCCGGATCGTCCGGCATGGACTTCCTGAACGTCCAGGAGCGGGCCGCCGAGCTCACCACGAGCGTGCTCTACGACCGTGCCGGAACGGGGTGGAGCGACCGGGCCGAGCTGCCGCGCACCTCCACCGAGGTCACCGACGAGCTGCGCGAGCTGCTGCGGGTCGCCGGGGTGCCCGCGCCGTACCTGCTGGTCGGCCATTCCCTCGGCGGCCTGTACGCCCGCCACTACGCGCAGCGCTTCCCCGGCGAGGTGTCGGGCCTGGTCCTTGTCGAACCCGAACACGAGGACTACGACGCGTACATGCCCCCGAAGCTGGTCGAGACCTGGGCCGAATGGGACCCCGACCAGGCGGTTCCCGACGAGCTGCCCGATGAGGTCATTCAGTTCTACCGCGGCCTGTTCACGCAGGTGCTGGCCGACTGGCCGGCGGCCACCCGCGAGCTGCTCGTCGAACGCCATGTCAGCCCGGAATGGATAGGGATCGGCGCCCAGGAGGCGGCGAACCGCTACCAGCTCCACGACGAGGTACGCGGGGCGGGGCGGCTGCCCGACGTGCCGCTGATCGTGCTCACCGCCACGGGTATCGACGCCTTCAAGGAAGCGGTGTCCCAGGGCACTCCCGAATCGCTGCTGCGCGAGGAGATCGACGGCAAGCGGCGACTGTATGACGCGCTGGCCGCCTCGGTTTCGCGCGGGGAGAACCGCCTGGTCGACGATGTCGGCCACGCCTCCATCATCTTCCGCCGGCCCGATGCCGTCTTCCAGGCGATCCACGACCTCCTCAACAGGTGACCACGACCTCCATGGCCCCCTCGGCAGGTGACGGCGGGCGCCGCGCGGCCCGCTAAGGTCGTCAGGCGTGATGAACGAGTTGGAGCCACTCGCCGAACGGCAGCGGGAGTTCGCGCGTGCGCGAGACTGGGAGCAGTTCCACACGCCGAAGAACCTCGCCATGGCACTGGCGGGGGAGGCGGGGGAGTTGCTGGCGGAGTTCCAATGGCTCACCCCCGACGAGTCGGCCGACCTCGACCCCGAGGCGCTCGCCCGGGTCCGCTCGGAGCTCGCCGACGTGACGCTCTATCTGGTACGGCTGGCGGACGTGCTCGGCGTCGACCTGGTGGCGGCCGCCAACGCCAAGCTCGACGAGGGCGAACAACGCTATGCCGCCGACCTCTACCGCGGCTCCGCCAGAAAAGCCCCACCCCTCAACCGGCCACCCAGCGCGTGAGCCGGTAACGCGCCTGTCCTCAACTGGCCTCCTCGCGAGAGCCGGCCTCCTCGCGAGTGAGCGCCGATGCCGTGGCGTCGGCGACGGTCGTGGCGAAGGCGGGCAGGTCGGATCGGTCTTCGAGCAGCAGGAACAGCCAGGCGAACACCGGCCCGAGCAGCAGCGCGTGCACCACCGCCGGTTCGGGCCGCCGCGCCAGCTCGCCTCGCCCGACCGCCCGGTCGAGGATCTCGACCAGGCAGCGACGTTCGGCGGCGACGAACGTGGCGGCGAACTTGGCCGCCAGAGCCGGATCCGCGTGCACGTCGGCCAGCAGGCCGGGCACCACGCCGGGCGGCGGCGCGGCCAGCTGGTCCACCATGAGGTGGGTCAGAGTGGCGAGGTCGGCGCGGAGTGAGCCCGCGTCGGGAGGCGTGTCGAGCTCCAGGTCGTGCAGCGCCACCGCGAAGATCATCTCCTGCTTGGTGGCGTACCGCCGGTAGATGGCGGCCTTGCCCACGCCTGCCCTGGTCGCGACCGTGTCGACCGTCAGCTGCGCGTAGCCGTGCTCGGCGATCAGCTCGCGCGCGGCGGTGGCGATGGCTTTGTCCACCCGGTCGTCCCGGGGGCGGCCCAGGGGCTGCTTTCGTTCCGGCATGCCGGCGAGTATACGGAACTCATAGTTCCGGAAAAGGCTTGCGCGAAGGCGGAAGGAGATCCATTATACGGAACTATGAGTTCCGAAACTGATGTTTCCGTAAGAGGGGTGGTGTGGGCGGGCGGGATCATCATGTTCCTGGCCGCCGCACACCTGCTGATCACCGGGGTGATCAGTGCCCAGCACCTGCCGGACTGGTTCAGCGGTGCGCTGTGGCTGGGCGCGGACGGGCTCGACAGCCTTCGCGATCCGGCACCGGCGGCGGGCGCCTTCTGGATGGTGTGGGGCAGCTTCGCCGTGCCGCTCGGGCTGGTGGGGGCGCTGGTGCTCCGGTTCGGGCGGCTCGGACAGGTGCCGCCACCGTACATCGCGATCGGGGTGGCCGTGTGGGGCCTGGTCGCGGCCGTGGTGCTGGAGCCCACGCCGTTCATACTCGTGGTGATTCCGGCGGGCATGCTGCTCGCCGCCCAGCGCGGGCGCCGGGCGGCGGCCGCGTGAGCTCAGTGCCTGTCGGCCGTGGCCAGCTCGGACAGGTTCATCGCCATCGTGTGGTGGACCGCTGGAATCCAGTCCAGGGCGCGCAGGGCCGTGTTGCGCAGGACCCGTAGCGGCGAGTTGCCCACCGTCGCGATCTTCGTCATCTTGTGCGTGAAGGCCACCACTTCCTCGGCGACCGGGCGGCGCTCCGCTTCGTACTCGTCCAGGACCGTCTCCGGAGCGCCGTCGCGCAGCACCGCGGTGAGCTTCCCGGCCAGGTTCAGCGCGTCCTGGATGCCGGTGTTCATGCCCTGACCGCCGGCCGGGCTGTGGACGTGGGCGGCGTCTCCGGCCAGGAAGAGCCGGCCCGCCCGGTAGTGGTCGGCCAGCCGGTGGTGGACCCGGAAGCGGGAGCTCCAGACCAGGCCGGTGACCATGGACCGGTAAGCGTGGGGACCGCGGGCGTCGAGCAGCGCCTGGATGTCGGCGACAGTGGGATGCTCGGGAGCCTCGTCGATCGTCGCGACGATCCGGTGACGGCCGCCCGGCAGCGGCGCGACCACCGTCACCCCCTCCGGGGCGAAGTACAGCGCCACCTCGTCGGCCGGTCCCGTCCAGTCGAGATGGACGTCGGCCAGGATGAACGACTGGGCATAGGTGTCGCCCGTGAAGGAGATCCCGCTCTGCTCGCGGATCGTGCTGTGCATGCCGTCGGTGCCGACGACGTACGAGGCGCGGATCAGCTCGCCGTCGGAGGTCTTGGCGGTGACGCCGGTGGGCTGCTGCTCGACGATTGAGATCTCGTGCGGGCGATGGACCGTGCCGCCCTGGCTGAGCAGCCGGTTCAGCAGGACCTGCTCGGTGATGTTCTGGGGGACCAGCAGCGTGTACGGGAAGTCGGTCGGCAGCTTGTCGAAGCCCACCGTCAGCAGCACCCGGTCACGGTCGCGGACGGTGAAGCGGGGCACGGTGACACCGGCGGCCACCAGTTCGTCGCTCACGTCTATCGCGCGCAGCACCTCCAGGGTGCGGGCGTGCACGACCGCCGCCCGCGAGGTGTTCGCGCCTTCCGGCGCCTTGTCCACGAGTACGGCGTCCACCCCCTGCCCGGCCAGCGCCGTGGCCAAGGAGAGACCGGCCGGGCCCGCGCCGACGATCAGGACATCCGTACTGGCGGGAAGCTTGGCATTCATGACGTGGAGTCCCCTCAGTAGTAGTTACGCATGAGTTCGGTCGACCAGTGCGGCTGTACGACCTCGCCCTGCGGGCCGAACTCCGCCATGTAGGGCTTGAGATCGAGGACCGGGCTGCCGTCGATGGCGTCCAGACCGCGTACGCGTACGTCGAGGCCGTCGACGCCGAGCAGGCGGCAGCGGGAGACGCCCAGCCGGTTCGGGCGGTTCTTGCCACGCTGGGCGAAGATGCCCACCAGCGGCCAGTCCGGGTTGCCTCTGGGACGGCGGGCCGAGGTGTTCACCGAGGCCGGGTCCACGAGGTGGAACTGGAAGACCACCTCCAGGTGCGAGAACGCCTCCAAACCGGCCAGGGAGTCCGGCGCGAAGCGGCTCCCGTCGAGCCGGATCACGGCCTCCTCGGTGTTCCAGTCGTCGTCGAACGCCTCGGTACGCCCGCCGACGACGGTCCCCACCGGCTGCAGGCTCACATGTTCCATAACTCAGGACCGTAAGGGCCGCGCCGCCCCGGCCGAATCCGTCACGGCGACCGGTACCTGGGAGGGCGGCTCACGGGATTCGGTCGCCGGTTAGGTAGGGTCGGGCAGCATGATCGGCCGACATGCGGAGATCGCCCTCCTGCGGGAGATGATCGCCGAGTCCGGGGCCGGCCAGGGCAACGCCATCGTGGTGTACGGCCAGGCCGGAATCGGCAAATCGGCGCTGCTGGCGGAGATCGCCCGGACAGCCGGCGGGGACCCGCTGGTGCTCCGCGTCACCGGCGTCGAGGCCGAGGCCGAGCTGCCCTTCGCCGCCCTGCACATGCTGCTGGGGCCGGCCCGGCAGCTCATCACGGAGCTCCCGGCCGCCCAGCGGGACGCCTTGCGCGGCGCGTTCGGCCAGAGCGAGGGCGGGGCCCAGGACCGGTTCCTGGTCGGCCTCGCGGTGCTGACCCTGCTCGCCGACCTCGCCGGCGAACGCCCCCTGCTGTGCCTCGTGGACGACGTGCAGTGGCTGGACCGTGCCTCGGTGGACGCGCTGGTGTTCGCGGCCCGCCGGCTGGGCGCCGAGCGGATCACCATGATCCTGGCCGCTCGCGACGACGGTACGGAGCGGCCCGTCGACGGGGTACCCGAGCTGCGGCTCGCCGGTCTCGCCCGGCCCGACTGCGAGGCGCTGCTGGCCGAGGTGGCGGCCGATCTGGTGCCCGAGGCGCGGGACCGGGTGATCGAGGAGGCCGAGGGGAATCCCTTGGCGCTGCTGGAGTTCGCCGGGACCCTCACTCCCGAGCAGCGGGCCGGCCGGCTGAGCCCGCTGCCCCTGCAACCACCCCGGCTCTCCCTGGCCGGCCGCCTCGAACAGTCGCTGCGTGCCGCGATCCGGCTGCTCCCCGAACGCACCCAGCGGCTGCTCCTGATCGCCGCGGCCGAGGACACCGGCGACCTGGACCTCGTCCTGCGGGCGGCACAGAGCTTCGAGGCGGCACAGAGCTTCGAGGCGGCGGAGGGGTTCGGGGCCGGGGCGGCGGAGGGCTTTGGACCTCGGATGGCGGAGGGTTCCGGGGGTCGGGCGGCTGGCTTCGGGGCCGCGGCAGCGGTGGGCTTCGGGGCCGGGTTGGCCGATCTGGAACCGGCCGAGCGCCGCCAGCTGGTGCGGGTCTCGGAGGATCGGCTGCGGTTCCGCCACCCGCTGGTCAAGACCGCCGCGTATCGCGAGGCGCCGCTCGCCCATCGGGTGGCCGCCCATCACGCGCTGGCGCGGGTCCTCGACGGCGACGAGCAGGCCGACCGCCGGGCCTGGCATCTGTCCGCCGCCGCGGTCGGGCCGGACGAGGAGACGTCGGCCGTACTGGCCGCGACCGGGGACCGTGCCCGGCAACGCGGCAGCCACGCCTCGGCCGCCACCGCGTACGAGCGGGCCGCGCAGCTGACCGTCGACCGGCGGCTGCGCGCTCAGTGGCTGGCCGCGGCCGCCGAGGCGGCGATCGGCACCGGGCAGCTGGCCCGCGCGGGCGCGGCCGCCGATCGGGGACGGCGCCTGACCGGGGATCCCGCGGTGCTGGCCCGGCTGGCCGCCGTACGGGCCGCGGTCGACGCCGAACACGGCGGACCGACGCCGGCCGCGCACACCCTGATCGAGGCCGCGGCGGGCATCGCCGGGAACGCGCCGGACGACGCGGCCTCCCTCCTCGCCACCGCCGCCGGTGAGGCCTGGTTCGCGGGCGACCGCGCCGCGCTCGGGCAGATCACGGAGCTCCTGGCCGCTCTCGGCCCGGGGATCGACGACTCCCTCGCGACGGTGGCCGGAGCGGTACGCGGCATGGAACGGGTGGCCGCGGGAGACCCGGCCGCCGGACTCCCACTCCTGCGCGCCGCCATCGTGCCGCTACGCGCGAGCCTTCCTACGCCCGCCGCCGGCCGGGTCATCGGGACGTACGCCGTGTTCAGCGCCCTGATGACCGGCGACGACGACGCCGCCTGCGAGATGGCGGCCGCGCAGGTGGACACCTACCGCGAACAGGGCCTGATCGGCGCTCTGCCGCACGCCCTCCAACTCCTCACCCAGGCGCAAATCCTCCACGGCCGGCACGCGGAGGCGGCGGCGTCAGGTGCCGAGGCGTGGCAGATCGCGCATGACACCGGGCAGGCCGGGCGGCTGCGCCACCTGCACGGCATCCTGGCCCGCCTCGCCGCCATAGAAGGCGATGACGAGAGGTGCGTAGGGCTCGCTCAGCAGGCCGAGGGCGCCGCCCAGGAACGCAACGGATCCGGCTGGGGCGGCTGCGCGTTGACCCTGCTCGACCTCGTACGCGCTCGCCACGAAGCGGTGGCCGAGCGGATGGCGCGGGTCCTCGACGGACCGCTCGGCCACACTGTGATCGTCACCTTCGCCATAGCCGACTACGTCGAGGCCTGCGTCCGCCTGGGCGAGCCGTCACTGGCCACCGAGGCGTTCGCCAGGTTCGACGCTTGGGCGGCGGCCAGTGCCCAGCCGTGGGCCGCCGCCGTCGCGTACCGTTGCCGGGCCCTGCTCGCCCCACCCGGCGAGGCCGAGGCGCACTACACCACCGCGCTCCAGCGGCACGCCCAGGGCGGGCGGCCGTTCGAGCGGGCCAGGACCGAGTTGCTGTACGGCGAGTGGCTGCGGCGGGGCCGCCGGCGGTCCGATGCCGGAGTGCGGCTGCGTGCCGCGATGGACCGGTTCGCCGCGCTGGGCGCGACCCTCTGGGCCGAACGCGCCCGTACGGAACTGGCCGCCACCGGCGCCCGCGCCGACCTGCCGGAGCCCGGCGGCCAAGCCAGACCACTCGACACGCTGACCCCTCAGGAACTGCAGGTCGTCCGGCTCGCCGCGACGGGCGCCACGAACCGGCAGATCGCCGCCCAGCTCTTCCTGAGCCCGCGAACGGTGGGGTTCCACCTGTACAAGGCGTACCCGAAGCTGGGCGTCTCCTCGCGCACGGACCTGGCGGGAATCGACCTGGGCTGGCCCGCCTGACGGAAACACCACGTGCCGCCTTTCCGCGGTGTGGAGAGGGCGGGATTTGTCGCCTTCCAGAGCTGCGACGTTAAGCTTTCTGATCGGCATGGCGTCCGCGCGTCGGCCACCGCTCAGGGGCCGATCTGATGGGCGAAACGCGGGTTGGAGGGATCGGCGACGTCGCGGCGAGAGATTTCTCCGGGACCGTGTCGATCCGCGGGCAGCTCGTTCGACATGTGGGTGTGAGGGCCGAGAGGCGGCCCCGCCGGATGAGGAGAACGCGATGTCGAAGTACATGCTGATCATGCGGGGCACCGATGAGTCGAACGCGGCCATGATGGCCGACATCGACGAGATGATGGCCACGACCCGCCAGTTCATCGAGGAGATGGTCAAGGCCGGCGTTCTCCTCGCGGCGGAGGGGCTGGATGATCCGGCCCGGGGCGTCGTGGTCGACTTCAGCGGTGAGGCCCCGGTGGTCACGGACGGGCCTTACGGAGAGACCAAGGAACTGTTCGGGGGCTACTTCCTGCTCGATGTCGCCTCGAAGCAGGAGGCGATCGAGTGGGCCAAGCGGGTCCCGGCGGCCCCCGGGTCCAAGATCGAGGTCCGGCGGGTGGCCGGGAGCGACGAGGTCCCGCAGGTCGACCAGTGATCGTCAACGACTGGGCCGGGTGCGAGAGCAACGGCCAGATCTGATGGGTGCGGCTGATGTCGAGGCCGTCTGGCGGATCGAGTCGGCGCGGATCGTCGCCGCGCTGACCCGGTTCACCGGCGATTTCGGGCTGGCCGAGGACGCGGCCCAGGAGGCGGTGGCCGAGGCGCTGGTGTCGTGGCCGCTCGCCTCTCCGGCCAATCCGGTCGGCTGGCTGATGGCCACGGCCCGGCGGCGGGCGATCGACGCGATCCGCCGCCGGACCGCCCTGCAGGACCGATACGCCCTGCTGGCGGCCGACCTGGCGGCCGACTCGGTGGTTGACGACGACATCGATCCCGACAAGATCGATGACGACGTGCTGGCGCTGATGTTCGTCAGCTGTCACCCGGTGCTCTCCCCGGAGGCTCGGGTGGCGCTGACCCTGCGCGTGGTCGGCGGCCTGTCCAGCGAGGAGATCGCCCGCGCGTTCCTCGTACCCGTGCCGACCGTGCAGGCCCGTATCACCCGGGGCAAGAAGACGATCGCGGCGGCCGGGGTGCCGTTCGAGCTGCCGCCGGCCGCCGAGCGCCGGGAACGGCTGGGCGGCGTGCTCAGCGTCCTCTACGTGATCTTCACCGAGGGGTCGACGGCCACGTCGGGCGACCGGTTGTTGCGCCCCGACGTCGCCTACGAGGCGATCCGGCTGGCCCGCACGCTGGCCGCGCTGCAGCCGGACGAACCGGAGGTGCATGGCCTGCTGGCGTTGTGCGAGCTGACGGCCGCGCGTTTCCCGGCCCGGACCGGCCCGGACGGTTCACCGATCCTGCTGGAGGATCAGGATCGGCGGCTGTGGGACTTCTCGGCGATCCGCCGTGGGCTGGCCGCGCTGGCCAAGGCATCGACGCGCGGCCTCGGCCCCTACGGCCTGCAGGCCGCGATCGCCGCCACCCACGCGTCGGCGCCCTCGGTCGAGGCGACCGACTGGGACCGGATCGTGGTGCTCTACGAGGCACTCGGCCGGGTCGCGCCCTCGCCGGTGGTCGAACTCAACCGGGCCGTCGCCGTGGCCATGGCCTCAGGCCCGGCGCGAGCCCTGGCCATCGTGGACGAGCTGATCGCCTCGGACCGGCTCCCCGGCTCGCATTTGGTCCCGACCGTACGCGGCGAGCTGCTGGCCCGGCTCGGACGGCAACCGGAAGCACGCGCCGAACTGGAGCTGGCGGCCCGGCTGTGCGCCAACCAGGGCGAACGCTCAGTGCTGCTGCGCAAGGCGGCCGAGCTGGGCTGAGGGCGTCATGCGGCGGCGAGTACCTCCGACTTGTCCGCCCGCGCGGCGCGGTCGTGGTGGCGGAGCACGGCGATCGTGACGGCGGCGAGGACGAGGAAGACCACCACGCCGACCGCCGCGACCGCGTTCAGCCCGGTGGTGAAGGCGTCCCTGGCGACCTCCAGTACGCCGGGCAGATCCTTGGCGACCGTCACCGCCGCGGTGATGCTGTCACGGGCACCCTCCACCGGCAGCGTGTCCGGCAGCCGGCCACGGTAGACGGCGGTGCCGAGGCTGCCCAGCACGGCCACGCCCACGGCCACCCCGAACTCACCGGAGGTCTCGCCGAGCGCCGCCGCCGATCCGGCCTTCTCCACCGGGGCGGCCGTCATGATCAGGCCGTTGCCCGCGCCCATCGGCACCGCGATCCCGGCGGAGGCGAGGATCAGGCCGGCCACGACCAGCCACGTACCGCCGACGCTGGGCACCTGGGTGTGCGCGAACAGCCCCACGGCGCCGACCACCAGCCCGCCCGCCATCGCGTACGCCGTCCCGAACCGGCGGGCGAGGACCGGGGCGAGCGTCAGCGCGGCGATCATCACGATGTTCTGCGGCACCAGCCACAGCCCGGCGCTCAGGGGCGACAACCCGGCGACCGTCTGCAGGTACGTCGTGGACATCAGCGTGGTGCCCGCCATGACCACGCCGCCGAGCAGCATGATCCCGAGGGTGGCGGCGAACGCGCGGTTGCCGAACAGGCGCAGGTCGAGCAGCGGACTGGCCAGACGGCGCTGGCGGCGGACGAACACCACGCCGACGCCCACACCGATCATGAGCGCGGCGACGGCCGGCGGGTTGACGCCGTTCCTGGCGACGTCCTTGAGCCCGTAGATGAACGGCAGGATGGCGGTCAGCGACAGCGCGACGCTGGCCGGGTCGAGCCGCCCGGCGGCCGGGTCGCGATACTCGGGCAGCAGCGCCCGCCCGGTGGCCAGCAGCAGCACCATGAACGGCACGCCGAGCAGGAACGCCGAACCCCACCAGAAGTGCTCCAGCAGCAGGCCGCCGACCAGCGGGCCGAGCGCCATGCCGACCATGAAGCAGCTGAACCAGATCCCGATCGCGGCGCCCATCTGCTTCGGATCCCGGAACATGTTGCGCAGCAACGCCATCGACGACGGCATCAGGGTGGCCCCCGCGACGCCCAGCAGGGCCCGGGTGGCGATGAGCATCTCGGCGCTGACCGAGAAGGCGGCCAGCACGGACGCGGCGCCGAAGCAGGCGGCGCCGATCATCAGGAGCCGGCGGCGGCCGATCCTGTCGCCCAGTGTTCCCATCGTGACCAGGAACCCGGCCAGCATGAACGAATAGATGTCCAGGATCCACAGCTGCTGCGGCGCGCTCGCGCCCAGACCGGCGCTCAGCCGCGGCAGCGCCAGGTAGAGGACGCTCCCGTCAAGGGAGAGAAGCAGGGCCACCGAGGCCAGGACGCCCAGCCCGAGCCATTCCCGTCGTCCGGCGAGGTTGTTGATCGTGTTTCCCATGCCTTCACGGTGCTGGAGCGGCCTTCAGATCCACTTCTCGTCCGCTTAAGGTGGCCCTTATGCGCTTTGGGGTGCTCGGGCCGCTGGCCGTATGGACCGACCAGGGGGAGCCCGTCACGATCCCCGGGCTGAAGGTCCGCGCGCTACTCGCCGACCTGCTGGTGGAGGAGGGCCGGCCGGTGTCGACCGACCGGCTCGTGGACGACCTGTGGGCGGGCGAACCGCCGGCCAAGTCCGCGGGCGCGCTCCAGGTGCGGGTCTCGCAGCTGCGGCGCGCGCTGGAGGAGGCCGAGCCGGGCGGCAAGAACCTGATCGTCTCGCGCGCGCCCGGCTACCTGCTCAAGGCCGCCGAGGGTACGGTCGACGCGGCGCGGTTCGCCGACCTGCTGGCCCGCGCCGAGACGGCCGAGAGCCCGCGGACCAGGGCGGAGCTGCTGTCCGACGCGCTGGCGCTGTGGCGCGGCCCGGCGTTCGCCGACTTCGCCGACGAGGAGTACACCAGGTCCGCGATCCTCCGGCTGGAGGAGCAGCGGCTGTCCGCCCTGGAACAGCAGGCCGAGGCGCGGCTGGAGCTGGGCGAGCACGGCCTGCTCGTGGGCGAGCTCGGTGACCTGGTGGCCCGCAATCCGCTGAGGGAGCGGCTGCGGGCCGTACACATGCGGGCCCTGTACCGCGCGGGACGGCAGAGCGAGGCGCTGGCCAGCTACGCCGACCTGCGCGAGCGGCTGGCCGAGGAGCTCGGCCTCGACCCCGGGCCCGAGCTGGCCGCGCTGCACCAGGCCATACTCGGCCAGGACCCGGCGCTGAGCAGCCCGGCCGACCGGCCCGTCACGAACCTGCCCGCCTCGCTCAGCGACCTGATCGGCCGGGACGGAGCGCTGGCGGAGGTCCGTACCCTGCTGGAGAGCAACCGGCTCGTCACCCTGACCGGCAGCGGCGGTGTCGGCAAGACCCGGCTGGCGCTGGAGAGCGCCACCCGGCTCGCCGACGCGTACGCGGACGGCGCGTGGCTGGTCGAGCTGGCCCCCCTCGACCGGGGGACGCGCGCTCCGGACCTCGACGGGCGACCCTCGGACCTCGCCGTGCGGGCACCGATTGACGGGCGGGCGGTCGCGGAGAATGCGGCGGCGGCGCTCGACGTCCAGGCGGTGGCGGAGACCGTCGCGGCGGCGCTGGACATCCGGGAGGAGTCCGACGGGACGCCCCTGGTCGACCGGCTGGCCGACGCGCTTCGCTCCCGGAAACTCCTGCTCGTCCTCGACAACTGCGAGCACGTGATCGAGCGGGTCGCCGAGCTGACCGGCCGGTTGCTGCGGGCCGCTCCCGGGCTGCGCGTGCTGGCCACCAGCCGGGAACCGCTGGCGGTGGCCGGTGAGGTGCTGTGGAGCGTGCCGCCGTTGAACGTACCGGCCGGCGCCGACCCCGATGAGGTGGCGCGGTCCGAGGCGGCCCAGCTGTTCGTGGCGCGGGCCGCCGCCTCCGCCCGCGGCTTCACGCTCGACGAGGGCAACGCCGGGGCGGTCGCGCAGCTCTGCCGGCGGCTCGACGGCATCCCGCTGGCTCTGGAGCTGGCCGCGACGCGGGTACGCGCGCTCGGCGTGCACGGGGTGGTGGCCAGGCTCGATGACCGCTTCCGGCTGCTCGCCTCCGGGCAGCGCGGCGCGCCGCCGCGTCAGCAGACACTGATGGCGGTGATCGACTGGAGCTGGCAGCTGCTCACGGAGCCCGAACGCGCCGTCCTGCGCCGCCTGGCCGTCCACGCCGACGGCTGCACGCTGGAGGCCGCGGAGGAGACCTGCGCGGAGGACGGGCTCGACGTGCTCGACCTGCTCGCGCGGCTGGTCGACCGCTCGCTGGTGGTCGTGGCCGACGGTACGGGGGGCATGCGGTACCGGCTGCTGGAGTCGGTGGCCGAATACTGCCTGGAGCGGCTGGCCGAGGCGGGTGAGCTGGATCGGGTACGGCAGGCGCACTCGGCCTACTACACGGCGCTGGCCGTACAGGCTGAGCCGTTTCTCTACGGGCACGCCCAGCGGGAGTGGCTGCTGCGGCTGGACGCGGAGGCCGCGAACATGCGGGCGGCGCTCGACGCGGCCGCGGCGGCGGGGGACGCGGCCGGTGCGCTGACGCTGGTGAACGCGCTGGCCTGGTACTGGGTGCTGCGCGGCCGGCTGGCCGAGGGGCGCCGGTCCCTGGAGTCAGCCCTGGCCATCGGGGACGGCGGCGCTGTTCCTGAGGTGGGGGCTGTTGGTGACGGTGGCGCTGTTCAGGACTTCGGTGTGTCGAGCTCGGCTCGGGCCAGGGCGGGGGCGTGGCGGGCCGGGTTCGCCGTCATGCGGGGGGAGGACATCGACTGGCGGTCCGCCGTGGATCGGGTGGCGGATCCGGGCGTACGGGCCAGGGCCGAGTGGTTTATCGGCTCGTCGGCGCTCGACATGGTGACCGGGCAGGAGCTGGTGACGAGCGCGCTGGCGACGTTCCGGGCCATGGGCGATGAGTGGGGGATCGCCGCGGCCCTGAGCTGCCGGGCGCGGGACGCCTTCACGCGACGGGACTTCGTGGCCCTCGAACGCGACGGTGAGGAGAGCGCCCGGCTGTTCCGGCAGCTCGGCGACCGGTGGGGAGTGCTCCAGGCCACGGAGTGGCTCGGCGGGCTGGCCGAGATGGGGGGCGACGCGGAACGGGCCAGGCGGCTGTTCGCCGACGGGCTGCGGATGGCGGAGGACCTCGGGCTCTGGCCGGAGGTGGCCGGGCGCACCGCGTGGCTGGGCTGGATGGAGCTGGGGGCGGGCGAGTTCGAGCGGGCCATGGAGCTGTGCGGGCGGGCCCTGCACATCGCCTCCGGGCAGGGCCATCAAGAGACCACGATCATGGCCGAGATGGGGCTCGCCTATGCCGAGCGCCGGGCCGGCCACCTCGACCTGGCGGAGCAGCGCCTGAACCACCTGCTCGAAGGGATCGCCAGGGGTCCCGGCGTCGAGCCCGCCCTGCACCTGCCGGACACACTCGTCGAGCTCGGCTTCCTCATCGAGCGGCGCGGCGACGTCGCGACCGCCAGGGACCTGCACCTGGAGGCGCTCACGGCGGCGCAGCGCATCGGCGACCCGCGCTCGGCGACGTGGGCCGTGGAGGGCCTGGCCTCCGCCGTGGCCGCCGGGGGCGGCCACGAACGGGCCGCCCGGTTGCTGGGGCTGGCGGCGGGCGTCCGCGAGCACAACCAGACGCCCGCCGCGCCGTCGGAGGCGGCCGAGATCACGCGGGTCACCGAGGCGGTCGTGGAGGCGTTGGGGGAGGCGGCGTTCGGCATCGCGTACGAGCAAGGCGGCAGGCTGAAACTCGAGGACGCGGCCGACCTGAGCCCGTAAGGCCATCAAGAGCCGGTGAAAGCCATCAGGCCCAGCACCAGGAGCCTGCGAAGCCGTCGAGCCCAGCGCCCGGAGCCTGCGAAGCCATCAAGCCCAGCGCCCGGATCGCGCTCAGCGCAGGCCCATCGGGATCCGGGCCCGAACCGTGAACCCGCCGCCGGACCGTACCCCGGCGCTCAGCTCACCACCGACCACACTGACGCGCTCCCGTAACCCGACCAGCCCCCGCCCGCCACCACGCCCCAGTCCGGGACGGCTGGGTCCGTCCGTGGTGATCTCCACCTCCATCCACTCCTCGCCATGGCGCACATGGACCAGCGTGCGTTCGCCCGCAGCGTGCTTCACCGCGTTGGTGAGCGCCTCCTGGACGACCCGGTAGGCGGCCACCTCCGCGGCCTTCTCCATAGCGCCCGGCTGTCCGTCCTCGACCAGTTCCACTGGCTGCCCGGCGCCCCGGGTCCGCGCCACCAGATCGGGCAGCCGGCTCACTGACGGCTCGCGGCCTTCTCCGTCCGCGTCCGGCGTACCGTCCAGCGCGCCGAGCAGGTAGCGCAGGTCGGTCAGCGCGTGGCGGCCCGTCTCGCTGATCGCCTCCAGGCCGGTCGTGACCCGCTCGGGCTGCCCGGCCAGGAACTGCGCCGCGTCGGCCTGGACCACCATCGCCGTCACGTGGTGGGTGACCACGTCGTGCAGCTCCCGCGCGATCCGCGCGCGCTCCGCCGCGACGACCGCCGCCTCGGCCAGCCGTACCCGCTCCGCCTCTGCGGCGCTCCGCTCCCGTACGACGACACCAGTGGCCCAGCACGCCACCAGGAACAGCAGGAAGGTCGTGTAGTCCAGCGGACGTTCCGGCGACCCCAACTCGTCCAGGGCGACAGCGAGCCCCACGTACGCCACCACCGCCACCACCGCCACCACGGTGAACGACCGACGCCGCAGGTGGGCGCCCACGCTGTACAACGCGACGATCAGCCCGAGCGCCGCGAACGCCGTGGGATAGCGCAGCAGCTGAAACGCCATGAACGCCCCGCCGACCACCGCCAGACACCCGGCGGGCCACCGCCGCCGCATGACCAACGGCAGGCTCTGCGCCAGAATCAGCAGCACTCCCACCGCGTCCAGCGGCAGGTCCGGCAGGTCCGCCAGATCGACGCCCTGATGAGCGATCCCGGGCACGAACGACAACCCGGCCAACGTCCCCGCCAGCACGACATCCGCCAGCACGACATCCGTCCGTCGACTCCACGGCGCCGCCATCGCCATCAGCCGGAAAGAGGCCGCCAGTCGAGACACGCCCGCCAGCCTAACGGGACCCCGTCCGGCCTGACGCTGTCGCCGACCTCAGGGCGAGAGGCGGGGACCTCAAGACGGGAGGCAGAGGGCCTCAGGGCGAGAGGCGGCGGCTCAGCCAGGCCAGGGCGAGCGGGTAGCGATACTCGATGGCGCCGTGCCCGGCGTCGAAGAGCTCGAAGTAGATCCGCTCATCGGGCACTCCCGCCACCTCCAGCGCCCGCCGGAACGCGGTGGCGCCGAAGTCCAGGAAGTACTCGTCCTTGTTGCCCGCATCCACCCAGATCGCCCGCATCGACCGCAGCGCCTCGGCGTACTCGGGCCGC
Source organism: Nonomuraea sp. NPDC049750 (assembly GCF_040659625.1). Classification (NCBI taxonomy): domain Bacteria; kingdom Bacillati; phylum Actinomycetota; class Actinomycetes; order Streptosporangiales; family Streptosporangiaceae; genus Nonomuraea; species Nonomuraea sp. NPDC049750. The sequence continues at coordinate 346,938 of NZ_JBFANB010000003.1, forward strand.
GCCGCCATGAGCACCGGGTCGCGGGCCAGCCAGCGCTCCCACACCTCGGGTATGACGGCGCCCGTGTCGTCGAACGGCAGGCGGACCGTGCCGTCCTCGTCGGCCGAGTACGCCGCCGCGTAGGCGTACATCTCCAGCAGTTCGAGGTCGCTGTCCCTGGTCCCGGCGATTCTGCTCCGGAAGTCGGACAGGAACTTGTCGTACGAACCGCCGTACATGTCGCGTAGCTGCCGCGCGACGACCGGCAGCCCGGACCGGAAACTGACCTCGAACAGCGCGTCGCCCGCATGAGTGGCCAGCGCCCCGAACACGTCCGGCCGCAGCATGGCGGTGACCATCGCCCCGCCGCCCCCACTGGACTTGCCGGTGACCGCGCGGTGGTCGCGGCCGGCCAGCGTACGGTAGTGGGCGTCCACCCACGGTACGACCTCGTCGCACAGGTAGGAGTGGTAGCGGCCGGTGGCGGGCGAGTCGAGAAACTGGCTGCCGCCCAGCGAGGTCCACGCGTCGACGTAGACGACGATCGCGGGCGGCACGTCACCGGCCGAGAACACGCCGTCGGCCAGCTCCGGGTACGTCCGCCGGAACGGCGTCCGGTTGAACCACATGGCGACATGCGCGGTATAGCCCTGCAGCACATAGATGGTCGGATAACGCCGCTCGGGGTGATCGTCGTACCCCGGGGGGACGTACACGTACAGGGGCCGCTCATGCGGATCCCCAAGGGGGTTGCCGCGCAGCAGCACGCTGTCGATGACGTTGTGGTCGAGGCGACCGGCCAGCTCGTCGGACCAGGGCAGCATGGGCTTCCTCTCGTTGGCCGGTGTCAGCCGGCCGAGATGTCGATCCCCGATGGGCACTTGGAGATCAGCGTCTTGAATTCCCTGTTAGTTCCCTGAAGGGATCAGGCAACTCGGACAGGCGTAGCCTGCTTTGGGCCGCTCCCGTGCTTGGCAAGCGTGAGCACGGGGGTGGCTTTGGCGTGGTGGAAGCCGGTCCGATGGTGGGAGTTCCTGACATGCCCTGTCCGGTGCGGCTGGTGCCGTCCCGGCTTGGGTGCATGGCCCGCCGGACGCTGTCCACCGCTGGTGGGCGGTGGGGCGGGCACCGTGCGCCGGTCGGGCACACGGCTGGAGGTCATTGCTTGGTCGGCCGGGTTGTTCGCTGAGTGGACGGCCGAGGTGTCGTTCAGGTTGTTGATCGGGTTGTTGAGGGTGCGGGTGGGTCGTTTCGGGGTGGGGCGGTTCTTGGCTCTGTCGCGTGCTGCTGGTCGGGGATGCAGGTCTGCTCGGGTGCGGCGGGCGCGCCGGGCCGCGCGGGTGAGTTTGCGTCGTGGTCGGGCGCGGGCCACGTTGCCCTCCACGACGGCGTGGATGGTGCGCACGCCGGTGGAGCGGTGGGTGCGGGTGGCGTTTTGGCCGAGCAGGCCGCGTGCGAGGATCCGCTCGGCCGCTGCCCAGTCCCGGTCACAGGATAGGCAGCAGGCCGGGCAGTACGCCCACCTCCAGCCCCGTTCGCCGGCCCGATCCGGAGCCGGGCAATGCCTCAGTATCGATGTGCCGGCTCCGCAGCGGGGGCAGTACCTTGAGGTGCCGCGCGCCGGGACGGTGACCACCGCGATGGAGTGTCTGGCCGCCAGGTGCCGGATCGCCTCGACGATCTTCCCGCGCATCTGCCCCGACAGCCGCGCGTTCACGCTCCCCCGGCGCCCGCGCGCCTCCAGGGTCGCCAGGTCCTCCAGGTAGATGATCGTCGCCCCGGCGCTCACGGCGTGGTCGACCGCCCAGCGTGCCGCCGACCAGGCCAGCGCCTTGTTCAGGTTCCGGAAGCGGGCGCACAACCGCTCATGCTCAACCCCGATGCGCTGCCAGGCCGTACGCAACGCGGCGTAGCGGGAATCGGCGGGCGTGATGCCCGCCAGAAGCCTTTCCAGGTGCCGGTGTTTGGCGGCCAGGTGCTCACGCTCGGCCCGCAACCGGTGCAACTTGGCCGACACACCGCTCGCGTCGTAGGTGAACGGCCGCCCATCACTGATCACTCGGCCATCGGCCAACTCCCCTACCGTGCCGGCCAGGAGGGTGTTGAGGCCCCAGTCGAAGCCGCACCCGACCGTATGACCCGTGGCGGGCGCGACACCGATCGGGATCCGGAACGGCAGGTCAACGCGCACCCGACCCTTGCTCACTCGCGCAGTGGGCGTCAACAACGTCGCCTCCGGCGTGACGGTCGGCGGCAACGCGACCGGCAGCACATGCCACGCCCAGTCCCTGCCGGAGGCGGGAAACTCGACCAGCGGAAGCCGCACCCGCAGTCGGGCGCTACGACTGCCAGAACGCTCCAAGGTCACCAACTGCCGGTCGGCCGCCGCCAAGACCACCTGCGCCGCAACGTCCGGCGGCTCCTCCAACTCGATCAGATCAGCCGGGAACGCGCCATACTCGTCGTGATAGGCGCGAACCTGCCGGGTCCGGTTCCGGATGTCCGCTGCCGTCACCCCGTCCGGCAGCAGCGCGCGCAGCGCGTCCCATTCCGCGCCGGTGCGCGCACCCGTAGCCTGCGGCCAGGTCGCCACGATCGCCGCCACCAGCCGGCGCCGGTACAGCGCCAGCCGCAAGGCACGGGCGGCCTGCTCTTGGGCGCACCGCAGCACCCGATCGCACACATGTACGCCCGAGGGCGGACCCACGCCCCAGCCCAGCCGACGCAGGGCCATCCAGCCCTTCGACGGCAACACCCGCCCATCCGGCCCCACCCCGGACGCCAAAGCGTCCAGATCAACCGGATTCCACCGGGCGGCCACCAGGCGGGCGGTCAGGTCGCTGGCCAGAGCGGCCAGCCAGGCCACCCGCCGCGCCACAAGCGGCTGAGGAACGACCTCACCACTCGCCTCCACCACCGCCGCATAGGCGGTGCACGAGGCAGTAGCGGTCAGTTCACTCATGCATCGCTCCGTCTCGGGGCAGGCGGAAGGCAAGACGGGCGGAAGGCGGGGTGGGCGGACGGTGACGCCCGCGCTCGGATCGGCCGCCCAGTGAGCACTGCCCGACAGTCGGCGACCACGTGCGGGCGAGGGCGCCGGCCGGGCGGCGGTCGCGACAACGGCCGGGTGGCGGTCGTGGCAACGGCCGCACCGCATGGTCGGCGCGGCCCGATCGCAAGAGAGCTGGTATGCCCCCATGTCTGTCTGCACCCCCGCCCCCCGGAACACAACATCACGATCGGCAACCGAAAGATTACCATCGGTTGGCCCTGGCGGATAGAACAAGTGAACGACAACACTCCGATCTGCCCGCCCGCCAGGCCAGAACCAGCCGCAGCCATCGCATCGCAAGCCTGCAGACTCAGCAACACCGCAGACAACCGAGCCGACGAGAACCCCGCCAACCCACGACGCGCCCTGCGAACCGATCATCGGCCCGGCCGCCGCCGACCAAGAGGAAACCTCGACAGATCATGGCGGATGTTCAGGTTTCCTAGCGAATATGCGCAGCGGTTCATACCCTGCCACCTCCGCTTTGCCGTTGCGCGGACGTCCGGGGCGCCGGGGGTCGCTAGGCTTCCTCCGTGGACAGCGCAGAACTGAAGGACCGGGTACGCGAGCTGCGAGCCGAAGGCAGGTCTCCCAAGGAGATCGCCCGCACGCTGGGGGTTTCGCCGTCGGTGGTGGCCCCGCTCGTCCGGGCCGTGGCGGCCGAGGGCAGCGCGGCGGCGGGGGAGCCCGAGGTGGCCGGCTGCTGGATCAACGTCGGCTGGAGCAACGGCCTGACCGTCGACCCCGCCCGAGGCTGGATCGACGAGAAGCCGGATGCCGACGGGCTGGACGGCAAGGTGTGCGTGCTGGTGGCCCGGCGGCACAAGTGGGACCGGATGACGGTCTGCGGCTACCTCGCCGACGTCTACTGCACGGGCGTCAAGGACCTGATCGGGCCGGACGTCATTGACGGCCGGCAGCTCAGCAGGTTCCGCGAGTACTTCTTCAGCGACTACGCGGGCTGGCAGGAGGCGCCGATCGAGCTGGCTCAGCATCTCGTCTTCGGTTCGGTCGACTATGCCCGCACGCTGGGCCTGGAGCCGTTCGTGACCTTCGACTCGGCCTCCCACGTCCTGGGCACCTGGGAGGGTGGCCCGTCGGCGATCACTTTCGGCCGCGACGGAAGGCCGTTCTACGTCCCGGGCGAGAATGACGAGGCCGGCAAGATCGTCAGAATCTTGGAGCGCGAAGTAGGCCCGACGGGCTTCGACTCTTCCGTTGGATGATCCGGTGGTCTGGAGAGCCGACCCGGCGTGCTGACTCCGGCCTCGCCCAGCCGTAGCCGAACAGCCGCAGTTTGAAAGCTCCCTCCCTCGTGGAGGGGGCTTTCTTCTGTCTAGCTGTCCTCGATATACCCTCCATGGGTATATTTGGGAGAAAACTCGTACAGGGGTGAGCGAAGCGGTGTCGGTCGAAGGGTTCGTTGCGGACGGGTACGAAAGGGTGCGCGAGGTCTTCCAGGACTTGGTGCGCGATGGCCGGGAGACAGGAGCCGGAGTGTCGGTCTGGCGGGACGGTCGCGAGGTCGTCCGGCTGAGCGGGGGCTGGGCCGACGCTGTTCAGGGCCGTCCATGGCGGGCCGACACCCTGGTGCAGCCGTACTCCCTGTCGAAGTCGTTCGTGACGCTCGCCGCCCTGGTGGCGGTGCGTGACGGCGCGTTGGCCCTGGACGAGCCGGTATCCCGGTATTGGCCGGAGTGCGGGGTCAGCGGTAAGGAGCGCACCACGTTGCGTCAGGTGCTCACGCACCGGTCGGGGCAGCCGCGGTTCCCGGCCGAAGCCGCGGGCCTGGACCTGCTGGACGACGCCGGGCTGCGGGACAGCCTGGCGAGGGCGGCGCCGGAGTACGTCCCCGGGACGTCGCTTGGCGAGCATGCGCTGACCTACGGACATCTCGTGGACGGCATCCTGCGCGCCGGCGCCGGGACCACGCTGGGGGAGGTGTTCAACGAGAGGGTGCGGCCCGCGTTGGGGCTGGACGCCTGGTTCGGGGTGCCGGATGACGCGCTGGAGCGCGTCGCCGACCTGGAGTACGCCGACCCGGAATGGCCCCGCCAGTTGCACGCGGCGCCGTGGCTGCGGATCCCCGACGGGACCCTGGACGTCGAGCGGGCGAACTCGCGACCGTGGCGGCAGGCGGTATTCGGCGCCGTCAACCTGCACACCACGGCGACCGCCATGGCCAGGTTCTTCTCCGAGCTGACCAGCGCGGACGGCCCCGTACGCACGCTGCTCGGACCGCGGTTGCACGCCGACCTGCTGGCTTCCCAGGTCACCGACTTCGATGAGGTCTTCGGCACCAGGATCACCTGGACATTGGGCTTCGTACGAGACCGCGGCAAGATCGCCAAGGGTGGGATCGGTGGTTCGGCCGCGTGGTGGTCGCTCAAGCACGGGCACGGCTGTGCCTACCTGACGCGCCGGCTGGACGATCATTCCCGCGCCGCCGCGATCGCCGCGGCGCTGGACGACGACCTGACCGTGGTAGGCGAGGACTGACCTTCCCTAGTGCGGGACGACGCCCTCGACCAGAACCCGCCGATAGTTGGCGATGCGCTGGTCCACGCTGTCCAGGCAGCAACTGGAGCACTTCGTCTCCTCCGCGGAGGTGTAGTACAGGCAGCACGTGTCGCGCAGGTAGAACAGTCCCTTCCGGTCGTCTGCCGTGAGCCGGACGACCTTGCCCAGGCGGTCGAGGTCGATGGTGGACGCGGCCGAGAAGGTCTTGTAGGCGCTCTCCAGCTGATCGACGTCCCCGCCGCGTCTGCTGGCGATGCAGAGGGCCGCCGCGCAGCCGTGCGCCACGCCGCCATGAAGCTGCCGGAGTCCGGCTCGGGTACGAACCCGCATGGCCTGCGCGAGCGGCAGAAGATGGTCGTCCAGGACCCATTCCACCAGGGTGGTCACGGGGGCTTCCGCGACACGGGGCTCGCGCAGCCCGACCGCCTCGAAGCCGTGGTGGGGAGACAGCCGGATGGCGACGTTCCCGGGGCGCATGTCGATCACCACGCCCTCGACGGCCCAGGCCAGCACCGCGGCCGCCGTCACGGTGCCGGCGTACACCGCCATGACCGTGAGCGCGGTCGCGTGATCGGAAATCTGGCCGCTCGCCTGGCGCTCGGCTTCGAGAACCCGGCCCAGCTCCGCCGACCGCGGATCCAGCAGCCGGTCACAGGCGATCCAGTCCTCTCCTGGCGCGAGCCCCTGTTCGAGCCGGAAACGTTCGCCGAAGGACTCCAGTCGCGTGAAGACGTCTGTCACTTGCCGTCCTTGTCTTTCATGTCTGAGCGTCTTTCATGTCTGAGCCGCTTCGAGCAACCGCACGGTGTACGGGTGGGAAGGGGCGCGGGAGACGTCCTCCGAGGCGCCGTCCTCGACGACGATGCCGTTGCGCAGCACGACGATCCGGTCACAGGACTGCACCGCCTCACCGAGGTCATGGGTGACGAACAGGACCGCCAAGCCGCGCTCCGTGGCCAGAGCGCGCAGCGTGGTGGCGATGCCCGCTCGGGTGGAGACGTCCAGCATCGAGGTGGCTTCGTCGGCGATGAGGAGGATGGGGTCGGCGGCGAGCGCTCGCGCGATGGAAACGCGTTGCCGCTGTCCGCCGGACAGCTGACCCGGGAAGCGCTGCAGGAACTCGGCGGTTTCGGGCACTCCGGCAGCGGTGATGGCGTCCCGCACCCTTTGCTCTACTTTCCCGCCTTGCTCCACTTTCACGCCTTGCTCCACTTTCCCGCCGGCCAGCACCAGCGGTTCGGCTACGAGGCTCGCGACCCGCATGCCGGGATGGAGCGCGTCGTATGGGTCCTGGTGCACGAAGCCGATCCGCCGCTGGAGACGGCGCAGCGCCCGGCCGCGTCGTGCGGTCAGGTCTTCGCCGGCGATCTCGACCTGGCCCTCGGAGGGGTGGAGCAGGCCGAGGATGATCCTGGCCAGGGTGCTCTTGCCGGATCCGCTCTCGCCGACCAAGCCGACGATCTCCCCGGCGTGGATGTCGAGGTCCACGCCGCGCAGCGCTTCCACCGTTCTCGAACGGGTCCTGTACGCGTGCCGCACCTGGGTGACGCGCACCACCGGCGGTCCCTGGGCATGCTCGGCCCGCGGCACCACCGGATAGGTCGCTTCGTCCGGGTGATGGCAGGCGACCTGCGCCTCGCCGTACGGACGAAGGCGCGGTTGTTCTGAGGTGCAGCGGTCGGTGGCGAGCGGGCAGCGCGGGGCGAACCCGCAGCCGTCCGGCAGCAGGTCGAGCGCGGGTGCCGAGCCGGGGATGCTGCCCCACGGCACCTGCCGGTCGGCGACCGGTGTGGCGGTGAGCAGGCCGGTGGTGTACGGGTGGGCACGCTCGCGGGACAGTGTGCCGGCGGAGCGGACCTCGGCCAGCCGTCCCGCGTACATCACCGCGGCCCGGTCCGCGTACGGCATGAGCCCGGCCAGGTCGTGCGAGACGATCAGCGTGCTGATGGCGAGCCCGGACAACAGCGCGAGGACCTGCCGCTGGGTGATCGCGTCCAGCCCGGTGGTGGGCTCGTCGGCGATCAGCAGGCGGGGCTCGCCGGCCAGGGCCAGAGCGATCGCGACCCGCTGCCTCTGCCCGCCGGACAGTTCGTGTGGGTAGCGGCGCAGCATGCCGTGCTGGAGGCCGACGCGTTCGAGCAGGTCACCGGGCCGCGCCTGGCCGCCGTGCAAGGTGAGCATCTCGGTCAGCTGTGCTTCGATCCGGTGGACGGGGCTCAGACCGGTCATCGCGCCCTGTGGCACGATCGCCACTTGGCTGCCGCGTATGCCTCGCCAGTCGACGCGGCCGGTCAGCTCGTGCTCGCCGTCGAGCAGGGCGGAGCCGGTCACCGTGGCGGTGCGGGGGAGCAGCCCGAGGAGCGCGCGGACGAGCGAGGTCTTGCCGCAGCCGCTCTCGCCCACCAGCGCCACGATCTCGCTGTCCGCGACGTCGAGGTTGATCCCGTCCACCGCGATCAGGCCGCCGTAGCCGACTGTGAGCTCGTTCAGCGCCAGGGTCATCGGGCGGCCTCTCTCAGCGCGGGGTTGAGACGCTCCTCGACGGCGGTGCCGATGAGGGCGAGGGCGAGAACGGTGAGCGAGATCGCGGCGCCGGGCGGGAGCGCCCACCACAGCCACGCGTCCGACAGGAACACGCCGTTGGTCTGTACCCAGTACAGCGTGGTGCCCCAGCTCGGCGCCGTTGGGTCGCCGAGCCCGAGGAAGGACAGGGTGGCGTCGTAGATGACGGCCCGCATCGCCGTACGCACGAAAACGGGGATGAGCAGCGGGCCGATCAGGTAGGAGCCGTGCCGCAGGAGGAGCCACCAGCGCGGCGCTCCCATGGCGCGGGCCACCTCCAGATGTCCTCGTGACCACGCCGTCAGTACGGCGGCGCGCAGCACCCGGGCGGGGACCGGCCAGAGAATCAGTGCCAAGATCGCCACCCGCATGCCGAACGACTGGCCGAGGAAGGCCGCCGCGAGGATGTAGAGGATCAGCTCGGGCAGCACCAGCATGATGTCGGTGCCGCGCATCAGCGTGGCCGACAGCCAACGTGGCCCGATCCCGGCGGCGCCGCCGACCAGCGCGGCGAGCAGTGTGGTGGCCGCGGCGACGATGAACGCCAGGCTCAACGAGGTGCCCGCGCCCACGATGAGCTGGTCGAGCAGGTTCCTGCCCAGGTCGTCCGTGCCCAGGAGCAGCCCGCCCCCGGGAGGGGCGTACGGCTCCGCGACCCGGGCCCGGCCCGCGTCGTCGGGAAGGGTCATCCCGAACAGGGCGACCCCGAGGACGACCGTGAGGGTCCCCGCTCCGATCAGGCCCTGGACTCCGAGTAGCCGGCGGCGTGGTGCGCGTAGGAACATCATCGGCGGGCCCGGGGGTCGAGGAACGGGTACGTGGCGTCGGCCAGCGCGTTCATGAGCACGACCAGCAGCGTCAGTACCAGGAACGCGCCCTGCATCAGCGGGTAGTCACGGGCCGAGATCGCGCCGAACGTCAGCCGCCCGAGCCCGGGATAGGCGAAGACCGTCTCCACCACGATCGAGCCCGCGGCCAGGAAGCCGATCTCCATCATGAGAATCGTGTGCACGGGAAGCAGCGCCGGACGCAGCGCGTGCCGCCGGACGAGCCGCCCGTACGGTACGCCCCGGGCCTGCGCGTGCTGGATGGGTTCGCTGGTCAGCACGGTCAGCAGAGAAGAGCGGGTGTACAGGAACAGGTAACCGAGGCCGGTCAGCGTCAGCGTACTGACCGGCAGGATCAGGTGCAGCAGCACACCCTGGACGGTCACACCCTCGATTCCCGACACGCCGAAGGTCGGCAGCCACTGGAGCTGAACCCCGAACAGGACGATGAGCAACATGCCCAGCCAGAACTGGGGGAGCGAATCCAGCACGATCGCGGTGCTCAGCAGGCCGGAGCCCTTGCCTTCGCGCCTGCGCAGCGCGCCCACCACACCGAGGGTGACCCCGAGCAGCGCGGTCACCACGGTGCTGGTGCCGACCAGCAGCAGCGTCCAGGGGAGCGCCTCACCGAGCGCTTCGGTGACCGGGCGGCCGTCGGACAGCGAGGTGCCCAGGTCGAGGGTGAAGACGCCGGTGAGGTAGTCGAGGAACTGTTCGGGCAGGGGCTTGCCGAAGCCGTACTGGGTGGCGAGCTGAGCGCGTTCGTCGGCGGTGAGCCGGGCCAGCGCCTCAGGGCTGCCGAACAGCTTCAGCGGCCCGCCGGGCAGGGCCCGAGGCAGCGCGAAGTTGAGCGTGAGCGCCACCCCGAGCACCGCCGCGTACTCGCCGAACCGGCCTGCGGTGTATCTCCAGCTCATGAGAGCTGGAAATCGACGAGCGAGAACTTGTTGAGCGCCGCGGAGCCGTTCTGCCACGTCCAGCCGCTGTAGACGTCCTTGCGGAAGGCGTAGGCGCCATTGCGGTAGTACAGGGTGAGGAACGGCAGCTGCTCAGCGATCTGGGCCTGAAGCTGCTTGGCCGCCGCCGTTCTGCCTTCCATGGTGGGGGCCGAGGTCAGCGTCCGGATGACCTCGTCCACCTTGTCGTTCTTGAACCCGACCACGTTGAGCGAGCCGTCCTCCGGATCGGAGGCGAGAAGCTGGGCGATCGATCCGCTGCTCAGCATGACCGGCGCGGACCAGCCCCACATCGACATGTCATAGTTGCGGCCCTTGCTCACGTCGTAGTCGGGCCACACCTTGGCGTCCAGCGAGTCGGGGTCGAGCGCGGTCACCTTCACCGCGACGCCCACCGCCTTGAGCATGTCCCGGATCAGCTCCGCGCTGCGCAGCCGGTCGGTGGAGGTGCTCTGGACCAGCAGCTCGTACGACATCGGCTTGCCGCCGAGCACCCGGATCCCGTCGGCGCCCGGCTTGGCGCCCAGGGCGTCGAGCTCCCGTTCGGCCGCCTCGACGTCGTAGAGGGGAGCGAGCTGATCGGGCTTGACGGGCGAATCCGCGTGAATGAAGCCGGGGTTGCCGGGCGTGCCCTGACCCAGCAGCGCGGTTTTGACCAGGTCGGTCACGTCGATCGCCTTGGCCAGCGCGCGGCGTACCTCGGGCTTGTCGAACGGAGCCCGGCCGGTGTTGAAGGCCAGCAGCGTAGAGGCGAACTCGGTGCCCTTCACCACGCCGATGTTCGGCTGCTTCTCCAGCGCGGAGAGCTGTTGCGGCGGGACGATCTTGGTGGACATGTGCACTTCACCGGTCCGCAGGGCCGCGAACTGCGTTGACTCCTCCGGAATGACCACGATCTTCACGGTGTCGGCCTTCGCCTTGCCCATGGGGTAGGAGGCGTTGGCCGTCAGGGTGTAGCCGCGGGCGTTGTCATACTTGGTCAGCTTGTACGGACCCGTGCCGATCGCCTTGTCAGTCCCGGCCTCGCTGACCTTCGCCACCGATGACCACACGTGTTCGGGCAGGATCGCCATATCGGCCAAGATCCGCCGCGGGAACTCCGGGTCGGGCGCCTTGAGCATCATCGTCACCGTGTCGCCGGACACGGTTACCTTCTCGACCGGGCGTAGGTCGATCGACGAGTCGCCCTCCATGTGCTTCTTGTAGAAGTCGACGCTGAACGCGACGTCTTCGGCGGTCAGCGGTTTGCCGTCGTGCCAGGTGACGCCCTGGCGGAGCGGCATCGTGAACACCTTGTTGTCGGTGGTCCGCAGCTCCCTGGCCAGCAGCGGCGTCACCCCGTCACCTTGGACGACGACCAGCGTGTCGAAGATCAGCTTCACCAGGTTGTTGCCCGGGTAGCCGGTCTGGTTGGTGAACGGGGTCAAGGTGCCTTCGTCGGACGAGATGGCGATGGTGAGGCTCTCCGCCGCTGCCGGGGCCTTTGCGCCGGGGGGCGGCTGGCTGCCGGTGCCGCAGCCGGCCAGCGCCGTCAAGGCTGCCGCTGTAACGATCAAACTCAGAAAGCGGCGATGCACAGAAACCTCCGGGGGGTATGAGAGGTCGAGACGTCCTCGGTGTCAGGGGCGGCGTTTCAAGCGACTCTATAGGCATTTTCCGTAGATACAAGTGCCAGTTATGTAAACACCGTAATTCGCCGCAGGGGACACCCTTAGTCAGCTGACCTGCGAATATCGGGGGCCGGATGCCGATGCGGCCGCCTGCCAGGCGGCCGCATCGATGTCCACCGTCGCGCAGCGGCTCGCTGACTACGAAGGTTCGTCGTAAGTTGCCCGGAGTCCGATCAGCGGCTCGGTCAGGTCTGCTGGTAGCCGAGCAGCGTCATCATGCCGGACTCGGCGTGATAAACGTTATGGCAATGGATCATCCAGATGCCCGGGTTGCCGGCCTGGAAGTCGACGTCGAGGGTGCTGTTCGGCAGGACGATCGCCGTGTCCTTGCGGGCGCCGCTCGGCAGGGCGAAGGTGTGGCCGTGCAGGTGCATGGGGTGCCACATCATGGTGCGATTGACGAACGACAGGCGAACCCGTTCCCCGGACCGAATCGGCATGATGGTCTTGGGGTCGTACTTGCGGCCGTTGATCGCCCAGTCGTAGGCCATCATGCTGCCGGTGAGCTCCAGCTTGACGGTGCGGTCCGGCTGCTTGGCCGGCAGCCGCGCGGAATCGTCCGCCTGGAGGCCGTCATAGCGGATCACCGTGCCGTCGAGCTCGCGAGGGCGCTGGTCCGCGCGTGGAGTCGAGGACTGCTTGCTGGTACGGATCAGGGCGCGAGCGATGGCGTTCTTGCCTTCGGCCAGCGCGACAAGGGGGAAGACGCCGTCCTTGAGGGTGACGAGCACGTCGTAGCGCTCTCCCATGCCGATGAGCAGCGCATCCGTGTCGGTGTGCCGTACGGGGAAGCCGTCGGTGTGGGTGACGGTCAGGCGGTGTTCGGCCAGGGCGACGCGGAAGGCGGTGTCGCCGCCGGCGTTGATCAGGCGGATACGCAGCCGGGTGCCGGGCTTGGTGGAGAAGGTCGCCGGTTGGGTGGGGACGCGGCCGTTGAGCAGGAAGTGCGGGTAGCGGACGTCGCCCGCGTCGCCGCCGAGCAGCGGGCTCGTCGCGCCCATCAGCATGTGGCCGCCCTTGCCCGGCGAAGGGCTGGACGAGGGATCGCCGCCCATGCCGCCGTGGTTCATACCGCCCATGCCTCGGGAGAGCTCGGCCAGGACGTCCTCCGGGGTTCCGGTGACGCCGTCGAGCCAGTCGTCGAGGACGACGACCCACTCCTCGTCGTAGGCGAGCGGCTCGCGCGGGTCCTCGACGATCATCGGTGCGTACAGGCCGCGGTCGAGCTGGGTGCCGGAGTGCGGGTGGAACCAGTACGTGCCCGGGTCGGGCGCGGTGAACTCATAGACGTACTCCGTGCCCGTTTTGACCGGCTGCTGCGTGACACCCGGAACTCCGTCGGCGTCGTTGCGCAGCGCCAGGCCGTGCCAGTGGATGCTGGTGTCGGCGGGAAGCTGGTTGACCAGGCGGGCGCGTACCGTCTCGCCCGCGTTCACCCGGATCGGGGTGGCGGGGATGCGGCCGTCGTACGCCCAGGTCCGTACGGTCAGGCCGCCGAGGTCGGCCTGGGTTTCGGCGGCGACCAGGCGGAAATCCCTGACAGCGCCCGGGCGGCGGGCCTGCTCGGCGGCGCGCACCTGCGGCCCGGCCGGGGTGACGAAGGAGGTGGAGGGGTCACGGCTCGTGCCGCCACAGGCTGCGAGGACGGCCCCGCCGAGCAGGCCGAGGCCGGTTTTGAGCATGGTGCGTCGATCGATGGTCATGGTGATGCCTCGCTTGGAAGGTCGTACAGGGAAGGGATCGAGAGCTGGTCCGGGGACGCTCTAGATCCGCAACACGACCGTGCGAGTCGGCGGCGGGCCGCGCGGAACCTGTGACCAGAGCCGCAACCAGCGGCCGGTACGAGAGGGCGCGCCGGAGATGCGGCGACGGCTCGACTCCAGCCAGAGCAGGAGCACACCCATGCCGATGATCGCCAAGCACACCCAGCCCGCCATGGTGGGGTGATGGTCGGCGGGAGGCTGCCCGGTGTGGGAGAGGCCGGTGGCCTGCATGGCGGAATGGTGGGTGCTGAGAGACATGCCGGGTTCGCTGAGATGGCCCAGGGAGTGCATCGCCACGACGCCGAGCGCCAAAGCCACGAGCAACATCAGGCGCAAGACCATGCGATGTGCTCGCCTCATGCCTCCAGAATGAGCACCGTCGGAGAGCTTCCTCACTTGCATGTCAGGCGTGGCTCGGCGGCGTAGACGGTGTGGAACTTCTGCCTGCGCACTTCCTTGCCGTCCTTCTTGAAGATGCGCCAGACATCGATCGCGAAGCCCTCCGCGCCGCCCATGGGAATGCAGTCCTTGCCGGAGTCGGTGAGGGAGGGGGCGGTCTTGACGTCGTAGCGGGCCGAACTCTGGGCGGTGACGTCGTAGCGTTTGGTGCTCCAGAAGTCCACGGTGATCGACGTGCTCGTGTAGGAGGTCTTGATCAGCACGCCGTACGGGGAGTCGTTGCGCCAGCGGAAGTCCGGCTGCGGATAGGAGACGGTGGACTCGCGGCCGGCTGGATAGCGGGTGATGTAGTACTGGTGCGCCATGTGCTGCACGTCCTGGAATCCGCCGAAGAACACGGCGTTGAACATCGTGGTGGCGAACTGCGACACCCCGCCGCCGACGTCGTTGACGAACCGGTTGTTCAGGATCATCGGCGCCTCGACGAAGCCGCGCGCCTTGTCGCGCTTGCCGACCAGGCCGTTGAGCGAGAACGTCTCGCCGGGCATGACGACATGGCCGTCCACAATGTCGGCGATGCGGTGGATATTGGTCACTCGTGGCGCGCAACACGGGTAGCGGGTGGTGAAGGTGCTGACCTTCTTCTTGACCTCCAGCTTCCCGGCTTGCTCGGTGGTCAACCGGGGCTGCGCCTCGGCCACCGGTACCGTCACCTCACGCCGGCCGGCCGCCAGGGCGGCGGAGACGGCCCCGCCGAAAGCCTTCGCGTCGATGCCCCGGCCGGGACGGGCGGGGAGGACGCGCGGCTTGCCCTTCACGATCTCGAAGGAGGCGTCTTGGGGCTGATGGCTTGCCGGGACGAGTTGTTTCTGCAGGTCAGGCAGGAGTTCTCCGCTGCGGAATGAGGGGCGCAAGCTGCCTTGGCCGTCGGAGACGAAGCGAAGCCCGGCGGCCAACTGGGCGCGGGTCAGGCCGGCTTTCCTGTCGCCGTTGACCAAGGTCAGCGGACTGGCGACCGCCGCGGTGGCCAGGGAGCCCGCGACGCGACGCACCTCGGCCGACGAGATCCTGGGCGGTAGCGTGCGGAGGGGCAGCGCGACCGTAGCGCGGTTTCCCAGGAAGGCCTCGCGGACCAGCCGTGCGGCGGCGTCGCGGTCGAGGGCGCGGCCCGACTTGGCGGGGATCACCTGCGGTTCGAGGCCCTGGTAGCGCACGCCGCCCTCGCGAGGCTCGCGGTCGATTGTCTTGGCCAGAGCGGCGAGTCGGGCGGTGAGGCGGGATTCGTCGGCCGTGATCCGTGGCTGGAGCTCTCTGTCTTCGCCGAACAACGACCGGACGACTCCGGCCGGGCTGCCCGCGCCGTCGAGCGCCGCCTCGAGTGTCGCCGGGATGTCGAACCCCAGCCCGAGCTCGGCGGGGGTCAGCCGAGTCGTCTTGCCTGCCACGGACAGCGCCATCGGTCGGGTGGCCCGCTCGCCGAGCTCACGCTCCAGCCGGGCGCGAGCGTCCGCCTCCGGCAGGCCGCCGACGTCCACGCCGCCGATGCTGGTGCCGGACGGCACCTGACCCCCCAAGGCGATCGCGGGAACGGCATAAGCCGCAGCCATGACGGCGACCGCCGCGACCGCGACGAGTATCCAGCGACGTCGGCGCTTTTCCGCGCGGCCGCTCTTGGGCGCCGCCTGCTGCGCCAGAGCGGCACGCGGGCTCATCGCAAGGCCCTGCGAGATCGTGCATCGACATGGCACATGGCGAGAAGTCTAACTGCCCTACTAGCGCAAGTCGTAGATAGTTAGGAAGCCGGCCACTCGACGACCCGTTCGTTTCGTCGTGCTCTGGAGACGCCTGTCTCGGCGAACTCAGACGGTGCGAACGCAGGCGCACTGGCATGCCGCGAGAGTGCCCTCCGCAGCCTCCGCGACTTCCCGCGTGGCGACTTCGGTCCTGGCGGAAGCAGCCACCGCCGCGGCGCGGCCTCCGGCCTCGGCCTTCCTGATGCGCGGCTGGACCGCCGCTGTCGTACGCTCTCCGACCTGGACCTTCTCGTCGCGCGGCCAGACCGCCAGGGCCGTGACAGCTCCGACTGCCGCCAGGCCCGCCAGCACGGTCCAGGTGATCGTGAAGCCCGCTTGCGTGGCGACCCATCCGGCGATGGGGTAGGTGACCAGCCAGGCCAGGTGGGACAGCGAGAACTGGGCGGCGAAGACCTCGGGAATTCCGGTGGGATCGACCGCCCGGCGAAGCACCCGCCCGGTCGGCGTGACGATCAGCGCCATCCCGCCGCCGATCGCTGCCCAGGTCACCCCGGTCGGCAGTGCTGCGGCTACGCTCGCCGCGGACATCGTGACCGCCGCGCCGACCGCGATTATCAGTACGGCGGCACCGATCAGCATCACGAACCGGTCCGCCACCCGGTCCAGGACGCGCGGGAGGACGAGGGCCACCAGCAGCGTCCCCGTTCCGGACGCGGCGAGCACCCAGGCCACATCGGATTGGGCTCCGCCGAGAACGTCGCGGACGTAGTTCACGGTGTTGACGACCACGATGGAGCCGACGGCGGCGACTACGAGGTTCAGTGCCATGACGCCGCGCAGGCTCGGGGTGGCCGCGAAGGTGCGGATCCCCGCCACGGCCCGGTCCCAGGCGTTCGTGTGTGAACTGGGTCGCGCGTTGGGGATGCGCGTGGACAGGACCAGCAGCGCGGACACGGCGAACCCGACGGAAGTGCCGATGAACAGCAGGTTGAACGACATGAAGGTGAGTGCCACAGCCGCGAGCACGGGGCTCAACAGGCTCTCCATGGTGTAGGCCACCTGCGATGCCGACAGGGCGCGGGTGTAGTCGGCCTCCTTGGTCACGATGTCGGGGATGACCGCCTGAAACGTCGGGGTGAACGCCGCTGACGCGGTCTGGAGAACCCCGATCAGGACGTAGATGTGCCACACCTCGGTGACGAACGGCAGCGCGATCACCACCAGAGCGCGCACCGCGTCGAGGATCGTCAGAAATCGACGTCTGGGCAGCCGATCGACGTACGCGGCCGCGAGTGGTGCGACGACCACGTACGCGACCATCTTGATCGTCAGTGCGGTGGCGAGAACCGCACCGGCACGCGGACCTGCGAGCTCGTACGCGAGCAGCCCCAGCGCGACGGTGGCCAAACCGGTACCGAACAGCGCGATGACTTGAGCGCTGAACAGCCGCCGGTAGTCGCGAATCGCGAACAATCCCATGTCCGTCTCCTCCCGGGCAACCGCGGTCACCATCGAGCTATATACCCCTCTGGGGTATCAACATCGAGAGTGTTCTATACAAGGCGGGGGTATATGTCAACCTACGAATTCGAGCTCGGCAACCTCTTCTCCGACACCGACGGCGGGAAGGAGGAAGGGGCGTGAGACCGCTCCGGTCAAACAGCCGGCGATGGGTCAGTTCGCCGGGGCGAAGGCCGTGGTGAAGGTTTTGCCGCCGTCCTTGGACTCCAGGACGGTGCCGTCTTCAAGGGCGGCCAGCAGGCGTTGACGGTCCACGGCCGTGAACGCGGTGGCCTGGCCGGGTAGCTTGCCGACGGCGGTCCAGGTCTTGCCGGCGTCCTGGCTGGTGTGGATGCGGCCGTCGGCCCCCGCGCCCACGATCAGGCCGGTGGCCAGGACGTCCACATGGCTGAGCAGCGGAGCCGTCGTCACCTCGACGAAGTTCACGCCGCCGTCCTCGCTCACCTTCAGGCCTTCCGGGGTGGTCGCGTACAGGCGGGTGGGCTCGTTGGCGCTCACGCCCAGGTCGAGGATCTTGTCTTCGGCGCCTTGCGTCCAGGTGGCGCCGCCGTCTCCGCTGCGCCAGACCTTCGAGGTCTGGCTGTCGAAGGCGTACAGGTTCTCGCCGGCGAGTTGGAGGGAGTGGAAGTCGGCGGAGCCGTCCTGCGAGATCGTCTTCCAGGTGAGCCCCGCGTCGGTGGAGCGGACCAGTCCGAGGTGCGGCGGACGATCCGAGGAGACGTCCTCGGCGGCGGGATGGCCGCTGGCCAGGAAGGTCTTGGGGCCGGTGATCGTGAAGCCCATGTGGTCCTGGTCCCGGTCGGCGACGCGGGCGACGGTGGTCGAGGAGGTGACCGTGAACAGCCCGTAATGCCCGGCGACGTAGAGGACGCCATCGGCCGGATCGACGCCGACGCCGTGGACGTGGCCGACCCCGAGGTCCGGCGACCCGCTCGTTCCGCCGTGCTCCGGAGCCGCCTGTCCGCACGCGACCAAGGCGAAGCTCAGTGCGGCTGCCGAAAGCAGCCGCCGACCCACATGTTGCATGGCCGAATACTACTATTGGCTATCGTAGATAGCGTCCTTGGGTCACCCGACAGTGTTCAGGTGGTCACCCGCGGCGGTGGCGCGCTTGAGGCGGATCAGGTCCTTGGGGGCATTGACGGCGACGGCGCCGACGAGCACGCCGCTCCTGGCGAAGGCGATCGCGAATCGGTTCTCGTCCGGCTCCCCGGTTACCAGGCGGCTCTCGTCGGCCAGGTGCGGCAGTCCGGCGGTCTGGATGCGGGCGCCGTGCATGTGGGTGGCGAAGGAGGGGAGGTCGGCGTACGGCTTGGCGTTCTCCGGGCCGGCAAGGAGGTTGAGGGCGGCGAGGGCGCCCTGGTCGTTGGCGTTCGCCCAGTGCTCGACGCGTACGAGTTCGCCGCCGAACAGGCCGTGCGGCCAGCGCGCGACGTCGCCCGCCGCCACCACGTTGTCGGCGGCGTACAGGGTCTCGTCGCACACCACGCCGTCACTCAGCGTCAGGCCGCTGCCCTCCAGCCAGGTGGTGTTCGGAGTGACGCCCATGCCCGCGATGACCAGGTCGGCGGGCAGCGTCCGGCCGTCGCCCAACCGCACGCTCGTCACCCGGCCGTTGCCCTCGAAACCGGTCACGCGCGTGTCGCCGACCAGCTCGACGCCGTTGTCGCGGTGGTGGCGTGCGAGCCAGCGCGCCGTTTCGGCGCCCAGGACATTCGTCATGGGGTACGGGGAGGCGTCGACGAGGGTGACGCTCAGACCAAGGGCGCGGACGGTCGAGGCCACCTCGCCGCCGATGAAACCGCCGCCGATGACCACGACGCGCTCGTGCCCGGCCTGTAGCTCGGCGCGCAGGGCCAGGGCGTCTTCGATGGTGCGAAGGGTGCGGACGCCGTCGGGGTGGTCGGGCAGGCGGCGCGGGCGGGCGCCGGTGGCGATGACAAGCCCGTCGTAACCGAGCTCGGTGTCGTCGTCCAAGGTGAGGCGCCGGGCGGAGGTGTCCAGACGCACCGCTTGGCGGCCCTTCAGCCACTGGTCGCCGAGCTCATCGGCGCCGGGCAGGGTGATCTCTTCGTCGCCCCTCAGCATGCTCTTGGACAGGGGCGGGCGGTTGTAGGGCAGGTGGCGCTCGGCACCGATCAGGGTGATGTCGCCCGCGAAGCCCTCCCGCCTGAGCGTCTGCACGGCACGCAGGCCGGCCAGGGAGGCACCGACGACGGCAACGGTGTTCAGCGTTCTCATGGTCGCGGACTATACCTATAGGGGGTATATGATGCAAAATACCCCCAGGGGGCTTAACCGAACCAGGAGGAGATGTCATGAGCAGCACGTACAAGGTGAGCGGAATGACCTGCGGCGGATGCGCGGGCAAGGTGAAGTCGGAGATCTCCAAGGTGGACGGGGTCACCGACGTTGAGGTGGACCTGACCAGCGGCACGGTCACCGTGGCCGGAACCGCCGAAGAAGCCCTGCTTCGCGATGCCGTCGAAGAGGCGGGCTACGAACTGACCGCCGTTTGATCGGACCGTCCTCGGCTCGTTGGTGAACGGCAGACCGGCCCGGGCGCGCCAAAGCGCCAGGGCCGGTCTCAACTGGTCACCGCCAGCGGACGAACGCCACCATGATGCCCATCGCGCTGTCATAGGCGGCCGGCTCGTTGTACTGGGTGTGCACCCGGATCCGGTCGCCGAGAGAGAAGGACAGGTTCGGTTCACAGGGGCTGAAGTCCGATACCGATCCCATGTACGCCATCAGCGGTGCGTTGGGATGCCCATCCGTGGTCACGGTGTTCGCGCTCGCCGGATGCTCGTCCGTACCGGCTCCCGGTCCCGCCGGCACGTCCATGGATTCCGGCGCGTACCCCGCGACTGACGTGCAGAAGTAGCGGTTCTTGGTCGCGTTCTCCAGGGACACGCTGATGCTGTGGTCGTGGGCGTGGCCGCCGACCGCCACCAGGGTCCCGGCGCGCGCCACGATCGTGGTCCAGTGGGAGTCGGAGTAGCCGGCCGCGAAGAAGTGTTCGTTGCCGCCTTGGAGCAGGCCGAGCCGGTTGATCGAGTCTCCCAGGCCGGGTGGGCAGGTGGCGTCCCAGCGGCTGAAGTTGACGGTTGACGGCGTGGTGGAGCATGCCGCCGGTGTCCATGTTGACGCCGGTGTTCGTCCCGGCGAAGACGAGGTCGGGCATGATGCCGGTGATGTAGCAGTTCTCGCACGGCTTGGCGATCTTCATGCTGCGGCAGCTGGTGATGATGTCGATGAGCGGGTTGCAGTTGCCGTCGAGCGCGATCTCGTTCTTGATCTCGCCCACCTTGCCGCCGGACATGGCGGGAATGGTGATGGGGCCCCAGCGGACGGTCGTGACGTTCTGACCGGCGGGCGGATTCCAGGCGGGGGGCTCGTACGACGCCGCGCCGGCCCTGACAGGCGCGGACATCACCACCAGGAGGAGCACGCTGACCAGCACGACGAGGGTGCGATTTCGCATGTGCGTCTCCCTTGTTTCAGCCAGGAAGTATGAGCCTGCTCAGCGGTTGCCGTTCAGGCCGAAGGCGACGAAATCGGAGAGGAACTGCTTGATCTGCCGGCGGGAGTACCAGTCGGGGTGCTCCAGCCAGAGGGCGGCGATGTGCTGGTTCAGGGCGAGCATGGCCTGCGGGAGAAGGTCCGGGTCGTCGCGGCGGATCGCCCCAGATCTCCCCCGCGGCAGCGAGCAACCGCCGCTGGACCTCGGGGTTCTCAGTGGCCAGCCGCCGTCGTCCGCGCCGCTCGCGGCGCACAGGTTTGACGTCCATAGCGTGAGAATGGGGTCGGTGAATTGGTGTTAATTCACCGACTCATGGTCGTCAATCCCCTTTGATGGGATTGCTGCGCTGGCCATTCCTACTATCTATCATCGTAGTTATGGCTGATACGGCGTCGTGGACGGGAGCGGTGTGGCTGCGGCCGGGCGCTTTGGTGTACATCGGCAGGCTCGGCGACGCGCGCGCTCACGCGCATGCCGCCGTGCAACTGCTTGTCGTCAGCTCCGGCCGCGTCATCCTCACCGACGAGCGGGCAGCCGAGAGGAGCGTGTCGGCAGTGGCGATACCCGCCGGTGTCCCGCACGCCATGCGCGCCGAGGACGCGTTCGGAGCGTCCGTCTATCTCGATCCGGCTCTTCTGGAGAACGAAGGGGAGAGCCTGGTGGCCGGCCTGCTGGCGCTTCCGGTTGATGAGAAGTTCGCCGATGCGGCGCTGGCGTTGCTGAGCGAGGTGCGCGCCGCCTGTCCGGATCGGGTGGTCCGGCAGGTGATGGAGCTGGTCGGGCGGGGCATCGCCGGTCCTTTGCGGCTGCGCGACCTGGCGGCGCGGGTGGCCCTGTCGCCGAGCAGGCTGGGGCATCTGTTCAGTGAGCAATGGGGGTTGCCGTTCACGGCGTACGTACGGTGGGCGCGGCTGCGCGCGGCGATGGACACCGTACGCGCGGGTGGCTCGCTGACAGATGCCGCGCACGCCGCCGGGTTCACCGACGGCGCCCATCTGACCCGGGTGACGCATGCCATGTTCGGACTGGCACCCTCGGTGCTGGCTCGCGGGATGAGCTGGGAGTGAAGGTCAGCCGCTCCGTACAAGCAATCGAGGAGGCGGCGGGGCCAGGCTGACGGCATGACTGATGACATGCCGGACGACGGAGCGCCACAGCGCCTTTTTCCCGCTGCGGTCGTCCTCGTGGTGGCGGCCGGCTTTACCTCGCTGTTCGCCACGTATTGGGACGATGCCTGGCACACCGATATCGGCAGGGACGACGCGCTGATACCGCCGCACCTGCTGCTGTATGGAGCAGTGGCCGTCGTGGGGCTGACAGTGGCGGGCTGGGGTCTGCTCACGCTGTGGCGTACGCGATCGCTGATCGCCGTGCTGAGACAACCTCCGCTGCTCATCGCCGCTGTCGGCGGCGTGGCCACGCTGGCGTCCGCGCCCGTCGACGCACTCTGGCACGACGCCTTCGGCCGGGATTCGGTGCTGTGGAGCCCGAGCCACATGCTGACCGTGTTCAGCACACTGGCCCTGATCGGCGGGGTGCTCGCGGGCATGCGGCCGGACAGCCCTCGACCGCTGTGGTGGGCCGGCGGGGCATTGCTGCTGGGCAGCGCTGTCACGTCGGTGATGGAGTTCGAGACGGACGTGCCGCAGTTCTCCGAGGTGCTGTACTTCCCTGTGCTGCTGGTCGGCTCGATGTACGCGGCCGTGCTGCTGCGGTCGCTGGCACCGCGCCGGCGGCTCGTGGCGGGAGCGGTCGGCGTCTACGTGCTCGCGCGGCTGGTGATCACCGGGCTGCTGCTGGCCCTCGGACGTACCAGCCCCGACCTTCCGCTGGCCGTCGTCGGTCTGGCGGTGATCGACCTGCCGTGGCGGCGGCCCATGACCGCTTACGCGGCAGGAGCGGCGGGGGCCGCCGTCACTTCCTACCTGTCCTCCGTGCTGGGCATCGGCAGTGTCAGTCCCGACGCCGTGCTCGTGCCCGCGTTGGTGGTGGCCGCCCTCGGCGCGGTTGTGATCTTGGGGGAGCGCCGAATGCGTGGCGCGGTCGCGGTCGTCGCGCTGCTGCTGCCGCTCGGTCTGACCGTCCTGGATCCACCGCCTGCTTCGGCGCACGATCCCGGACAGGGGCAGGTTATCGCTACGGCCGTGCTGACCGGCACCCCGGACGGCTCCGGGGGGATGACGCTCACGGTCGAGGGGTGTGGGGGTATGACGCCGCTCAGAGTGGTCGCTCGCCGGGCCGGAGAGGAGATCGCCGGTCCGCTTGGTTCGACACCTGGCGGATGCCGTGGCCAGGTACGCGTCGACCAGGAGGGCCGGTGGTTCCTGTACGCGGAGATGCGTTATCGGGGCGGCGTGGTCGAGGCCTGGCTCTCGATTGATCGCGAGGTCGTGCGGCAGAGACGTGACATCTACCTTCCAGCAGGTCAGGCGGTAGTGACCGGCGGGCAGATCGCGGCGGGCGCCGGCTTGTATCTGGCCGGGCTGGTCATGCTGTCACTGACCGTGTACCTGGCCGGACGAAGCCGCGAGTGATGTTGATCGGAGGTCGGCTTCGGCGGTCACCGGTGGGGCGTACCGCTGTTCGAGCTTGGCGAGCTTCCAGTACGCGACACTGCCCAGCCAGGTCAGGAGGAAGACGCCGACGATCCCGTACCCGATCGTGTTGAGGTCGATGGCGGCAAGAGCGGCCCACGGCTGACGGTCGGCCAGGCCGAGTTGGTCGGCGAGGATGCCGAGCAGTTCGACGGTGCCGACGGCGAAGGCGACGAAGATGGACAGGCCGGTGGTGGAGAGGTTGTAGTAGATCTTGCGGAGCGGGTTGCTGAAGGCCCAGTTGTAGGCGTGGGCCATGAACGCGCCGTCGAGGGTGTCCCACAGCGACATGCCCGCGGCGAAGATCAACGGCAGTGAGATGATGGCCAGCGGAGGGAGTTGACCGCCCGCGGCCGCTCCGGCGGAGACGCCGATCAGGCCGACCTGGGTGGCGGTGTCGAAGCCGAGCCCGAACAGCAGGCCGACCGGGTAGATGTGCCAGCCGGCGCTGATCAGCCGGGTGTAGCGGCCTTTGAGCAGGCGGTTCAGCAGGCCGCGTTCGGCCAGCAGGCGTTCGAGCCGCTCCGGTTCGTAGGCGCCTTGGCGTACCTGTCGCCACATCTTCCAGATGCCGGCGAAGATGACCAGGTTCAGCCCGGCCACCAGGTAGAGGAAGGCACCTGAGACGGTCGTGCCGATGATGCCACCGATGTCGGCGAACGAGCTCTGGAACCGCACGGCCGCCTGCGTGGCGAACGCGACCGCCACCGACAGTGCCAGCACGACGGTGGAGTGGCCGAGCGAGAAGAACAGCCCCACGCCCTGCGAGGGCCGGCCCTTCTGCAGCAGGAGCCGGGTGGTGTCGTCGATGGC
This sequence comes from Nonomuraea sp. NPDC049750, assembly GCF_040659625.1. NCBI lineage: Bacteria > Bacillati > Actinomycetota > Actinomycetes > Streptosporangiales > Streptosporangiaceae > Nonomuraea > Nonomuraea sp. NPDC049750. The sequence goes on from NZ_JBFANB010000003.1 coordinate 370,871, forward strand.
GGCGATGTGGTCGGCGTCGAAGGCATGGCGCATGCCGAGCAGGTAGACGATCCCGGCGGCGGAGGCGAAGACGAGCTGGCCGCGGCCGTCGGTCAGGTTGTGGTAGGCGGGCTGGGCGTTGTAGTAGGCGAACAGCCCGAACCCCGCGACGTGGAGAGCGGCGACCACGCCGAGCAGGGGGATCAGGCGTAGGACGTCGGTCCGGGTGAATCGCCGGCTGCTGGTCTGCATGGAAGCCCTTCATCGCTTTTGCACAAATCTAGCAACTGCAGAATATTTGCTACTAGATGGCATAGCAGATGAAGCGGTGCTCGCGGTGCCCGGGGTCAGCTCCCCGGGCACCGCGAGGTCGATTACGTTCGCTCCACGTTCTCGGGTGAAGGGCGGCCGTTGTGCGAAGGGCCAATGAGGCGCAGGAACGCCTGTACGCGGGGATGTGCGGGCGCGGTGAAGAAGTGCTGCGGGGGAGCCTCTTCGATGACGTTCCCGCCGTCCATGAACACCACCCGGTCGGCCACATCGCGGGCGAAGGCGGTCTCGTGCGTCACGATGACCATGGTCATCCCGTTTCCGGCCAGGTCACGGATGACCTGCAGGACCTCGGCGTGCAATTCGGGGTCCAGTGCGGAGGTGGGCTCGTCGAACAGGATGACCTGCGGCTCCATCGCCAGTGCCCGGGCGATGGCGACGCGTTGCTTCTGGCCGCCGGACAGCGTGGCGGGGTAGCAGTCGCACTTGTCGCCGAGGCCCACCAGCGCGAGCAGCCGCCGGGCGAGCTCGGTCGCCTCGGCGCGGGGCACGTTCCGTACGGAGATCGGGCCTTCCATGACGTTCTGCAGCGCCGTCAGGTGCGGGAAGAGATTGAACTGCTGGAACACCATCGCCGAATGCCGACGGATCTCGCGGATCCGGGCGGCCCTGGCGCGACGCCCGCCCTGGCGCGTGCCACAGTCGACGTGGTTGCCGCACAGGCGGACGGTGCCGGAGTCGGGCTCTTCCAGCAGGTTGAGGCAGCGGATCAGGGTGGTCTTGCCGGAGCCGGACGGGCCCATGACCACCACGACCTCGCCCGGCCGCACGTCGAGGTCGATGCCCTTGAGCACCTCGTTGTCACCGAAGCGCTTGGTCAGCCCGCGCACGCTCACGATGAGTTCTGAGCTGGTCATGCGTAGGCCTTTCTCATCCGGCGTTCGAGAGCCTGCTGGCCGACCTGCAGGAGGGTGTTGATCAGCCAGTACATGAGTCCGACGATCAGCAGCGCGTCCATGTAGCGGAAGGTGGAGGTGCCGATGCCCTCGGCCACCCTGGTCAGCTCCACCACGGTGACCGCGGAGGCCAGGGAGGTGTCCTTCATCAGGGCGATGAACCGGCTGCCCACGGGTGGCAGGGCGATCCTGATGGCCTGGGGGAAGATGACGCGACGCAGCGTCTTCCCGTACGGCATGGCCATCGAGGCCGCCGCCTCCCACTGTCCCTTGTCGACGCCGAGGATCCCTGCGCGGAAGTTCTCACTGAGGTAGGCGGCGGTGAACAGGGTGAAGGCGATGATCGCCGACGGGATGGGCGGAATCTCCAGGCCGATCTGCGGCAGCCCGAAGTAGATGATCATGATCTGGATCAGCAGCGGCGTGCCGCGGAAGACCGAGACGTACGCGGTCGCCACGGCGGAGAGGACGCGGTTGCCGGAGATCTTCGCCAGCGTGATCGCAGCACCGAGGACGCTGCCCAGGATGAAGGAGACCACACCGAGGAGAAGGGTGATCACCATGCCGGTGAGGAGATCGGGAAAGGAGTCGACCAGTAGATCCATGAGTACCTTCCCTGTTCAGCTCGCCGGAACCTTGGCCAGTTCCTGCGTCATGTCGAGACCGCCCAGCCACTTGCGGGAGATGGCGGTCAGGGTGCCGTCAGCGATCATGTCGTTGAGCGCCTTGTCGACGGCCTGCTTGAAGCTCGCCGAGCCCTTCGCGAAGGAGATCCCGTTGACCTCCGATTCGAGCAGCGGCCCTGCGGCCTTGACCTTCAGGTTGTTCTTCGCCGCCAGGAACGCCCCTTGGAAGCGTGACGCCAGCACGGCGTCGGCCCGCCCCCGCGCCACCTCGGTCAGCCCGAGTGTGGCGTTGTCGTAGGTCTTGATGTCGGCGTCGGCGATGCTCTTCTTGGCGAAGGCCGCCTGTGTGGTCCCGGCCGTCACCGCGATCTTCTTGCCCTGGAGGTCGGTCAGTCCCGTGATGTCGGAATTGGCGTCGGCCACGAAGATCGAGATCCCGTTGACCTGGTACGGGCGGGAGAAGTCCACCTGCTTGGCACGTTCCGGGGTGATGGTCTGACCGGCGACGACGGCGTCGAACCGGCCGGCCTGAACGCCCGCGATGAAACTCTGGTAGTTGGAGGCGACGAACTCGACCTTGGCGATGCCGAGCCGCTTGGCGAGCTCGTTGGCCACGTCGACGTCGTAGCCCGCGGGCTTGCCGCCGTCCAGGAAGTTCCACGGCGGATTGGCCTGCGTCTGGGCCACCCGGAGGGTGCCGGACTCCTTGACCCGCCGCAGGAGGTCGGCGGCGTCCGCGGAGCTGTGGCCGCACGCCGACAGGGTGATCGTTAGGGCGGTGGACAGGCCTGCCGCCAGCAGGGGTTGAATACGTATCTTCTTCGCCACCATGGGCTCCTTGTCATGCAGCAGTCGCCCGGCTCTAAACCCCCGTGAACCGTGGACATCCCCAGGTTGGGGCTTACATGTCCATGGCGTATACGGTGGGCCATTATGTCCGAAGCGTCAAGTACCCCCCTGGGGTAATTTTGCATACCTCCTGATCGGAGGGGGTAATTGACGGCTTCTGGTGGTGGTTGGCCTGCGAAGGCACCAAATTTACGGACATCCCGATGTCCGCCGTCTCATAGCCGTACCCGGGTCACCCGGGAGGCTTCCGGGCGGCCAACCGTTCGACGATGCCGAGCTTGAACCGGTCGTGACGTTCAACGGTCAGGCCGTGATCAGGTAGCCGCTCGATGGGGCGGCGCAGGAAGTGCTCGCCTCCCAGGGGCACGGTCACCAGTTCGATCAGGCGTTGAGCCACCCGGACCGGCCACGCTGACGCGGCCACATGGTCGCCGAGCAGCAGAACGCCGCCGGGCCGGAGTACGCGCACCATCTCGGCGATCGCTCGCCGATCATCAGGGATCGCACAAAGAGAAAAGGTGCCGACAATCGTGTCGAAGCTCTCGTCCGGAAAGTCGAGCGCCTGAGCATCCCCCTCACGCAGGTCCACCTCCCGGCCCAGGGAGGCGGCCTTGCGCCGGGCGATGTCCAGCATGGCAGGGCTCCAATCGATGCCGGTCAGCCGTACGTCCTCCGGGTAGAGGGGGAGGTTCAGGCCCGTCCCGATGGCGACCTCAAGAGTGTCGCCGCCGGCCTGCCCGCAGATCCACGAACGGGTGTCTCCGAACACCTTTCGGTCGAGGAAGGTCATCTGCTTGTCGTAGGAGCCGGAGTGCTTGTCCCAGTAGCGGCGCAACCGTTCGTCGCGTGGCCTCGATTCCATCCATCTCACCTCTCACTGGTCTCAATACCGGGAGCTCATCCGGGGCGTCGAGCGGTGACCAGCCAGGCCGCGCTCCTGAGGAAGACCCCGGCCGCCGTCTCGTGCGAGCCGAGGCGCTCATGGAGGGCGCCGAGCATCTTGGCTCTCGTCTCTTCGTCGGCCTTGTCGAGCAGGCTGCTGACCGGGCCCATCTGGGAGACGAAGTCCAGCACGTCGTTCACGTCGTCCCCGAGTCTCATGGGCTCGTCCACAGGGTCCACGCTGATCTGGGTGTAGCCGACCGTATGCAGGAGGTCGGTGATCCGACTGGATGCCGCCAGGGAGAAGGGCCCCGGGCCGTCGTTGTCGAAGGAACCGGACAGGGGGACGTACGAGGCCAGGACCGCGCCCAGTTCGGTGATCCATTCGTTGTCGAGCGGTTTCCGCCAGCACAGGAACGCCAGACGCCCCTCGGGGCGAGTCGCCCGTGCGATGTTGGTGAAGGCCGTTACGGGATCGTTGAAGAACATCACCCCGAAACGGCTGATCACCACATCGACGCTCGCCGCGGCGAAGGGGTGAACCTGTGCGTCGGCCTGTTCGAAGCGCGTGTTGACGAGGTTCTCGCCCTGGGCTCGGCGCCGGGCCTCCTCCAGGAGGGGAGCGGACAGGTCGATGCCGAGTGCCTGGCCGTCGTGCGCGCCCCGAGCGGCCGTGCAGGTGGTCTGGCCGCTTCCGCACCCGATGTCGAGTACGTGGTCCTCGGGGGCGATGGCGGCCGCCTCGAACAGGTGGGAGCTGATCCTTTTCATCATCTCGTCGTAGCGATCCCGATGGGCGACCCAGTGCCGGCCGTCGCCCTCGTTCCACGCCTTGGCCTGCTCGGGGTTGGCGACAGACGCAGGTTCGGTGTGCGACATAGAAGCTCCTCTGATCGGACGATCTACTATCAACGGATAGTACTCACATTAGATAGTAGTATGACGTCGTGCAGGATGAACTGGATCGGGCGGTCGCCGTTCTCGGCCCGCTGGAGGGGCGGCTCATGCGGGCCGTGTGGACTGGAGCGGTCACCGAGCCGTTCGTGGTCCGGGACGTGCAGGGATTGGTGCCGGAGCTGGCCTACACCACCGTGATGACCACGTTGCGACGGCTGGCCGACAAGGGAATGCTGGCGGCTCACGCCGAGCCGGGTCGCCGCGCCCATGAATACCGGGCCGCGGTCACGCCCGCTCAGTTCCTCTCCCAGTCGAGCCGTCGGGCCGCCGCGGGGTTCGTGGACAAGTACGGCGACGCCGCACTGGTCGCCTTCGCCGCCCACCTCGACGACCTGTCGCCCGAGCAGCGGCGCCGCCTGCGGGAGCTGATCGAGTGATCGTCTACCTGTGGCGGCACAACCGCGTCGGCCTGGCGGTGCTGGCCGGACTGATAGGCGTCCGCCTGGTGTGGCACCCCAGCGTTTCCGCCGGGATGACGATGGCCCAGTGCTGGCTCGTCTCCATCGCCGTCGTGGCCGGGGCGAGCCTGCTGGCTGTCGCCGCCCGCGCCACCTGGCTCGGCGTCGCCGCCGCCCGCAGCCTGGCCGCACTCCCGCGGGCGGCCGAGCCGGCCGGTCTTGAGGGCGCGATACGGCGAAGCGGCGTTCCAGGTGTCGTCTGTCTGGCCGGTGCGAATCCGGCGGCCTTCTGCGCCGGAGTGCTGCGGCCACGCCTTTACCTCACCGCCGGGGCCGCCGAGGCGATCCCCGCCGAAGAGCTCGACGCGATCCTCGTCCACGAGGCCGCACACGCGCGGCGCCGTGACCCGCTGCGCCGTCTCATGCTCCGCGCCGCCGCTGACGTCCTGTTCTTCCTGCCGTTGGCGGGATGGTGGTTCGGGCGGCAGAGCGAACGGGCCGAGCTGTCAGCCGACCGGGCCGCGATCGACCGGCTGGGCGCCAAGGCGGTGGCACGGGCACTGGCCCGGATGGACGGCGCCGGCCCCGCACTGGCGACAGCGGCGGCTTTCCACGGCGCAGCCGAGGCCAGGATCGCTCAACTGCTGGGCGACGACCTGCCGATCCGCAAACCGTCCAGGGCCGGAGTGATCTTCTCCCTGACCGGTCTCGTCGTGGTCGTCAGCCTGGTCATGTGCGTCGGGCAGGCAGCGTGGGCCGCCTTGACGGCGTGATGGCACCGGAGCGGGCGCTGGCCAATCGCTTGACATTAATCACAAGGTGAAATGTCCAGTTTTGCGTGACAAGTCCTGTAATGGGGCGACAGAATGCGGGACCACCAGCCGCCCCGCCACTGGAGGAACCCATGCTGAGACCCCTGGGGGTACTCGCCACTGTCGCCAGCCTCGCCGCCTGCACCCCGTCCGCCGACCTGCCGCCGGGCGGAGCGGCCGGAGCGGTGCCCGAGGCGACCGCGCCCACGGACGGCGCGGCACCGGCGTCGACGCGGGCACAGCCGGCTCCCCGGCCGACCCCTGGATCGGACGAGTGCCACGTGAGCGTGGTCAGGCCGGACGTCTCCGCGCTCAGGATCCGGACCTCGGCCGCCCGCCGTGGCTGTGCGCACCCGGCACTGTTGCGCATCCGAGTCAAGCGCGCCGTCCCCGGCGCCGATCCGGTGGTCAAGAGCGGCGCCACCAGGAAGGGCCGCATCGCCCTGCAACTGCCCTGCGTGCCGGGTACGTACTACGCGCTCGCCACGGACTACCGGGGCGGCACAGCCAGGTCCAAGGCCGTACGGCTGACGTGCGTCACCCCCACCCCCGCAACGCGGGAGACGAAGGCGCCGACGGTTCCTGAGGGGAAGACGTCCATCACGTCCGTCGGCACGGCACTGGAGAACGACGTCGTCCGGCTGACCAACGCCGAGCGGGCCAAGGGCGGCTGCCACCCCCTCAAGCACGACGCGCGGCTGCGCAAGGCCGCGTTCGGGCACTCAGCCGACATGGCGAAGAACGACTACTTCGACCACGACTCTCAGGACGGCCGCGACATGGTCGACCGCATGCGCGCGACCGGCTTCACCGGCTCGGCCTGGGCCGAGAACATCGCCATGGGTCAGCGATCGGCGGCCGAGGTGGTCAAGACCTGGATGAACAGCGCCGGCCACCGGCAGAACATCATGAACTGCTCGTACACCCTCATCGGGGTGGGCGCGGTCAAGGACGCGCAGGGACAGGTCTACTGGACGCAGGACTTCGCCCGCTGACGCATGGGCGTTTCCAGGGTCAGACGGCGAGGGTCGAACCGCGTACGACAAGTTTGGTGTGGAACTTCGCGACATCGAGATCTTCCTGACCCTCTGCGAAGAGCTGCACTTCGGCCGTACGGCGGAACGGCTGCACGTGACGCCGGCTCGCGTGAGCCAGGCGATCAAGAAGCAGGAACGCCGCGTCGGCACCGCTCTGTTCGAACGCGACAACCGCCGCGTGGCGCTGACCCCCATCGGACAGCAGCTCTTCGATGACCTCGAGCCGATGTACCGCGGGCTGCTCGACGGCATCGAACGCGCCGCCCTGTCCGCCCGCGGCAAGTCGAACGTGCTGTGCCTGGGCATGGTCAACGAAAACCCCCAGGACCTGTGCCCACTGTTCGACGCCTTCAAGAGCCGCAACCCCGAATGCGACCTCCAACTCCGCTACGCGGGCTTCGCCGATCCCTTCAGACTGCTGCGCTCCGGAGACATCGACCTGCTGATCGCCTGGTTATCCGTCCGGGAGAGCGACCTCACCGTAGGCCGCGTCGTCTGCACCGAACAGGTCGTGCTCGTGGTCGGCCCCGACCACCGGCTGGCCGAGCGGGAATCGGTGTCGTACGAAGACTTCGGGGACGAGAGCGTCTTCGGCGGAGCCCGGCCGGACTACTGGCGCAACTGGCTTGTCCCCACCCACACCCCCAGCGGACGTCCGATTCGGGTCGGCCCCATCGTCACCTCCTCTGCCGAGATGATCCCCCTCGTCTCGAACGGCGAGGCCGTCTCACCGTGTTTCGCACACTCCATCCGCTACCACGCCCGGCCCGACCACATCTACGTGCCCATCCGCGACGCCCCCTGGCCCGCTGGGCGCTCATCTGGCGCACCGCCACCGAGACCACCCTGGTCCGGGACTTCGCCGAGACAGCGCGTGACCTCGGCCCCATCGCCCTTTGATCTCGTACGCAGTTACTGGTGGATGATCCGGTGGTCCGGAGAGTCGAGCCAAATATGCTGACCGTCAGGGGTTACGGTCATTCCGAACCGGTCTTTGTGCGGGCTGCCCCACGACACCCACCGGAGATAGGCGATCTCCAGGCCATCCCAGAGATTACGCGGTCCGCGCTGTAGTACTGCTACGCCTTTGTAATCGGGGGCATAGTGCACCTGAGCCTCGGAATCATCCGACCACAGCGACAGGTGAAATTCCCCGCCTTCTTGGTTTTCGTGCGTGCCGTACACATTCGGCAGCATTCCCGCGATGGCGACATCCGCTCCGGCGGATGAGCGCACTACTCTTCGGGGGTCGAGATAGGTCGTCGACTTTCGATAGACATCCTCGATCTGGGTACGGCGGCGGCGCTGTGCTCGCAGCATCATGAAATCCACCCCGCTGTGAAATCTTCCCACGGCGGTGCCGTCTCCGACGACGACCAGCTTGACCAGATGTCCGCCTTCCCAAGGGGGCATCCAAGGGGTCACGATCACCCCGCCGGGCCGGGTCTGTTCCACCCAGGCATAAGGCACCTCGCGCACCCCGCAGGTGACATGGACGCGATCGTAGGGGGCTCTTTCGGGCCACCCTTTCGCGCCGTCGCCCAGAACCAGCCGGGGCAAGAGACCGGCCCTCTTCAACTGCTCGGTGGCTGTGGTGAGGAGGGTCCGATCGATCTCCATGCTGGTCACGTTCTCGTCGCCGAGGCGACTCGCCAGCAGTCCCGCCGTCCATCCCGTACCCGTGCCGATCTCCAGGACCTCATCCCCGTCGTACGGGTCGAGCAACCGCAGCCCTGCCGCGACCACGGCAGGTGCGGAGGCCGAGGACGTGTAGTCGCCCAGCCCTTGGTCAAGATCGGTGGCGCCGTCGTCCAGTTGCGTGACAATGGCCGTGTTGGAGTATGCGATGTTCAGCCACGTCTCGGGGTCGGCCGTACGGTCGATGAGAAAGCCGGGACCGTCGTCAGGATCGCACCAGGCCCGGTCTGGGATGAACAGATGGCGCGGCACGGCGTGAAACGCGGCCCGCCACTTGTCGTCCAGGCCCCCAAGTTGATCGGTGAGGGCGGTGATGCGTTCATCGACGTTCATTTCGTCCCCAGTTGCTCGTGCTCGCCGGGTTGATCGGGACGGAAACTGTCCGAGCTCGGCTTTGTTTTTGGGTGGCTTGTCCCCCTTATCCATGCCCATTTTAGGAATCTTCTTCCATTCCGCCGGATTTTTTCGCGTCGGCGGTATCGGAGAAATTCGGAACGGATCTCGGGAGGAGTCTACGCCGGGCGTGAGTGTTAAATGGCGGAATTTTGCGACGCGCCTGTGCGGCAGGATTTCGGCTATTCCCTGCCGCACAGGGCTTTGGTGGCTGTCCACGCGGTCTTCGACCGGGTTGTTGCGTAGTGGTCAAGGACCTGAGCGGTCGTCGATCAGTGCGCCGTGCGCGTGCCCTGAGATCCGCCCGCCTCCAACCGCGCTCTAGCCGGGCTCGGGCAGGGCGGCGTACTGAATGTCACGCCGTCGATGAAGTTGCCGAAGGCCGGGCTGCCACCTGTCGCCGACACCGACGCGAAGGCAAAGCGTGTGACGGTCTGGCCCGGAGGTACGACGTACACCCCCGTGTAGTAGCCCCAGGCGGTGTTGTCGTCAGAGATGTCCGGCGAGGAGGCTCCGGTGGGAATCTGCGCCACGGTCGCGCCCGGCGCGCCGATGAGCACCCGCATCACGTCGGTACCGAGGCGGCCTCGGTGATAGAGGCTCCAGGTCATCGGTGTTCCCGGAACGGTGGGCAGGTCCTGGTAGAGCGTGGAGACCTGGTTGGCGTTGAGTTCGGCGAACTGCTGGCCGTCGGCTGAGGGGACTCCGCTCGCGCCGCCCCGCCAGAACTCCAGCTTGTTGTCGGTTGCCGTGGTGTGCCAGCCGACGCTCGGGTTGGTGGAGGCGTCGGGGATGTTCCAGTCGGCTACGGCCACCGGCGGCGTCTCGAAGCTGCCGTTGACCAAGTTGACCGGTTTCCAGGGACAGGGGACGGTGACGGTGACCGTGGCGGTGCTGGTCCCGCAGGCGGTGGTGATGGTGTAGGTGAAGGTATCGGTACCGATGAAGCCCGCGGCGGGCGTGTAGATCACGTTGCCGCCGGAGATCGTCGCGGTGCCGTTGCCGGGTGCGCTGACGTTGCTGATCGTCGGCGCGGTCGCGGTGTCGTTGGCCAGGACGGGCACACTGACGGCCGCGCCCATCGTGGTGGTGGCGCTGTCGGCGACGGCGTTGGTGGGAGAGATGGACTGCCCGTTGACGATCTGGATCGGGGGAGCCGGCGTGTTGTTTCCCAGCTGACCCGGAGCCGCGACGACGCTGCTGATCCCGGTCGGCCGGATGGTCATGCTGCCGCCGACGGTGCCCTGCCTTACCCGGAAGACGATGACCTTCGGGGATGGGTCGGTCTTGATCCCCACTGAGGTGATGGACAGGCTGTTGCCGCTGATGGTGCCGGTCCCCGACTGGCTGACGACATCGGCGTTGGCCAGCAGTGACGACAGGTCCCAGGTGGTGGTGTAGCGGGTGACCAGCAGTGGCCACTGGGCCGTGCGGTGCGTCAGCGTGAGGGTGAAGACGCTGCCCGGTGCGATCTGCCCGCCCCACAACGCTGGGGAGGTGTCGACCGAGACCGACCCGCTGCCCAGCCGGGCGCCGATGATGTTCTTCCAGTAGTAGCTGACGGGGTAGGTCGCCCGCCCCGGCCGGACACAAGGCCCGGTGGCGGCTCGCGTGACAGCCTGCGGCACTTGGGCGGCGGCGTGCGCGCCGGTAGCGGTCGCGACCTGCGTCCCCGACGCGGCCAGCAGCGCCGATACGGCGCAGGCCAGCGCGGACCTGGATCGTTGTGACATCAACCTGAGCTCCCACTCTGTCGTAAGGGATGACCTCGAAGATCGACTTCACAACGGAGATTACTCCTTGTAGTTGATCTATTGCTTTAGGTGATCCTGGGCTTCCGCGTGGCCCGCACGTTGACGCTCTCCGGTAGGCGCCCGGGGCAGCCGTGTCCTTGCGGCATCCGCGCAACCACCGGTGCAGGTTGTTGAATGGTGATCACCCGACGAGCGTTCTGGAGGATGGCATGGTGCTGATCGAGGCAGCTCCAGAGGCGTTACCGAAACAGCGAAGCAGGTGGCCGTTCTTCGTGTGCCTGGCGCTCCTCGCCTCCATCGTCGCCTACATCGTGGTGTTCGAGGTTCCCGAGTGGCGCAACGACGAGAAGCTGGCCCGGCTGGAGGAGCGGGTGAGCATGCTCCAGCTTCCGCCGGACACTGAGCAAGGTGATCCCAGCGTGCAGGGCACGGTGGGTATTCAGGCGGGCAACAGCAATCATTGCGACTATCTGGTCCGCATGTCCCTGCTCACCAAGCAGCCGGACGCCGAGATCGCGCGCTACTACGAGTCCGCCGCCGTCGAGGGTGTCGAGGGTCGCGAGCTCTCCGGCACCGTGTACGTCAACCCGAGCGGATCATGGCGGGACGGGTACAAGGGCGTCATCGTGGAGTTCTTCGACGGATATCACGAAGCCGGGTTCGACATGCGCTGCCATTGACGGAAAGCACCCATGGGTTACGGCGGCACTACGTCATAGACCGGTCACGCGCATGGTGATGTTGAGGCGGCCCGAGGTCAGGCCGGTGGCGGGGTCTCCGGTGCCCGGGTAGACCTTGGGCACGCCGTGGTAGGCGAAGCGCGAGGGGCCGCCGAAGACGAACAGGTCGCCGCTGCCGAGTCGCACGTCGGTGTACGGCCTGCCGCGCGTCTCCGTGTTGCCGAAGCGGAACAGGCAGTCGTCGCCGATGCTCAACGACACCACCGGAGCGGCGGATCGTTCGTCCTTGTCCTGGTGCATGCCCATCTGGGTCTGGTCGTCGTAGAAATTGATCAACGCCGTGTCGGGTGTGTAGTCGTCGCCGGGTTCGCCGTATGCCGCTGTGAAGGCGCGGCGGCCCAGGGTGACCATCCAGGCGGGAAAGCCGGCGACCGGGAGGCCGTTCACGTCGCCCGCCACGCGCGTGTACTTGTACGGCTGCCAGTGCCAGCCGACGCACACCGTCTGCACTGACATGACGCCGCCTCGGGGGAGCACGGTGTGCCGGATCGGCACCGGGCCCGCCGCCCATTCGCGGCACGCCCGTACCAGGTGTCGCTGTTCGTCGAGCGTCAGCCAGCTGGGCACATGGACCGCGCCTGGCGCGACCTCTCGCATCGGCAGTGGCATCATGCGGGCTCCCGGCGGATCAGGTTGCGGCCGATTCGCCAGGTGGTGCCGTCGGTGTCCGCTCCGCGCATGCCCTCCAGTGTTCCAGGCGGGGCCAGGGCGACGGCTTGCGCGGTGGAGGCGAAGCCGAACGTACGGCCGGGGTCCCAGTCCGTGCTCTGGCGGAGGCGTTCGCTCATCCGGGCCCAGCCCAGTGGCGCCCCCGCCACCACCCACGCGTCCGGCGGGCCCGCCACGAACCGCCTGGCCTGGCGAAGCCACGACGCCGCCTCCTCCGGCCAGTCGACAACCGCCAGCACGGTCCCTTCCCACGCGATGTCCATTTGTGCGCCGCCTTGCCACGGGCTGTCGGCCTGTGTGCCGCTCTCCCACACGCTGTCCGCCTGCGGGCCGCTTTCCCACGCGGCGGCGAACGCCTTCGCGGAGAGTGCGGCGTCGCGGCCGTGACCGATCACGATGGCCGTCACGCGCGGCCGGGCCGCGGTCAGCTGGCTGAGCAGTCCGGCCAGCTCGGCCGCCGTATGCCCAGCCATCGCCTGTTCGGCCGCCGGCTGTCCGGTCCCCGTCCGTTCGGTCATCACCTGATCGGTCTTCCATACCTGGTACGCCTGCGGCAAACAGACCGCGCACGGCCGGTACCCCGCCGCGATGGCCGTCACCTCGTCCGCGAAGAACACCCGCTCCCGCACGTACCCCCCACGCGAGATCGCCCGCAGGGCCGACGGGCAGTCCAGCCGCCCGTACAGCCGCGCCCGCCGGTGCCCGCCCAGCGTCCCGGGCAGCACGCTGACGTACGGCCAGCCGTCGGCCCCGATCAGCCTGTACGTCACGAGGCGTCGTGGAAGACGAGGCCCAGCGTGTGCCGCAACCCCGAGCGGACGGTGCTGACCCCGTGCCGCACCGGCGACGCCGACCATCCGCGCGACGACCGCACCGGCCGGTCCCGGGTGGTGAAGATCAGGCCGTGTCCCTGCGGCAGCAGCGTAACCGTCCCGCGCGACTGCGCCCGGGGACGCTGCTCAACCAGCAGGAACTCGCCCCCGGTGTAGTCGTCGCCCGGCTTGTCGAGCCCGATGACCACTTGCAGCGGGAACACCAGGTCCCCGTACAGGTCGCGGTGCAGGGCGTTCCAGTCGCCCTCCTGGTAACGCAGCAGGATGGGCGTCGGTTTGGTCTGCCCTGCTTCGTGGCACATGTCCAGCCACTCGGCGAAGTCGTCCGGCCAGGGCGCGGGCTGCCCCAGCCGGGCGGCCCAGTCGCGGGCGATGGGCAGCAGGTGCGGGTAGAACGCCGCCCGCAGCTCCGCCACCAGAGGTGGGAAGGGCTCGCGGAAGTAGCGGTACTGCCCGCGGCCGAACCGGTAACGCTCCATGTCGATCGTGGAACGGAACCGGCCGACCTCGCCGTACAGGTTCGCGATCTCCTTGCAGTCGGCCGGAGAGAGGACCGGCGGCGTCAGCGCGCAGCCGTACGCGTTGACCTCCTCGGTCAGGGCCGTCCAGTCGGCCTTCATGATGTCCTCCATGATCAGATGAGCTGCGGCTGCAGCGCGCCTTCGAGCGTGAGCAGCGCGTGCTTGCGTTCGACGCCGGCCGCGTAGCCGGTCAGGGAGCCGTTCGCGCCGACGACGCGGTGGCAGGGGCGGATGACGAGCAGCGGATTCGCGCCGATGGCCGCGCCGACCGCGCGGATCCGGTCGCGTGTCACGCCGATGCTCGCGGCGAGCTCGCCGTACGTCGTGGTGGTCCCGTACGGGACGGCGTCCACGGCGGCCCAGACCCGCTCCTGGAAGGCGGTGCCGCCGGAGGCGTGGTCCAGGTCGAAGGCGGTCCGCTCGCCCGCGAAGTACTCGCGGAGCTGGCGCTCGGCCTCGGCGAACGCGCCAGGGTCCCGCCGCCACTCGGGACGCACGGCACCGCCGAAAGCCACACGGGTCAGTACGGGGTCGCCTACGAGCAGGATCTCGCCCAGTGGGCTGTCGATCGTTGTGTAGATGCTCATACTCTCTACAACACCGCCACCAGCCAGAAAGTCAGCGGTTTTCGGACCTCTGGGCATACCGATGCCCGCCTGTTCGCCGCGCGGACGGGAACGGTATGTTACGCGCGTGCCCTCCACACCGCGTCCGGACGACCGCGTCGCATCCGCCTTCCGATTCGCCACTGAGCTGGTCGCCTGGGTCGCGACTCCGTGGGCTCTGGCCGCTCATTCCGTGCCGCTGGCCGTGCTGTCGGTGGTGGTGCTGATCGGGTTGCCGACGCTGTTCTCCACTCCGGGTGACAAGCGGAATGTGATCGTCGCGGTGCCGGGGGCGGTGACGATCGCGCTGGTCGTCCTGCAGGTCGTGGCCGCCGTGGTGGCGGCGTGGATCGCCTGGCCGGTGTTCGCCGCCGTGCTGGTCTCCGTGCTGGCCGTGGTCACCGTAGTGCTGGAGCTGCCGCGCTGGCGGTGGCTCGTCTCAAACGCTCGCGTTCACGGCGCTGTTGATGATGGCGGTCGTGAACGGTGAGGGTGAGGCCGTCAAGGGCGGAGTCCGTCCAGCAGGACGGTGAGGTAGGCGTCGGCGAGTTCCTGGGACGGCGGCTGAGCACGAGCGACCGCTAGGGCGGTCTGGCCGATCAGAGCCGTGATGATGGCGGGGTCGATGTCGGTGCGGACCGTGCCGTCGCGGCGTGCCCCGTCGACCATCTCCTCGACGGCGCGAACGAGGTCGGCGCGCAGGGCCGTGGTAGCGGGTAGCTCCAGGCCGCCTAGCTGGTCGTTGATGGCGTAGTGCGCGGTCTGGAAGGCGATCAGCTCGCGGAGGAAGATCCGCAGGGCCTGCGTGGGCGCGGTCTCGGCGAGGAGGTCGCGGGCGTGCCGCACCACCGGTTCAAGGAGCCGGGACACAGCGGCGTCCAGGAGTGCGTCCTTGCCGCCGAAGGCGCGCACGACAGTCGCCGCCCCCAGGCCCGCCTTCTTGGCGATGGCCTCGACAGTAAGGGTTACGCCCGGCTCGGTCAGTAGCGCGGTGGCCGCGTCCAGGGCGAGCCGGCGATTGCGAACGGCGTCGGCCCGGCGCGGGGGTTCAGGGGATGTTGACAACTGGAATGCTCATTTCACATAATCAACTGGAACGTCCATTTCAGTTATCGTAGCGCGAAGGAGTCTCCATGAACGAGCGGATCCTGATCTCCGGCGCGAGCATCGCCGGCCTGACCCTGGCCCACTGGCTGGCCCGGCACGGCTTCAAGCCCACCGTGGTCGAGCGCGCCCCGGCGCTGCGCCCCGGCGGCAACGGGGTGGACGTGCGCGACAACGCCGTCGAGGTGATCGAGCGGATGGGACTCCTGCCACGGGTCCGCGAGCTCGCCACCGACGTCCAAGGCATGAAGTTCGTCGACGCCGCCGACCGGGCCGTCGCCCGGATCGACACCCGGGACCCGGCCTCCGTCGAGATCATGCGCGGCGACCTGGTGGCCCTGCTGCACGAGGCGACCGACGCCGAGTACTTGTTCGGCGACTCCATCCTCGGCCTGCGGCAGGACGACGACGGGGTGACGGTCACCTTCGAGCACGGGCCTGCCCGCCGCTTCGACCTGGTCGTCGGCGCCGACGGCATGCACTCCAACGTCCGCCGTCTCGCCTTCGGCACCGAAGAGCAGTTCGTCCGGTTCAAGGACCACTACTTCGCCTTCGCCAATGCCGACGCCTCGCTCGGTGAGGACCGCTGGGTGACGATGTTCAACACGCCAGGCAAGATGACCGGAATCTACCGATCCGGCAACCACGCTCAGGCCAAGGCGTACTTCATCTTCCGCTCCGCGCCGCTGGAGTTCGACCACCGGGACGTCGCCGAGCACAAGCGACTGATCGGCGAGGCGTTCGGGGACGACCCGTCCTGGCGGGCTGGGGAACTGCTCGACACGGCCCTGGCCGACCCCGACTTCTACTTCGACGCCCTGGGCCAGGTGCGGATGGACTCCTGGTCCAGCGGCCGCATCACGCTCGTCGGCGACGCCGCCTGGTGCGCGTCCCCCGCCTCGGGCGCGGGCGCGGAACTGGCTCTGGTCGGTGCCTACCGCCTCGCCGGAGAACTCGCCGCCGCAGGCGGCGACCACCGCATCGCCTTCACCCGCTACGACCTCGCCCACCGTCCGCTGGTCGACAAGAAGCAGCAGATCGGTCCTAACGTCCGCCTCATGGTGCCCAAGACCGAAGGCGGCCGGTGCGTCCGCGACGTCGTCGCCCGCCTGCCGTTGATGAAGGCGATCGGCGCGGTGGAGCGCCGGGTGCAGGCCAGGAACGCCCGGCCTCTGCCGGAGTACGCCCCAGCCCGCTAGGTGGTGTGGCTGCGGTCGGGCTGGCCTGGCGGCCCAGAGCGCGCCGGCCGCCGCGGTCGCTTTGACGTCTACAGCAGGGCGGCCTTTCGGTTCGTCACTGAGCAGCCGTAGACGTGATATGTCGGTGTTGTATAGCCTTTCTGGAGGTTCTCCCGGGACTCAAGGGGCCTATGAACAGGCTGGCTGACGAGGACTTGGCGCTGCTGCTGCTGATCCGGTCCTTCGAACGGAAGCTGCTCGCGCTCTTCGAGCGGGGCGAGCTCAACGGCACCACCCACACCTGCCTCGGGCAGGAGTACGTCCCCGTCTCCCTGCGCCCGCTGCTGCATGACGGTGACTGGGTCTTCAGCAACCATCGCGGTCACGGTCACTATCTGGCCCGGTTCGAGGATCCCGAAGGGCTGCTGGCCGAGATCATGGGCCGGAAGGGCGCCGTTTGCGATGGTGTGGGAGGTAGTCAGCACCTGCACCGCGACCGCTACCTGTCGACCGGGGTGCAGGGACAGAGCCTGCCGGTGGCCACCGGGGTCGCCCTGCACCTGAAGCGGCGCGATCCTGGCTCGCTCGCCTGCGTCTACATCGGTGACGGGACGTGGGGCGAGGGGGCGGTGTACGAGGCGCTGAACATGGCGCGGCTCTGGCGGCTGCCGCTGCTCGTGGTGGTAGAGCACAACGGCATCGCCCAGTCCACGCCGACGGAGCTCCAGATGGCGGGGACCATCGCGGGGCGGGCGGCGGCCTTCGGGATCGAGCACACCCGGGTGACTAGCTTGGATATTTCCGAAATAAGGCGGCATCTCGCGCCTTTGGTGGAGACCGTCAGGGGTGGTGCGCCGTTGGTGGTGGAGTTCGCCACGCACCGTCTCGGACCGCACAGCAAGGGCGACGACACCCGCCCGCCGGACGTCGTACACCCCGACTGGTACGCCGCCTACCAGGCCGAACACCCCGACCAGTCGGCCGGCCTCGAAGCGGTGACCCGCGCCCGTGTCGACATGATCGCCGAAGAGGTGGCCGCCCGGCCCCCAGCCGTCTGGAATCCCACCGCCCGGCCCTCAGCCGTCGGGACCCCGGACGTCTGGACCTCCGCGTGAGGGTCGGTGAGAACCTCAACCAGGCCCTGCACGGCCTGCTCGGCGACGATCCCGGCGTCTACGTGCTCGGCGAGGACCTCCTGGACCCCTACGGCGGCGCCTTCAAGATCACCCGTGGCCTGTCCACCCGCTTCCCCGACCGCGTCCTGACGACGCCGCTGAGCGAGGGCGCGATCGTCGGCGCCGCCTCCGGCCTCGCGCTGGCGGGGGAGAAGGCCATCGTCGAGATGATGTTCGGCGACTTCGCCGCGCTCGCCTTCGACCAGATCGTGAACTTCGCCGCCAAATCAAGCTCCATGTACGGCCGGCGCGTCCCGATGCCGCTGGTCATCCGCTGCCCCTCGGGTGGCAACCGCGGCTACGGCCCCACACACAGCCAGAACCTCCAGAAGCACTTCATCGGCGTGCCCGGCCTCTCGCTGTTCGAGATGTCGCCGTTCCATGACAACCGCGCCGTCCTCGACCGCATGCTCGCCCTGGAAGAGCCCTGCCTGCTCTTCGAGGACAAGGTCCTCTACACCCGCCGGATGTACGAGGTGGACGAGCTGTTCTCCTGGGACCTGGTCGAGGACGTGGCCGTGGTGCGGTTCGACGGCGACCTCGACTACGCGGTGATCGCCCCCGGCGGCGTGGCGCACCGGGCCATCGCCGCCATGCGTACGCTGCTGCTCTCCCACGACCTCGCCGGGGCGCTGCTCGTCCCGTCGCGCCTGTACCCGTTCGACCCCACCGCCGTGCTGCCGCTGCTTGGTCAGGTGGGGCTGGTCTGTGTGGCGGAGGACGGCAGCGCGGGCGGCACCTGGGGCAGTCACCTCGCCGCCGACCTGCACACCCGGCTGTGGGGCTCGCTCCGGCGGCCGATCCGCCTGGTCAGCTCGGCCGACAGCGTGATCCCCACGGCCGCCCACTTGGAGCGTGACGTGGTACTGCAGGACAGCACGATCGGCAGGGCCGTACTGGAGGCGCTCGATGGGTGAGATCCGGGTCCCGAAACTGAACAACAACGACTCGGAGTACATGCTGCTGGAGTGGCTGGCGGAGGATGGGTCGCAGGTTCGGTGCGACGACCCGCTGGCGACGCTGGAGACCTCCAAGGCGGTGGAGGAGCTGGTCAGCGAGCAGGACGGGGTGCTCACCCAGGTGGTACGCGCGGGCGCGTCGTGCGCCCCCGGCCAGTTGATCGCCCGGATCGGCCCGCCACCAGCCGCCCTCCCGGAGCCTGTCCCGGCCGTTCTTCCGAAGTTAGTCCCGACCGCCGATGGCGGGCCGATCATCACGACGCCGGCCCGCGCGCTGCTGGACCAACTCGGCCTCGACCCCGCGCTGGTGGCCGGGCTGGATGTCAAGGTGGTACGCCGTACCGACGTGGAACGGGTCGCGGCGGCCACCGGCGCCAGCGCGGCCCCCGAAAACGCGGAGAGCACCACACTCCCCGATAACCCCGAGCGTGCCGCACCCCTCGACGGCGGACAGACCCGCCCGCTCTCCAACCACCAGCGCGCGGTCGGCAGGACCGTGACCCTGTCGCACCAGACCATCCCCGCCGGCTACACCGCGATAAAAGTCGACGTAACCCCCGCCCTGACGACCGCCCGCGCCCTGACCAGACGCCTCCGCAGGCTGGTCGGCCTCCCCGACCTGCTCATCGCCGCCGTCGCCCGGCTGCACGCCGACTTCCCGATGTTCTTCGCCGAACTCCTCGATGACAGAACCGCCCACGTCCATGACCAACCCCGCATAGGGGTGACGATCGACATGGGAACCGGACTCTATGTGCCGGTGATCCGCGACCGCCTGTCCGTGCCGGACATCGCCGAGCGGCTGGCCGAGTTCCGTGGGCTCGCCCAGCATGGCGGTTTCAGCGAGGCGCACCTCACGGGCGGGAACATCGTCGTCACCCTGCATCATGACGCCGACATCATCATGGCCATCCCGATCGTCTTCCCCGGTCAGGCCTGCGCCATCGCCCTCACCTCACCGCAGCCGGAAGGTGAACGGACGGTGGCGGCGATCGGTCTGGCCTACGACCATCGGCTGGTCAACGGCCGGGACGTCGTTCTGTTTCTGCAGGCGCTGAAGGAGACCCTAGAGAGTTCGCCCGAGGGCCTGTAGCCCGACCAGGTCGTCCGGGGTCGCGTCGGCGCTCCGGTCGAGCAGGCCCGGTAGCCGCGATCGCAGCGACACCGCCGCGAGCACCGCCATCGCCACGGCGAACAGCACGTACATCAGCCCCACCCCGCGCCCGGCGCCGGTGCCGATGAGCGCCCCGACGGTGGAGGCGAGCGGGCCGTCAGGGGCGAGCAGCGGGTCGAACACCGCCGCCCCGTACGGCGCCACGAGCCCGAAGCCGAGCGGCAGTGTGGACCAGGCGATCAGCGTGTTCAGCGCGAACACCCGGCCGTGGAACCGCTGCGGCACCTTGACCTGCACGATCGTGGCGTAGACACCGTTCAGCAGCGTCAGCCATAGCGACATTCCGAACGCCCCGATCCCGATCGTCACCAGATCCGCCCGCAACCCTGTGACCAGGCAGAACACCGCCAGCGCCAGCGTGCACCACAGCACCGCCCGCATCCGCCCCCGGCTCGGCCCGCCCCAGGCCGTCATGGTCAGACCGCCGAGGAAGACCCCCAGCCCGGACACGAACGAGATCCGGCCCACGTCCTGCAGCGTGCCGAAGGAGAGCACCAGCGGTGAGATCAGCAGGAACAGGGGGGACAGGAAGACGTTCAGCACCGCGAAGTAGAGGAGCATCTGACGGAAGCCCAGGTTGCCCCAGGAGTAGCGGAACCCGGCCGCCATCTCCGCCAGCACCGGCTCCTTCCGGCGCCAGGCCATCGCGGCGGGGAAGCGCACGAGCAGTGTCACCCCGATCGCGAACACGTAACTGGCCACGTCGAGCACCAGGATCCCCTCCAGCCCGATCACGGCCATCAGCCCGACGGCCGCGAGGGGGACGAGCAACTGCGTCATGCCACCGGCCATCTGGACGATGCCGTTGGCGTGCCCGAGGTACCGCTTGGGGACCAGCTGCGGCACCGCCGAGGTGTAGGCCAGCCGCTGGAACGTCAGCGCCACCGACAGCAGCGCGAGGAGCGGATAGACGTGCCAGGTCTGCAGGTTCCCGGTCCACAGCAGCGTTCCGAAGACGAGCTGGGTACCGACGGCGGCGGCGTCACCGCCGAGCATGACGGCCCGCCGGTTCCCGCGATCGACGATCGCCCCCGCCAGCGGCGCCACCACCATCCCCGGCACCAGCCCGACCACCGACAGCAGGGCGAACTGCGCCAGCGAGCCCGTGGTCAGATAGATCCAGATGGGGATGGCGAATCCGGTCAGCGCCGACCCCAGAAGGGACACCAGCTGACCACTGGCGACGGCCGTGAACCGCTTCATGCTGGGTTGTGGGCCGGCGGCGATGGCCGACACCCCGGCCCGCGACACCTCCCGCACCCGCCAACTGGCCCCACTCACCGCCGCCGCGCTGCCTGAACTCGCCGCCTCCGCATCTCCCGAGCCCGCTGCCTCCGCCTCGCCTGAGCCGACCGCCTTCGCGTCGCCTGAGGCCACCGCCTCCGCACCGCCTGATGCGATGGCGACGTGGGTACGGGTGACGATCTCGGCGAGCTCAGCCGCCCGATATTTCAGGAAAAAGTGTCCGGCCTCGTCCAGCTCCACCACGGCGGCCGTGGGCGCGAGGAAGTGCCACTCGCGGTACCGCTCCTCGAAGTACTCGGTCGCCGGATCGTGCTCTCCCGCCACGCTGACGATCGGCGCCCGCAGCCGCTCCACCGAGCTCGCGAACAGCCCGGTGAAGTACTCCTCCGCGGCCTCGCTGTCGCGCCGCATGTTCCTGATGATGTGCCGAGCCTGCCCCGGCTCCAGGTCGCCCATGTCGAGCCCCATGGACATCAGCCAGTTGGCGTAGCTCCGGTCACTACGGAGGAACTCGCGCCTGGCCAGCTTGGACAGCAGCGCCATGGGCCCCTTGCCAGGGCGGGCGAAGGGGAAGATCGCCCCGATGTACACCGCTTCGAGCTCGCGGCCCGCCGCCTCCAGCCGTCGCGCGATCTCGACGATCAGTGCCGACCCCACGCCGCAGTGCCCGTACAGCGCCACCGGCCCGCGTACCTTCTCCTGGATCTCGCTCACGCACCGGGCCGCCACCTCGTCCAGGGGCAGCCGCTCCTCGTCCAGGCCGACGTCGTGCCCGGGGATGGCCACCGACCACAGGGCGTAGGTCGAGGACAGGGCGTCGGCGAGCGGCTGGTACACCACCGCCGCGCCGCCGCCGTACGGCACGCACACATAGGTGAGCTCGGCGGGAGAGGTACGGCGTGGCGTCAGCTCGTGCAGGAGCCCGCGCGAGGCGGTGGCGGTGCCGTCGACGAGCGCGGCCAGCTCCCGGACGGTCGGATGCTTGAACAGGTCCACCACGGCGATCGGCGCGGCGCCGGGCGGCAGCGCCCTGCGCAGCCTGGCCACCACCTTGATCGCCAGCAGCGAGTGCCCACCCAAGCCGAAGAAGTCGTCGTCCACTCCGAAGTCGGCCATGTCGAGCGCCTCGGCCCAGACCGCGGCGACCAGGCGCTCCGCCTCCGTGGCCGGTGGGAGGCGCCGGCCCGGTTCCGCGCCGTCCGCCGATGACGTGGGGGCGGGCAGGCGGCGCCGGTCCACCTTGCCGTTGGCGGTCAGGGGCAGCTGGGGGAGGGGGACGAAACGGGTGGGGATCATGTACGCGGGCAGGGTCTCGGCGAGGTGGCCGCGCAGGCGGGTCGGATCCGCCTGGCCCACCACGTACGCCACCAGCTGCGCCTGGGTGCCCGAGCCATGGGTGGTGACCACGCACTCGGCCACGTCCGGGTGGCGGGCGAGGTGGGTCTCGATCTCACCCAGTTCGATGCGGTAGCCGCGGATCTTCACCTGCGCGTCGGCGCGGCCGAGGAACTCGATCGTGCCGTCCGCGGTGTAGCGGCCCAGGTCGCCCGTTCGGTACAGGCGCTCGCCGGTGCGGGGGTGGCTGATGAAGGCGGCGGCGGTGCGTTCCGGGTCACGCCAGTAGCCGGTGGCCACGCCGACGCCGCCGATGTACAGGTCACCGGGTACGCCGATGGGCACGTCACACCGGCCGCGGTCCAGGATGTGGAAGGACTGGTTGGCCAGCGGACGGCCGTACGGGATGGACGACCAGCCCGGCTCCACCTCGCCGATCGGATAGGAGATGGACCAGATCGAGCCTTCGGTGGCGCCGCCCAGACTGATGATCTCGGCCGCCGGGGCGAGGGCGCGGATCCGGTCGGGGAGGGTCAGCGGGATCCAGTCGCCGGACAGCAGCACCAGGCGCAGCGAGCTCAGGTCGGTGCCTTCGTGCTCGGCGTGGTCGACCAGGAGCTCCATGAGGGCGGGGACCGAGTTCCAGACGGTGACACGGTGCTCGGTGACCAGGCGGGCCCAGGCGGCGGGGTCCTTGTCGGCCGCCGGCTCGCCCATGACGAGGGTGGCGCCGGTGGCCAGGGCGCCGTAGACGTCGTACACGGACAGGTCGAAGCTGAGGGCCGACAGGGCGAGGATCCGGTCGTGCGGGCCGACGTGGAAGCGGTGGTTGAGGTCGCGGACGGTGTTCAGGGCGGCCTGGTGCTCGATCATCACGCCCTTAGGGGCGCCGGTCGAGCCCGAGGTGAAGATCACGTACGCGAGGTCGTCGGGCGTGGCCGGGCAGTCGGGAAGCGTCAGAGGGGCAGGCGGGCGAGTCAGGAGGGCTGAGGAAGGGGAAGGCAGGGGAGTCACCGAAAGGCGGGTCACGTCGGTGGGCCAGGTCAGGCCCAGCCGCGGCCGGCTCAGGTCCAGCCACGGCTGGGTCACCGCGACCCGGCACCCGCCGCGTGCCATCAGCTCGAATCGCCGCTGGTCCGGCAGATCGCAGTCGATCGGCAGGTACGCCGCCCCGGCCATGCTGATGCCCAGCACCGCCACGACCTGCTCCCACCCCCGCTCCATCACGACCGCGACCAGTTCCCCGCGCCCGACGCCCGCCGACGTCAGCTCGGCCGCCAGCAGCCCGGCCCGGCGGGCCAGCTCCGCGTAGGTGATCTCGCCGCCGGGATGGGCCACCGCGACGGCGTCGGGCGCCTGCGGCACCCGCTCCTCGAACGGGCGGTGCAGGAGGCCGGGGTCGCCGAGGTCGAGCCCGGTGTCGTTCCACCGCTCCCGCTCCTCTCGCTCCGGCGCGGTGAGCAGCTCGATGGTGGATACAGGGGCCGACGGGTCGGCCACGATCCCGTCTAGCAGGGCGGCGAAATGCCCGGCCATGCGCGAGATCCGCTCGGCCCCGAACAACGCGACGTTGTACACGAACAGGAACGAACCATCGCCATCCGTGTACAGCTCCAGATCGAACCGGGTGGCCCACACCCCCGGCGAGAACCCCTCCACGGTCAACCCACCGGACGACGGCTCGCCGCCGTAGTTCTGCATCGCGAACAGGACCTGGAACAGCGGCGACCGCGACACCTCCCGAGGCACGTTCAGCTCCGACACCAGCCGCTCGAACGGCAGCTCCTGATGCGCGTACGCGTCCATGGCCAGGTCACGCACCCGGTGCAGCAACCCCAGGAACGACGGATCCCCCGACAGATCCACCCGCATCGCGAGCATGTTGATGAAGCAGCCGATCAGCCCGTCCAGTTCCGGCAGCGACCGACCGGCCACAGGGGAGCCGATGGCCACGTCCTCCTGCCCGGCGTACCGGCCGAGCAGCGTCGCGAAGGCCGTCAGCAGCACCATGTACGGTGTGGCGCCGTGCTCCCGCCCGAGCCGCTCCAGCCGCGCCACCAGCGCGGGGTCGATAGTGAAAGCGTGCGCGGCGCCGAGGTAGGTCAGCTCGGGCGGCCGGGGGAAGTCCGTGGGCAGCTCCAGCGGCGACAGGCCGGCCAGCCGTTCCCGCCAGTAGGCCACGTCGGCCGCGTCGCCGGGCCGCTCGCGCTGCCAGGCGGCGAAGTCGCCGTAGCTGACGGGCAGGTCGGGCAGGGGCTCCCGGTCGTAGCTGGTCAGGAGTTCGCGGAGCAGGATGTTCGCCGACCAGCCGTCGGCGGCGATGTGGTGGACGGCGATGGCCAGCACGTGGTCGTCGGCGGCCAGCCGTACCAGCAGAGCCCTGATCACCTGGCCGGTCACCAGGTCGAACGGCTCGGCGAGGAAGCGGTCGACCAGAACCCGTGC
Source organism: Nonomuraea sp. NPDC049750 (assembly GCF_040659625.1). Taxonomy (NCBI): domain Bacteria; kingdom Bacillati; phylum Actinomycetota; class Actinomycetes; order Streptosporangiales; family Streptosporangiaceae; genus Nonomuraea; species Nonomuraea sp. NPDC049750. Next base: position 395,465 of record NZ_JBFANB010000003.1, read on the forward strand.
CTCGTCCACGTCGTCGGCGGCGGCCACGGTGAGCGGGACGGCGGCGTCGGCCGCGACCGTCACCGTGGGCTGTCCGTCGTCGCCGACCGGGAAGCGGGTCCGCAACGCCTGGTGCCGGGCGGCGACCTGGTTCAGCGCACCGGCCAGCAGGGAGGCGACGAGCGGGCCGCGCAGCCGCCGCACGAACGGGACCGTGTGCGCGGGGTTCCCCGGCGCGTACTGCTCCATGAACCACAGCCGCTCCTGCGCGTACGACAGCGGCGGCGCCTGACCGTCCGGCAGCGCCGGAATCGTCGGCACGCTCTTGCGCCGCCGTAACCGCTGGGTCAGCAGCGCCCGCTGGGCCTCGGTCAGCTCGGTCACAACGCGTCCTCCGGGTCGAGCATGCTGAGCGCCTGTTCGTCGGACAGCCCGGCCACCTCCGCCACCAGCGCCTCCTCGACGGCGCGCGCCAGCTCGGCGACGGTACGGCGGGCGAACAGCGTACGGATCGGCAGCTCCACACCCGCGATCGCCCGCAGCCGGGCCGCCACCCTGATGGCGAGCAGCGAGTGCCCGCCGAGCGCGAAGAAGTCGTCGAACGCGCCGACCTTGTCCGCGCCGAGCACCTCGGCCCAGACGTCGGCGACCAGCTCCTCCGCGTCCGAACGCGGTGGCGTGGCGTCGGTGCCCGCTGCGCGGCCCGGATCCGGCAGCGCGCCCCGGTCGAGCTTGCCGTTCGCGGTGAGCGGCAGCGCGTCGAGCACCACCCAATGAGTGGGGACCATGTACGGCGGGAGCCGCCCGGCCACGTGGTCGGCCAGGTCGGCCGTCTCGCCCACGACATAGGCGACGAGCTCGCCGTCCCTGGCGACCACCGCGGCCTGCCGTACGTCCGGATGCGTCCGCAGGCAGTGCTCCACCTCGCCCGGCTCGATACGGAAGCCCCGCACCTTGACCTGCTCGTCGACTCGCCCGAGGAACTCCAGCAGCCCGTCGGGACGCAGCCGCACCCGGTCTCCGGTACGGAAGTACCGGCCGCCGTCGGGGAGCCGGACGAAGCGCTGGGCCGTCAGCTCGGGCGCGCCGAGATAGCCGCGGGCGACGCCGGGGCCGCCGATGTACAGCTCGCCGGGGGCGCCGGGCGGAGTGGGCGTGCCGTGCGGGTCGAGGATCCGGACCGTGGTGGCCTGGATGGGGCGGCCGATCGGCGGGTGCGGGTCCTCTCCGGTCAGGTCGGCGGCGGTCGCGACGATCGTGGCCTCGGTGGGGCCGTAGGTGTTGACCAGGCGTACCCGGTCGCCGAACCGTCGCCGCCAGCGGGCCACGGCGGTGGCGTGCACCTGCTCGCCGCCGATGACGACCAGGCGGAGGGCCGTCGGCCAGGCGATCTCGTCGATCAGGTCCACGAGGTGGTGGAAGTACGCCGTCGGCAGGTCGAGGACGGTGACGTCGGGCCGTTCGGCGAGCAGGTCGGGGAGGGTGGCGCCGCCGTCGGGCACCAGTACGACGGTGGCGCCGGTGGTCAGGGCGGGGTAGAGCTCTTCGGCGTGGGTGTCGAAGCTGAGGGAGGCCAGCTGGACGACCTGGTCGCCGGGGCCTAGGCCGTACTCGTCACGCATCCACCGGATCCGGGCGGCCAGCCCGGCGTGCTCGACCCCCACGCCCTTGGGGGTGCCGGTGGAGCCGGAGGTGTAGATGACGTAGGCCAGGCCCGGCGCTTGGGCGCGGGGGTCGTCCACGGCGGTCAGGCCGTATGCGGCTGCCAGGTCGTCCGCGGCTCTCCGGGCGTCCGAGACGACCGGGCCGGTGCCGCTCGTGCTGGTCAGGTCGTCCGGGACGATCAGGCGGGCGCCGCTCGTGGCGATCATGTGACGCAGCCGGGCGGCCGGATAGGCGGGGTCGAGCGGCAGGTAGGCGGCTCCCACGCGCCAGATCGCCAGCATCGCCACCACCGCGTCGACCGACCGGCCGAGACGGAGGCCGACTATGTCGCCAGGGCCCGCGCCGCGCCCGGCCAGCTCGGTGGACAGCCGGGCCACCCGCTCGGCCAGCTCGCCGTAGGTCACGCTCTCGGACCCGCAGACGACGGCCGTCTCACCGGGGTGGGCGGCGACGGCCGCCGCGACCATCTCCGGCACGTCGCCACCCGGCACGTCGCCACCCGGCACGTCGCCACCCGGCACGTCGCCACCCGGCACGTCGCCACGCGGCTCGCCGGTCCCCTCGCCACCGGGCTCGATGCTCCGGCCATCAGCCAGCTCGGTGGTCCTTTCGTCACCGTCGCCGCTGACCGAGGCGATCAGCGCCGTATCGGCCGCGGTGAGCACCGGCAGGGCCGACACGGGGGCGTGCCGGTTGTCCGGGTCGGCGATCCCGCGTAACAGCACCGCGAACCGTTCCGCCAGCCCCGCCACCGTCTCCGCGTCGAACAGCCCCGCGTCGTACCCGAACGCCACCCGCAGCCGCCCCGGCGCCTGCCACGCCTCCACCACCAGGTCGAACTTGGCCTGCCGATACCCATCGTCGAAGTACGACATTTCCAGATCGTCGGCGAGCCGATCCCGCTCCCCATCGGGCGTCTGGCTGTTCAGCGTCAGCATGGTCTGGAACATCGGCTTCCTGGTGATGTCCCGCTCGATGTCCAGCTCCGCCAGCAGCCGCTCGAACGGCACGTCCTGATGCGCCATCGCCTCCAGCACCGTCCGCCGCGTCCTGGTCAGCAGCTCCTCCAGGGTCGGATCGCCCGACAGGTCGCCGCGCAGCACCAGCGTGGTGCTGAGGTAGCCGACGATCGGCCCCAGCTCCACCCGATCCCGCCCGGCGGTGGGCGAGCCGACCATGATGTCCGTCTGCCCGGTGTGCCGGGCCAGCAGCACCTGGTAGGCCGCCAGCAGCACCATGAACAGGGTGCTCCGCTGCCGCCGCGCCGTCGCGTCCAGCGCCTTGGCCAGGTCGTCGGGGATGTCCAGCAAGTGAAAGTCGCCGCGCGCCGGTCCCGGCGTGTGCGGGCGGTCGGTGTGCAGCGCCAGCGTGGGCGGGTCGGCGAGGCGTTCCCGCCAGTACTCCAGTGCCGCGCTCCCGTCCTGCTCCCGCTGCCAGCGCGCGACGTCCCCATGCTGTACGGCCAGCGGCGCCAGGCTCCCCGACCCGGCGTACAGCCTGGCCAGGTCGTCCAGGAGGACGGTGATCGACCAGCCGTCGGCGATGATGTGGTGTAGCACCACGCACAGCACGTGGTGGTCCCCGCCCAGGCGGATCAGCGTGATCCGGAGCGGCGGTGCCGCACCGAGGTCCAGGGGAGCGTTGGTACGGGCGGTGACCAGCGCGCGGGCCTCCGCCTCGTCACCCGCGTCGAGCAGTTCGACGTCGGTGGGCCGTCCGGCGTGCTCGACGACGGCGACCGGCCGCCCGTCCACCTCGGGAAAGCGGGTGCGCAGCGACTCGTGCCGGGCGAGCAACGCGGTCAGCGCCCGTCGCAGCGCCTCGGGATCGAGAGGGCCGCGGAGCCGGCGCACGATGTACATGTTGTACGAGGCGTCGTCCGGATCCAGCCGATGCAGGAACCACAGCCGTTCCTGGCCCGCCGACAGCGGAGGCAGCGTGCCGGGCGGGCGCGGGGCGAGCGAGAGGCCCGGGCCCTCCGGCAACCCCTCCAGCGTCGCCGCGAACCCGGCCACCGTCGGCTGCCCGAACAACGTCCGCAACGGCACCGTCGTCCCCGCCGCCGCCAGCCTGGCGATGACCTGGGTGGCCAGCAGCGAGTGCCCGCCCAGGGCGAAGAAGTCGTCGTCAGCGCCGACGTCGCCGATCCTGAGCACGTCGCCGAAGATCCTGGCCACCTGCCGCTCACGCGCGGTACGCGGCGGGCCGCCGCGCCCCGCCACCGGCCCGGTCGGCTTGGGCAGCGACAGCCGATCGACCTTGCCGTTGGGCGTCATCGGCAGCGCGTCCAGCACCACCACGACACCCGGCACCATGTAGGCGGGCAACCACCTGGCCGCGTGTTCGAGCAGGTCGGTGGGGTGGTCCGGGGTGGTCTCCACCTCCGGTCTGGTCGCCACGTCCGGCCTGGTCTCGACCTCCGGCTTGGTCGCCACGTCCGGCGCGGTCTCCACGTAGGCGACCAGTTCGTCCCCGCGGACGACGACGGCCGCCCGCCGTACGCCCGGATGCGACTCCAGCGCGGTCTCGATCTCGCCCAGCTCGATCCGGTGCCCGCGCAGCTTCACCTGTCCATCGCCCCGGCCCAGGAACTCCAGGGTGCCGTCGCCGAGCCACCTGACCCGGTCACCGGTCCGGTAGAGGCCGTCCGCGAAGCGCTCGGCGGTCGCTTCCGGCCGGCCCAGGTAGCCGAGCGCGAGCCCGGCCCCGCCGATCGCGAGATCACCGGGTACGCCGATCGGCGTCGGCCGACCGGAGCCGTCGAGCACGTGGACGCGGGTGTTGGCGATCGGCCGCCCGATGCTCACCCGGCCGGGCTCGGCGGGGACCTCCCAGGCGGTGGACCAGATCGTGGTCTCCGTCGGCCCGTACATGTTGAACAACCGCGCCACCCGCCGCCGCAGCCGCCTGGCCAGCGCAAGGGGCAGCGCCTCGCCGCCCGCCAGCGCCACCAGCCCGGAGGTGTCGAGCCCGGCGGAGAGCAGCATGTTCCAGCCCGAGGGGGTGGCCTGGACGTGCGTGACGCCCGACGCGGAGATCAGCCCGGCGAGCGCGGCGCCGTCCCGCACGGTCTCGTCGTCGGCCAGCACCAGCCGCCCACCGGTCACCAGCGGCAGGTACAGCTCCAGCCCCGCGATGTCGAAGGACAACGAGGTGCTGCCCAGCCACACGTCCGCAGGCGCGGAGCCGAGCAGGTGCTCCATCCCGGCCAGCAGGTTCACCAGCGCCGAGTGAGGCACGACCACCCCTTTCGGGCGGCCGGTCGAGCCGGAGGTGTAGAGCACGTAGGCGGCCGACCGGCCATCGGGCCCGGCGGCGACGTCGCTACTGGCAGTCGGAAGCCGGGAGTTGTCCAGCGTGAACCGGGCTCCGGAGTCCGCCAGCATGTAGGCCACCCGGTCGGCAGGCAGCGCCGGGTCGATCGGCAGGTAGGCGGCCCCCGCCAGCAACACACCGAGCAGAGTCCCGGGCAGCTCCACCGACCGCCGTCCACGGACCGCGACCACGGATCCGGGACCCGCGCCGCGCTCCCGCAGCTCACCCGCCACCCGCACGGCCTGGGCGGCGAGCTCCGCGTAGGACAGGCGGCGGTCGCCGCACGAGACGGCGGTCGCGTCCGGCCGCAGCTCCGCCTGCCGCATGACCAGGTCCACCACGGTCGCGTCCGGCACGTCCAGGGCGGTGCTGTTCCAGGTCCGGTCGAGCAGCTCGCGTTCGGCGGCGGGCAGCAGGTCCAGCTCCGACAGACGAGCCTCGGGAGCGGCGACGATCGAGGCGAGCAGGGTCTGGAAGCGGGCCACGAGCCGGGTCACCGTCTCCCGGCCGAACAGCTCGGCGCCGTAGAAGAGCGCCCCGTGCCAGCCCCTGCCCGATGGCCAGAGATCCATCCGCAGATCCACCATGGCCGGCGGCGCCCCGTGCGGGAACGGCAGGCTCTCCATCCCGGCGAACGACTCCGCCTCCGCGTACCCGACAGCGGAGTTGTGCAGCGCCAGCATCGCCTGGAACAGCGGCGTACGCGACAGGTCGCGCTCGATGTCGAGCGCGGACAGCACCCGCTCGATCGGCACCTCGCGGTGCGCCATCGCCTCCAGCACGGTCCGGCGGGTACGGCGCAGCAGCTCGCTGAACGGCGGATCCCCCGACAGATCCCCCCGGAGCACCAGCGTGGAGGCGAACAGCCCGACCATCGGCTCCAGCTCCGGCCGGTCACGACCGGCGGTGGGCGAGCCGACCACGATGTCGTCCTGCCCGGCATGCCGGGCCAGCAGCACCTGGTAGGCGGCCAGCAGCACCATGAACACCGTCGAACGCTCGGCCCTGGCCAGCCGGGACAGCTCGCCGGCGAGTTCGGGCGGCAGGTCGAAGTGCACTTCGCCGCCCGCGCTGCCGCGCTGCGCGGGACGCGGCCGGTCCGTGGGCAGCTCCAGGGGCGTCGCCCCGGCCAGCTTGGCCGTCCAGTAGTCGGCGTCGGTGTGGGAGACCCGCTGGGTGCCGGCGTACTCGGCGTAGCTGACAGGCAGGTCGGGCAGCGCGGCCGGTTCGCCCTCTGTGCGGGCGAGGTAGTAGGCGGCCAGGTCGCTCAACAGCACGTTCAGGGACCAGCCGTCGCCGATGATGTGGTGCAGCACCACGCACAGCACGTGGTCGTCGTCCGCCAGCCGGACCAGCGTGATCCGCAAGGGTGGAGCGGCGGCCAGGTCGAAGGGCGTGTTGACCCGTTCCTCCAGCAACCGCACGACCTCAGACTCGTCCGGAGCCGCCCGCTCGGAGGGCTCGTCCGGAGCCGCCCGCTCGGCGCCCGAGAAGGGGACCGCCCGATCGAGGACCACGAACTCCACCGGCACCGCCGCCCCCGGCGGGTCGATCACCGCTATCGGCAGCCCGTCCTGTTCGGGGAACCTCGTACGCAACGACCCATGCCGAGCCATCACATCCCCGAACGCCCCCGTCAGCGCCCCGACGTCGAGCGCCCCCCGCAACCGGCGCACCGCCGCCACCCGATAGGCCGCGTCCGACGGATCGAGCCGCTGCAGGAACCAGAGCCGCTCCTGGCCCAGGGAGATCATGGCCGCAGCCCGCCGATGGCCGCCGCCACCCCGGTGATCGTCGGATCGTCGAGGAAGACGTCGAACGGCACCTCCACCCCGAGCCGTTTCCTGATCCGCGCGCTGATCTGCGTAATGGTCAGCGAGTGCCCGCCGAGGTCGTAGAGGTCCTCGTCCGGCGCGATGTGATCCATCCGCAGGACCTCCATCCAGATCAGCCGCACCTGCTCGACCAACTCCGCGTCGACCTTGTCATGCGCGGGACCGGCTTCCTGCGGCGCCTCCAGAGCGATCTGGGGAACGACCTGGGGGACAGCTGGGAGCAGATCGGCGAGCCGTACGTCCGGATCAGCGGCGACCGCCCGCAGCACCGCCCTGAGGTGGTCCCCGGCCAGCTCGACATCCTCCCGGGGAATGACGTCCGGGCTGTAGTGCAACGTCAGGTGCAGCCCGTCGTCGCCGTCGACGGCCTGGAGGTGGAGCGCGTTCCTGACCGTATGGCTGGACATCTTCCATTCCACCGACAGCTTCAGCTTGGGGAAGACCTGTTCGGGCGCGCGCCGCCGGAAGCTGATGGACACCGGCGCCAGCGCCACCCTCGGCTTGATCCCGCCCACCGCCCTGGCCACGGGCACCTCGCGGAAGGCGTTCAGCTCGCGCAGTTCGCTCCGGATGCCCAGGGCCAGCTCACGGAAGGAGCCCTCGGCCGAGAACGACGCGAACACCGGCAGTTCGGTGGCGAACAGGCCGATGTCGTCTCGGGTCTCAGCGGTCCGGGTCGACATGGCCACGGCCACAGGGGTGTCGGCGTTGCCGTACCGATGAAGGAGGGCGTGCACGGCGGCCAGGAAGACCTCGAATCTCGTCACGCCGGATAAGCCGGGCATGTCATCAGTCAGGGTGAGCAGGACGGTCTCGCCGCGCTCGGCCAGCCGCGGCGATCGTGTCACCCCGTTGATCACCACCTGCGGCACCTCGCGCCAGCGCGCCCGCCAGTACGCCTCCGCCTCCGGCGACGGCTTCTCCTCCGCTCCGTACGGCATGGGCAGCGGCGGAAGCGGCGCCCCGGAGTAGGCGGCGGCGAGATCCCGTACCAGCAGGTCCTTGGACATGCCATCGAAGACCAGGTGATGAGCCACGAACAGCAGCAGATGCCGCGACGGCGAGACCTCCGCCAGCGTGAACCGGGCCAGCGGCCCGGCGGACAGCTCGAAGGGTCGCGCGATCTCCCGCTCGATCAGCGCCTCCGGGTCCGGCTCCACGACGAACGCGACCGGCGGGAGGTCCCTGGCGGGCACCAGGTGCAGCGCGCCGTCGCGCTCCTCGAAGGCGTGGCCCAGCACCGGGTGCCGCGCGAGCACCGCCCGGCACGCCGCCAGCATCGCCTCCCGCTCCAGCGGTCCGTCGAACCACATGGCGAACGGCATGTGGTACGCCGTGCCGGTGCCGTGCAGCACCTCGGTGATCCACATCCCGTGCTGGGCCTGTGAGGCCAGGACCATGCTCACTCCTCTGCCATACTGCGCAGTTCTCGCTTGATCACTTTTCCGGCGGCGTTCCTGGGCAGCGTGTCCATGCACAGCAGCCGGGTCGGCAGCTCGTGCTGGGCGAGCCGTTCGGCCAGGAAGGCGCGTACGCCGGCCAGCGTCACCGGCTCGCGGGGCACCACCGCCGCCGCCACCACCATGCCCATGACCGGATGCGTCACGCCGAACACCGACGCCTCGGAGACGGCCGGATGCTCGTGCAGCGCGGCCTCGATCTGGAGCGTCGAGACCTTGAAGGCGCCCGACTTGATGACGTCGCTCTCCCGGTCGACCAGGTACAGGTAGCCGTCGTCGTCCAGGTAGCCGAGGTCGCCCATGCGTACCCAGCCGTCCTGGAAGGTGTCCTGCCGCTGCTCGCGGTAGTAGGAGCGGGAGTGCGCGGCGGCGCGCAGCCACACCTCGCCGCTCTCGCCGGGCGGGGCCGGGTCGCCGTCGGCGTTCATGATCCGCAGGCTGCCGGCGGCGTGCCCGAGCGCGCCCGGCCGGTCGGGGTCGTAGATCATGACGGTCTGGGCGGGGGCCGCCTCGGTCGAGGTGTAGTAGTTCGCGACCGTCGCGTTCGGGAACGCCTCGGTCAGTTCGGCCGCGACCCTCGGCGGCAGCGCGGCGGCGGCCGAGCCGAGCAGCAGCACGCTCGACAGGTCGTGACGGTCCTGGACGCGCGCGCCGAGTAGTTCGATGGCCATCGCGGGCACCACGAACACGGTCCCGGCCGCGTACGACTCGATGAGCGCCGCGAAGCGGGCCGGCGTGAACAGCGGCAGCGTGACCACGGTGGGGGCGGCGCTCAGCGCGTGGAGCAGCATGACCTGGCCGGCGTTCGTGCCGATGGGGAAGGCGTGCACGAGATGCCTGGAGTGAGCGAACGGGCGGCGTTTGGGGTGTACGGGCGGAGAGGTGAGGTTCGCGTGGCTGGCCGCCACGCCCTTGGGCTGCCCGGTGGTGCCGGAGGTGTAGAGGATCTGGGCGTAGCCGAGCGGATCGACGTTGACCGGGACCGGGCCGGTCGGGCCGCCGAGCTCGTCGCCGCTCCGGATCGCGGCTGTTCCCGCTTGGATCGTCGTCGCCCCGCAGTGCTTGATCAGGCGGGCCAGCTCCGGCTCGGCCAAGCGGTCCGACAGCGGGACCGCGACCGCGCCCGCCTTCAACACCGCCATCCAGCTCACCGCGTAGTCGAGCCAGTCACGGCCGCCGAACACCAGCGCGACTCGGTCTCCTGGCCGTACGCCCTGGTCGAGCAGGCGATGGGCGGCGGCGTCAGAGCGCTCGTCCCACTCACCGAGTGTCAGGCCGCCCGTTCCGGCGACGATGAGGGCCTCGTGGTCGGGGTCGGTGGCGGCTCGTGAGCTCAGCAGAGCAGGGACAGGACGGGCCGACTGAACCACCCCCCAAAATTATTATCGGGATGTCGCAAGACGCTAGAAAAAATGCACAATTGCGTCAACCCCTTACCGCCAGACGCTTGCCGCCGTCAGGCCCCGCGTGACACACTCGCCCCGGATTTCCCTGGAAACGGGAGGGCTTCGCCAGGTGCAGACGGACGGGGATCTACGCGGACGCCTCGCGGACATGGTGGCCGAGGCCACCGACGGCGCGGTCGAGGCCGCCGACGTGCTGGCCGGGGAGACCCGGCTGGCCGATCTCGGCGTCACCTCGCTCGGCTATCTCAGGCTGATCGACGCGGTGGAGGCGGAGTTCGGCATCGAACTCGACATGACCTCGGCCGACAGCCTGGACGAGCTGGTGGACTACTTACGGCTCCATGCTTGAGTCGCCGCTGACCTGGGGGCAGCAGGACATCTGGCGGGCCGTGGTGGCGGCGCGGCCCCAGGAGCACTATCTCAACATCGGCCGGATCTTCGCCGCGCCGAAGCGGCCCGTCACCGTCGAACGCGCCGTCAAGGCCCTGGACGACCTCGTCGCCCGGCACGAGGCGCTGCGCACCCGGCTCAGCGGGCCGCGCGACTGCCCCCGGCAGCGGATCTCGCCCATCGCCCGGCCGTACGTCGAGGTGACGGACGAATCCGCTCAGGTGGTGTGCGACCGGCTGTCGGGCGAGCCGTTCGACTACTGGGAGGAGTGGCCGCTGCGGGTGGCGTTCCTCGTGACCGGCGACTATGTCCGGCATGTCGTGCTGGTGCTCTGCCATCTGGCCGCCGACGGGCACGCGGCCGATCTCCTGGTGAAGGACTTCCGGCTGCTCCTGCTGCGCGACTCGCTGCCACCGCCGGAGAGCGCCACGCCGCGCGAACTGGCCGAGTGGCAGCGCTCGGCCGAGGGCAAGCGCACGTCGGACGAGGCTCTGGCCTTCTGGACGGCCGAATACCGGCGCATCGATCCCGTGACCCTGGCGGACGTCCCGCGGCGCCCCCGCTTCTGGGAGGCCACGATGACCTCCGCGGCCATCGCCGCGGCGGCGCAGGCCGTGGCCGCCCGCGAGCGGGTGAGCTCCTCGACGGTGCTGCTCACGGCCGCGATCCGGCTCGCCGGGCGGCTCACGGGCCAGCGGTTCTGCGGCATGCGGGTGATCGTCAACAACCGGTTCGCGGCCGAGCGCCGCGACGTGGTCTCCACGATCTCGCAGGAAGGACTCGTCCTGCTCGACCTGCGTACGCCGGACTTCGGGGAGTTGGTACGGCAGGGCTGGCAGGTGGCCTTACGGGCCTACCGGCAGGCCCAGTTCGACCCGTACGCGATGGAGGAGGCGGTGTCGGGCATGGGGGCGGGGATCAGGTCGTTCGGCTGCTTCAACGACCAGCGGCTGGTGCAGCGCGACGAGGCGACAGGTCTGGACGAACAGGCCGTACGCGCCTCGATGGAGCGCACCGACCTGGTCTGGACGGACACCATGGACCGCAACATCTGCGACTTCCGGCTGCACGTCGGCGGCGAGCCGGGGCGGATGGAGGTGTCGCTGTACGCCGACACCGGGCTGCTCGCGCCGCCGGGGATCGAACGCTTCCTGTACGACATGGAGTCGACGCTGGTCGAGGCGGCGTTCGCATGAGCCTGTACGCGGCGGCCACGTCGTGCGTGCAGGGGGAGTCGCTCCGGTTCCACCTGCTCGGGGGCGGCGGCCCGATCACCGTCGAGGACGTGCCGTCGGGGCGGGTCATGCTCCAGGACACGGCCGAGGGCGACACCTGGACACTGAAGGTGGGCACGGACTGGCCCAGCTCGCTCTACCGCGCCGTCTTGAGCGACGAGTCCGCATATTTCGTCGTACGTGCGGCTGTGCCCGCTTCGCCGGTTATGGTGGCGATTCCCTTTCCCACCTGGGAGGCGTACAACCGGCCCGGCGTGCCCGGTGAAGGGCTCTACCAGGCCGAGCAGCCCGATCGGGCGGTCAAGGTCAGCTTCGACCGGCCGGGGGCGGGGCCGCAGATCGAGGAGTGGGAGCTGGGGCTGCTGCGGTGGCTCGGGCCGTCGGGCTATACGGTCGACTACTGCTCGGGGATGGACCTGCACGACGGTCTCGACCTGCTGAGCCGTTACCGGCTGCTGGTGATCAACGGGCACGACGAGTACTGGTCGTGGGAGATGCGGGACGCGGTGGAGGCGTTCGCGCGGGCCGGTGGAAATATCGCCATATTCTCCGGCAACACCTGCTGGTGGCAGGTCCGTTTCGAGGACGACCTCCGCACGATGGTCTGCTACCGCGACGCCGTCGCCGACCCCCTCGCCGCCGCCGACCCCGGCCGGGCCACCGTCGAATGGCCCAGCGAACCCGTCAACCGCCCGGAGAACACCCTGACCGGCCTCACCTTCCGGAACGGCGCGGGCTGCTGGGTCGACTCACGGGTGATGGCCCACGAGTCGTACACGGCCCGCTTCGCCGGCCACTGGGTGTTCGACGGCACCGGGCTGGCCGACGGCGACGCCTTCGGCACGGGCGCGCTCGGCTACGAGACGGACGCCGCCGACCTCGAATGGGTGGACGGGGTGCCGAGTGCGACGGGCCGCGACGGCACGCCACCGTCGTTCGTCGTCCTCGCCACGGCCGACCTGAGCCACTGGCGCCGGTACGGGAAGGGCGGCGCGGCCACGATGGGCGTACACCGCCTCGGCGCGGGGACGGTCTTCAACGCCGGCACCATCAACTGGGGCAACACCCTCCACGACCCTGTCCTGGACAGAATCACCCGAAACATCCTCGACCGCCTGTCCCACCCCCCAAGCCACCCACCCACCTGGGACCCGATCGGCCCCGCCCCAACCTGCCCATCTCCTCGCGAGTCGTCTTCTCATGGCGTCGATGGTGTCGGCGGCACGCGTGATGGTGCCGGTGGCACGCGTGATGGTGCCCACGGGACGCGTGCGCTGGCCGCCTGCGACAACCGGCTCTTCGCCGCCTGCTCGGACGGAACACTCGCCGTCCGCGACATCTCCGGCCAGAACCTGCCATGGCGAGTGATCGACGAGACCGACGTGATCGCTCTGGCGGCCCCTCGGGAGGCGCACGGCGGCCCACCCGCCGGCCTGTACGGGGTGGCTCCCGACGGCACGATCCGCTATCGCGACCCCGTCCTGACCAGGTCCACCTGGCAGGACGTCAGCCGGGCCCCCGAGGGCACCACCGGCCTGGCCGCCGTGGACGAGGGCCTGTTCGCCGTCACATCGGCAGGCGAGCTGTGGCACCTCCCGATCCGGCGCCTGGACACCCACGACTGGTCCCGAGCGGGCTCGGCCGGGGGCGCGGTGAGCCTGACCGCGATGAACGGGCGCCTGTTCGCCGCCTCCGCCGACCGGATCCTGACCAGACCCGCTGAGCGACACGAGACCGCCTGGCAGGACCTGGGCCCGGCCGAGGGCCACACCGTCCTCGCCGCCTCCGCCGGACGACTCATCGGCACCGGACCGGGGACCGGCCTCTCCTGGCGGTGAGAGTGGGGTCAGAGGAGACCGAGCCGGCCGAGCATGCCGAGCTGGTCGCTGCTGCCCCACCGTTCCACCAGCTTGCCGTCGGCGAAGCGGCTGATCTGCATGCCGCGGTAACTCACCTTCTTGCCGGTGGCCGGATGTCCCATGAGGTCGCCTAGGTGGGTGCCGCTGATGGTGTAGGCGAAGGCCAGCTCGTCATCGGTGGCGATCAGGTGCTCGACCTCGACGCGCAGGTCTGGGAACGCGGCGCGCATCTCGCCGAACATCGCCTTGTAACCGTCGGGACCCGGCCCTTGCCCGGGGGCGGGATCGTGGTCCACGGCATCGGGCGCGACCACTTCGTCGAAGATGGCGAAGTCGCCGCTCATCACCGCGGTGGCGAAGCGTTGCTGGGCGGCAAGGTTGGCTTCGTAGGTCATGTCTCTCCGTACAGTTGGTCGGCGACGGCCGGTCACGTCCTACGGACAGTGAATCTTCGTACGACTCTGTTTCTGCAGGTTAGGCGGCGAGCGTCTGCAGGGGCGGGTCTTGGACGGGGCGTGTCGCCGGGGATCGCACGGAGGCCGCTTCTACGGACGGTCACTCACGAGGGCCGCTTCTGGGAGCGGTGGCTTTCGTAGACCGCTTCTACGGGCGGTCGCTTTCGTAGGCCAGCCACTGGGCGCAGGTGTGCAGCCCGTAGTCCAGTGTCACGCTCGCCCGCCAGCCCAGCTCGGCGGCGGCCCGCTCAACATCGATCGGCGGCTTCGGCGGGTCGTCTGACGTTTCGACGTCCAGCGGCCGCACCGCCCCTGACACCGCCTCGGCCAGCTCCCGCATGCTCAGTCGTTCCGGGTTGGCGATGTTGAACACCCGCGACACCGGATTCCCCACCAGCGCCGCCAGCACCGCGCGAGCGACGTCCTGGACGTGCACCAACTGCGCGGGAGGGCCCGTGACGGGCGCGGGACGGTTGAGCGACGACCGCAGCACCAGCTCCGCGACCGCGCCCCGCTGCGGCATCCCGGGCCCGTAGGGCTCGCCCAACCGCAGCACCACGGCGCCAACCGCCGCCTCCTCCACTTGCCGTATGGCCCGCACCAGCGGCGTGGCAGCGGGCGCGCCGGCGAGTGGTGGGGAGGGAGCGGCATCCCCGAGCGTGGGTGAGGGGGCGTGCTTTCCGTCCCCGTAGACGGCGCACGAGCTGAGCAGGACGCCGCCGCGTGCGTCGGCGAAGGCCGCTCGCGCCAGGCGCAGCTCCTCCTCCGGGTCGGCGTCCTCGTCCCAGCCGAGCGCGCAGACGTGCACCACCACGGCGGCGCCCGCCTTGGGACCGACCGTTCGGTAGCCGTGGTCCGCGAGCGCGCCCGCCAGGTGGTCGCGGACGAACGTGTCGGCACCCGTCAGAGCCACCACAGGGCGGTCAGCGAAGGCCCGGGGACGGTGTCCGGGCCGGTCGGCCAAGCCCGCCTCCAGGCCCGCGCGGGCCGCCTCATGCCACTCGGGCGCGAGCCGGGCGAGCTCCCGGGCCCCGAGCTCATGGCAGAGCCCGCCAGGACCCATCGTGGCGAGCGCCCGGTCCAGCACGCGCGGGTCGGCACGCATCCCGCCACGCATGTCACCACGGTCCAGCACGCGCGGGTCCACACCGCGCGGATCGGCGTTGTCCCCAGCGACATCCGGGGCACTTTCTCCACCGGTCCAGCCGTGGACGATGCCCATTGTGTAGGCCGTGAGCCAGAGCGGCCAGTGCCGGGTCGCCGCCCTGGTCCGCAGTGACTCGGCGTCGATGCCCAGCCCCGCCAGGTAGTCCTCGCAGCGGATGTCCCGCCACCGCCCGGTCCCAGGGACGCGGACGGCGCACTGGGCCACCCCACGCTTGAAGAACGGGATCACCGGCAGCTCCCCGAGCACCATCTCCTCGGAGGACCGGCCCGCCTGCGAGCCGTCGGGAGAGAAGCCCTGCGGGTCGTCGGGGTAGGAGCCCTGCGGGTCGTCGGCAAAGAAGCAGGAAGAGCGGCGCAGCCCCTGGAAGTCGTTGTCCACCAGACTCGCCAGGTCCTCGTGCTCGGCCAGGCTCGGCACCGCCACGAACACGGGCACCCCCGCCTGACGCAGGTACCGCCCCATGAGCACGTCGTCGGGCCAGGTGTCGCCCCGGTCGCGGGCCCATTCCACGTACCCGCCCGCGACCTGTCTGGGCAGCAGCAGGGCCGCCACCGGCGTGTACTCACCGGCCCCCGGCACCCACCGCGCCCCGGCGAGCGCGCCCTGCCGGACGGCGGCGCCGTTGCGCGAGTTCCAGAAGGCGAACAGGGCGAGCGCGGCGTGCGGCAGGGCGCGGGCGGCACTCTCGGCGCGTTCGAAGAACGTTCTCGAAAGCACCATGTCGTCATGCAGCAGCAGATGGTGCGTGGCGTCCGAAGGGATGCTGGACCAGGCGAGCAGCGAGGTACGGAACGCCGACGGACGCCCCGCCGGATCGGGATCGGTGACGACGTCGAAGACGCCACCGGCCAGCCGGACGGCCGCCTCCCTACGCTGGGGATGCGCCATCACAGCCCCGGTCAACTTCACGTGCCCAGGCATCGGCCTCACGTGCCCAGGCATGCGCCTACCGCGAGCTCGCCCGACTCCAGCAGGTCAAGGGCGTCGCGCCGCTTCCCGCCGTCCCACTGCACCTCGCGGACGACCAGCAGCCCCGAGCCGCACGCCACCAGCACTCCGGCGACGCCGGTGGACCAGACGGGCGCGAGTACGCTGCCGGGCGGCTCTTGGCCGCCGTATTCGATCAGGTCGGCGCTGTGCACGAACAGCTTGCGGCCACCGACGAAGGTGAAGGCCCCCGGATACGGCGCGGCCAGCGCGCGGATCCAGTCGTAGAGGTCGTCGGCCGGCTTGGACCAGTCGATCACCCCGTCCTCCGGACGGCGCTTGTCCCACCACGAGCCGCCCGGGGGCTGCGGTCGTGCCACCACTTGTCCCGCCAGCAGCAGCGGCACGTACTTGGCGAGCAGCTCGATGTTGATCTCGGTGACCTTGCGGTACACCTCGGTGACGTCGTCGCGGCGGCTGATCGTGAACTCCCGCTGCGCGATGAGGTCCCCGGTGTCGGCGCCCTCGTCGAGGAAGAACAGGCTCACCGCGCTCGTCGTGAGCCGCTTGATGATGGTCCACGGCAGCGCGGCGCGTCCTCGGCCCTCCGGCAGGCGGGTGGGGTGCAGGCCGATGGACCCGAGCGGGCAGACCGACAGCAGCGGCTCGCGTACGAGCTGCGACCACCCGGCGATCACGAACAGGTCCATCTCCTTGACCCGCTCGTACGCCTCGCCGTCGTTGATGTCGGCGGTCTCCAGCAGCGGGATCCCGTGTTTCTCGGACGCTTCCCGCAGCGGCGCGTACCCGGAGCGGTGCTGCAGCTTGGGCGGGTAGCCGATCAGCAGCGACGGGGGAGTGCCCTGCGCGGCCAGTACGTCCACGGCGGGTGCGGCGAACTCCATGCCCGTGGCGAACGCGAACGTCTTCACCTGAATTGTGGCGCGGAGACCCGGTCCTTCAGGGCCGGGAGGAAGCGCCACCCCTCCTCTCGAAAACAGTATGGAAAGACTCGGTCACGTTCGGTAATATGTGCGGTGAGTGAGGAAGCTGTGACAGGAGGTGCGCGATGGCGATCCGCCGCTCCGCGACCAAACGCCACGGCCTGCCCACGATCGTGCAACTGCGGCTCACGCCTACCCCGGTCCAGGCTGAGGCGCTGGCGAGGGCGGTGCTGTTGTGCAATCAGGCGGCCACCGTCGTCTCCCGCCTGGCCTGGCAGCACCGCACTTTCGCGGTGGTGGAGTTGCATCGGCTGGCCTACTACGAGGTGCGCGGGCAGGTGGCCGGGCTGGGCGCGCAAGCGGCCGTACGGGCGATCGCCCGGGTCGCCGGCGCGTATGCCAACCGGCGCGCCAGCAAGAAACGCGCCCACATCTTCCGCCCGCACGGCGCGGTCCCCTACGACGCCCGGCTGATGAGCTTCAACCGGGACGCCCGCACCGTGTCCCTGTGGACCCCCACCGGCCGCGTCACCGTCCCCTACACCGGCCGGCCGGAAGGCCTCAAAGCCATCGAGGCACTGCCTCTCGGCGAGGCGGACCTGGTCTGCCGGCGCGGCGTGTGGCTGCTGCAGGTCGCGGTCACGCTGGCGAAGCCGGTGGTGCGTGAGCCGGTCGGCGGCTTTGTGGGGGTGGATCAGGGGGTGGCGAACCTGGCGGTCACCTCCGATGGCGCGGTGCTGCCCGGCCCCGCCCTGGCCGGGCCGATCGGCGGCAACGGCCACGTCCGAACCCTGCGAGAACGGCGCCACCGTCAACGCCGACGCCTGCAGAAGAAGGGCACGGCGGCGGCGCGGCGGGTGCTGCGCCGCCTGTCCGGGCGTGAGCGCCGGCTGATGACCGACCTCAACCACCAAATCAGCACATTCGTGGTGCGCGAAGCCGAACGCACCGGCCGCGGCGTCGCCCTGGAAGACCTTCAGGGTATCCGCAGCCGGGTAAGGGCTCACCGGCTCCAGCGGCGCACCCTGCACAACTGGGCATTCGCCCAGCAGACCACCTTCACCCGCTACAAGGCCGCCCGAGCCGGGATCGCCTTCGTGCCGGTCGACCCCGCCTACACCTCGCAGACCTGTCCGGAGTGCGGGCACATCAGCAGGGCGAACCGGCCGGCGCGAGGCCGGTTCGTCTGCATCGGGTGTGGCCCCGCTGGGCACGCCGACCACATCGCAGCCCGCAACATCACCACACGCGGCATAGCGGACTGGGCTGCCATCAACCAGCCACACGCTACCGGCCTCCCCTCACCCAGACGGGACCGCGAGAGCAAACCACCAGATTCAGCCAGTGGTAGTTGATAAGACCTCCCTCAGCACCCCGAACGCTTCGGCGTGCGTGACACCGATCTCCGCGCCACGCAGTGTCGCCAGCGCCGTCACCGACTCCTCGCTCCTTATGTGCGGGGAGGGCCGGTGCTGGCTCTGGTAGCCGCGCAGCGCCTCCAGTTTGCGTTCCATATAGGCGCTTATGTCGCAGAAGGCCGTCGATCGCGGCATCGGTTCGGCGGCCCACTGGATCTTCGACATCTCGTACAGCAGCACAGTCGGCACCAGCCACTTGCCGAACTGCTGGGCGATGGGCCGGGCCGCCGCGAACCCGGCGCCGAACACCGCCAGATGGTCCTGGTCGTAGTCGGCGAAGCTGGGCAGCAGGAGCAGGTCGGGCCGCCGCTCGTTCAGCGTCCGCTCGAACAGGTCGACCAGCTCCCTGCGCGGCAGCGTGTCCAGCCGCTCGGTCAGGTCCATGTCGCCGTACGCGATGTCGTACGAGAAGCCCAGCGTGGCCCGTACGGCCTCGATCTCCGCCAGCCGTTGCCGATAGCTGGTGGCACCGTCGAGGCCGTAGTGCCGCATGCCGTCGACCGCCAGATACAGGACGTGGACCTCGGCCCCCGCCTCGACCTGCGCGGCGATCAGGCCGCCGCAGCCGAGTACCTCGTCGTCGGCGTGCGGGGAGATCACCAGCACACGGTCAAAGCGGCGCATTCACTGCCCTCCGGTCTTCGCGGGCGCGATAGTACTCGGCGGTGCTCAGGATCAGCTCGTCGAGCGCGATCCGGGGCCGCCAGCCGAGGTCGGTCGCCGCCCGCAGCGCCGGGATCTTGTGGAACGACTCGGCCTCGGCGTAGTACGGCCCGTGCACGCTCCTGCCGTCGACGCTGACGATCGGCGACGGGCTGCCGAGTAACTCCTTCACCCGCTGGGCCAGCTCCATGATGGTGACGGCGTTCGCCGGGTTGCCGACATTGATGATGATGTCATCGCAGTTCAGCGCCGCGTCCATGTAGTCGATGAGGAACCCGGTCAGGTCGCTCGCCGCGATGAACGCCCTGACCTGCTCACCGCCCGCGAACACGGTGATCGGTTTCTCGGCCAGCGCCTGCTGGACGAACGTGGGCATGACGAACCCGCCCGCCCGCGACTGCCGCGCCCCCGCCACGTTGAACGGCCGGATGACCATCCCGCGCAGCCCGTGCTGGCGGCTGTTGGAGACCATCGCCTCGGCCAGCGTCTTGGCGATGGCGTACTCGATGCGGGTGTTGTACTGCGTCGGTACGACGATGTCGTCCTTCTCGTCGAGCACGCCGCTGCGGCCGTACACCTCGGCCGAGCTGAACATGCACAGCGGCGCGTCCGCCCGGATACAGGCGTCGATGACAGGGGCGGTGCTGCCGATGATGTCGTGGCCGAGCCGGCCCGCCCTGGACAGGATGCTCGCGGGGCCGACGTACGAGGCCGCGTGGATGACGCGATCGGCCCCCGCGAAGTCGCCGCCCGCCGCCAGATAGTCCTCCACCCGCTGCCGGACGACCGTGCAGCGAGGGTCGGCGTCGTAGTCCTCGCCGTCGATCACCGCACCCGCGTTGGAGTCGATGATCATTACTCGGTGGCCCGCGGCGAGATACGCGTCCACCAGATGTGAGCCGATAAAACCGAGACCGCCCGTGACGATGACTTCGCCACTTGGAGCTCCCACGGGCCTGCCTTTCCCACGAAGCCGTGATTTCGAGGAAAAACGGTCACTCGGGGCCTGTGCCGCCCCGGTGGCACCTAGCGTGGGATTAAAACAGTTTTCGCCACGCTTGTCACGCATGGCACAAGTTTTCATGGTTTGGCGCAGGCCTCCTGGACCGATCAGCCGGATCGGGCGTACGCTCGCCGCAATTCGGGCACAGGGAGTGACATGGCCACGTCGAGGGAACGCACCTTCACCGGCACCCGCGCCGCGAACGTGGTGCGCGAGTGGCCCCACGAGCAGCCGCGCTACGTCGCCATCCTGGTCCACGGGTACGGTGAGCACATCGGCCGGTACGAGTACGTGGCCGACAGCCTGGTCCGGCACGGCGCCGCGGTGTACGGGCTCGACCATGTCGGCCACGGCAAGTCGGAAGGCGACCGGGTGCTGGTCGTGGACTTCGAGGACGTGGTCACCGACGTACACGCCGTGGAGGAACAGGCCCGAGCCGACCACCCGCGCGTACCGGTCGTGCTGATCGGCCACTCGATGGGTGGCATGATCGCCGCCCGCTACGCCCAGCGCTACGGCGACGGGCTGGTCGCGCTCGTACTGTCGGGCCCGGTGATCGGCGAATGGGAGGTGATCCCCGTCCTGCTCGCCCTTGACGAACTGCCCGACATCCCCATCGACCCGGCCACGCTCTCCCGCGACCCGGCCGTGGGCGTCGCCTACGCCGAGGATCCGCTGGTCTGGCACGGACCGTTCAAGCGGCCCACGCTGGAGGCGTTCGCGACGACGATCGCCACGATCGCCAAGGGCGGCTCGCTCGGCAGCCTGCCGACGCTCTGGATCCACGGCGCCGACGACCAGCTCGTGCCGCTGACCTCAAGCCGTACCGGCATCGAGACGATCCGCGGCGACGACCTGACGGAGCGGATCTATCCCGATGCCCGGCACGAGGTGTTCAACGAGACGAACCGGGACGAGGTTCTGACGGACGTCACGACGTTCATCGACCGCGTCCTCGGCCACTGACTCCACGCTCCTTGATGCCCTGCGGCGGAGTCATCTCACGGGCAGCCACAGGTGTCCGGATCCGCGGGTCCGCGTGAGGTTCACCCGGTAGCAGCCGGCCTTGGGAAAGACGAAGCCCGTGCCCCACTCCTCACCCGGCCGCCGCCAGGACGAGCCCCCGTGCTGCTCGGGACCGAACGTGGGCTTCGCGCGGGTGCCGTCGGGCAGCGCGGCCGTGACCTTCAGCGGCCCTTCACCGGTCATCCGCCACACGATCTTGACCTCCTTGCCCCGGTTGAACGGAACCGGGGCGAACAGCAGCCCCCACACCTCAGCGTCCCGCGAGGTGCCTTGTACCTCGGGAAACCCGTCCTGATAGGTGAGCAGCGGCGTCCCGTGGCACGCCTCCCTGGTGGCGGCGGGCGTCGGCTTCTGTGACACGGCCGGTGTCTCCGCCCTGGTCGGCGTCCCGGCCTCAGTCGGTCTCGGCGACCCGGTCCCGCCCGTGGCGCACCCCGCGACCACTATGAGCACCGCTCCGATTGTCATCCGCCTCATCGAACCTCCTTCGCTCTCACGACACCTACTCCGGAGAGCGGCAAGAGGTTCCTGGTTCAGGTTCGGCGGTTTAGAAGGCCAACGGGCCTCCCGCCCATGGAGCGAGAGGCCCGTACCCAGCTGGTGCCCATACTCGGCTGACGCCCGTACTCAGCTGCACCCGTAGTCGGCTGGCACCTGTATTCAGCTGGCGCCCTACGACGCGTCCTCGCAGCGGACCGTGACGATCGCGAACCACACATGCGAACGCGCGTCCTGGGACGTCACCGACTCGAACACCTCGCACGACGTGAACCCGTGGTTCAACGCGTTCTGCCTGGCAGCGGCCTCGGCGCTGGCGAGCGCGGCGTCCTCCTCGATGCCCTTGCCGAACCCGTCGAACAGCGCGCCGATCCCGGCGTTGATGCTGGTGGAGGCGTCGGCGGAGGCGGGCAGAGCGGCGACGAGGGCACCCGCGACGATGCCGGAACCGGCCAGCGTCGTCGCAGCCAGCGCGACCAGCAGCTTTTTGGTCAGGTACTTCATAGGATCTCCCCGAGCTTCGATCGTTGGGGCTTACGTCTGAAAGGCGTTCCATCCCGTTCCACCGGATGCCTTCGCGATCAGTGCCCGGAGCCGGCGGCGCCCCGTCTCGCGGAAGCGGTCAAGGTCCTATTCCTCTCCCGATTCAAAAATGCGCCATCTCTCCGTGGGCGACTCTCTTTCGAGCCAGTAACCCCAGCTGAAATCATCAGACGCTTCTCGACCCCGCTTTTGCAGCTCGAGTTTCACGGACACCTGTATAACCGTGGTGTACCTGCCTGTGTCATCCGAATCCGGATGCCCCGGCCAGATCGTCATGGCCGTGATATCGGTCCAGTCGCAGAAGGCACTGTCGGCGAAGGACTCCTCACGATCGGCGAATTCTGGGGTGGACAAGCGGCGGGCGACGTCGATGTCCCTCGCCACGACCGCCTGCAGGTAGGCCCTTACCGTGTCTTCGGGAGAGGCGCTATCCGCCGGCGGCCGGATGTCGTGAAGCTTGCGGGGAGCGCAGTAGAAGCCAGTGAATTCGCCGATCGCCGGATAGAGCAGGCCTAACGAGGCAGCGAACAGCACTGCTAAGCCAGCGGCGACATAGGTTTTCGGCTTCAAGGCCGCTCCCTGGACCAGTGCTTTTCCGGCACGAACGCCGCATGCATGAGATGTGAGCCGCTCGCGTCACCATCGTTGAGGCATCCCCAGCGCCTTGTCCGCCGGGCCGCCGTACTGACCGTGCGACTGCCCGCAGTCGCCACCCTGTGCCACGAGCGCAACGGGCAGTGACGTCCGCCACGGGGACATCTGCCCCATCGCAAGCATGAAGATCCCTTCACCCAGTCCGCCCCAAGGCCCTGGGAGAGCTTTATGATCGTAAAAAGAAATACCAGATCACGCCCAGGGCAATGAGCCAGATAATGGCGCCGATGCCGCAGACCATCAGGCAGCCTGTGATGACTGTTCGTTTTCTGCCTCGATCGCCCCATTCGTGACGACCACGATCTGGATCCATGCTAAGAGGCTACTTCCCTCTCGCCTCGGATAATTGACCATGACTGTAAGGGAGGGGCATTTGTGGCATTTATCTATTTCCGAGGATGGGAAGGATCAATGCGGAGGGATATTCCTGACCATGAAAGATCTCGAAGCGAGTACGCCGTGTCCGTACGGCCTCCGCCGCCGGCTCCCCGGTCCCATGGTTGCGCGCGAACCTCGGGAACGCGCCTCCTGCCACCTGCACCCGCAGGCGGTGGCCCTTGCGGAAGCGGTAGCCGGTCGGGTGGAGTTCGACCTCCGCCCGGGTCACAGTCTGCGAGTCCTGGGGCAGGCGCACGATGCCGTCCGTGACGTTCCGGGAGACGCCCGCGGGATCGACGTCGCAGAGCCGTACGAACAGGTCGGCATGCCCCGTGTCGGTGCGTACGTGCACGACCGCCGAGACCGGACCGACCAGGTCGAGATCGCGGGGGAGCGGTGCGGTGGTGTGGACGAGCACGTCGGAACGGCGCTCCACCTCCCGGTTGTCGCGCTGTCCGGTCTCTTGGGCGGACAGCATCGGACCGCCTGGTGACCGCGTGGGGTGCGCCGGGTCATAGACGAACGTGTCAGAAGAGCTCTTTTCCGGCACCTCCCAGCCGAGCCCCCGGCCGTGGCCCAGGTAGAGCGGAGTGGGCGTGGACTCCGCGGGCGGCCACTGGTCGAAGTCCAGCCAGCGGTTGGCCTTCTGCAGGTAGAGGCGTACCGGTGCCTGGTGCAGTTGGGCGGTGTCGCCGAGCAGGTACGCCGACAGCCACGACACCTGATCGATCAGCACGGCACGCAGCGCGCCCGAATCATGGCCCCATGGGCCGATCGTGATCCGGCTGCGCCGCCCCGCCTCCCGCAGCGCGGTGAAGTCACGCAGCTGCGCGGGCAGGAACAGGTCCCACCAGCCGGTCACCATGCTCGTCGGCGTGGTCATCTCGGCCGCCGCCGCGCGGTGGTCGGTGGCCGCCCAGAAGTCGTCGCCCGGCTCGGCGTGCGCGGCCACCTCGCGCAGGAACGGTACGGGCTTGCCGATCGCCGCCAGGTCGGACGTGCCGATGGGGACGTGCGCCATGGCCCGCCGTACGCGCCGCTGTTG
This sequence comes from Nonomuraea sp. NPDC049750, assembly GCF_040659625.1. Classification (NCBI taxonomy): domain Bacteria; kingdom Bacillati; phylum Actinomycetota; class Actinomycetes; order Streptosporangiales; family Streptosporangiaceae; genus Nonomuraea; species Nonomuraea sp. NPDC049750. The sequence goes on from NZ_JBFANB010000003.1 coordinate 419,331, forward strand.
TCGGGGGTCGGGCAGCAGCCCGCCGAGGGGCGCCTCCTCCTGGGTGCCGATCAGCGCCGACCAGGCCAGCGTGTTGTGCAGGCCCATCACGCCGCCCGGATAGAACGTGCTGACGAACTCGCTGGTCGTGATCCCGAGTCCCATCGCCTCCAGCGGCGGATCCAGGTAGGGCCCGACCGCCCACTGCGTGTACCCGAGATAACTGGCCCCCGCCATGGCCAGCCGCCCGTCACACCACGGCTGCGCGCGTAACCAGGCCGCCGTGGCAAGGCCGTCGTCCTTCTCCTGGTGAAAGGCGTGGAAGCGGCCACCGGAGCCGAAGACGCCCCGGGTGTTCTGGACGACGACCTGCATCCCGCGCCTGACCAGCACGCTCGCGAACGCCTTCGCGTCGATCCGGTGCTTTCCGTACGGCGTGCGCATCAACACCACGGGCAGCGGCCCGGCGCCGCGCGGCCGGTAGCGATCGGCGAGCAGCGCCACGCCGTCGGGCATCGAGACCCGCAGATCACGAGTGACCGCCACATCATCGACCACCGCCTCCGGCAGCCCGAGGAACCTGTCGAACAGCCTGCCGAGCACGCTCATGAGAAGTCCTCCCGCTCGACCTCCAGAGTAGAGCTCTGGGGCGGAAGGAACGGTCGCTGTTGGTGAGAAGGATGTTGCTTGAACGGAACCAAGGCGCCTGCGGGCGGTCAGTGGGGTCAGCGAGCTCGCACGCGCACACACGAAGTCGGCCACCGGAACCGTCACGTCCTGGCCGGTGACTTTCCCCTCGCCGCCTTGTCTGCACAGAAGAGAAGGAGGCGTATATGCGAAAGCCCCCACCCACGACCCACGCCGACACCGCCGGTGACGCCTGGCTCGGCGGGGTCGCCCTGCTGGGTCGGGCCTCCGACTACGCGCTGAGCTGCCTGCGCCTCGTCACGTCCGCCGATCTGGACCGTCCAACCCCGTGCCGTGGCTGGGACCTACGGACGTTGCTGGCACATACGAACGACTCGTTCGCGGCACTGACGGAAGCCGCAGCCTTAGGACACGTCGCCCTCGTCCCCCCGCTGAGCGACGACGGTAACGACCGCCACGGCGACAGCCATGGCCACGGTCACGGTCACGGTCATGACTGCGGCGATGGACGCGATGGCAGCGACGGCGGCGGCGGTGGACGCGACGGTCATGGCGGACATGACGGTCACGGCGGTGGCGGCGACGGTCACGGCGATGACCATGACAGCTTGCGACACCGCACCGCCAGCCTTCTCCGCGCCTGGGCGGGGTCCAAGGACGCGATGGTCTCCGTCGGCGGTTGCCCGTTGACGGCCGCGCTGGTGTCCGCCGTCGGCGCCGTCGAGGTGGCCGTGCACGCCTGGGACGTGGCCCAAACATGCGGCCACCCCCGTCCCATCCCGGACGACGTGGCGGCCGAGCTCCTCCCGCTGGCCCGGCTCTTCGTCACAGATGCCGACCGTCCGGCCCGTTTCGCCCTACCCCTGAACGCCGCCCCCCGAGCCCCGGCTCAGGACCGTCTGCTCGCCTACCTGGGCCGCGACCCCCACTGGGCTGACAACAGGAAGTAGCTTGACAGCATTAATTGTCGGTGTCAGCGTGGAGCCATGTACGAAGTCGCGGTGATCGAGGACCCGGCCGCCGCCGAGGCGTCGCTGGATCCGGTACGCGCCCGGCTGCTGGCCGAGCTCGCCGAGCCGGGCTCGGCCACGATGCTGGCCGCCAAGGTCGGTCTGGCCAGGCAGAAGGTGAATTACCACCTCCGAGCCCTGGAAAGCCACGGTCTGGTCGAACTCGTCGAAGAGCGGCGCAAGGGCAACTGCACCGAACGCGTCATGCAAGCATCGGCCGCCTCCTACGTCATCTCGCCGACGGCCCTGTCGGCGGTCCAGCCCGACCCGTCCCGTTCCCCCGACCAGCTCTCGGCCCGCTGGCTGCTCGCCCTGGCCGCTCGGCTGGTGCGCGACGTGGGCGCCCTCATCACCGGGGCCACGAAGGCCAAGAGGCGGGTGGCGACGTTCGGCATCGACGGCGAGGTCCGCTTCGCCTCAGCCGCCGACCGTGCCGCCTTCGCCGAGGAGCTGTCCGGGGTGGTTACTGCGCTGGTCAGCAAGTATCACGACGAACAGGCCGAGGGTGGGCGGCCCCATCGGCTGGTCATCGCTATCCACCCATCTGTGGGGAAACAGAGCACTGATGGGTGATCTGTTCGTTAATCAGGGGTTCGCCGACGGATGATCCGGCCGAGATGCGGGTACGGATAGCGGCGCATGAGTGCGAGGGCGGCCCTGTACCCCAGGCCGTACCAGACCGATGAGTGCATGTGCGGCCCTGTCGACGCGGCGGTGAAGCCCAGCGCCGAGACCAGGGCGAGCAGCGTGGTGGCGACGGCCGATCTTCGTGCGGCCGTCGCCCCCACTAACGGCCGCCCACCAGCAGACCGCCATCCGCCACTAACCGCCCGTCACAAGCCGCCACCGCCACCCGCCACAAGCCGCCACCCGCCACAAGCCGCCACCCGCCACCCGCCACGAGCGAACCCGTCACGACGCGAGCGTTTCCAAAACCTGTTCGCCATACTTGGCCAGTTTGTTCTCGCCCACCCCGTTGACCGTCCCCAGCTCCGCCAGCGTCGACGGCGAAAGCGTCGCGATCTCCCGCAGTGTCGCGTCATGGAAGATCACGTAAGCCGGCACCCCCTGCTCCTTGGCCGTCGCCGCCCGCCACGCGCGCAGCCGTTCGAAGATCGGCGCGGCATCGGCCGGCAGCTCCACCACGGGACGGTCCTTACCGGAGGTCTTGGCGGTCTTCGCCCGCGCGGCCCGCTCGGGGTCGCGGCGCAGCCGCACCTCGCGCTGCCCGCGCAGCACGTCGGCGCTCGCGTCAGTGAGCACCAGCGCGCCGTAGTCGGACTCGACGGCCAGCAGCCCCTGCGCCAGCAACTGGCGCACCACCCCGTGCCACTCGGTGTTGCCCAACTCGGCGCCCACCCCGAACACGCTCAGCGAGTCGTGGCCGTGCTGCAGCACCTTGGCCGTCTTCTTGCCGAGCAGGATGTCGGCGATCTGCCCGACACCGAACTTCTGCCCCCGCTCGCGGCGCAGCCGCAGCACCGTGGACAGCACCTTCTGGGCGGGGACCGTGCCGTCCCACGACTCGGGCGGCGCCTGGCAGGTGTCGCAGTTGCCGCACGGCTTGGAGTCCTTCTGCCCGAAGTAGTCGAGCAGCATCACCCGGCGGCACTCGACCGTCTCGCACAGGGCCAGCATCGCGTCGAGGTGGAGCACCTGGCGGCGGCGGTGGGCCTCGTCGCCCTCCATGGCCAGCCGCCGGTGCTGGACCACGTCCTGCAGCCCGTAGGCCATCCAGGCGGACGCGGGCAGCCCGTCGCGCCCGGCTCGGCCGGTCTCCTGGTAGTAGCCCTCGACGGACTTGGGCAGGTCGAGATGGGCGACGAAGCGTACGTCGGGCTTGTCGATGCCCATGCCGAACGCGATCGTGGCCACCACGACCAGCCCGTCCTCACGCAGGAAGCGCGCCTGGTGCGCGGCGCGGGTGCGGTTGTCGAGGCCCGCGTGGTAGGGCACGGCGGCGATGCCGTTGTCGACCAGGAAGGCCGCGATCTTCTCGACTGAGGAGCGCGACAGGCAGTAGACGATGCCCGCGTCGCCCTCGTGCTCGGTGCGCAGGAAGTCGAGGAGCTGGCGCTTCGGCTCGCTCTTGGTGGCGATGCGGTAATGGATGTTGGGCCGGTCGAAGCTGGCCACGAAGTGCCGGGCCTGCTCCAGCCGGAGCCGCGAGGCGATCTCGGCGTGGGTGGCCGGGGTGGCGGTGGCGGTCAGCGCGATGCGCGGCACCTCCGGCCAGCGCTCGTGCAGCTCCGACAGCGCCAGGTAGTCGGGGCGGAAGTCGTGTCCCCACTGCGACACGCAGTGCGCCTCGTCGATGGCGAACAGCGAGATCTCGCCCTTGGCCAGCAGCCGCAGCGTCGTCTCGACCCGCAGCCGCTCCGGCGCCAGGTAGAGCAGGTCGAGCTCGCCGGCGAGGAAGGCCGCCTCGACCCGTTGTCGCTCGTCGAAGTCCTGGGTGGAGTTGAGGAACCCCGCGCGCACGCCGAGCGCCGTCAGCGCGTCGACCTGGTCCTGCATCAGCGCGATCAGCGGCGAGATGACCACCCCGACCCCGGCGCGGACCAGCGCGGGGATCTGGTAGCACAGCGACTTGCCGCCGCCGGTCGGCATGAGCACCAGCGCGTCGCCGCCGTCGACGACGTGATCGATGATCTCCTGCTGCCCGGCCCGGAACGAGTCGTAGCCGAACACGCGGTGGAGAGCCTCGGTGGGGGTATCCATGCGGCTACCTTACGTGTTCGCCGGAGGCCGTTCGCTCTGTTCGCCCACGGCGATCGTAGGCCACCAGGGAAACAGCGCCGAGCCCGCAGGCCGCCGCCAGCGCCACCATCACCGCAGGGTACCCGGCCAGCTGCGCGACGCCCGCCGCGAGCAGCGGGGCGACGGCCTTGGCCACGGTGATCGGCAGGGCCAGGGCCCCGCTCAGCGTCGCGTAGGCGCTGGTGCCGTACCGCTCGGTGAGCAGCGCGGGACGGGCGATCGTCGCCACCCCGAACCCCAGCCCGAACAGGACCACACCGCAGATCGCGCCCGCCACGCTTCGCCCGGCGACCGGCAGCAGCAGCGCGGCGGCGCCCTGCAACCCGAACACGGTCGCGGTGATCAGCGCGACCGGCCACCGCCCCTGCAACCCCGTGGTCACCAGCCGTCCGGTCACCGACAGCACGCCGAGCAGGCCCGCCACGGTCGCCGCGAAGAGGGGCGAGTGGCCGAGCGCGATCAGGTACGTCACCAGCAGCACGCCCATGACCGACACAGCGCCCGTCTGCGTCAGGAACGCCACCGCCAGCAGCCAGAACGGCCGCTCCCGCAGCGCCGCCCCGACGACGCCCCGGTCCACGACCTTGGAAGAGGGACGGCTCCGTACCGCCAGGAAGTGCAGGGGTACGGCCGTCAAGGCGTATCCGACGGCCAGGATGACCAGGGCTTGTCGCCAGCCGTACCGATCGACGAGGAAGCCGGTCAAGGGCAGGAAGATGCTGGAGGCGAAGCCGGCCACGACGGTCACGGCGAGCAGGGCCCGCGAGCGTCGCGCCGCGTCGAACCAGGCGACGATCACCGCGAACGCGGCCTCGTACAGCACCATTCCGGAGGCGACGCCGAGCACCACGCAGACCAGGTAGAGCTGGGGCAGAGTGTGCACCTGGGACCAGGCGAGCACGGCCAGCGCGCCGAGCGCGGAGCCCGCCGTCATCAGGCCCCGCCCGCCGTGCCGGTCGAGCCAGCGGCCGATGGGCGGCGCCACGAGCGCCGACACGAGCACGGCCAGCGTTATCGCGCCGGTGAGCTCGGCGACCCCCGCGTGCATATCGCGAGCCATCGGGGTGATGAAGACCGAGAAAGCATAGTAAAGGATGCCGTATCCGGCGGTCTGGGTGATCGCCAGCGCACCGACCAAGCGAGCAGACGAGGCGATCACGAATGGTTTCGTTCCCGTTCATCAAGCTATGGACACTGTGACATGAATCGCACCTATGTCGTCACAGGTGGCGGCCGGGGCATCGGCCGGGCCGTGGTGGAACGGCTCCTCAAGGACGAGTCCACCGTGGTCGCCGTCGAACGCGATTCCGCCGCGCTGGACTGGGCGGGCCCCCGGGTGATCCCGGTCGTCGGCGACGCGGCGGACGAGACGGTCACCGAGCGGGCCGCCGACCTCGCCCAGGGCGCGGGCCGGCTGTCCGGCTGGGTGAACAACGCCGCCGTCTTCAGGGACGCCTCCGTGCACACCGCCACGACCGCGGAGATCCGCGCCCTGATCGCCGTCAACCTGGACCTCGCCGTCGTCGGCTGCGCCACCGCCGTGCGGCGCTTCCTCCAGTCCGGTACGGGTGGCGCCATCGTCAACATCACCTCCCACCAGGCGCGCAGAGCGGTGCCCGGCAGCCTGCCGTACTCCACCGCGAAGGCCGCCATCGAGGGCCTGACCAGGGCGTTAGCCGTCGAGTACGGCAGGCGCGGCATCCGGGTGAACGCGGTGGCGCCCGGTTCGGTGGCGACGGAGAGGTACGCCGAGTTCCTGGCCGCCCAGCCGCCCGAGGTGGCGGCGGGAATCGAGGCGGAGATGGCCAGGTTGCACCCCCTCGGCAGGGTCGCGGGGGCGGACGAGGTGGCCGACGCGGTGGCGTACCTCCTCTCGGACGGCGCCGCCTTCGTCACGGGCGCGACCCTCCCGGTGGACGGCGGCCGCGCGGCACTCGGACTCGATCCCGAATCGAGGGAATGAAAACCATTGTCGTACGGTTGCAAGGGCCATGAGAAAGAACCTGCACCCCTCGTACCAGCCCGTCGTCTTCCGCGACCCGAGCGTCGGGTTCGCCTTCCTCACCCGCTCGACCCTGACGAGTGACAGGACCGTCGAGTGGGAGGACGGCCACACCTACCCGGTCGTCGACGTCGACGTCTCCTCGGCGAGCCACCCCTTCTACACCGGGCGCGGACGTGTCCTCGACACCGCCGGTCGCGTCGAGCGCTTCAAGCAGCGCTACGGCAAGGTCTGATCGCTACTTCCGCCGGTGGAAGCCCGCATGTGCCGGTTACTAGTGGGTACATGGCTTTCACCGGCGTGGAGTGATGGTGGTCAGAATGAGCCTATCTGGAAGGGAACGCCGCATCCTCGGGGAAATCGAGCAGGCACTTGAGCTGGAAGACCCCGACATGGCGCGGCGGGTAGCCGCAATCAACAAGATCGAGACAGGGTCGGACGCGGGGGCCTACCGCGAGCGCATGCAGTCGTGGGCCGGGGCGCACATCTGGCTGCTCGCGCTGCTCGCGGTGATCGCCGTACTTTTGCTCGTGCTAGCTGTCATCACCGCCTGAGCGAACACACATTTGACCTCAGGCCAGGCACCTCAGGGCCGAGGCGATCCGCGGGTCGAGATCGTGGCCGTCAGGCAGACGCCCCACCGTGGCCTCGACGAACTCCGTCGGCGACAGCGTCGCGCTCAACCCGTCCGTGCGTACCACGACCCGCTCTTCGGCCGTCTGTTCCACCTGGACCTCCGCCTCCTGCTCCGACAGGGCGAACCGGCCGACCGCCACCCGCCAGCGCGTCCGGCCCTCGGCCTCCTCCTCCGTCACCGGCGCGCCGACGTCGTCGGCGTGCGTGGCGTACTCGGAGTCGTAGTGGAAGGCCTGCAACCCCACCGGGTACGGGCCGGCCATCGTGTCGAGCGAGGCGTCCCGGCCGAGCTCGCGCATGCGGCGCCGGGTGTCGGCGTTCTCGGTCCGCCATTCGGCCAGCACCTGTTCGACGGGCATGTCCCGGCGCTGTCGTACGCTCCACTCGTTGAAGTCGTGGAAGCCGTTGACGCCCTCCCTGGCGAGGCGGGCCAGCAGATCCTGTACGTTGCCGTCGAGGCAGGCGTGGTTGTACAACTCCTCACCCGCCAGATGACCCAGGACATCGCGGACGGACCATCCCTCGCAGCGCGACGGCCGCGCCCATCCGGCGTCGTCGAGACCGGCGAAGAAGCGGTCGAGCCTGGCCGCCTCCGCGTCGAAACCGTCGAACGGATCGAACTCTTTCAACAGATCATCAGCCATACCTCGAAGCTACCCGTCGGCTGTCCTCTCTCACGAAAGGCGCGGCGCAGAACGGTCAAGCTCCGGACAAGACGGAAGCCCGGCCCCCATACGGGAACCGGGCTTCCGCTCAGATGTGACTAGCCGAGCTTCCGCTCAGCGGAGTCAGTGAGTTCAGCGGAACCAGCGCGGGACGACCCGCACGTAGTCGGTGCCGCTCGTGGCGCCCTCGAGCTCATCGTCGCCCGCGTACACGGCCTTGAACAGGCCGCTCTTGTAGGCGCGCGTCTGGGCCTCGATCTTGCCGTTCCAGCCGGTACGGTCGGAGGCGACCCACTTCCAGCCGCTGGAGCCGTTGGCCTTGTAGAAGATGCTGACCCGCTCACCGCGGACGCCCTTCCAGCGGTCGTCGTCGTTGACCTGGAGACGGCCGGAGAACCAGATGGTCCTGCCCTTGCGGACCTTCGACGGGTCGGCGCTGAAGCGCGAGATGCGCGTCTCCGCCTTGCCCTGCTGGATCTCGACGGCGAAGAACGCGGTGTCGGTGTCGACGACCTTGCCGTCCTTGCCGAACGCCTGGGCGGTGGCCTTCCACTTGCCGTCCTGGTCGTTCTCGTTGAACGGGACGGAGAAGCGCCAGCTCTCGACCGTGTTGACGTCCTTGGCCCTCAGAGTGCGGGCGCGCGGGTTGACCGGCTCCACACTGAGCTGGACCTTCTCGACGTCCGAGCTGGCGTCGACCTTGAAGAAGGCCTCCGTCTCGCTACCGGCCTTGACCACGACCGGGTTCGGTGAAATGTCCCTGATATCGACGGTCGGAGCCTTCGTCGTAGCCGACGCGGCCCCGGCGCCCGAAATCAGAAGCGTCCCGCCCACAAGGGCAGAGACGAGTCCTACAGCGATGTTCTTCATGAGGGTGCTGATTCCTCTCGTATCCCCGTTTCGGTGAGGCCGGCTCGGGATAGCCAACCTCCACTACTACTTTGAGGCACAAAATGGGGAAAAAGTTCGCTAAAGTTACAGAAAATCTTTGATCACGGTCTTGACCAGGACCGTTACCAAAAAATCCGATTTGTGATTCCCTGACCGACTACAGTCTGCGCCATGACCGACGTCTACACGCTCGGCGAGGCACTGGGGGTCGTGTCCAGTGGCCGGGTACGTCATGAGACCGAAGCCCGGTTGGACGTCACCGGCCCGGAGCTCAACCTCGCCATCGCCCTGTCCCGGCTCGGGCACAGGGTCGCCTACCTGGGCAAAGTCGGCAACGACGAACTGGGCGCCAGGGTCCTCACCGTGCTGAGAGGCGAGGGCGTCGACGCGGCGGACGTCAGAGTCATCGAGGGCGCGCACACCGGACTGCTGCTCAGGGAGGCGCGCGTGGGCCGCGAGCAGCGCCTCACGCACTACCGCACCGGATCGGCCGGTACGAGCCTGAAGCCTGGCAACGTGCCCATCGACCGGATCGGCTCCGCGAAGATGCTGCACGTCACCGGCCTGACGGCGGGACTCGGCAGGGACACCCTGGAGGCGGTCCGTACGGCCGTGAGCGCGGCCAAGACCGCCGAGGTGGCCATCTCCTTCGCCGTCGACTACGTACCGGAGCTCTGGCCGTCGGTACGCGAGGCCGAAGAGGTGCTGAGCGAGCTGGCCTGCGCCTCCCACCTGCTCTTCCTCGGCCAGGACGAGCTCGACCTGGTCAAGCCCGCGCTCACGCCGGAGCGCGAGGTCGTGGTGAACCGCGGCCTGAAGGGCGCGAGCGTACGGGCGGACCGCATGCGCTACGACGCGCCCGGCCTGCAGGTGCCGATCGTCGACACCGCGGGCGCGAGCGACGCCTTCGTGGCCGGCTACATCAGCGCTGCCCTGGACGGCCTGACCCCGCCGGAGCGCCTGCACCGCGGCACGCTACTGAGCGCCGCCGCGGTGACCAGCGCCAGCGACTGGCAGGGCCTCCCCATCAGGGCCGACATCTAGCGCGGCATCCTCTCCCCGAAGAGGGCGTCCCTCTCTTGGGGCCGCCGCCACGACGGGCCGTCTTCTCCCGCTCCCCCGAAGGGGGTATCTCCCAAGGGACACCAGCCACCACGCGACCGTCACAGAGATCGAGACGGTCGCGTGGCGGACCCCCCGGGTGGTCAGGGGTTGACGTTGATCGTGAAGGTAGACGTCGTGTTCTTGATGTTCTGCGCGTTGTTACCGAACCGCAGATTGTTGAACGTCACCGACCCCACGGCCGGCCCCTGCCCCGGCTCTGGCAGCTCGTTGGCCCACACCCCGAAGCCGGACTTGGCGTCGAAGGCGTCACCACTCTTCTGAGCCCCGCTGATCGACACGTTCGTGAAGATCGTGTCCTTGACCGGGTTCTGCGGCTGGTTGCCCACGTAGTTCGTCTGGAACATGATCCCGTGGTAGGTCGGATCGACGATGTCCAGATTGCTGACCCTGATCCCCTGGAACACCTTGGAAGCGGAGAACACCCACATCGCCGGGAACGTCTGCTGCCCCCAGAAGTGGCCGCCGGCCCTGACCAGCGAGATGTTCTCGAAGCTCGTGGGCGGGCTGGCCCCGAACCCGAGCATCGGGATGCCGAAGTCCAGCGAGCTGATCGTGACGCCCGAGTAGACCAGCGTGTCGGCGACATAGATGTTCCGGAACGTGTTGGCGTACCCGCCATAGACCGCCACACCAGCCGCCCGCCAGGTGAGCAGCGAGGTCAGGTTCTCGAAGACGTTGTCCCGCTGCTCGCCGTTGTTGATGTCGATGGCCGAGAACAGCGCGAAGCTGTCGTCGCCCGTCGAGCGGGCCTCGATGTTCGTGACCAGGTTGCCGGTGCTGCCGTTGGTCATGTTGATGCCGTCCGCGAACGTGTCGCGGATGCGTGAGTTCTTGATCGTCATGTTGTCGGTGTTGGTGCCCCAGAGCAGGCACATCTGGTGCTCCACCCAGATGTTGTCGATCACCATGTTCGCCACATTGGCCAGGTCGAAGACCTTGCCGGGGCCGTCGTTGCGCGAGGTGTAGTTGCCGAAGGAGGCGAAGTTCGCGAACGTCGACCCGTTGGCCGTGGCGTCCGCGCGGAAGCCGGTGTCGGTGTTCTCCTGGCCCGCCGGTGAGAGGAACCTGGTGAACCACGGCCCGGCCCCGACGACCTTGACCGCCTTGCCGTACACCTGGAACTTACTGGCCGTCTGGTAGTCGCCGGCGGGCAGATAGACGCCGACGAGCGTGCTGTCCTGGCGCGCCTTGTCGAGCGCGTTCTGCACGTCCTGGTGGGTGAATCCGGCTGGTACGGCATAGTGCGCCGGGTCCGGGTTCGGGATCTGCGTCACCTGCTCCAGGTCGACGAAGTCGATCGTGTACGTCGAGCCGTTGGCCGCATCCTTCTGCAGCTTGATCTTGTGTCCCGCCTGGACCGTGGTGCCGAGCAGCAGGTTGGCCTCGTCGTAGATGTGTCTCGGCGCCCCGGAACCGGGGGAGTTGCCGGGACCCGCCTCGGGGCCGTAGAGCCAGGCGTAGCGGGAGGTCAGATCGATCGTCTTGAGGAAGGTGCCGTCGACGTAGACGTTCAGCGTCGAGCTGTTCCCGCCGCCGCCCGCCGCGTCCGGGATGGAGAACCTGGTGACCAGCGTGTTCGTGGCCGCCCTGGTGGTGAACTCGACGTAGGAGCCGTTCGTGCCCAGCGTCACCGCCCGGCGTCCGGACGCCTCGCCGGCCAGGTCGCCGACGGTCCTGTTCGGGCCGATGCGGGTGGCGCCGCCGCCGATGGCCGCGTCCTCCGCCTCATAGGTGTCGTACGGCATGTGCGCGCCGCGCCCGACGAACAGCTGCTGCGTGCTGGTGTTGTTGGCCCGCTTGACCGGCAGCTCGTTGGCGTCGTCGGCCAGCACCACCTTGACCGTGTACTTGCCGTTGGCCGCGGTCCAGGTGCCGAGCCCGGCCGGTCCGGCGGTGGCGCCCGGGGCGATCGCGCCGCTGGTCGAGCCGGTCAGCGTCTTGACGACCGTGCCGGACTCGTCGGCGACGGTCAGCGTGATGCCGTGGGAGCCACCGCTGGAGGCCATGGTGCCCTGGTTCTTGATCCCTACCGAGAACGTCACGGTGTCGCCCTGGCCGGGATTGCCCGGCGTCCAGGCCACCGGTGCCGCGATCAGGTCGGCGGTGTCGACGGGTTTGACGGTCAGCGAGGCGGTGGCCGTGTTGTTGCCCTCGTTCAGCTCGACGACCTTGCCGTCCTCGTCGACCTTGGCGCTCACCTGGTAGGTGCCCGCGTCCCGTGTGCCGATGGCGCTCGACACGGTGGCCGAGGCCCCGGCGGCCAGGGCGCCCACGTTCGCGGTGCCCGCCTTGACGGTGCCCAGGTAGAAGTTGACGGAGGTCGCGGCGGAGGGGGCGGTGCCGGAGTTCTTCACGGTGGCCGACAGCGTGACCGCGTCGGTCTCGATCGGGGCCGCCGGCGACGAGGTCAGCCCGCTGACCGTGAGGTCGGGGTTGGCCGACGGGGTGCCGAAGACCTGGAACTCGGCGATCTGCCCGCCGGGCGCGCCCGAGTTCGCGGTGATCTTGAGCTGCACGTCCGCGACCTTGGCCGTCACCGGGATCGTCACGGAGTTCCCGGTGGCCGGGTCGAAGGTGTAGACGGCCTGCGCCACCAGGCTCGACAGGCCGCTGGCGCTCTGCTCGCGGCCGAGCACCTGGATGGTCTGCGTACGCCTGGCCCAGGCGGGGTCGGGGTTGAGCTTGAGCACGATGGAGGTGAGGTCGGCGTTCGCGCCGAGCCGTACGGTCAGCGTGCCGGGGTAGGCGGCGCCTTCCCAGTACGTCTGGACGCTGCCGTCGTTGGCGTTGGCCGCCACGTAGGTGTGGGTGTGCGACGACTCGGTGATCGGCTTGCCGCTCGCCAGGTTCGTCCCGTCACCGGGATCCTCACCGCCTGCCTCGCCGTACACCTCGAACTCGGAGAGCTGACCGGCGGGCCAGGCGCTGTTCGCGGTGATCTGGAGGCGGACGTAGCGCGTGCCGGAGGCGCTGACGGGGATCGTCGCCGTGGGGTTGAAGGTGTAGGTGGCCGCGTCCTTGATGGTGCTGAAGCTCGTCCCGTTCGCGCTGCCCAGCACGGTGAGCGTCTGCGTACGGCTCGGCCAGCCGCTCGGGAGCTTGAGCGTCAGCTGGTTCACGGTGGCGGCCGAGCCGAGGTCCACCTGCACCCACTGCGGGAAGGCGTTGTTGGCCGACTCCCAGTAGGTCGCCTGGTTGCCGTCGGTGACGTTGGGGGCGGGATAGACGTCGGTGAAGCTGCTCGCGGTGGCGGTCTTGCCGGCGGAGAGGTTGGTGTCGGCCGCCCACGCGGGGGCGGCCAGGACTCCGATGACTAACGCAAGGGCGGCTAGGACAGCTCTCATGGGGGATGGCCCTTCGAGGAAGACGATGGCCGAACCATAAGATGTCCAGCAGATAGCAGCAATATTTCGACGAGATTTCGCAAAGAATTGACTGACAGCCGAGGTCTCCTACCCACCAGAACGGCTGGTCAGAGCGCCAGGCGCGCTGAGTATCGGCGGCGACCGGCCGCAAGCAGCAGACGTCGGATCCACGTAAGCGGTTGCAAGCATTTGCGTGATCGGCCTTATAGTTTGCGCATGACGCGACGACTCGCAGAGGTGGCCAAGAAGGTCGGGGTGAGCGAGGCGACCGTGAGCCGCGTGCTCAACGGCAAGCCCGGGGTGTCCGAGGCGACCCGCGAGGCCGTGCTGACCGCGCTCGACGTCCTCGGCTACGAGCGCCCCACCCAGCTGCGCGGCGACCGGGCCCGGCTGGTCGGCCTGGTGCTGCCCGAGCTGCAGAACCCCATCTTTCCCGCGTTCGCCGAGGTGGTCGGCGGCGCGCTGGCCCAGCAGGGCTTCACCTCGGTGCTCTGCACCAGGACGGTCGGCGGCGTCTCCGAGGCCGACTACGTCGACCTGCTGCTCCAGCAGCAGGTCAGCGGCGTGGTCTTCGCCGGGGGCCACTACGCGCAGGCCGACGCCTCGCACGCCCATTACGCGCTGCTGCACGAGCGCAAGCTGCCCACGGTCCTGGTCAACGCGGCCGTCGCCCATCTCGACTTCCCACAGGTGTCGTGCGACGACATCGTGGCCGCCGAGATGGCCCTGGCCCACCTGCGGGCGCTCGGCCACGAGCGCGTCGGCATGGTGCTCGGGCCGAAGGACCACATGCCGTCGCGGCGCAAGCTGGAGTCGTTCCTCGCGGGTGGGGGCGATCCCGAGCTGGTCGAGCACACGATGTTCTCGCTGGAAGGCGGCCATGCGGCGGCCGCGCGGCTGGTCAAGCGGGGGGTGAGCGGCGTCATCTGCGCCAGCGATCCGCTCGCGCTCGGCACGGTCCGGGCCGCCCGGCGCGCGGGGCTGGCCGTGCCGGCCGACGTGTCGGTCATCGGTTTCGACGACTCGGCGCTGATGAACTGCACCGACCCGCCCCTGACCACGGTCCGCCAGCCGATCGACGCGATGGGCCGGGCCGCCGTAGACCTGCTGGTCGCCCAGATCGACAAGGCCGTGGTCCCCGCCGACGAGCTGCTGTTCGAGCCGGAGCTGGTCGTACGCGCGTCCACGGCCCGCAAGGCTTAATCCAGTCGTTATCTTGCAATCCACAGTCGCAATATTGCGGAGATCGGTCGGCGAACCTATGGTGTGGGCACCTCGCATTAGAAGGGTCAGCCCATGCAGAGATCCACAGGACTGTTAGTCGTCACCGTTCTCGGCCTGTCCGCCACGGCCTGTGGTTCGGGCGAGCCCGCCAAGTCGACGGCGGGCGGAGCCGCCCCGGTGTCGATCACGGTGGCCTGCCAGCCGGCGAAGTCCGCGCCCAAGGAGCGGCAGGCTTGGGACGACGACGTGGCCACGTTCATGAAGGCGCACCCCGGCGTGACGGTGAAGAGCACGGACCAGCAGCCGTGTTACGACCCCAAGACGTTCGGGCCCAAGCTGGCGGGTGGCCAGATGGAGACCGTCTTCGTGGTGCCCGTGACGAACTACAACGACGTGATCGGCCAGGGCCAGGCGCTGGACATCACCCCGTACACCAGCGAGATCAAGAACTGGAACGACCTGCGCCCCGACGTCAGGCAGCTGGTCACCAAGGACGGCAAGGTGTACGGCGTGCCGAACGTGCACTACGGCGTGGGCCTGGTCTACAACCGCGCGCTGTTCACCAAGGCCGGGCTCGACCCGAACACCCCGCCCAAGACGTGGGCCGAGGTCCGCGAGGCGGCCAAGAAGATCGCCGGCCTCGGCGCCGGCTACGTCGGCTACGGCGAGTACTCCGGCGGCAACACCGGCGGCTGGCACTTCACCCAGGCCATCTACGGCCGGGGCGGCAGCATGGTGACCGACGACGGCAAGAAGGCCGCGTTCAACTCGCCCGAGGGCAAGGCCGTGCTGCAGAACCTGCACGACATGCGCTGGGTCGACAACAGCATGGGCAACAAGCTCCTGGTCGGCTGGGAGTCGCTGATGATGGCGATGGGCAGCGGCAAGGTCGGCATGATGCTCGGCGCGCCCGACGTGGTCACCGACGTCGTCAACAAGTTCAAGGGCAGCGTCGCCGACTACGGCATCACCGGCTTCCCCGAGGCCAAGGCGTCGCTGAGCGGCGGCGAGGCGTACATGATCAACCCGAAGGCCACCCCCGCCGAGGCCAAGGCCGGACTGGAGTGGGTCGACTTCCGCTTCAACACCGCGGGCAAGGGCCGGTTCGACTTCGCCCGTGGCAAGACGCTCGGCAACCCCGTCGGCGTGCCCGACAACGACGTCTTCGGCGACTCGGCCACCGGCAAGGCGATCAAGCAGGACCGCACGGCGAACGCCACGCTGCCGGTCGCGAACTACCAGCCGTACGTGGACGCCGCCGCCACCATCCCGCCGAAGGCCGAGCCGGTGCACGCCCAGGAGCTGTACGCCATCCTCGACGTGGCCATGTCGGGCGTGCTGAGCCGCCAGGACGCCAACATCGACAGCCTGCTCTCCGACGCCGAGACCAAGGCCAACTCGATGCTGGCGACCAAGGGCTGACCTGAATGCGTGTCCTCAGGCGCAATCTGACGGCCTACGGGTTCCTGTGCGCGGCGCTGGCGTGCTTCGCGGTGTTCGCGTGGTACCCGATGATCAGGGAGTTCGTCCTCAGCTTCCAGAAGACGACCCTGGTCAACCCGCCCACCTGGGTGGGACTGGACAACTTCCTGACCGTCGTCCAGAACCCGTCGTTCGGCAAGGCATGGCTGAACACCGTGGAGTTCACGGCACTCGCCCTGCTCTGCGGCTACGCCGTGCCGTTCGTCATGGCACTGGTGCTCAACGAGTTGCGCCACGCCCGGGCCTACCTGCGGTTCGTGGTCTACCTGCCGGTCATGCTGCCGCCGATCGTCGCGGTGCTGCTGTTCAGGTGGTTCTTCGATCCCGGGCCCGGGCTGTTCAACCAGCTGCTCGACTTCTTCCACCTGCCGGCCCTGGCCTGGCTCGACTCCTCATCGACCGCGCTGATCTCCCTGGTCATCGTCGCGACCTGGATGAACATGGGCAGCGCGACGCTGATCTACCTGGCCGCGCTGCAGAACATCCCGCCCGAGCTGTACGAGGCGGCCGAGCTCGACGGGGCAGGCATCTTCAAGCGGATCAGGCACGTCACCATCCCGCAGACCCGGCTGATCCTGCTGCTCATGCTGATGCTGCAGGTCGTGGCCACCATGCAGGTGTTCATCGAGCCGTACATGCTCACCGGCGGCGGCCCGGAGGACGCCACGATGACCGTCGCCTTCCAGATGTACCAGTTCGCGTTCACGCTCCAGGACTACGGCGCGGGCGGCGCGCTCGGCATGATGCTGATGATCGTGCTCCTCGCTTTCGCGGCCTTCCAGCTCCGGCTCACCCGGGAGGACAAGGCATGATCTCCGTCGGTGCCCGGGCTGCTACCAGGGGACGGCGGGAGAGGAGAGCGCCGAAGCGGATCGAGGTTCAGTTTCGTACGATCGTCTCGCCGCACCAGCTCAACAGCAGGTGGGGCAGGCGCATCTACTGGACCGTCCTGGTCGCGGTCGTCACCGGCTCCACCCTGGTCTTCGTCTTCCCGCTCTACTGGATGATCACCGGCGCCATGAAGACGGGCGAGGAGATCGCCCAGATGCCGCCGACCCTGTTCCCCGCCCACCCCACGTTCGACGCCTTCATCGAGGCGTGGGACCTGTTCGACATCGGCGTACTGCTGAAGAACACCGCGTTCTACGCGCTGGGTGCCTGGCTGTTCTCCATGGCCGTGGACGTCGCGGCGGCGTACGCGCTGTCGAAGCTGCGGCCGATGTTCGGGAACGTGGTGCTGGGCGCGATGCTGGCCACGCTGATGATCCCGCCGATGGTGGTGATCATCCCGCTGTACGTCACGATCGTCGACCTGCACCTGCTGAACAACGCCTGGGGCCTGTGGTTCCCCGCGGCGGCGAACGGCTTCAACATCTTCCTGCTCAAGCGCTTCTTCGACTCCATCCCACGGGAACTGGTCGAGGCGGCCCAGATCGATGGCGCCGGCCCGCTGCGGGTCCTGTGGTCGGTGATCCTGCCGATCTCCAGGCCGATCCTCGGCGTGGTCTCCATCTTCACCATCGTCACCGCCTTCAAGGACTTCCTGCTCCCGCTGCTGGTCATGACCGACAGCGAGAACATGACGGTCAGCGTCGGCCTGTCGCAGACCGCCGGCGCGGTGAGCCAGAACCAGATCATGGGCGGCCTGGTCATCTCCAGCATCCCGATGATCATCGTTTTCTTCATCTTCCAACGGCACATCATGGCGGGCCTCACCGCCGGGAGCATTAAGGGATAGCGCATGTCGCAAACGTGGTGGCGGGGGGCCGCGATCTACCAGGTCTACCTGCGCAGCTTCGCCGACGGCAACGGTGACGGCATCGGCGACCTCGCCGGGCTGCGCTCGCGCCTGCCGTACCTGAAGGATCTCGGCATCGACGCCATCTGGCTGAACCCGTGGTACCCGTCGCCGATGGCCGACGGCGGCTACGACGTGGCCGACTACCGGGGCATCGAGCCGGTGTTCGGCACGCTGGCCGAGGCGGAGGCGTTCATCGAGGAGGCGCACGAGCTCGACATCAAGGTCATCATCGACGTGGTGCCGAACCACAGCTCCACGGCGAGCGCCTGGTTCCAGGAGGCGCTGACCGACCGCGAGGCCAGGGACCGGTTCTGGTTCCGCGACGAGCCGAACGACTGGCAGTCGATCTTCGGCGGACCCGCCTGGACACAGGTCGCCGACGGGCAGTGGTACCTGCACCTCTTCGCTCCAGAACAGCCGGACTTCAACTGGGACAACCCGGAGGTCCACCGCGAGTTCGAGGACGTGCTGCGCTTCTGGTTCGAGCGCGGCGTCGACGGCTTCCGGATCGACTCGGCGGCCCTGCTGTTCAAGTCGGACACCTCCTACGAGGACCTCGACGAGGTGCACGAGGTCTACCGGGGCTGGCGCGAGGTCGCCGACGAGTACGGCGACCGCGTGCTGATCGGCGAGGTGTGGCTGCCCGACCAGGAGCGCTTCACCCGCTACCTGCGCCCTGACGAGCTGCACACCGCCTTCAACTTCGACTTCCTGGCCTGCCCGTGGGAGCCCGCCGAACTGCGCCGGGTCATCGACCTCACACTGACCACGCACGCGCCGGTCGGCGCCCCGCCGACCTGGGTCCTGTCCAACCACGACGTCACCCGCCCGGTGACCAGGTACGGCCGGGCGGACACGACGTTCGCGCACGGCGGGCGCCTGCACGGCGTGCCCTCCGACCCGGAGCTCGGCCACCGCCGGGCCAGGGCGGCGGCCCTGCTGGCCATGGCGCTGCCCGGCAGCGTGTACGTCTACCAGGGCGAGGAGCTCGGCCTGCCGGAGGTCGAGGATCTGCCCGACGACCAGCGCCAGGACCCCATGTACCGCCGCTCGGGCGGCACCAACCGGGGCAGGGACGGCTGCCGGGTGCCGCTCCCGTGGGCGGGCGATGAGCCGCCGTTCGGCTTCGGCGGTCTTCGT
Organism: Nonomuraea sp. NPDC049750; assembly: GCF_040659625.1. Classification (NCBI taxonomy): domain Bacteria; kingdom Bacillati; phylum Actinomycetota; class Actinomycetes; order Streptosporangiales; family Streptosporangiaceae; genus Nonomuraea; species Nonomuraea sp. NPDC049750. Next base: position 438,059 of record NZ_JBFANB010000003.1, read on the forward strand.
ACTTGGCTGCCGCAACCTGAGAGCTGGCGCAAGGTCACGGCCGAGGCCCAGTCGGCCGACCTCGGCTCGATGCTCAACCTCTACCGCACCGCGCTCGCCCACCGCCGCGACCTCCTCGGCGATGGCACGCTCAGGTGGCTCACGATGGGGCCGGACGTCCTGGCCTTCACCCGGGAGTCCGGCCTGACCTGCGTGTCCAACCTCGGCACCGCTCCCGTACCGCTGCCGCCGGGCCGGGTGCTGCTGGCCAGCGGACCCCTGGAGGACGGCGCCCTGCCGTCCGACACGACCGTCTGGCTAACATCGCTGGCGTGAAACGCCTGCCGTCCAAGCCACCGGCCCACCTCGACCCCGACGCCCTGGCCCTCTACGAGAAGATCGTCGCGGGCCCACGCGGCACCTCGATGCTCGACGACGCGGGCGGACTGATCGGCCCGTTCAACGCGATGCTGCTCAGCCCGCCGGTGGGCGACGCGCTGCAGGAGCTCGGCGCGGCGATCCGCTACCGCTCCGTGCTGAGCGCCCGCGCCAGGGAGATCGCGATCCTGGCCGTGGCCGGTCACTGCGACAGCGCCTTCGAGCAGCGCGTGCACGAGGAGATCGGGCGCGGGCTCGGCCTGACCGACGACGACCTCGCGGCGCTGCGCACCGGCGCCCCGCTGGACCTGCCGGATCCGGAGGAGGCCGCGGTGCTCGGCGTCACCAGGGCATTGGTGGCACGGGCCGACCTGGACGACGCGGAGTACGCGCGGCTGGGGGAGCGTGTGGTGTTCGAGCTGACCACGTTGGTCGGCTACTACACCACCCTGGCACTCCAACTGCGCGTCTTCCGCGTCTAGGCCGTCGAGCCGTCCGAGCCGTATGTTGAGATCAACGAAAGGGACAACATGCATCGAACGGCCACAACCTGCCTGACACTCGCTTTCGCCGCCATCACCGCCGTCCCCATCTTCGCCGCTCCGGCATCAGCCGCCGCTCCGACCGCAGCCGCGGCCGCCGTCGCGAAGCCGCCGAACGTACGCGCGTGCTTCGACGGGAAGTGCAAGATCACGATCACCAAGGCGGTGAGATTCCGCATCTCCAGCCGGTACGGCTTCACCCGGCTGTCCATCGCGCGAGTCGGTTCCGGCATGGTGAAGGTGCGGGGTACGGGGCCCGGCGTCTCCTCGACAGTGGTGCTCGGCTCGGGCGGCCGGGGGACGATCAACAACCTGTCGGTGAGGGTGTCAGTCACTAAGAAGTCGGCGACCATCCGTCTCGCCCCACGCTGACCCGCGATCGTTTCCCACGTCCGCGGGCCGCTCACCTCTTGATCTCCTCGGCGATCTTCTCGTCGATGTAGTCGGCGAGCCGAATCTCAAGGACCGTGTACTCGCGAATCTCGCCGTCGTCCTCGTACGTCCTGATGCCGTCGCCGAAGCGGCGCCGCACCGCCTTCAGCGCCGGTCCGACCTCGTGGGAGGCCGCCAGAGCCGCGGGCGGCATGCCCAGCAGCACCTCGAGCAGGAGGCCGCAGTCTTCCGTCTCGTCGTCCTCGTCGTCCTCGTCGTGGACGACGAGGACGACCCGGCGCCGGACCTCGGCGGCGATCGTGTCGGCGGTCTCCCGGAGGCCAATCGCCTGCAGGGTCACCTCCGCCTGGTGCCGGGTGTCCCGGTAGATCTCATCGTCCTCCAGCACGGTCAGCAGGGTTGGCGTCGCGGGCGCCGCGGCCGCACCGGCCCGCCTGAGGGCGTACATCAGCCGGTACTTGGTCGACTCATCACGGAACCAGTGCTCGGCGTCTTCCCGGGCTGGGAAGGGAAACGCGCGGAGCGCCGCATGCACCGCCGGGACCGCGGCAGCGCCCCGTTCGCCCAAGGTGGCCGAGGCCAGCACACCGAGGAAGTTGCCGATCCCGGGCAGGCTCGCGATGAGCTCCTCCGTCGAGGACTCGTCCTCGCCGGTGAAATACGCCAGCAACCGCCCGGCAGAACCGCCGCAGTCATGACGGGCGAACATCTGGTAGAGGGCGGTGGTGGCTTTGCCCTCGTCGATCCCCGCCAGCGCGATCACTGCGGCCTCCCGGGCCGCCGGATCCGCACCGTTCACGATCAGGTCCGCCAGCGCGTTCGCCGCCGTCCCGTGCCAGGCTTCGTCGAGGTCACCCGAAACCAGTTCACGGACCGCTGCCACGCTCGCCGCGCCGTCGTCCCAGTGGTGGCGGATGTCGTCGAGCAGGGTCTCCACGTCACCACCGTCCATCACCCAGGAGGGGCGGCCGACGCGTTGCGGCACGAGCCCGGCATGCCCGGACCAGTGGAGAACGTGAACCTGGCCGCCGCGCCCGCCGATCAGCCAGCACCGCCCGTCCGGCGTACCGGCCACATGGGTCAGCTCCCGGGGGCCGGAGGATGTGGGCGGCACGAAGCGGCCGGCGGGTCCACGGCCGTGCAGCCGCCAGAGCGCGGCTGTCCCATCCTGGGAAACCGACATCACCAGGTCCGTGCCGGTGGCGAGCGCCAACGCCCGGACGCGGCCGCCATGCGCCTGAACGCGCCCGAGGCAGTGCCCCGAGCGGGCATCCCACCACGACAGCGAACCGTCTCTCCCGCCGAGCACCACCAGCGGCCGGTCCGGATGCGCCGCGATCGCCGTCGGCCGGGCGGGCGGGGTGAACGAGGTCACGGCCGCCCCGGTCTCCGCGTCGAGAACGACCACCCGGCCGCGACGCGCGGACACCACGAGCCGCCACCGGTCGCAACTGCGCGTCAGCCGCTGATCCGCCGCATCGCCGCCGAAGGCCCACACGAGCCCGGCGTCGCCGTAGGTCTCCCCAGAAGGCCGCCGCCAGGCCCTGATCAGGCCCTCGTCACTGCTCACGACGATCAGGCCGGAGGCGGTGCGTCCCAATGCCAGCGGGGAGTCCGACTCGATGCTGCCGTAGAGGGGGCCGAAGACGCCCAGCCAGCTAAGGTCTCCACACTGCCTGAGCGCCGCCTCTCGGTCCGAGGACGTGAGGAGCCGTCCGCCGTCCCAAGGGAGCTGCCGCCATTCCAGGGCCTCGGCCGTCACTGTCCACAGCGAGGCCGATCCGCCCGCGGTCAATAACTGGGGCCGCTTGGCGTTGCCAATGAACGCGGCGCTCTCCACAGGTCCGCCTTGCAGCCCTCCCACATAGGCGGTCAGCAGGCCATGGCGTAGATCCCACAGCCGGATCTCGCCGGAGCGCGCGCCGGTCGCCCCCATCTTTCCGTCCGGGGAGACCGCGACCGCGGTGACGGCATCGACGTGGTCCTCCGACGCTCCGATGTAAAGATCATCTTCGTTGGGCATCCCCAACGGGTAGCACGTTTCCGGTGTGCCCGGCGAGTCGCAGCCGTGGTGTTCGAGCTGACCACGCTGGTCGGCTACCACACCACGCTGGCGCTCCAGCTGCGTGTCTTCCACCTCTAGGCGTTCTTCGCGTCACTACCCTTGGTAGCTGATCAGTCACATCAGGTCGCTTGACCTGACGGAGACCACCGAAAGGGACACCATGCATCGGATGGCCACAACCTGCCTGGCGCTCGCCGCCGCCGTCATCGTCTCCGGCGCGCCCGTCGCCGCGGCTTCGGCCGCGACCTCGGCGTCGGCGGGGAAGCCGCGCGACGTCAGCGACTGCTTCGACGGGAAGTGCAAGATCACCATCACCAAGCCGGTGAGCTTCCCCCTCTCCAGCACCCTTGGCTTCACCACGCTGTCGATCGCGCGCATCGGCTACACCGTAGAGGTCAAGGGCACGGGGCCCGGCGCCTCTTCGTCCACGCAGCTGAGCGCGGGCGGCAACGGCTCGGTCGGCGCGCTGACCGTACGAGTGCTGTCGATCACCCACAACTCGGCGACCGTCCGCCTCGCACCCTCACCCCACTGACCGCCCGCGCCCGGCCATCGTCCGGGCGCGGCCTGGCCACGACTGGAATTACTGGAACCATTCGCCGGATGGCGTCGGCATCCCACGTACGACCGGCCCCCGCGGGGGACTCACCAGCGGCTACTGACCCGCAGGCGGCAGCAGCGAGGGCGCGAGATCAGCCGCAGCGATTGCCGATGGCCACGCCCGTGCCGTCAATGCCGCCGAAGGCCCCCAAAGCACTTGTCGCGACCATGCCGCCGGATGGCTGCGGCACACGCTCGCCGCCCCTAGGCGCCCAGCACGGCCAACGTTTCCCGCAGCCAGCCGATCTCGGTCCTGCTGGTCGCGGTAGCGATCGTGAACAGCCCCTTGCGGAACGGGTCGTCGAAGTCGGCGGCCCGCAGGGGCCGGTCGCCGTCCCAGAAGAAGCTGGCCGGTTCGGTGAGGAAGGCCAGTCTGCGTCGCAGCACACTCGCCTGGAGCGCGGGCTCATCGAGGTGGCGAAGGAACGCCAGCATCGTGAACCAGCGGTTCTCATCGGTGATGAACGGCTCAGCCGGTTCGGCGAGCCGCCGCCGCAGCTCGGCGCGCCCGGCGTCGGTGAGCGTGAGCACATGTCTGGGGGCGGCCTGGACGCCGGGCTGCAGGTCGCGTTCGAGCAGGCCGTCGCGCTCCAGGCGTTTGATCGCCGGATAGAGGGTGCCGTCGGCGATGGGGCGGACATGGCCGGTCAAGGCGGCGACGCGTTTGCGCAGCTCGTACCCGTGGAGAGGTTCCTCGTAGAGGAACCCCAGGATCGACAGCTCAATCATGCCGCTATGATACCTCGACAACTTAGTATATCGACGACTAAATATATCGAGGAGAGGGCATGAGAGACGCGCAAGTGCTGCCGGACGGCAGCCGCATCCGCTGGGCCGAGGTGGCCGGGCGGGAGCCGGTCCGGGTTTATGTGCACGGGCTGGGCGCGGCAGCGGCGCCCTACTTCCTGGAGGCCGCGAGCCGACCGGAGCTGGCCGGGCATCGGAGCCTGTTTGTGGACCTGCTGGGGTTCGGGACCAGCGATCGACCCACCACGTTCGGCTACACCATGGAGGAGCACGCGGACGCGCTCGCGACCGCGTTGCGGACGGCGGACGTGCGCGCGGCGCAGGTAATTGCGCACAGCATGGGCGGGACGATCGCGGTACACCTGGCCGAGCGGCATCCGGAGCTGGTGGCCGAGCTGGTGCTGGTGGACGCCAGTCTGGACCCGATCGAACCCGCGCTACGGCCGGGCAGTTCGGGCGTCGCCACCTACACCGAGGAAGACTTCGTACGGCACGGCTGGGACGAGACGCTGGCGCGGGTCGGGCCACACTGGGCCGCCACAATGAGGCTTGCCGGACGGGAGGCGCTGCACCGGAGCTCGGTCCACCTCACGAGGTCGAACGCGCGGGAACAGCTGCGGAGGCTGCCGATCCCGCGCGCCTACCTTTACCCGGAGGCGGACGGCGAGCTCCTCGGGGCGGCCGAGCTGGTGGCCGCCGGGGTACGGCTGATCGGCGTCCCGGACGCCGGCCACAACATCATGATCGACAACGTGGAGGTGTTCACCCGGGAGGTGAGCGGCCTTCTCACGAGATCGTGAGCAGATTGACCGGCCCGCCGAATTGCCGCCCCTCGATCACAACCCCCTTCATTCACCGCAACCTACGGCAGGCACGGCCGCCACCGCCTGGAACGATCCCGGTAGGCACCAAATTTCGGGCAGGTCTAGGGAGTTCTCCCGAGCGGATCGGGATCCTTCCATGAGGCTCGGCACCGGAGACCGCAGGGGCGTCGGGGGACGTTCACACGCCGCGGTCCTCAGGTCATTTCCGGAATGCCCGGAAGGGGATTACACGTGCCTAAACCACGCCCACGCCAGACCGCGGGGGCCATCGCCCTGACGCTGGCCGCCTCCGGCAGCGCGGTGGTGATCCAGCCGCTGGCCCCGGCCGTAGCCGCAAGGGTGAACGCCACCTGCGTCAACACGGCCGCCGACGCCAGGACCATCCAGGCCGCCATCGACGCCTCCAAGGAGGGCGACGAGGTGGTGCTCAAGGGCCCGTGCCTGATCAACAGGACCATCACTCTCCGCGGCCGCCGGACGTACCGGGGCGACGCCAAGGCCGGAACAGTGATCAAGCAGGCCGACGGCGCGAACCTGCCCGCCATGCTGGCCTCGGAGTCCTGGGTCACCGACCAGGCGTACAGCTCGGATCCCGTACGCATCGAGCGCCTGACGCTGGACGGCAACCGCGACCACAACACTGGCACCGTGGGCCTGATGCTGCGTTCGTGGGACAGCCGGATCTATGACGTGGACATCCTCGGCACACCCAGCGACGGCATCCGCGTCAGCAACCCCTCCAAGAACGGCACCAAGCTGCGCAACACCATGGTCAACAGCGTGATCAGCGACGTCTACATAGAGCGGGCGGGCGGCTCTGGCCTCAAGGTGGTCGACCCCGGCAACGCGGTGACCGACTGGACGTTCCAGCGCTCGTGGATCGGTTTCAGCGGCGAGAGCGGCGTCGACGCGGAGAACTCGGCCGGGTGGACGTTCAGTGACCTGCACTTGTACGCGACGCCGAAGCACGCCATCGACGCCCACCGCTGCTTCGGCACCTCCATCCGCGACAACTACATCGAGGACTTCGGCACCAAGGCCGCTGCTAGGCAGACCTATTACGGCATCCGCTGCGACCTCCAGGGCGAAGCCGGGACCACGATCTCCAACAACCGGATCCACAAATTCGGGCCCCGACCAGCCGTGACCCAGCCCGCGAACACCCGCCAGTCCGGTCGGGCCCCCGCTCCGCAGCAGGACCCCTCCTTCGTCTACCTGGCCCTCGACGCCGTGAACTACGGCACCGGCCACGCCGTAGTGACGGGCAACACCATCCTCGGCCACGGCACCAGACGAGAGACCGGCCTGCTGTTCAGGAGGGGCAGGGGTAACGCGCTGTCCATCGCGTCGACCGGCAATCTGGTCGACAATGTCGGCATTCCGCGCTCGATCGGCTCCGGCGTACGACTCACCAGCGGCTACTGACGCCGGAGTGACCGCCTGGCGTCAACGCGAGGTTGACGCTATCTCAGTGTCAACCTATGGTTGACGCATGACGTGTGCCGGTCGTTTACATTCCGGAAGAATGCCCTGGCGGGGCCCCGCATGAGATGCACGCGCCCGGCCCTCTCCGCAGCCCTCCGCCTCACCCTCGTCACTCTGATCCTGATCGCCATGGTGATCGGAGCGCTGTGACGAAGCGAACGAGGCCGTCCCGCCCGGCGGGAGGTCAGGCGGACGATCACGAAGGCGACGAGAGTCCAATGAGGAGCCCGACGCTGCCCGCCGCTTCACAGACACCAACTACGCGCCACAACTCCGGCTTGACGACCAGATGATGCGCGCCCCACCTTGGCGAAGGTTCCAGGCATTTCGAAATGGGCCGATCGTCGACCATGTCTGGATAGCGTCCTTCTCGCTTGATCATCCATATGCAGGGGGAACGCGTGAGAAGAACATCTATGTACATTGGTGCGCTGGCGCTGGCGAGCACGATGGCCGTGGCCTCGGTCTCACCAGCGGCCTGGGCGGAGGCGAAGCGCGTCACGGCGGCGGTGAGCGCCGACCGTACCGTATGGCTGAACCCCGGGCAGACGTTGAAGGCCGGCGACTCCGTACGCTCGTCCGACGGCGCCTACGTCCTGCAGCAGCAGGAGGACGGCAACCTGGTGCTGTGCCGGGGGAAGACGCCGCTGTGGAGCAGCCAGACCGGCGACAGCCCCGGCGCGTTCGCCGCCATGCAGAGCGACGGCAACCTGGTCGTCTACCGGGGGAGGACGCCTCTGTGGGCGTCCAACACCGGAGACAGCCCAGGCGCTCGCCTCGCGGTGCAGGACGACGGCAACCTGGTGATCTACGACGGCAAGACGCCGGTGTGGAACCGCCATGCCACGATCAGCGTGCTCGCCCCGGGCTACGCGCTCAAGCCCAACCAGTACGTCCGCTCCCGCAACGGCGACTACCAGCTCGTCCAGCAGGAGGACGGCAATCTGGTGCTCTACCGCGCCCGCCGGGCCCTGTGGAGCTCCAAGACCGGAGGTAACCCCGGGGCCGTCACCCAGATGCAGAAAGACGGAAATCTAGTCGTCTACCTGGGCAAGACGCCGCTGTGGAATTCCGAGACCGGAAAAAACCCCGGGGCGCGACTCGAAATGCAGGACGACGGCAATGTCGTCATCTACGACGGCAGGACGCCGCTCTGGTCCACGAAGACGGGAAGGTAGCCGAGGTCACTGCCGGAAGGCGTCGGCGTTGTCGGCGACCCACTCGGCGTAGGTGCGAGGGGGGCGGCCGAGGATCCGCTCCACCTCGCCCGTGATCGGTACCGGCTTCCCGATGCTGTCCGCGAAATAGCTCAGCAGCGAGTCGACCTGCTCCTTGCGCACCCCGTGCGCCATCATCGCCTGCGCGGCCATCTCCGGGCTGATCTCCTCGTACCGCAGCGGCCGGCCCACCACCGAGCCGATGATCTCCACCTGCTCGGCGAAGGACAGCCCCTGCGGCCCGGTCAGCGTGGGCGCCTGGCCCAGTAGTTCGTCGCCGAGCAGCGCCCGTACGGCGACGGCGGCGATGTCCACCTCGTGGATCGGCGAGGTACGGGCCTGGGCGTACGGTCCGCGGACCACGTCTCCGGCCTGGAGCTGGGGCGTCCAGCGCAAGGAGTTCGCGGCGAAGGCGCCGGGGCGCAGATGCGTCCATTCCGGGACGGCGGCCTCCACCGCCATCTCCAGTTCGCGGTGGATCGCGGCGTTGCTGCCCTCCTCCGGGTCCTCCTCCTCGGCGACGACCAGGGCCGAGACGGTGACGACCCGCTGTACCCCTGCCGTCCTGGCCGCCTCCAGCAGGGCGACGGAGCCCCCCGAGATGTTCAGGACGAGGGCGGTCACGCCGTCGAAGTCGGGCTTGGCGCTGTCGCAAGCCTCGACTCCTTCGGGGAAGCGGGCCGTTTCGGGGGTACGGGTCAGGGCGCGTACCTTCACGCCTTTGGCGGCCAGCTCGGCGACGAGCGGACGGCCGATGTTGCCGGTGGCTCCGGATACCAGAATCATGCGGTTCCTCTTTCCAGGTGGGAGAGTTTGTCGGGGTTGGTCACGGCGTAGATGCCGCAGACCTGAGTCCCGTCGGGGACCAGGTCGAGAACGATGACCGCGAACGTGGTGTCACCGGACAGCAGCAGCGCCGACGGATCACCGTTGACCGTCCGGAAGCGGATGTTGAGATCATCGACAGGATGCCGGGTCGCGTTGCCGACGATCAGACGGGCGATCTTGTCCCGCCCGTGGAGCGGCCGCAGCCCGGCGGCTCGTGCCTTGCCCCCGCCGTCGGCCCACATGACCACGTCCGGCGCCAGGACCCGCATGAGCGCGTCGAGGTCACCGCCGGCCACGGCCTCGATGAACCGTTCCGTCACTTCCTGGCGGATCCGCGGGTCGGCCTGGTAACGCGGGCGGCGGGCGTGCACATGTTCGCGGGCGCGGTGAGCGAGCTGGCGGATCGACGACGGGCTGCGGTTCAGGATTCCGGCGATCTCGGTGTGGGCGTACCCGAAGACCTCGTTCAGGACGAACACCGCCCGTTCCAGCGGGGTGAGCGTCTCCAGCACCACGAGCAACGCCATCGACACCGACTCGGCCCGCACCGCCGGATCCACGGCATCGGGCTGCTGGGTGATGAGCGGCTCGGGCAACCAAGGGCCGACATAGTCCTCCCGGCGACGGCTGATGCTCTCCTGCCGGGCCAGCGCCCGGTTGACCGCGATCCGCACCAGGTACGCGCGCGGATTGAGGATCTCCTCGCCCGCCTCGCTCCTGGGCGCCCAGGCCAGCCAGGTCTCCTGCAGCACGTCCTCGGTGTCGGCGACGCTGCCCAGCATGTTGTAGACGATCGAGAACAGCAGCTCGCGATGGCCGGTGAAGACGCTGGTCGCCTGCTCGCTCATCGTGTGCTCCTCCCACATTCCAGGGTCACCAACTGAGAGCGGCACCGCACCCAGGAGTGTGACTGGATCCCAGCAAATGTGACCCGCATCTCACTGGACCATGTAGAGAACGGGCGGGCGGCTCCGACTTCCCCATGAACAGGCACCCAACATAGGAGGTAGCGAGATGAGCAAGATCACCTGTGACATCGCGATGTCCGTCGACGGCTTCGTAGCGGGACCGAACCAGAGCTTGGAGAACCCGCTCGGCGAGGGCGCGGAGCGGCGCCTGCACAGCTGGATGTTCGACGAGCCCGAGGTGCATGCGGAGGTGATCGAGGGCATCACCGCGGCGGGGGCCTTCATCATGGGGCGCAACATGTTCGGCCCCGGCCGGGACGCCTGGGACATGGACTGGAGCGGCTGGTGGGGCGACGAGCCGCCGTACCACGCGCCGGTCTTCGTCCTCACCCACCACCCGCGCGAGCCGTTGCCGATGAAGGGCGGCACGGTGTTCAACTTCGTCACTGAGGGGATCGAGGCGGCCCTGGCCCAGGCCCGCGAGGCCGCCGGAGATCGCGACGTGGCCATCGCGGGCGGCGCGCAGACAGTGAACCAGTACCTGGCGGCGGGTCTGATCGACGAGCTGCGCCTGCATGTCGCGCCGGTGATCCTCGGCAGGGGCGAGCGGCTGTTCGACGGCGTCGGGGACACCAACCTTGAACCGGTTGGCGAGGTGTCGGGCACCGGTCTGGTGACGCACCTGAAGTACCGCGTGGTCCGGTAGCGGAGAGGCTTGCATCCTGTACTGAGGTACAGGTTTACCGTCGAGCTATGACACACCAGGACATAGCCCTTGGCCCGCAGTGGGTCCCCTCGGCGTGCACACTGCCCACCGCTGAGCAGCCGCTGCGGGTGGCCGAGTTCGACGCGTTGTTCGCCGAGATCGTGCGAGCGATCCAGCGGCCGGACCCTACCCGGCTGCGGCTGGAGCTGATCTTCACCCCGGAGAACGCGGCCCGGGCCGCTGAGCTGGCGGCCCGGGAGAACGGCTGCTGCTCCTTCTTCACCTTCACGCTCACCATCGCCGACGGCGCCATGGGCCTGGAGGTTCGGGTGCCCGAGCAGCGGGTCGACGTGCTGGACGCACTCCAGCGGCAGGCCGACGCGGCCGCGCCGTCGGCGTGAACCGGTGGTCGGACCGATCATGAAGAGCCCTTACGAGGGCAGCAGCGCGGGCCAGAGCGTGGTGGCTGACGGGGGCACGCATGTCGCATGAGATTCAGGAGCCCTTCCTGCGCACTGGGCAGGTCGCGGGGCGTGCCGGGGTCAACGACCCGACCCTGCGCACCGCTCAGGTCGCCGAGCGAGCTGGGGTCAACATCCAGACCCTGCGCTACTACGAGCGGCGCGGCCTGATCGCCGAACCGCGGCGCAGCCCTGGCGGGCACCGCACCTACCCGCCCGAGACGGTCACCTTGCTCAGAGTGATCAAAGCCGCGCAGCGGCTCGGCTTCACCTTGGAGGAGGTTTCCGAGCTGCTGGAGACCGGGCGGCGCAGCCACCCTGCGCCTGATCTGCAAGAGCGCGCCAAGCTCAAGCTGGCCGAGATCGAAGCCAAGATCGCCGACTTGCATACCATTCACGACGCCCTCAGCCAGGTGATCGCCGCCCGCTGCGACAGCCTGACCCACTGCGCCTGCCCTGACTGCCCACTGCCCTATGGCCAGCTCGCCGACCAGGGCCATTCATGACAGTGCCGCCCCGCCGCTGACGCCCGAAGACCGTCATTGTCTGCGCCTGCCTCATCCGGGACATGGGCCATCAAAGTCCCTCCTGAGGCGGTTAACCGCCGGGGGTGCGGGGGCCGGCAGGCCTCCGCCGAATGGCGAAGCCCCCAGGAAGGCAGCCCGAGCGAAGAGCGAGGACCTTGCTGGTAAATGGGGGCGTCAGCCCCCGGCAACACAGCCTGACCCTGGGAGGTCCTTGCTTTCAGGCGGATTCGCGGATGACCAGCTCGGTGGGCAGGATGATGGGTTCGGCGGAGCCACCTGTGAACAGGCCCAGCAGCAATCGCACCATGGCTGCCGCCTGTTCGGGCACCGGGTGGCGCACCGTGGTCAGTGGGGGTTCGGTGTACTTGGCGGCCTCTATGTCGTCGAAGCCCACCACGGCCACGTCGTCCGGCACCCGTCGGCCGGCCAGCCGGAGCGACTGTAGGGCGCCTACGGCCATCAGGTCGTTCGCCACGAAGACGGCGTCCAGACTCGGGTCGTCGCCCAGCAACTGGCGCATGGCCACCGCGCCGGACTGCCGGGTGAAGTCGCCCACCGCGACGATGGAGCGGCGGTCGGAGTCGCGCAGGATGTTGCGGTAGCCCGTGAGGCGGTCCTGGCCGCCGATCATGTCCTGGGGGCCGGCGATCGTGGCGATTCGGCGTCTGCCCGCTTCGACCAGGTGGCGGACCGCCGCCTCGGCGCCGCCGATGTTGTCGTTGTCGACGTACGGGATGTTGACGGGTACGGCGGGTCTGCCGTACGAGACGACCGGGACGCGCAAGCGGGACAGCGCGGTGGGCAGGGGGTCGGCGCCGTGCATGGAGATGAGCATGACGCCGTCCACGTGGCCGCCCGCGATGTAGCGCTCCACCCGCGCATGGCTCTTGGGGGAGGAGGCCAGCATGAGGACGACCTGCTTGTCGGCCGCCTCCAGTTCGACGCTGGCCGCGCGGATGGCCGTGGCGAACAGCGGGTCCTCGGAGAACACCCTGGTCGGCGGCTCGGAGACGACCAGGGCGATGGAGTCGGTGCGCTGGGTGACCAGGCTGCGCGCCGCCGGGTTGGGCAGGTAGCCCAGCTCATCGATGGCGCGCAGGACGGCGTCACGGATGTCCGGCGCCACCGTCGTCTGCCCGTTGACGACCCGGGACGCGGTGGCGCGCGAGACCCCTGCACGGGCGGCGACCGCCTCCAGCGTCGGCCGCCTCACAGCCGCACCGGTTCAGCTCGGGCGGCGACTGCGGCCAGACTCGGCCGTACCGTCTCAGTGCGGGCGGTGGCCTGGTCTTGCGCCATCTGGGAGAGCACGGAAGGAATCTACCGGGATGCGGGCCAGTGCTCCGGCGTTTACGCCGGGGGTGCCCACGCGGGAAGGCGCTCCAGCGCCTGAGCGTGCCTTAAACCGGTCGGCTTTGCTGCTCGATGTACTGGCGCAGAACCGAGATCGGGGCTCCGCCCACCGATCCGGCGAAGTAGGAACCCGACCAGAAGTGTCCGCCCCACAGGTATTGACGCACGTGGGTGGAGTATTCCTGGCGCAAATAGCGGGCCGAGACGCCCTTGAGGCTGTTGACCAGCTTGGACAGGGCGACTTTCGGCGGGTAGTGGATGAGGAGATGGACGTGGTCGTGTTCGCCGTTGAACTCGCGCAGCTCGACCTCGAAGTCCGCGCACACGTCTCGCATGATCTCCTCGCAACGGGCCAGCATCGGGTCGGTGAACACTCCACGCCGGTATGCCGGGAGACGCAATCCCGGTTCGCGTGCAAGAACCCGCGGTGTGGGTGGATCGGCAACGCCGATACCAACGCCGCCCGAAACCAGCTTCATCGGTACAACTCTGCCGCCGGACGGGCGGTCACAGGACGTGGAGACTCCGCGGTGCTGGGCCGGTGAAGCGTCAAGCATCCTGTCCCACAGTCTCGCCCGCACCCGCGCCGCGAGCTGCTGCGTGAGCAGCACAGGAATCTCCCCTATTTATGGCGGAGAGCACGTCAAAGTCCGTTCCTGCCGATGACGTCGCGTACTACGGCGCACTGTCCTTGGGGGAGCCGAGCCCGCGCGTTCAGGCCGGGTCGTGGCGCAGGCGCTCGACCATCTCGGCCGCCCTCGCCCGCCAGATCGGCTCCTCGACCTGGTCGAGACAGAGCCGGAAGTAGTGCAGCGCCTCGTCGGGCCGGCCCTGCTTCAGGCTGACCTCGCCTCGGGCGTAGAACGTCATCCCCTGGCCATGGCCGTCGCCCGCCTGGGCGAACATGGCCGCGCACCGGTCGAGCGTGGTGGCGGCGAGCTCGTACCGGCCCAGCTCCGAGTACGCCTGGCCGAGCCTGCGTAGCGCCATCCGCTCGCCGGTGCCCCAGCCCAGCTCACGGCTGGCCTCGATGCTCGCCTCGTAGTGCCCGATCGCGGTCTCGACCTCGCCCAGCTCGAAGTGCGCGATGCCGAGCACGCGGCGGAACCTGATCGCGAAGTCGGCGAAGCGCGGGTCGGCCGCCAGCTCCAGGCCGCGCCGGCAGGTCGCTATCGCCAGGTCGTACTCGGACCGGTCGAGGTGGATCCCTGAGGTCGTGACCAGCGCGCTGATCAGCCCGTTGGTGTCCCCGTACGCCTCGAAGAGCGGCAAGGAGCGGGTGACGAGCGTGAGAGCGCTTTCGTGCCGGCCGGAGATCAGCTCGCAGATGGCCAGCGTGGCCAGCGCGTACGCGACCGCGTGCCGGTCGCCCGCCCCCTCGAAGTAGTCGATCAGCAGTCGCAGCTCGGGCTCGGCCAGCGCGGTCCGGCGGCGGTCGGTGAGGATGTCGGCTCTGACCAGGCGGATCAGCATGGTCGTATGGGTGTCGCCGGTCCGTTCGGCGACGTTCTCCAGCAGGCCGATCGCCTCGGCGAAGAAGCCGTGCGCCACGAGGAACGGCGCCAGCCGCTGGGCGAGTTCGGCGGCGGTGACGGGCTCGGCCAGCGCGACGGCGTCGGCCAGCGTCTTGCGCTCGGCGTGCAGCCACGCCCGCTGCCAGCCGCCGTCCACCCGCGCGGACTCCACGGGTGGCGGCACGCTGTCCATGGGCGGCCTCATGGGCGGGGGGTACTCCAGCGCCGCCGCGCGTAATCGGGCCAGGCACTCCTCGACGAACCCCAGGAGCGCGGCGGCCCGTCCGGCCGGGCTCTCCTCCGCCTCCGCGCGCTCGCGGGCGAAGGCGCGCAGCAGGTCGTGCATGCGGTAACGGGGCTGGCCGCTCTCGTCCACCTCGTTCGCCGTGACCAGCCCGGCCAGCGCCAGCGTCTCGACCGCGGATTCCGCCTCGCGCCGCGGTACGCCCATCAGCGCCGCCACGCTCCAGTCCGCGGCGCTCTCCAGCCCGGCCAGCCCCAGCAGGCGGAAGGCGCGGCGCGCGGGCGCGGACAGCACCTCGTAACTCGCCACGAAGTGGGCCCGCACGTTCTGGCCGCCGAGCGCCAGCTCGTCGAGCGGCGCCCCGGTGACGGCCAGTCGCGCGGCGAGGTCCTTCAGCGACCAGGCGGGCCTGGCGGCCAGCCGGGCACCGGCGATCCTGACGGCCAGCGGCAGCCGCCCGCAGGCGTGCAGGATGGCTCGCGCCGCGTCGGGTTCGTCTCGTACGCGCGAGCCGCCCGCCACGCTCTCCAGCAGTTCCCGGGCCTCGCGCTCCGGTGGCACGCCCAGCGAGACCGCGACCGCGCCGGGCAGGGCGATGAGCGGGCCCCTGCTCGTCACCAGTACGGCGCAGCGCGGCGTACCCGGGAGCAGCGGCGCCACCTGGAGCCCGTCGGCGGCGTCGTCGAGCACCACGAGCACGGCCTTGTCGGCGAGCAGCGACCGGTAGAGCGCGGCCCGCTCGGCCACCGTGTCGGGGATCGAGTCGCCCTCGACGCGCAGGGCCCGCAGCAACTCCGCCAGCAGCGCGCCGGGCTCCTGCGGCGCCGGCGAGGCGCCGGAGAGCCGCAGGTAGAGCTGGCCGTCGGGGAAGTCCTCGCGCAGCAGGTGCGCGGCATGTACGGCCAGGGTGCTCTTGCCGACTCCCGGAGGTCCCGTGACGGTGACGATCGGGAGGGCGGTGGGCGTGGTCTCGGGGCGCAGGAGCATGGTGATGGCGGTCAGTTCCTCGGACCGCCCCACGAAGTCGGCGATGTCGGCCGGCAGCTGGCAGATCGCGCCCCGCTGCTCCGGTCTGTTCGCGGACGGCGTGCCGGACAGGACGGCGGCCTGGAGCAGCCGCAGCTCGGGTCCGGGCTCGATGCCCAGCTCGGTGACCAGCGTCTCGCGGGCCTGCCGGTAGGTCTCCAGCGCCTCGGCCCGCCGGCCGGAGCGCGCCAGCGCCAGCATGAGCTGCTGCCAGGCCCGCTCGCGCAGTGGTTGCTCGGCCACGAACACGCGTAACGCGCCGATCACCTCATCGTGCATGCCCAGCTGGAGTCGTAGGTCGGCCCAGTCGGCGCGGACGTCGGCCAGCCGCTCCTCCAGCTCGGTCAGCCGGGGGGTCATGGCGTTGCCCAGCGAGGCGTCCTCGGCGGGCCGGCCGCGCCACAGGGCCAGGGCGTGTTCCAGCCGCCGGGCGGCCGACGCGGGGTCGGATTCGACTCGGGCCCGCCGTACCTCGTCCTCGAACAGGAGCAGGTCGAGCTCATCGGGCGCGGCCTCGAAGAGGTAGCCCGCGCCGCTGGTGTGCAGCCGGGCCTCCGGCTGCAGCGCCCTGCGTAACTGGGCCACGTACGTCTGGAGGTTGGCCACGGCGGACGGCGGCGGATCGTCCCAGACGGCGGCTATGAGGCGGTCACGGGAGACGGTCGTGTTGACGTTGAGCAGCACGGTGGCCAGCACGGCGCGCTGCCTGCCGCTCAGACGGATGTGGCGCCCGGTCGCGTGACGTGCGCGAACGGGACCGAGGACGCCGAAGATGGCATCAGCCAACGGGCTCCGCTCCCTGCTGTAACCATTTTGTGGCGATTGTATGGGGACTTAACAGATTTCTTCCCATGAACGAGCAGAGGATTTCGGCTAGTCACTAAGGACGCGGCCGACCATCCGCGCGTACATCCGGCCCGGACTCGGCGACCTGGCCAGGAAACCGGGCAGCATCGGTAGCCCGACGGCGAAGGGTTCCAGCCGCTCGTACAGCGTGTCGGCGTCGGTGGGACGGTTGCCCGGCGTCTTCTCCAGCAGCCCGGCCAGGAGCGCGCCCAACGCGTCCGGCAGACCAGGGATCGCGGGCGGCCGCTCCTTGACCTGCTTCTCGAAGACCACGTAGTCGGTCGGCCCGGTGAACAGCTGCCGCCCCGTCAGCATCTCGTGCAGCACGCAGCCGAGCGCGTAGAGGTCGCTGCGTGGCTCGGCGACCCCGTGCTGGATCTGCTCGGGAGCCATGTACGCGGGCGTGCCGAGTATCTGGCCGATCCTGGTGAACGTGGTGACGTCGGCGTCGCGCAGCAGGGCCAGGCCGAAGTCGAGCACCTTGACGCTGCCGTCGGGGCAGAGCATCAGGTTGGTCGGCTTGAGGTCGCGATGGCAGATCGACAGGGCGTGGGCGGCCGACAGGACCGCGCACGCCTGGGCCGCGATGGCGGCGGCCCACGGCACGGGCAGCGGGCCGTGCTCGCTGACCACGTCGGCCACCGTGACGCCCTCAATGAATTGCATTACCTGGTAGAGACGCTGTTCGTGGGCGCCGAAGTCGTAGAGCACCGGCGCGCCCGGATGCTCCAGCCGGGCCAGGATGCGGGCTTCGCGGATGAAGCGGCGTTCGAGCTCCTCGTCGGGGCCGCCCGGCAGGTGGAGCAGCTTCACCGCCACCCGGCGATCGAGATGACGATCATGACCCGCGTAGACGGCGCCCATACCGCCCTGACCGAGCGGGAGATGGTCGAGCACATAGCGGTCACCGATGACCATTTGCCCCTCCCAGCCCCGCCTTTTCCCGGAAAAAGCTACACCGTCAGGACTGCGGACGCAGGTGGCCGTCGGTCAGGCCGTCGAGGCCGAGGCGGATCAGCGCCTGGCCGAGGGCCGAGGTCTCGCGCAAGGCGTCTTCGAGCACGGCCAGTTGCCGGAAGGCTTCGCCGTAGGACTTCTGGTCCTTGAGCGACAGGCGGGGCAGGCGGGTGCGGCGCACGTCGAAGCGGCTGGAGCCGGTGGTCGCGCGCCCGCCGGCCGCCCGCAGGTGGCCGGCCAGGAAATCGGGGTCGAGCCGGCGCGCGTCGACCCGGTAGAGCGTCAGATGCGGGCCGAGCACGCAGCCGCCCTCGGTCATCACCCGCACGCTGGAATAGGACGCCACCACGTCGCCCGGCTGGATCGGGACGAGCCCCTGCTGCGCCGGAGCCCGGCCGGAGGCGGCGCCGCCGCCTGTCACGTCGTCGGCGGTGAGCATCGGCAGGTCGCCGCCGCCGGTCGCCATCTTGGGCGGCGCCTGCAGCGTGGTCAGCAGACCCTCCTTGATCAGGTCGCCGACCGTGGTGACCGGCTGGTCGATCGGCTCGTCGAGCACCTTGAGATCGGGCGGGGTGGCCGCCGCGGCCAGGAACCGGTCACGCGCCTCGGTGAAGGCCCGGCCGAGGTCGTCGCGCCGCTGGTGGCGGGCCGGGGTCATGTCCACCTCATCGGCCAGCAGGTCGATGATGCGTACGGTCTGGTCGGAGCGCTCGTCGAGATAGGCCCGCCACGCGGGATCGACGATGGACAGGTCGGCCGTGGCATCGACGATCAGCACGTCGGACGGCGGGCGCTCGCCCGCGGCCGGGCGGCGCAGCAGCCACAGGTCGGAGCCGGTCAGCGCGATCACGGCGCGCAGGGCGCCGGCGCGCAGCAGGTTGGCCCGGATCCGCCGCCCCGCCTTACGGCTGGCCGCGGCCGGGGGCATCAGCACGGCCACCATGCCGCCGGGCCTGACGTGGGTGAGGCAGTGCTGGACCCAGGCCAGCTCCGGCTCCCCGCGCGGCGGCAGGCCGTACTCCCATCGTGGGTCGCCGGTCAGCTCCTCGTAGCCCCAGGCCCGCTCGTTGAACGGCGGGTCGCAGACGACCGCGTCGGCCTTCACGCCGGCGAAGCCGTCGTGGCGCATCGAGTCGCCGGGCACGACCTCCGCCTCGGCGCCGCGCAGCCGCAGCCGCGCGGCGGTGATGACCGCCGAGGTCTCGCTGAGGTCCTGGCCGAGCACCTTGACCGCCCCGGAGTTGAGCAGCAGCGTGCCGACGCCGCAGGCGGGGTCGAGGATCGTCGCGTCGTCGGTGCGGACCAGCCCGACCATCAGCTCGGCCACGTCGTCACGCGTGACCGACAGCTGCCTGGAGTGCGCCTCCAGGTAGCGCTCACAGAGGAATTCGTAGGCGGTGAGCGGATCGTGCTGCTCGGCCAGCTCGGACACCAGCCCGGCCAGCTCGGGCTCCAGCTTGCTATCGCCCGTGGTCAGGAGCACACCGGCCTGCGCGACCAACTCGCCCAGCCGCAAATCGCCGGCGGCTTTCAGGCGTTGCCACACGCGATCACCCAGCGAGACCTGGTAGGACTTCCCATAGCGCCGCAACCATGACTCGACCTGGCGCAGCGAGAACAACGGTTGATTGGCGGTGCCGCCGATGGGCAGTGGGAAGTCGTCGTGGCGGCGGCGCCAGTTGCTCACCGCGGCCCGCCCGACACCGGCGAGCCGGGCTATGTCCCCGGCGTTCACGGTCGGGTCGTGGGTCATGGAGCCCACAGTAGTTCACAAGAGTCTTCAGTGCATCTGCTTGTGAAGTCTTTCAACCAATGATTTACTGCTGGGTATGAAGCACAACATCCGCTATGCCGCCGGATCAGACGTGGGCCGCCGCAGGGAGCAGAACGAGGATTCCGGCTACGCGAGTGGCCGATTGCTCGTGGTGGCCGACGGGATGGGCGGACACGCGGCCGGCGAGCTGGCGAGCTCGGCCGCGATCGCGGTCATGCGCGAGCTGGATGCCACGCTTCCCGAGACGGGCTCGGACCTGGAGGCGGCCCTGGAGGGCGCCGTGCACGAGGCGGCCCGCAGGCTGGTGGAGCTGGCCGACATCGACCCCGCGCGCAGGGGGATGGGGACCACCGTGACCGCCATGCTGTGGGACGGTTACCGGTTCGCCCTTGCTCATCTTGGTGACTCCCGCGGATACCTGCTGCGCGATGGTGCTCTCTACCAGATGACCAAGGATCACACACTTGTGCAGTCCATGGTGGACGAAGGGCGGATAACAGAGGATCAAGCGGCCGTGCACCCGCGCCGGTCGATGGTGCTGCGCGTACTGGGCAGCGAGGGCAGGGCGGAGCCTGACATGGCGCTGCGCGAGTCCGAGCCGGATGATCGCTACCTCCTCTGTTCGGACGGGCTGACGACCGTGCTCGGGCCCGAGGTCCTGCACGAGGTGCTGACCACGGTGACAGACCCGGCAGCGGCCGTCCAGCGGTTGATCGACCTGGCCAACGAGGGCGGCTCACCCGACAACGTGACCGTGATCGTCGCCGACGTGGTGGCACCGGGCGCGGGCGACGAGCAGATCTTCCGGGTGGGCGCGGGCGCCTGAAAACGATCTCACTTCAGTACGGAGTCTCAGGAGTCACATCAGCCACATAGCCGAAATTTCGGCTCATAGGTTGACACTTTCCCATTGTTCGGCGCACAAATGGGACGGCGCTATTACAGTCCATCCTGATCTGCCGGTTTTTCTGGGAGGAGTGGGCTCTGGACCCGATCGCGGAAAATCTGCTGAAAGAGGTGCGTGGGGAAGTCGGCTACCGCGAGAAGGGCGGCCAGCTCACCAAGTTCGGGCAGTGGTACGCGGATCGCGTCAAGGACCCGCAATACCGGGACGCGCCGTGGTGCGACATGTTCATCGCCTGGGCGGCCGACAAGGCCGGGGTCGGTGACTACGTCGGCCAGTTCGCCTGGACCCCCTCGCACGCGTCCTGGTTCATGAAGCAGCGCGCCTGGTCCCAGCAGCCCGAGCCCGGAGCCCTGGTCTTCTTCGACTGGGGCGGCGGCAAGAGCTACAAGGGCATCGACCACGTCGGGATCGTCGAGCGGGTCGACGGCAAGAAGATCCACACGATCGAGGCCAACGTCGATCGCGTCTGGCTCAAGCGCAAGTCCCGTGACACGGACAAGGTCGTCGGCTACGGCTTACCCCGCATGGTGAAGGCCAACGCCACGCTGAACGAGATCCGGACCACCGAGCAGCCGCTGGCCCGCCAGCCGGAGCCGGTGTCGCAGGGATCGCCGATGGACGTCCTGGGGTCCCCGCTGGCCCTGCTCACCATGATGGTGCTCACCACGGTCGTGGTCTCCTTCCGGCTCGCGGGCCGCCGTCGCGGCAGCCACACCAAGGTGGAGACGCGTGCCGCCGTCGGCAAGCCGGAGACGCGTGCCGCCGCCGTCGCGAAGAAGGCCGTCGGGGAGAAGGCCGTCGCGAAGAAGGCCGCCGGGAAGAAGGCCGTCGGGAAGAAGACGAGGTCCGCCAGCTACGCGGAGGCACCGCCCGAGCCGGTCCGGGTGGGTGGTCCGCCCGACCTGGACGCGACTCCCGCTCCGGCCAGAACTCTCGTGGCCGCCCACCGCTCCACCACCCGCCGCAATCCGTACGAGCGGCCCTGACCAGCACAGGTCGCTGAGGACCTCCCGAAACCAGAACCCGGCCCTGTTCGCATGCCAGATCGCTACCCGCCTGAAACCTTGGGATTTAGTAGGACGTCCTAGTATCTTGTATTAGGACCCCTCACAAAGGAGTGATCAGGCGTGCACGTTCCGGCGAACCCTGTCCGTTTCGTGACCGCCGCGGCGCTGTTCGACGGCCATGACGCGGCGATCAACATCATGCGGCGGATCCTCCAGTCGCAGGGGGCGGAGGTCATCCACCTCGGGCACAACCGATCGGTGGACGAGATCGTCACCGCCGCCGTCCAGGAGGACGTCCAGGGCGTGGCGATCAGCTCCTACCAGGGCGGCCACGTGGAGTTCTTCAGCTACCTGGTGGATTTGCTGCGCGAGCGCGGCGCCGGGCACGTGAAGGTCTACGGCGGTGGCGGCGGCGTCATCGTCCAGGACGAGATCGACCTGCTGCACTCCCGCGGCGTCACCCGCATCTTCTCGCCGGAGGACGGCCAGCGGTACGGCCTGCCCGGCATGATCAACAAGCTGATCGAGGAGTGCGATGTCGAGCTGGACGGCGTTCCCTCGGTCGAGGCCGTCGGCTCCGGCGACCAGGCGGCCCTGGCCAGGGCGATCACCCTGATCGAGTCGGGCCGCGCCCCGGCCGAGCTCCTGGACGGCCTGCGCGCCGCTCCCGGCTCGGGCGACAACCGCGCTCCCGTGCTCGGCATCACCGGTACGGGCGGTTCCGGAAAGTCCTCGCTCACCGACGAGCTCGTACACCGCCTGCGCGTGGACAACGACGACAAGCTGCGCGTCGCCATCATCGCGATCGACCCGACCCGCAGGCGCGGCGGGGGAGCGCTGCTCGGCGACCGCATCCGGATGAACAGCCTCGGCCCCCAGACCTACTTCCGCTCGCTGGCCACGAGGGGCGCCGCCAACGAGGTCCCCGTCTGCCTCGACGACGTGATCGCCGCCTGCCGGGCCGCCGGATATGACCTGGTCATCGTGGAGACCCCGGGCATCGGGCAGGGCGACGCCGGGATCGTGCCGCATGTGGACGTGCCCATCTATGTCATGACCCCGGAGTTCGGCGCGGCGTCCCAGCTGGAGAAGATCGACATGCTCGACTTCGCCGAGGCCGTCGTGATCAACAAGTACGAGCGGCGCGGCGCCGAGGACGCCCTGCGCGACGTCCGCCGCCAGATGGTGCGCAACCGCGCGGCCTTCGGGGTGGCGCCCGACGACATGCCGGTGTTCGGCACGATCGCCGCCCGCTACAACGACGCCGGTGTCACGGCGCTCTATCACCACCTGAAGGCGCGGCTGGCCGACAAGGGCCTGCGGGCCGGGCCGGGCCTGCTGGCACCGGTGCGCGGCCGTACGTCTCAGGTGGCCGCCGCGATCGTCCCCCCGGCCCGCGTCCGCTACCTGGCCGAGATCGCCGAGACCGTCCGCGACTACCACGCGGAGACGCTCGCCCAGGCGGAGGTGGCTCGCCGCCGCCAGCAGCTCACGGCCGTCCAGGCCCTCCTGAGCGACGGCGCCGGTACGGGCGACAGCGCTGCCGGTACGGGCGACAGCGCCGACGGTAGGCGCGGCGGTGGCCTCGACCCGGGCCGGACCGATAACAGGCTGGCCGAGCTCGCGGCCGGGGCCGAGCGGGAGCTGAGCGACGAGAGCCGCGCGCTGCTCGACGACTGGCCCGCCACCAGGGAGCAGTACTCCGCCGACGAACTGGTCGTGAAGGTACGCGACCGGGAGATCCACACCCCCCTCTGGCGCGAGACCCTCTCGGGCAACCGCATCCCCCGCGTGGCCCTGCCCCGCTACACCGACCACGGCGAGCTGCTCAGGTTCCTGCGGAGCGAGAACCTGCCGGGCCGGTTCCCGTTCACCGCCGGGGTGTTCGCGTTCAAGCGGGACGACGAGGACCCCACCAGGATGTTCGCCGGAGAGGGCGACCCGTTCCGTACCAACAGGCGCTTCAAGCTGCTGTCCGAGGGCCAGCCCGCGACCAGGCTGTCCACCGCGTTCGACTCGGTGACCCTGTACGGCCACGACCCGGACCTGCGGCCCGACATCTACGGCAAGGTGGGCACGTCCGGCGTGTCCATCGCGACGCTCGACGACATGAAGATGCTCTACGACGGGTTCGACCTGACGAGCCCCAGCACCTCGGTGTCGATGACGATCAACGGCCCGGCTCCGACGATCCTCGCCTTCTTCCTCAACGCCGCGATCGACCAGACCCTCGACCGGTTCGAGGCCGAACACGGGCGCCGGCCGTCCGCGGAGGAGGAGCGCGAGCTGCGCGCGCGGACCCTCGCCACCGTCAGGGGGACCGTGCAGGCGGACATCCTCAAGGAGGATCAGGGCCAGAACACCTGCATCTTCTCCACGGAGTTCTCGCTGCGGATGATGGCCGACATCCAGCAGTGGTTCACCCTTAACAGCGTCCGCAACTTCTACTCGGTGTCGATCTCCGGCTACCACATCGCCGAGGCCGGGGCCAATCCGATCAGCCAGCTCGCCTTCACCCTGGCCAACGGCTTCACCTATGTGGAGGCGTACCTGGCGAGGGGGATGCGGATCGACGACTTCGCGCCGAACCTGTCGTTCTTCTTCTCCAACGGCATGGATCCCGAGTACAGCGTGCTCGGGCGGGTGGCCCGCCGCGTCTGGGCGGTCGCGATGCGGGAGAAGTACGGCGCGGCGGAGCGCTCGCAGAAGCTGAAGTACCACATCCAGACCTCGGGCCGGTCCCTGCACGCCCAGGAGATGGACTTCAACGACATCCGCACCACGCTGCAGGCGCTGATCGCCATCTACGACAACTGCAACAGCCTGCACACCAACGCCTTCGACGAGGCCGTGACCACGCCGTCGGCCGACTCGGTACGCCGGGCGATGGCGATCCAGCTCATCATCAACCGCGAGTGGGGCCTGGCCCGCAACGAGAACCCGCTCCAGGGCTCGTTCATCATCGACGAGCTCACCGACCTGGTGGAGGAGGCGGTGCTGCAGGAGTTCGAGCGGCTGTCGGACCGGGGCGGCGTGCTGGGCGCCATGGAGACCGGCTACCAGCGGGGCAGGATCCAGGACGAGTCGATGCTGTACGAGTCGCGCAAGCACGACGGCTCGCTGCCCATCATCGGCGTCAACACCTTCCGCAACCCGCGCGGCGACGAGCCCCACGAGAAGAAAGTGGAGCTCGCCAGGGGTACGGAGGAGGAGAAGCGGTCCCAGCTCGACCGCCTGCACGCCTTCCATGACCGCAACCGGGCCGAGGCCCCCGTGGCGCTGGCCCGGTTGCGGGACGCCGCCATGACCGATGGCAACGCCTTCGAGGTGTTGATGGAGGCGGCCCGCGTCTGCTCGCTCGGCCAGATCACGGACGCGCTGTTCGAGGCCGGGGGACAGTACCGCCGCAACGTCTGAACCGCCGCAACGTTCTGAACCGCCGCAACGTTCTGACCTGGTGCGACGTTCTGAGTCAGCAGTACTTGGCGCCGTCGAAAATGGCCGGGCCCCTGCCGATGCGAGACTTGATGGTCACTCCCGGCGCCACGGACTGGCAGTTCCCGTCGGCGGCGTGTGCCCAGACGATCTTCATGTTCATCCAGCGGCCGCATCCGTTGTAGGCGTAGCCGGTCTTGCGGATGGTGCCCGTCTGCTGCCAAACCTTCACGCAGGCCGGGACCTTGCCCAGCGTGCTGGCCTGTGCGGGGGCGGCGACGACCAGGCCGGCGGACGCGGCGCCGGCGATGACCAGAGCGGCGACCGACTTGCGGAGGGTGATGTTCATTGCCGTGTTCCTCTCTCGATGTGCTCGATGAGAGGAAGGTAGGTCCGCGGGTGTTGAGGATCTGTTGAGGTTCTGTGGGGTCCCGTGGGCCTCGATAGGATTGCGGGTCGGGGCACTATCGCTAACTGGAGGTATTCATGTCTGACGTCACTTTCAAGGGCAATCCGGTCACCGTGGGCGGGACGTTTCTGAAGCCCGGCGACCAGGCGCCCGCGTTCCAGCTGGTGGGCGGAGACCTCGCTGACACCACGCTGGCCGGGTTCGGCTCCGCGACCAAGGTGCTCAACATCTTCCCGAGCCTCGACACGGGTGTCTGCGCCGCCTCGGTGCGCCGCTTCAACGAGGTGGCCGCAGGGCACCCCGGCGTCGCGGTGCTGTGCGTCTCGGCCGACCTGCCGTTCGCGCAGAAGCGGTTCTGCGCCGCCGAGGGGCTGGACAACGTGACCATGCTGTCGCTCATGCGGGGTCGCGAGTTCCTGCGCGACTACGGCGTGGCGCAGGAGAGCGGGCCGCTGGCCGGGCTGGCCGCCCGCGCGGTGGTCGTGCTCGACGGCGACAACCGCGTCATCTACTCCGAGCTGGTGCCCGAGATCACCCAGGAGCCCGACTACGAGGGCGCGCTGAGCGCGCTCAAGTAGGCCCGACCAGGCCGTGCGCCGGGTCGCCCAGGCGTTCGATCAGGCCGTGCGCCGGTCCGCCCCGGTGCTCGGTCAAGCCGCACACCGGGCCGCCCCCGGGTCTCAGTTCTTCCTGCCCACTCCGCAGAGGATGAGCGACGACTCGGGGCCGGCCGCGAGGTCGATCAGGTCGGCCTCGTCGGGGCGCCACTGCGGCAGCCAGGTCAGGCCCGGCTCGACCAGCTCGAACCCCGCCCACAGCTCCTCGATCCGCCGGCGGGTACGCAGGGTCAGGGGAGCGCTGGCCCGGCGATAGACCTCTGTGCCCTTGCTGACGGCGGCGGCGCGGGCATCGCTCGTGCCGTGGGACATGACGACATAGCTGCCGGGGGCCAGCGATTCGCGGATGGCGGCCATGATGCGCAGGGGGTCGTCGGCCTCGCCGATGAAGTGCATGATCGCGACGAGCAGGACGCCCACCGGCTGGTCGAAGTCCAACGCCCCCACCACGTCCGGGTTTTTCAGCAGGTCGTGGGGATCGCGGAGATCGCCGTCCACCACGGTGATCCCTTCACTGCCCGCCAGCAGCGCCCTGGCATGGACCAGCACGACGGGGTCATGGTCGACATAGACCACCCGCGACTGCGGCGCGACCGCTCTGGCCACCTCATGCACGTTGCCCCGCGTCGGCAGGCCCGTACCGATGTCGAGGAACTGGGTGACGCCGGCGCCGGCGAGGAAGCGTACGGCACGACCGAGGAAGGCCCGGTTGGCGCGGGCGGCGGTACGGACCTCGGGAGCCACCCGCAGCAGCCGTTCAGCGGCTCGCCGGTCGGCCGGGAAATGATCCTTCCCGCCGAGGTAGTAGTCGTACAGCCGAGCGACGTTGGGCGTGTTCGGGTCGAAGCCCAGCGATTCTCGCTCCACCCAGCGATCCCCCGATCGAGAGTTAACGATCTTTTCCCGGGATTCTACGGATTTGTGACCTGCCTTGGGGCGATATTCCCGCACGCTGGGCGTTACTTGGCTTTAGTCCCTTTTGTCGCTTGGGCGGCGGTCTAAGGTGCGAGTGTGAGCCTTGACGACACCGGTATGCCTGTCCCCGTTCCCTCGAACGTCCGGCGGATCGTGTCGCTGGTGCCCTCGCTCACCGAGTCCGTGGCCGCGACCCTCCCCGGGGCGCTGGTCGGCGCGACCGACTGGTGCTCGCACCCGGCCGACCTGGACGTGGTCAGGGTGCGGGGGACCAAGAACCCCGATCTCGACGCCATCCGGCGGCTCGCCCCCGACGTGGTGCTCGCCAACGCCGAGGAGAACCGGCAGCCGGACGTCGACGCGTTGCGGGCGGCGGGCCTCGCGGTGTGGGTCACCAGGATCGAGACGGTGGACGAGGCGTTCCGGTCGCTCGACCGGATGTTCCGGTACGCCTGCCGCACCGGGCGGCCCGGCTGGCTCGACCGGGCGGAGTCGGTGTGGGCCGAGCCGGTGGAGGTGCGCCGGACGGCGATCATCCCGATCTGGCGGCGGCCATGGATGGTGGTGGGACGCGACACGTTCACCGGCGACGTGCTCGCGCGGCTCGGGGTGGGCAATCTCTACGCCGGTCATGCCGAGCGCTATCCCAAGATCCCGCTGGCCGAGCTGGTGGCTCAGGGCGCCGACCTGGTGGTCCTGCCTGACGAGCCTTACGCGTTCAGCGCCGAGGACGGGCCGGAGTCGTTTCCCGGCCACCGGTGCGCGCTGGTGAGCGGACGCGATCTGACCTGGTACGGCCCCTCTCTCGTCCAGGCGCGCGACCGCCTCGTCCAGAGTCTGGGCTGACAGGACCAGGACCGACGGAAGGCTGGGACGACCAGCGGCGTCAAACGACGACCGACCGGCGGCGTCAAACGACGACCGACCGGCGGCGTCAAACGACGACCGACCGGCGGCGTCACACGATGACCGACCGGCGGCGTCACACGATGACCGACGCGCGGCGTCACACGACGTTCGTCGTCGGGGGACTGGCGAAGGCGGCGTCCACGGCGGCGGGGGACAGCACGTGGTCGATGACGATCACCGCGGTTCCCACGATCCCCGCGCGGTCGCCCAGCGTGCTCGTCACGATCTCCAGGTTGCGGGTGGTGAACGGCAGGCTGCGGCGGTACACGCTCTCCCTGATGCCCGTCAGGTAGTGCTCCCTGGTCTCCGCCATGTCGCCGGCCAGCACCAGGACGGAGGGGTTGAGCAGGCTGACCGCCGTGGCGAGGACGATGCCGACCGTGCGGCCGGCCTCCTGGGTGAGGGCGATGGCCGTCGGGTCGCCGGCCTGGACCAGGCGGACGACCTCGCGGCTGGTCTGCCTGTCGAGGTCGGCGGCGAGGGCCTGGCCGCTGGCCAGCGAGGCGACGCAGCCCCGGGAGCCGCAGGTGCAGACGCGGTCGTCGCTCTCGCGCAGGCGGACGTGGCCGATGCTCCCGGCCGCGTCTTCGACGCCGCGGTAGATCCGGCCGTCCAGGACGATGCCGGTGCCGATGCCCGTGGAGACCTTGATGAGGATCAGCGACCGGCTCCGGCGCCAGGAGGACCACCACTCGCCGAAGGCCATCGCGTTGGCGTCGTTCTCGATCAGGATCGGCACGTCGAACGCCTCCCGCAGCGCCGGGCCGATCGGATGGTCGTCCCAGCCGGGCATGAGGAACGACCTGATCACCCGGCCCGAGGCGTGGTCGACCGAGCCGGGCAGGTC
This sequence comes from Nonomuraea sp. NPDC049750, assembly GCF_040659625.1. Classification (NCBI taxonomy): domain Bacteria; kingdom Bacillati; phylum Actinomycetota; class Actinomycetes; order Streptosporangiales; family Streptosporangiaceae; genus Nonomuraea; species Nonomuraea sp. NPDC049750. The sequence goes on from NZ_JBFANB010000003.1 coordinate 466,479, forward strand.
CAGGCCGATGCCGCACACCTGGTCCGAGGCGCGTCCCGAGCGGTCGAGCAGGCGCTGGAACGCCTGCCGTACCCAGGACAGGACGGCCTCGGGGCCGCGGTCGATGCGCAGCTCGATGTGCTCCTCGACCAGCGACCGGGCCGCGAGGTCGGTCAGCGCCACCCGTACGTGGCCGGCGCCCAGGTCGGCCACCAGCACCAGGCGCTTCGTCGCGTCGATGTCGAGCACCGAGGGCGGTCGCCCGCCCCCGGAGATGGCGAAGCCGGACTCGTGGATGTACCCGGCCTCGATCAGCCGGTCCACTCGTTCGGTGATCGTCGAGCGGGACAGCCCGGTGTAGGCGATGAGTTCCTTGCGGGTACGGCAGGTGCCATTGCGGATCAGCTGAAGGATCTGCCCTGCCGTCAGCATGGTCTATCCCTTCTCCGCTCCCGCCGTGAGTCCTTCGGTCAGGAGCCGCTCGCCGACGAAGAACACGATCACGATCGGCAGCGTCAGAACCACCGATCCTGCCATGAGAACCGTCGTCGGGATCTCGATACTGCCCGCCAACTGGGAGAGTCCCAGCGAGACCGTCCAGCTCTCCCGTTTCTCGACGAGGAAGAGCAGGGCGAACAGGAACTCGTTCCAGGCGATCATGAACGCGTAGAGGCCGGTGGCCATGAGCGCGGGCTTGGACAGCGGGAGCACCACCCGCCAGATGGTCGACAGGCGCGTGCAGCCGTCGAGCGCCGCCGCCTCCTCCACGCTCTGCGGCACGGTCTCGAAGTAATTGCGGAGCATGTATACCGTGACAGGCACCGTCTGCGCGCAATAAACGAGGATCAAACCCAGCAGAGACCCGCGAAGTCCGAGCATCGTAAAGAGCACGAACAGCGGAATGGCCAGCACGATCGCCGGAAACAGGTACACGGCCAGGAACACGAAATGCACCTGCCGCCGCCCGAAGAACCGCAGCCTGGCCACCGCGTACGCGCCCGGGATCGAGATCAGCAGCGTGATCGCCACCGACGAGACCGCCACGATGGCGCTGTTACGCATGAAGGTCAGGAAACCCTGCTTGGTCAATACGTTCGCGTAGGTATCGAAAGTGAGACCGCGCGGCCAGATCGAGCCGGGGTCCAGGATCAGCTCCTGGATGTCGCGGAGCGACAGCGTCACCATGTAGAAGAACGGGAAAGCGGTGATCACGAACAGAAAAAGGATCACCAACGGCTTCAGCACCCGGAACAGAGCGCGCTCGAACCGATCCCTGCTCATCACTCACCCTCTCGCCCTGAGAAGAACCGGAGATACAGGATCAGGAACACGACCAGGACGACCGCCAGCACGATCGCCTGGGCGGCCGAGGCGCCGATGTCGTCGCGCGCGGTCAGGAAGTTGTAGACCCGCACGCTCACCACCTCCGTGCCGGCCCCGCCGCCGGTGAGCAGGTAGACGTCGTCGAACTTGGTGAAGGTGAACACGAACCGCAGCACCGACAGCAGCGCGATGATCCGCCAGAGCTGCGGCAGGATCACATGCCGGAAGCGCTGCGTCGGTGTCGCGCCGTCGACCACGGCCGCCTCGTCCAGTTCGGCCGGCAGCGCCTGCAGCCGGGCCAGGATGAACAGGAAGGCGAACGGGAAATACCGCCACGCCTCGAACGCGATCACGGTGAGCAGCGCCACCGGCACCTGGATGCCGAGAAAGGTGCCCTTGGCCTGGGTGAGGAAGGCGATGGGGGTGCTCAGCCAGGAGTTCACGATGCCGAACTGGGGGTTCAGCATCGTCTCCCACAGGAAGGCCACCGCCACCACCGGCGCCACGTACGGCACCAGGATCGAGGCCCTGACCAACGTGCGGCCCCGGAAGCGGTCGCGCAGCGCCAGGGCGGCCACCAGCCCGATCGCGATCGACAGCGCGGTGCCCGCCACCGTGTAGACGAGCGTGTTGACCAGGGACGTCCAGAATCCCGGCTCGGACATGACGTAGCCGAAGTTGTCCAGCGTGTAGTGCCCGAAGACGCCCACCCGGCGGATGTTGATCAGCCGCACGTCCTGGAACGCCAGCATGATCGCCCAGAGCAGCGGCAGCACCACCACGACGAGCGTGATGATCAGCGTCGGGGAGATCAGCGTCAGCCCCGCCCTGCCCTCCTGCTCCCGTAGTGTCCCGCCACGCCGTCCCGTCACTGCCGGATCCCGCGCTTGATGGTCTCCACGTCGGCCTTGGCCCGCGCCGCCGCGGCCTGCGGGGTGAGCGAGCCGTCCACGACCGCGCTCAGCGCCTTGGGCACGGGCAACTCGCCCATCGTGGCTCCGACCAGCTTGCCCTGCCCCTGGGGGATGCCCCAGCGGGCGAAGGTGTCAGGGCTCTCGCGCAGCGCGTCCAGCACCTCGGCGGGGTAGACGTCCGCGAGCGGCTTCTTGGCGTCGACCCCGGCGGGCAGCTTGTTCCACTTGTCCGCGAAGCTCTTCCGGATCGGGAACTTGCCCTCGGGTGCCATCCCGATCCACCGCTCGTAGCCCTCGTTCATCATGTACGTGACGAACTGCGCGGCGGCATCCTTGGCGGCGTCCCGGGTGACGGCCCAGGAGACGATCTCCCCGTACTGGGCGGGTGTGCCGTCGGGGCCCTTCAGTGCTGTGACCACGCCGGTGTTCTTGGCCAGCCACTCGGGGTCGGTGCCGCACTCGGCGCAGCTGGGCTTCGCGTCGTTACGCAGCCCGGCCAGCTCGTCCAGGATGAACGACGACCAGATGGTCATCGCCGCCTTGCCGGCGAAGTAGGTGGCCCTGGTGGAGTCGACGTCCTGCTTGCCCTTGACCGAGTAGTCCTTCGCCAGCTTCGCGTAGTACGCGAACGCTTTCACGCACTGCGGGGAGGAAAGGGTGACATTTCCGGAATTGTCGACTAGTTGGCAGCCGTTGGCCAGCGCCACATGCTCGAAGCTCTGCGCCGTGAACGAGTCCTTCGGCGCGATGGCCAGCGTGATGCCGGCGACCCCACCCGTGTTGAGCTTCGCGGCCGCCGCCTCCAGCGCCTCGTAGGTGTCGGGCCGCTCCAGCCCGGCCTTCTGGAACAGGTCCTTGCGGTAGAGGATCAGCTGCGCCCACGCGTCACTCGGTACGGCCAGCAGCTTCCCGCCCGCGCTGTCGAGCTCCAGGGCCCGCGCGGAGAAGTCGCTCCTGCCCAGCTTGTCGACGACCTGGCCCGGTGTCTCCGTGTCGAGCAGGTCGTTGGCCTCCAGCTCCCTGATGGAGGCCAGGGGGAGGGCCCCGATCACGTCGGGCAGGTCCCCCGCGGCCGCGGCGGCGGTGACCACCTGGCTGAACTGGTCCTCGGCCACGCCGACCAGCTTGACCTTGATGCCGGTCTTCTGGGTGAAGTCGGCGATGATCTGGTTCTGCACGGTCATGCGATCGTCGAGGTTCTCCTCGGTCCAGACCGTGATCTCGTTGGCGGCCTTCTTGCTGCCATCGCCACACGCGGCGGTCGAGGCCGCGGCCAGCAGCGCGATGGAGAGGACGGCGACTACCTTCTTCGGCATGGCGCGCTCCTACGTCCGGGGATATGCCGCACTTACCCCCATGCGAGAAGTCGCAACTACGTAGGCGATTCCGAGATCCGTCTGTACTCCGTCCGTGTTCCGTCCCGGGCTTTCTGGCGCGTCGATCACGGAAAGCGATCTCCGGGCGGGTTATGTCGGTAAGATCGCTTACCGGAAGGCCGTTGGAGAGAAACCCCTAATTCGCTGGTTGCCGGCGGTGGCCGTCATTTGACTTAAGGGTGCCGGGAGAGCAACTATGGTATAGAAACACCTACTAAACCTTTAAGTTGCGATTGATCATAAAGCGTAAGTGTGGGGAATGCGCGTCATCACCTTTGAAGAGCCAGGCCGTGTCCGCGTCAGCCTGGAGTCGCCCGCCGAGCTTGAACCGGGTTGCGTGCGGGTTCGCACGATCTACTCGGGCGTCTCCGCCGGCACCGAACTGACCGCCTATCGCGGCACCAATCCTTATCTCACCAGAAAGTGGGACACAGAGCAGCGGCTGTTCCTCGACGGCCAGACGCACGCCTACCCGCTGACCGGCTGGGGCTACCAGGAGGTCGGTGAGGTGGTGGAGGCGGCGCCCGATGTCGCCGATCCGCCGGTCGGCCACCTGGTCTGGGGCGTCTGGGGCCACCGGGCCGAGGCCGTGGTGCCCGCCGAGAAGCTGGTCGGCCACGTGCTGCCGCCGGGCGCCGATCCGCTGAGCGGTGTCTTCGCCCGGGTGGGCGCGATCGCGCTCAACGCCGTGCACGCCGCCGACGTGCACCTGGGCGACCAGGTCGCGATCTTCGGGCAGGGCGTCATCGGCCTGCTGGCCACCCGCCTCGCCGTGCTGAGCGGCGCCCGGGTGGTGGCCGCCGACGCGATCCCGGCCCGCCTCGAACTCGCCAGGCGTTACGGCGCGACCGAGACGTTCGACATCGCGTCCGGCTCCGTCGCCGAGTTCGTCCGCAAGCGGATCGAGGGCGCCGACACCGCCATCGAGCTGAGCGGCAGCAACCTGGGCCTGCACGAGGCGATCAGGACCGTCCGCAAGGGCGGCCGGGTCGTGGCCGGCGGCTTCTACCAGGGCGAAGGCATCGGGCTGCGGCTGGGCGATGAGTTCCACCACAACCAGGTGCAGCTCGTCTCCTCCCAGATCGGCGGCGTCGCCTCCTGGCTGGCCCACCGCTGGGACGTCGAACGCCTGCAGCGCACGTTCATGGACCTCATATACGCGGGCGAGGTCGACGTGACCGGCCTGATCAGCCACGTCGTACCCGTCGGCAGCGCTCCCGAGGCCTTCGACCTGCTCGACAAGCACCCGTCCGAGGTGCTCCAGCTCGTCTTCGGCTTCGAGGAGGAGCCGCTGAAGCAGGAGCCTTGGCGAGAAGAGCCACCGCAACAGGAGGAGTCACAGTGAAGCTCGCGGCACAGGAGCAGCTGCTGCCCGGCCGTTCCCTGCAGGAGAAGTTCGCGTTCGCGACCGAGGCCGGGTTCGACGCGATCGAGCTGCGCGGGAAGGGGGACTTCCACTTCGCCAACCGCTTGACCGAGCTCAAGCGGGCGCTGGCCGACGGCGTGGTCATGCCGACGGTGTGCGTGGACATGCCGCACTTCATCGGCGACTTCGACCCCGCCAAGCGTACGGACGCGATTCAGCAGCTCAGATCGCAGCTCACGGTCATCGCCGAGCTCGGCGGCGTCGGGGTGATGACGCCCGCCTCCTGGGGCCAGTTCTCGCGCCGGCTGCCGCCGTTCGAGCCGCCGCGCAGCGCGGCGGAGGACCGTGAGGTGCTCACCGAGGCGCTGGGGGTGCTCGGCGAGCACGCGCAGCGCAACGGCGTGCTGATCATGCTGGAGCCGCTCAACCGCTACGAGAACCACATGGTCAACACCCTCGCCGACGCCGTGTCGTACTGCTCGATGGACTCCATCAAGGTCGTCGGCGACACCTACCACATGAACATCGAGGAGGACGATCCCTGCCGTTCGCTGATCGAGGCGGCCCCCTACCTCGCGCACATGCAGATCAGCGAGTCCAACCGGAACGAGCCCGGGACCGGCCATCTCGACTGGGGCGCGCAGCTGGCCACGCTCGACGCCCTCGGCTATGACGGCTACCTCGCGCTCGAATGCCGCCTGCGCGGCGAGCCCGAGATCGTCCTGCCGCAGACGGCCGCCTTCATCAGGAAGTTCCTGTGATCCTCCGCGACGCCGTGCGCGTGCTGGTGGCCAACTGGGACGGCAGCTACACGGTTCCCTCCCGGCGTCTCTACCCCCACCAGTGGAGCTGGGACTCCGCCTTCGTCGCGATCGGCAACGCCCGCTGGTCCCCGCGCCGGGCCAGGTCGGAGCTGCTGGCCCTGTTCGGCTCGCAGTGGCGCGACGGCAGGGTGCCGCACATCGCGTTCAACCCCAGGGTGCCCGAGGGCGCCTACTTCCCCGGCCCCGAGTTCTGGCAGTCACGGGCCCCGTCCGGGTCGGCGACCTCCGGCATCGTGCAGCCGCCCGTGCACGCCCTGGCCGTCTGGCGGGTGCACCAGGCCGAGCCGGACCCGACCTTCCTGCGCCGGCTCTATCCCCGGCTGGTGGCGCAGCAGCAATACCTGCGCAACGCGCGGCGCTCTCCCGAGGGGCTGATCTCGATCGTGCACCCGTGGGAGTCGGGCATGGACAACAGCCCGGCCTGGGACGTCCCGCTGGCCGCCGTCGACGCGGGGTCCGTCGCGTTCACGCGCCGGGATCTGGACACCGTCAGCGCCGATGAGCGGCCCACCGACCTGGACTACGAGCGCTACATCGCGCTCGCCCGCGCCTACCGCGACACCGGCTACCGCCGGGCCGGCGCGTTCTGCGTCGAAGACCCGCTGTTCAACGCCGCGTACGGCGTGGCGGAGCTGACGCTGGCGGAGATCGCGAAGGTGTGCGGCGGCGACCCGGAGCCGCACCTGCGCGAGGCCGCCGCGGTGACCGCGGCCATGGTCGAGCACCTCTACGACGACGGCCTGTTCCATGCCCGCGACGTGCTCACCGGCTGCCCGATCCGCTCCAACAGCGCCGCCGGGCTGGTGCCGCTCATGCTGCCCGGCCTGCCGCGCGACATCGTCAACGCGCTGATCGGCACGGCGCTCGACCGGTTCGGGCTGAAGGACGGCGTGCTGCCCAGCTTCGCGCCCGCCGCGCCGGAGTTCGACCCGGCGCGTTACTGGCGCGGGCCGAGCTGGATCAACCTGACCTGGCTGGTCTGGCAGGGCCTGCGGGAGCGCCGCCCTGACCTGGCCGACCCGCTGGCCGACGGCATGATCAGGGCGGTCACCGAGTCCGGCTTCCGGGAGTACTTCGACCCGTTCACCCTGCAGGGCCACGGTTGCCGCGACTTCAGCTGGTCAGCCGCGCTCATCCTCGACGTGGTCGCGGAGCACGGCCTGGACGGTATGCCTCCTACGGGCGGCGAGATCGGCCAGGAACTGGGGGGCGTCGGCGAAACCGACGACATCGGTGATCAGGTGCTCGCGTAGCAGGTCGCCCCGCCGCCTGAGCAGCGCGATCGTCTCGTACGACAGCCGCTCCCGGTCCCAGGCGTGGGCCAGCCCGCGCGGCACCCGGCCGATCTGGGCGCAGCGCACCGACAGGCCGTTGTGATGGAACTCCTCGCCCAGCCGCACCTCGTCGGCGCCGTCGGTGTAGAAGGCCAGGTCGATCACCGTGCCCTGCGGCCTGAGCAGCTTCAGCGCCAGAGCGAGGGCGCGGGGCCGGCCGCGGCACTGGAAGACCACGTCGGCGCCGCGGTCGCTGGGCGCGTGCCGCCAGCGCCGCTTCAGTTCGATGGCCGGATCCTCGTCGAAGGCCAGGGTCCCGGCGCCGAGTGCCTCGGCGATGTCCAGCCTGGCGGGGGTCTCGTCCACGACCACCACCTCCGCCGCGCCGTACGAGAGGGCGAAGGAGGCGGTCAGCAGGCCGACCACGCCCGCGCCGACGACGGCCACGCGCCGCCCGCGTACCCCGTCACCCAGGTCCGCGACACCGGGACCGTGCAGGTCGGTGGCCGCGTGCAGCAGCCCGTTCGCGCAGATCGGCCCCATATGGGCGACGAAGACGCCGAGTATCGGGTCGAGGTCGCCGGGCAGCTCCACGAACCGGTCGTTCATCGGGTCGGCCACGTAGCCGGTGCGGTGCCCGTAGGCCATCGCGACCAGCGCGCCCTCGCGCACCGCCCGGGTGCGCGTCTCGACCACCCGGCCCACCTGCATGTACCCGATGCCGCGCACCGGATAGCCGATCGACGGGGTGCCCTCGGCGAACAGCCCGAGCGCCGAATCCCAGGTCGCGGCCAGGTAGGGGTTGCTGCCCTTGACGTAGGTGAGCTCGGTGCCCGCCGAGATCCCGCTGTGCGTGGTGACCACCCGGAACCCGCCCTCCGGCACGGTGCCGAGCTTCTCCCCGACCAGCCTGACCTCGCCGGGCGCCTCTATGCTCAGCACCTCATCCATCGAGCGTCGTCACCGGCTTCCGTGAGGCCGCGGATCGCGCCAGGGCGAGCGCGAGCCGGTGGGTCTTCAGCGCCTCCCGGTACGGCACGCGTACGTCGGCCTCCTTGCCCTGTACGGCGTCGATGAAGGTCCGATCCACCCGCACCTTCGCCGCCCCGCCGTCCTGGACGGTGGTCTCGCCGTCCACCAGCAGCCGGTCCTCGCTCAGGTCGAGCGAGACGCCCTCGGCGTGCACCTCCAGCCCCGCCCGGTGCTTGCGCGCGAGCAGGCTGGTCGCGGCGAGCAGCCCCGCCGCGCCGCCCGCGAACCGCAGCACCGCCGCCGTGGCCCGGTCGACCTCGCCGTCCGTGTCGTTGTCCGCCGGTACGGCATGCACCATCGTCACCTCGCCCACCAGGACTCTGGCCAGGTCGAGGATGTGGATGGCCTGTTCGACCAGCTGGCCGCCCGACATCTCAGGCTTCAGCCACCAACCGACCGGCGGTACCTTGTCCAGCCAGTGGCCCAGCGCCAGCCGTACTGGACGGTCGCCCAGGACTTCGCGGGCCTGGTCAACGATGTCCAGGTAACGCCAATGGTGTCCGACGGCCGAAGGCAGGCCCTGGCGATCAATTTCATCGGCGATCTTTTCCGCTGTCGACAGGTCAAGTGAAAGCGGCTTTTCTACAAAAATCGGCAGATTGCATGCTAGAACATCCTTTTCCGGGTTACCGTGCGCAAAAGGAGGAACACAGACATAGACCGCGTCCAATCCGCCGGCATCCAGAAGGTCGGCATGGCTGTCGTAGGCAGGAGAGCCATGCCGTGCGGCCAGAGCCCCGGCCCTTCGGGGATCTGTGTCGGCGATTCCCGCGATCACCACGTCGGAGAAACCTGACAGGACATCCGCGTGGCGAGCGGCGACATTTCCGGCACCGATGATGCCGATCCGAGTGATGGGGAACACAGACCGGCTTATCCCACATTTACGGAGAATGAAACAAACATGTTCGATGATGCGTCGTCGGGGCAGATGTCGCGAACCTGACCAGATGAGATCGGGGCTAACCGTATGGAGACAGATCTGCGCGCCTTGGCCAGGGTCCAGGACTGGTACGGACCCCACTCGAGCGTCGCAGCCGAGTGGCCGATAGAGGCGCTGCTCCGGATCAAGGGTAGGACCGCGGTCAGCGTCATCCTGCCCGCGCGCGATGAGGAGCGGACGGTCGGCGAGATCGTCACCGTGCTCCGTCGCGACCTCGTCGAGCGGGCGCCGCTCGTGGACGAGATCATCGTGGTCGATTCGAACTCCACCGACGCGACCGCCGCCCGAGCGGCCGCGGCGGGGGCCCGCGTGGTGGCGCAGGGCGCCGTTCTCTCGCATCTGCCGCCGCTGAGCGGCAAGGGAGAGGCGCTGTGGAAGGGACTGGCGGCCTCCAGCGGGGATCTGATCGTGTTCGTGGACTCCGATCTGCGCAATTTCGGCGCGCACTTCGTCTCCGGGCTGCTCGGGCCGCTGCTCGCCGACAACGCCATCCAGTTCGTCAAGGCCGCCTACGAGCGGCCCTTCACCGGCGCCGACGGGGTGTTGTGGCGCGGCGGGGGCGGGCGGGTGACCGAGCTGGTCGCCAGGCCGCTGATCAACATGTTCTGGCCGGAGCTGGCCGGCTTCGTCCAGCCGCTCGGCGGGGAGTACGCCGCCCGCCGCGCGGTGCTGGAACGGGTCCCGTTCGTCACCGAGTACGGGGTGGAGTTCGGGCTGCTGGTGGACCTGCTGGAGCTGGTCGGGCTGGACGCGATGGCCCAGGTGGACCTGGGTGTCCGGGCGCACGGGCACCAGGCCGTGCCCGCGCTCGGCCGGATGGCCGGCCAGATCATGCTCACCGCCTGGTCCCGGCTGGAGCGCCAGGGCCGCGTGCTGTCCGCCACGTCCCCCGACCGCAGGCTGCTGCAGTTCGGGCTCGACGGGCAGGTCGACCTGGTGGACATGTCCGTGGCCGAGCGCCCGCCGCTGGCCTCCCTCGCCGTCGAGGACGTGGCATGAACGTCCTGGTGAACGCCGGACCGTGGCTGCGGGTGCCGCCACCGGGTTACGGTGGGATCGAGAACGTGGTGGCCACGCTGGTCCCCGCCCTGCGCGAGCGCGGGGTGCGGGTGGTCCTGGCCTCCGTGGGATCGAGCACCCTCGAGGTGGACGAGCTGATCGGCGTCTTCGACGACGGCCAGTTCGCCGAGCTGCAGAAGCCGTACAACCAGGTGATGGGCCTCGCGCACGCGCACCAGGCCCGCGTGGCGCGCGAAATCGGCCGTCGCGACGACCTCGACCTCGTCCACGACCACCTGGAGGTGGTCGGCCCGGCCGTGCTGTCCGCACTGGGCGGTCCGCCGGTTCTGCACACCCTGCACTGGGACCTGCGCAAGCACGCCGCCTTCTACGGGGCCTTCCCGCGCTCGATCGCGGTCAACGGCGTCTCGAACTCCCAGCTGGCCCGCGCGCCGGACGCGCTGCGCGCCGCCTCGCTCGGCGCCATCCACCTGGCCACCCCGCTCGCCGACCGCGACCTGCGTACCGAACGCGGCGAGCACTTCGTCGCGATGGGCCGCGTCTGCGGCCTCAAGGGCACGCACGTGGCCGCCAGGCTCTGCCAGAAGCTCGGCCTCCCGCTGGTCCTCGCGGGCCCGGTGAGCGGCCTGAACACCCCCGCCGAGCTGGACGCCGTCGTCCAGGACCCGGACCATCCGCTGAACGGCCACCCCGACGTCCGCTACCACGTGCACGCGGTCACCCCCTACCTCGACGGCGACCTGGTCAGATGGGTCGGCTCCGTGGGGGGCGCGGCCCGCGACCGGCTCTACGCCTCGGCCCGCGCCGCCCTGTTCCCCATTCAGTGGGACGAGCCCGGCGGCACCGCCGTCGTCGAGGCCCTCGCCCTGGGCGTGCCGCCCGTGGGGCTGCGCCGCGGCTGCCTGCCCGAGATCATCGACCACGGCCGGACCGGGTTCCTCGCCGACACCGAGGAGGAGCTGGCCGAGTGGGTGCTGCGGGTGGCGGAGATCGACCCCGAGGAGTGCCGCCGGGAGGCCCGCCGCCGCTTCTCACCGGCCGTCATGGCCGAGCGCTACCTGGAGCTGTACACGGAAATCATGAGAAGCCGCGCGGGAGCACGGTGACGGGACACGACGACGCCCGCAGCACCTTCATCGCCAGCTCCCCGAGGAACACCCGGTGCGGCTGCGCGTCCTCGCTGGCCGCGCAGACCAGCAGCTCACCCGGCAGCCACTCGATCGCCTCCAGCGCCGCGGTCACGTCGTGCCCCTCGGCGATCTCCGTCTCGGCCTCGATCCCGCTCGACTCCCAGGCCAGTCGTACGGCCAGCGCCAGGTCGTCCCCGAGCCGGCCCGGATCGTCCGTACGCAGGTCGAGCGTGATCAGCCGGAGCGGCACACCGAGCCGGAGCGCGGCCTGCGCGATCCGCTCGACGGCCTCGTCACACTGCGGGCGGTGGACGTAGGCGAGCGTGAGCCGCGAGGGCTCGGCCGGCGGCCGGTGGCCGGCCGGCGTCAGCATCACCGCCTCGGACGCCAGGTGGAGCAGGCTGTCGGACGTCGACCCGATCGAGATGCGCCCGGCCTGCCCGCCGCCCGCCGAGCCGACCACGATCAGATCGGCCTTGATCCGGCTGGCCAGCACCGACAGTCCACGCCCAGCGCCCCTGCTCTCGAACGCGATGTACTCGGCCGGCACATCGCCGAGCTCCTCCGCCGCGTGCGCCAGCCCGGCCTGTGCCTCGACCGCCAACCCTGGGCTGCCCGGCGGGTAGATGGCGGCCACGGTGAGCTCGCCACCGGTGACCCGCGTGATCGCGGCACTCAGGGCGAGCGCGTCGCGTCCGCCTGACTCGCCGGTATAGCCGACGACCACGTGCTCTCCGATCACGACTGCCTCCCTACCCGCTCTGAGCTGGGACTACGCGAGCCTGCCGGACCTCTCCGGGGGGATCGGCCGACTTTCAGCACCTTTGGACGTTCGGGGGAGGCGGCGAGCGGTGATCGTTCCATAGGGTTTATGTCCATTGCCCGTTCACGGATTGGACACCTGTTGTACCGCGACATCGTCGACTTCGCCCTCTCCACGCCCGCGTGGCTGCACACTCTCGCCGAGAAGGGCACCGACGCCGGGCTGTTCCTCTTCGCGGCGCTGTTCGCGTGGTGCTGGTGGCGGGAGAGGAACGCGCCGGCGCGCGACCTGGCCATCACGATCGCCGGACCCGCCGGTGTGGTGTGCGCCTACGTCCTCAGCGAGGTCGTCAAGACCTTCGTCAGGGAGGACCGGCCGTGCCGGGGCGGGATCCCGACGATCGCCGAATGCCCGCCCCCGAGCGACTGGTCGTTCCCGAGCAACCACTCCGTCATCGCCGCCGGCGCCGCCGGGGCGCTCATCCTGGCCTGGCGCGCTCTGGCCTGGGTGGTGCTCCCGCTGGCGGCGGTGATGGCGTTCTCGCGGGTGTTCGTCGGCGTGCACTACCCGCACGACGTCGCCGCGGGCTTCCTGATCGGCTTGGCGCTGGCCCCGCTCTTCACGCTGCTGCTGGTGGGGGCCGTCACGCCGATGGTACGACTGGCGCGAACCCGTCTGTCGCCGCAACGAGCCGACTGACGATGCCCGGCTCGGTGGCGGCGTGCCCGGCGTCGTCTACCACCTCGAACCGCGCCTCCGGCCACGCCTTGTGCAGGTCCCAGGCGGTGGCCATGGGCGTGCACACGTCGTAGCGGCCCTGCACGATGACGGCGGGGATGTGGCGGATCCGGTCCACGTTCGCGATCAGCTGCTCGGGCTCGAACCAGCCCAGATGGGTGAAGTAGTGGTTCTCGATCCGCGCGAACGCCAGCGCCATCTTCTCCTCACCGAACTCGGCGACCAGCTCGGGATCGGGCCGCAACGTGACCGTGCTGCCCTCCCACTGCGCCCACGCCTTGGCCGCGGCCAGCCGCGCCTCGGGATCGTCCCCCTCCAGCCGGGCGCGGAAGGCGGCGATCAGATCGCCGCGCTCCTCGACGGGGATCGGCGCGATGAAGGACTCCCACACGTCGGGGAAGAGACGGGAGGTGCCTTCCTGATAGAACCAGCCCAGTTCTTCGGGGCGGAGGGTGAAGATGCCGCGTAGCACCAGCTCGGTGGTCCTGTCCGGATGCGTCTGCCCGTACGCCAGGGCGAGCGTGCTGCCCCACGACCCGCCGAACACCTGCCATCTGTCGATGCCCAGGTGCTCGCGCAGCCGTTCCATGTCGGCGACCAGGTGCCAGGTGGTGTTGGCCTCCAGTGAGACGCCCGGGTCGCTGGCATGCGGCAGGCTGCGACCGCAGTTGCGCTGGTCGAACAGGACGATGCGATACAGCTCCGGGTTCCACTGACGGCGGTGCTTGGCGCTGCAGCCGCCGCCGGGGCCGCCGTGGAGCATGACCGCGGGCTTGCCGTCCGGGTTGCCGCAGACCTCCCAGTAGATCTGGTTGCCGTCGCCCACGTCGAGCAGGCCCGAGTCGTAGGGCTCGATGGGGGGATACAGGTTTCTCATGCGCGCTCCCGTGGTCGATTCTTTCCGGAACTTAGCCGATACGGCCTGCTCTCGCCTGGTGCCGGTCACCGAAGATTAGGGTGCGGGTATGGAGCTGGTGACAATTGATGACATCCGGGACGCGGCCCAGCGCATCAAGCCGGTCGCGGTGCGGACCCCGCTGGTGCCCATGGGGGAGGTCTGGGTCAAGCCGGAGAGCCTGCAGCGGGTCGGGTCGTTCAAGATCCGCGGTGCCTACAACGCCGTCGCGGCGCTGCGGCCCGACGGGGTCGTCACCCACTCCTCCGGCAATCACGGCCAGGCGCTGGCGTACGCGGCCAAGCAGTTCGGGGTGCCGTGCGTCGTCGTGGTGCCCGAGGGGACGCCCGAGGTCAAGGCGGCGGCGATCAAGGGGCACGGCGCCGAGCTGGTCGTCGTACCGCCCGAGCAGCGGATCGCCGGGGCCCTCAAGCTGGCCGAGGAGCGAGGGCTCACCATGGTCCCGCCGTACGACCATCTGGCGGTGATCGCCGGGCAGGGCACCATCGGGCTGGAGATCGTCGCGGACCTGCCGGACGTCGAGGTGGTGGTCGTACCGGTCAGCGGCGGCGGACTCGCCTCGGGCATCGCCGCGGCCGTCAAGGCGCTGCGGCCGGAGGTCACCGTGCTGGGCGTCGAACCCGAACTCGCCGCCGACGCGGCCGAGAGCCTGGCGGCCGGCCACGTGGTCCCCTGGGAGCCGGCCCGGACCTTCCGTACGATCGCCGACGGGCTGCGGGCCGATCTGTCGGAGCTGACGTTCGCGCACCTGCGCGAGCACCTCGACGGCATCGTCACCGTGTCGGAGGACGAGATCCGCCACGCCATGGGCCACCTGGCCCGATCGGCCCGCCTGGTGGCCGAGCCGAGCGGAGCGGTCACGACGGCGGCCTACCTGTCGGGGCGCGTCCCAGAGGGCCGGACGGTCTTGGTGCTGTCCGGCGGCAACGTCAACCCGGACCTGCTGCGCGAGGTGGTCTAAGACGTCCAGTTGTTCAGGCGGTCCACTCGTGGCGGGCCAGGAACGACCGGTCACCGGTGGCGTACTCCTGGAAGGCCCGCTGCACCTCCGCCAGCTCGACCACCATCGTCCGCGCCAGCGCCGCCTCCTTGTACTCCAGCTCGTAGCCGGGGGAGACCTGGATGAAGTGGCGCCCGAAGTTCACCAGCGTGACGAACGGGTTCTGCGGCGACATGGTGGCCAGCACGTCGTGCACCAGCCCGAGGTCCGGATCGTGGACGATCATCCCGTCACCGGTGTGGAGCTGCATGCCCTCGTAGACACCGAGCGGCGCCACGTTGTGCACGAGATCACGCTGCGGGTCGTAGCAGACGAGACCATGAGCCCGTGCGACGGTGAACACCTGTGCCGACATCTCGTCCATCGTGTCGAGGTCCATCGTCACCAGGAGATGTCCCGGATAGACCGTGACCTCGCCGGGCAGCTCCTTGGCCACCTCCGGCACCTCGCCCGCGACGGGTTCGGTCTTCTTGACCGCCAGGTAGGCGGCCCGCGCCTGATCCCGGCTGATCGGCGCGGACTCGTCCCAGACCATCAACTCAACGCTCACCCGCTCATCTTGTCGGATTGGGCAGCAGCTGGTGGCACTCACCCCCGCACAAGCGGGAACGCCCGGCTTCATGACCACGTCTAGCGCGGCTTCTCCGACTCCGGAACCAGCTGTGCCGTGCAGTGAGCGCATCGGCGCGCCTCAAGGGGGATGTCACTCAGACATTCCGGGCACGGCCGGGTCATCGCGGCCTCGTTCTTGTCGAACAGGCTGATCAGCCGGTTCATCGGCAGCGCGATCAGCCAGTAGACCACCGCCGCGATGATCAGGAAGGTGAGCAGGTGGTTGAGGAAGTCGCCGTACTTGAACTCGCTCCCGTTGACGGTGAAGGAGTATTCGGCGAAGTTCGGCTGCCTCCCTCCGGTGACCGCCCCGATCAGCGGGGTGACCAGGTCGGCGACCAGCGCCTGAACCAGCCCGCTGAAGGTCGCTCCGACGATCACCGCGATCGCCAGCTCGACGATGTTGCCACGCAGCAGGAACTTCTTGAAACCGCCCATGGCATCGGTAATTAGCCGGTCAAGCAACGGTCAAACCCTTCCCTCCCGCTACGAGCATCTATCCATGCCGTCTTCGTGGGCCGCCTCTTGTATCCAGGGAAGCGTGTTAAGCCGTCTGGTGGGAAGGACCTGTGATCAGCCAGGGCCGGACGCCTCCTTCGAGGCCGGGCTTGTCCGGCGGAGCGAGGGAACGGAACATGGGGAAAGACGGCAAGGGAGCCTCGATGATCGAAATCTGGCCGGGAGACCCCTATCCTCTCGGTGCGACATATGACGGGGCAGGCACCAATTTCTCGCTTTATACGGAGGTCGCGGACAAGGTCGAACTGTGCTTTTTCGACGAGGCCAACGTCGAGTCCAGGGTGCCGCTGACCGAGGTCGACGGGTTCATCTGGCACGGTTACCTGCCGGGCATAGGTCCGGGCCAGCGCTACGGCTATCGCGTCCACGGGCCCTACGAGCCGGAGCGGGGCTTGCGGTGCAATCCGGCCAAGCTGCTGCTCGACCCGTACGCGATGGCGATCGAGGGTGGTGTCACCTGGAACGAGGCGGTCTACGGTTACCCTTTCGGCGAGCCCGACGCGCGCAATGACGCCGACTCAGCGCCCTATGTCCACCGCTCTATCGTGATAAATCCGTTCTTCGGGTGGGGACATGACCGGCCGCCCGCCACGCCGTACCACGACACCGTGATCTACGAGGCGCACGTGCGCGGCCTGACGATCAGCAACCCGAAGATCCCCGAGCACCTGCGCGGCACGTACGCCGCGCTCGGCCACCCGGAGATCATCGACCACCTCACCAAGCTCGGCGTGACGGCGCTCGAACTGATGCCCGTCCATCAGTACGTCACCGACGACATCCTGGAGCAGCGCGGGCTGTCCAACTACTGGGGCTACAACTCGATCGGCTTCTTCGCGCCGCACAACCGCTACTCCAGCCAGGGGCAGCGGGGTGGTCAGGTGCTGGAGTTCAAGGCCATGGTGCGGGCGCTGCACGAGGCGGGGATCGAGGTCATCCTCGACGTCGTCTACAACCACACGGCCGAGGGCAACCACCTCGGGCCGACGCTGTCCCTCAGGGGGATCGACAACCCCGACTACTACCGGCTGGTCGACGGCGACAAGCGTTACTACCTGGACACCACGGGCACCGGCAACAGCCTGCTCATGCGCTCGCCCCACGCGCTTCAGATGATCATGGACTCGCTCCGCTACTGGGTCATCGAGATGCACGTCGACGGGTTCCGCTTCGACCTGGCCTCGACCCTGGCCCGTGAGCTGCACGAGGTCGACCGGCTGAGCTCCTTCTTCGACCTGGTCCAGCAGGACCCGGTGTTGTCGCAGGTCAAGCTGATCGCCGAGCCGTGGGACCTCGGGCCGGGCGGCTACCAGGTCGGCAACTTCCCCTCACGATGGACGGAGTGGAACGGCCGCTACCGCGACACCATCCGCGACCTGTGGCGCGGGCAGCCCGCGACGCTGCCCGAGTTCGGCTCCCGGTTCACCGGCTCCAGCGACCTCTACCTCGACGACAGCCGCCGGCCCGCCGCCTCGATCAACTTCGTCACCTGCCACGACGGTTTCACCCTCCAGGACCTGGTCTCGTACGACGTCAAGCACAACGAGGCCAACAAGGAGGGCAACCGCGACGGCACCGACGACAACCGGTCCTGGAACTGCGGCGCGGAGGGCCCGGCGGGCCTGGCCATCGAGTCGCTGCGCGAGCAGCAGAAGCGCAACTTCCTGACCACGCTCTTCCTGTCGCAGGGTGTGCCGATGCTCTCCCACGGCGACGAGCTGGGCCGCACCCAGCACGGCAACAACAACGGCTACTGCCAGGACAACGAGCTGACCTGGGTCGACTGGTCCGACGTCAGGGAGAACTGGCTGCTGCTGGAGTTCACGCAGCGGCTGGCCGCGCTGCGCAAGAAGCATCCGGTCTTCCGGCGCAGGCGCTTCTTCTACGGCAAACCGGTGCGCGGCCTGAACGACATCGCCTGGCTCACCCCCTCGGGGGAGGAGATGACCGACAGCGACTGGAACGTCGGCTACGCCAAGTCGCTGGCCGTCTTCCTCAACGGCGAGGCGATCACCGAGCCCGACCGGCGCGGGCGGCCGATCAGGGATGACTCGTTCCTGCTGCTGTTCAACGCCCACCACGACATGATCACGTTCACGGTCCCCAAGGACTACGGCGAGATGTGGCAGACCGAGATCGACACCGCCATGCCGATCGTGCTCGACGTCCGGATGTGCCGAGCCGGGGAAGGGGTCGCGGTGCCTGGTCGCAGCGTACGGGTGCTCCGTCGTGTCTAGGCCGGTCTCGACCTATCGGGTCCAGCTGACGCCCGACTTCGGGTTCGCCCAGGTGGGGGAGATCGCCGCGTATCTGCGGGATCTGGGGGTCAGCCACGTGTTCCTGTCGCCGATCCTGCAGGCGACGCCCGGCTCGCTGCACGGCTACGACGTCACGGACCACTCCCGGATCAGGGCGGAGTTCGGCGGCGCCAAGGGATTCCGCGAGATGGCCGAGCAGCTGGCGGCACAGGATCTCGGCATCGTCCTCGACATCGTGCCCAACCACATGAACACGATCAACGCCCAGTTCTGGTCCGTACTCGCCGAAGGACCTGCCTCCCCGTACGCAGCCTGGTTCGACATCGACTGGGACGGCGGGAAGGTGGCGCTGCCGGTGCTCGGCGACGACGTCGAGCCGGTGGTCGACGGCGACGTGCTGCGCTACCACGAGCACGTCTTCCCCCATCCCGGGCACTACCGGCTGGTCGACTGGCGTCAGGGGCCGGGCTACCGGCGCTTCTTCGACGTGTCGACGCTGATCGGGCTGCGGGTCGAGGACCCTGAGGTGCTCTTCGCCACGCATGAAGTGATCTTCTGGCTGCTCGACGAGGGCCTGGTAGACGGGCTGCGCGTCGATCATCCGGACGGGCTGGCCGACCCGCGCGGCTACCTCGAACGCCTGCGCGCCAGGTCCGGCGGCGCCTGGACGGTCGTGGAGAAGATCCTGATCGGCGACGAGCGGCTGCCCGAGGACTGGGACTGCGAGGGTACCACCGGCTACGAGGTGCTGAACCGGGTCAACGGCCTGTTCGTCGACCCGGCCGGTGAGGCGCCGCTGGTCGAGCTGTTCACCCGGCTCACCGGCCTGCCCGGCGATTTCCGGCCGGTGGTGGCGCAGGCCAAGCGCGAGGTGATCGAGCTGTTCTTCGGCGCCGAGGTGCGCCGTCTGGCCCGCGCCGCCGGTTGCGCGCCGGCCGCCGTCGCCGAGCTGCTCGCCGCGATGCCGGTGTACCGGGCGTATATGGTGCCGGGCGAGCCGCCGCCGCCCGCATCGGTGGAGATCGTCGAGCGGGCCGCCGACTCATGCTCACCCGCCGTGCAACCGTTCGTCCAGCAGGTCCTGTACGGCCCCGACGACGTGATCACGCGTTTCCAGCAGACCTGCGGGCCGGTCATGGCCAAGGGGGTCGAGGATACGGCGCTGTACCGGTGGTTCCCCCTGTCGTGTCTGAACGAGGTCGGCGGCGATCCGGACCTGTTCGGCGTCTCGGTGCCGGACTTCCACGCCTTCTGCCGTGACCTGCGGCCGTACACGATGACCACGCTGTCCACGCACGACACCAAGCGGTCGGAAGACGTCCGCGCCCGGCTGGCCGTGCTGTCGGAGCTGCCCGGGGAGTGGGCGGAGGCGGTGTCGGAATGGTCGGCGGCCGTGAGCTTCGATCCGCGGCTCGACTACCTGGCCTGGCAGAACCTGATGGCGGCCTGGCCGATCTCCGGCGAACGGTTCGCCGAATACCTGCTCAAGGCGGCACGGGAGGCCAAGACCTCCATTTCCTGGATAAATCCTGATCAGGGGTACGAACAGCGGCTTCGCGACTTTTCTTCGGCGGCCGTGAAGCTGCCGGTGGGCGAGTTCACCGAGCGCATCGACGCCTTCGCCATGGCCAACTCGCTCGGGGCCAAGCTCGTCCAGCTGATGATGCCGGGGGTGCCGGACGTCTATCAGGGCAACGAGATGACCGACTTCTCGCTGGTCGACCCGGACAATCGGCGGCCGGTGACGTTCGGGCGGTCGCCGGTTTCGCGGTGGGACGCGGCCAAGCTCGCCGTGACGACCCAGGCGTTGCGGCTGCGGCGCCGGCTCGACCCCGCGGCGCCGTACACACCGCTCCTGGCGGAAGGGGAGGCGGCGGAGCACGCGATCGCCTTCGCGCGCGGTGACGAACCGCCGCGCGCGGTCGCGGTCGCCACGCGCCTGCCCGTCCGCCTCGCCCGCCGCGCGCAGGCCGCAGGTGCACCGGCCACGGGCTCACAGGCCGCAGACGCACAGACCGCGGATGTATGGCCTGGGGAGCGGGAGATGTGTCTCGGCTGGGGCGGTACCACGCTGACCCTCCCGACCGGAACCTGGCGCGAACTACTGACCGGCGGCGTCTTCACCGGCCGCGTCCCGCTCGCTCACCTGCTCGCCCGATACCCCGTCGCGCTGCTGGAGAGACATGATCTTTGAGGTGTGGGCTCCGAATGCCACGACCGTGGAGGTCGATCTGGACGACGTCCTCGACGGGCGCCGCGCGATGACCGCCGGTGCGGGCGGCTGGTGGGCGGCCGACGTACCAGAGGCCGGGCATGGGACTCGCTACCGGTACGTACTCGACGGCGAAGGCCCGTACCCCGACCCCCGCTCCCGCCGCCAGCCCGATGGCGTCTTCGGGCCCAGCGCCGTCTACGACCACGCGCGCTACACGTGGGCCGACCACGAGTGGACCGGCCGTGACCTGCGCGGCTCGGTGATCTACGAGCTGCACATCGGGACGTTCACCCAGACGGGCACGTTCGAGGCGGCCATCGAGAAGCTGCCGCATCTCGTCGAGCTGTCCGTGGACTTCGTGGAGGTCATGCCGGTGGCCCCGGTGCCCGGTGGGCGTAATTGGGGCTACGACGGGGTGGACCTGTACGCGGTCAACGAGACGTACGGCGGCCCCGACGGGCTCAAGTCGTTCGTCGACGCCTGCCATCGCGCCGGCATCGGCGTCCTGCTCGACGTCGTCTACAACCACCTGGGGCCGTCGGGCAACTTCCTGCACCCCTTCGGGCCCTACTTCGCCGGATTCAGCGGGAGCTATTGGGGCGAGGCGGTCAATCTCGACGGGCCGGGGTCCGACGAGGTGCGCCGCTACTTCATCGAGAACGCCCTGCAGTGGCTGCGTGACTACCACATCGACGGCCTGCGGCTCGACGCCGTGCACGCGCTGCACGACAAGCGCGCCACACACCTGCTGGCCGAGCTGTCCGACCAGGTGGACGCGCTGTCCTGCGCGGTGGGCAGGCCGCTGTCGCTCATCGCCGAATCCGACCTCAACGACCCGCACATGGTCCGCTCCCTCGACGCGGGCGGGCTGGGAATGACCGCGCAGTGGGACGACGACGTCCACCACGCGCTGCACTGCGCGGTGAGCGGTGAGAGTCACGGCTATTACGCCGACTTCACCGACCTGTCCGCGCTGGCCAAGGCACTGACCCGCGGTGTCGTACACGAGGGCGGCTGGTCGAGCTTCCGCGGCCGTACGCATGGGGCGCCGTACGCCGGAGTGCCCGGCCACCGGCTGGTCGCCTGCCTGCAGAACCACGACCAGATCGGCAACCGGCCCCTGGGCGACCGGCTGCCCGTCTCCGCTCTCAAACTCGGCGCCGGGCTGCTGCTGACCTCGCCGTTCACCCCGATGCTGTTCATGGGGGAGGAGTGGGGAGCCGGTACGCCGTTCCTGTTCTTCTCCGACCACGTCGACCCGCAGTTGCGCGAGAGCGAGGGCGGGCGCAGGGAGCAGGAGTTCGACGGCTTCGGGTACGCCTGGGACGCTCCCGACCCCTCGCGTGAGGAGACGTTCCTGCGCTCCAAGCTGGACTGGGATGAGGTGAAACAGGAGGTCCACTGGTCGCTGCTCTGCTGGTACCGCGACCTGATCGCACTGCGTAAGGCGCTGCCCGAGCTGTCGGACCCGCATTTCGACAGCGTCCGGGTGGAGTTCGACCCGGACGGGAAGTGGCTGGTGATGTGGCGGGGGTCGCTGTGCGTCACCGTCAATTTCGGGGCGGACTCGGTGACGTTGCCGGTGTCGGTGGGGGCGGCACTGCTGGCCTCTGATGAACCGGTCACCGGTGGTGAGGACGGGGTTTGGCTGCCTGGGCAGAGCATGGCGATCTTCAGGTCCCCTAGCGGTCAGAAGAGCGGACCTGGATCAGCTGTCTGACCATCCGGCGCCCCGCAGGAGCCGCGACGGACGGATGTCCTTGGCCTGTCCTTTGTTGTCCACAGCCCCGGCTGTTGTCCACAGCCTCGGCCCCATCTGCCGAAACTTATCCCCAGAACGCCGTTCGCCTCCACGCCTCCACCTCCCGATCACCGATCCTGGTGCCCCACCGCACCCCCGGAGGCTCTCGTGAAGATCACTCTCCCCCTGCCTGCCCGCCTGACGTCCCACTTCGTCGTCCCCGTCGTGCATGTCCCTTTCGACATCGAGTCGTTCATGCCATGGCGGGTCGGCAGACCCTACAGACGGGCGGTGAGCGCCGCCCTGGGCAGCCCGCTCCTGACCGTCACCCATCACCGCTCACCCTGGAGACCGGCCGGTGTCACGCTCGCGATCGAGGAGCGCCACCTGCTCCGCCGAGCCCAGCAGCACGTCCTGGTCTCCTCGACAGCACCCCCGCACGCCTTGCCCACCAGCATCCAGGTAGCCCGTGCGGCGGCGCGCGCGGTGGCGCAGGAGTGCGAGGGGCTGGTCATAGATCCGCTGACCGGCATCACACTGCTCACCTGCGATCGACACACCGACATCCCGCCCCCTCCCTCGCCACCACCCAGCACCGACGGCGTCCAACCAACCTCTGGACGGGTGCCCAGGCGAGTAGCCGGGCCAGCTTCTGGATCCGGATCCGGGGCGGTTTCTAGGCCGGTGCCCGGGCCGACCTCTGGGCCGGCGGTCGCTAGGCCGGAGTCCGGGTCGGTCTCTGGGCGGTTTTCCGGACCGATGTCTGGGCCGGTGTCCGGATCGGCTTTTGGGTCGGTCGTCGCCGGGCCGCGGACCGGGGCGGTCGGTCATCGGCGGGGAGAGGGCCCGGTCGCCTTCCCGGCAATCGGTGAGTCGCCCGTGTTCCGCCTGGCCGACGACTGGCTGGGCTGGGACGTGCAGGTGCACGGGGACGCCACCTGCCCGCCGTGGGACCCGGCTGACACCGGCGCCTGCGACTGCCTGCGCGTCACCTCCCGGGGACTGCGTCGCTTCGCCCTGCCCGAGATCACCTTGGACGGCGCAGCCTGCGCTCACAGCCTGTGCGCCACGAGCCTGCTCCGCAGAGTGGCACACCACCTCGTCACCGATCACCTGGCCTTCCTCGCGGCCCACCCGGACGCCACCGTGCGCTCGATCGACGACCACGTGCGCATAGCGACCTCAGCCGGGCACGACGGCTCACCCTTCACCGTCCACCTCACCCCCTACGACACCGACCCCACCAGCCACGGCCGCGTCGGCCGCATCGGCCGGCTCAAGGTCGCCCCGGTTCCAGGCGCGGGCCAGGTCGCCTACCTAAGGGCCGACCCACCCCCGGGCACCGGCCAGGTCACCCACCTCAAGGTGGGCCCACCATCGGGCTTCAGCGGCTCCCTCAACGACTGGCTGTGCGCCACCCACCGCACCGCCCACGACATGCCGACCGTCCTCGGCTGTGACTTGGCGGACCCATTCCAAGTTCTCGCGGCGTAGACCGCCCCACACCTTCCAGGGGGAAGCCCGGACTGCCATCTGTCGCCCATCGTCGGCAGTGACGAAATGGACCCGCCTCAGCCTCAGTGACATAAACCATCCACAACCTTTCAGGAGGAAGCCCGGCATGCGACGTATCGGTCGTCATTTGCAGTGAGCCGACAGAACCGGCCCCAACCCTGGTGGCGTAAACCGGTTCGCACCCTTTCAAGAGGAACCCCGTATGGTTGCCATTCGTAGAACCCATGTGGACGCTTTCGAAGACGTTGACCGTAAATTACGTGAGTCACGCGAGCAGATTCGCCGATTCGACCACCTGACCACTCGGCGGCAGGCGACAGCCGACCAGATCCGGGAGGTCACCGAGCTGACCGGCCAGTTGGAGACACAACTGGCCAAAGAGCAGCACGACGTCGCCCGCCTGGAAGGCCGGCTAGGCGGCTTCCTGGCCCTGCTCGCGGCCCCCGTCGCGGGCTCCAGGGAGGACAGGCTGGCCAGGGAACGAGCCGAAGCCGAGGCCGCCTGGGAGCGGCTGCACGGCCAGCGGAGGCGGCTCGAGGATCTGACCGCCGACCTGGAGGTCACCGACCGCGAACTGGCCTCGATCTCGGGGGCGCGTCAGGTGTACGAGAAACTGCTGGCCGACAAGGAGCGGCTCCTGATCGGGCAGGGCGACGAACACGGTCAGAAGCTGCTCAGGACATCGAAGAAACTGGCCGACACGCAAGCCGACATCAGGGAACACCTCGAAGCTTGGCAAGCAGGCAAGGCCGCGGGCAAGGCGCTGGGCATCGTCCTGACGCTGCTGAGCAAGGCACGCGGCGCGTCGACGTGGGACATGCTCGGTGGCGGTGTACTGGCCGACGCGATCGAACACGGCCATCTGTCGAGGGCGGACCAGGCGGCCTGGCACGCCCAGCGAGCGCTCGACGTCTTCTCCCGCGAACTGGCGGACATCGGGTGGATCAGCGACCTCCAGATGCCCAAGGTGGACACGCGGTGGTTCGTGGACTCGTTCTTCGACAACATCATCACTGACGCACTCAAACACCAGCGCATCAACAAGACCCGCGACGCGGTGGCGTCGATCTCCCAGTGGGTCACCGAGACCGTACAGGCCTTGGCCGGTCGCAGTACGCAACTGGAAGCCCAGCACAGAGCGCTGCTGGCAGAGCGCGAGCAACTACTCGCCAACTGACCCTCTGGCGAGCATCGGGGACGGGCCTGAGGGGAGTGTTGGCGGAGGGTCCGGGGATGGTGCGCGGGGTGCTGGACGGGGGGCGGCGGACGGGCCTGAGGGGAGTGTTGGCGGAGGGTCCGGGATGGTGC
Organism: Nonomuraea sp. NPDC049750; assembly: GCF_040659625.1. Lineage (NCBI taxonomy): Bacteria > Bacillati > Actinomycetota > Actinomycetes > Streptosporangiales > Streptosporangiaceae > Nonomuraea > Nonomuraea sp. NPDC049750. The sequence goes on from NZ_JBFANB010000003.1 coordinate 491,245, forward strand.
GAGGGGTGCTGGACGAGGGCCGGGGGATGGGCCTGAGGGGATGCCGGACGAGGATCGGCAGGTGTCTGCGTTGGGTCGGGTGCCTGCGTTGTGTCAGCTGATGGCTTCGGCGGCTGTCAGTGCCTCGGTGATGGCGGCCGGGATGTCCAGTACGGGGAAGATGACGTGGCGGATCACCCGGAAACGGTCCACGACCAGGATCAGGCGCTTGTGGCGCAAGGCCTGGCCGGCGCGGAAGGTGGGGAGGCGAAGAGCCGCCGCCAGGCGCAGGTCCATGTCCGAGAGCAGGGGGAACGGGATGTCTTCAGCGGCGGCGAAGGCGGCCTGCTCGTCGGGGCGTTGCGTGCTCACTCCGTGGACGGCGATGTCATGGGCGGCGAACTCGGGGTGCCTGTCGCGGAAGATACGGTTCTCGAGCGTGCAGCCCGCTGCTCCGGGGACTTGATTCCAGCCGGGCGGTAGCGGCGCGGGCATACCCGTCGACGGGTACGCGAACAGGACCGTCGCCCGCGCGTCCGCCACGACATCGAGCGACGTCGTTTGACTCATGGCGACCGATGGACGGACCACCATGTCGCCTGGGTTGCCCGTGCGGTCGATGCCACGCGAGCCGTCCGTGCCACGCGAGCCATCTGTGCCCTCCGTGCCGTCTGTGGCATTCGGGCCTTTCGGGTCGATGGTGGCTGATGGACGGTTGGCGGTGCTGGTGGGGTCGGTGGTGGGCGGCGGATGGTTGGCTCCGTCGGTCCGGTTGGCGGTGCTGGTGGGGTCAGTGGTGGCCGGTGGGTAGCTGGCGCCGTTGGTCTGGTCGGTGGTGAGTGGTGGGCGGTTGATGACGGCGGGCAGCCGTAGTGGGTCCGGGAGGTGGGTGCCCAGTAGGGCGTGGACGCGGGCGGCTTCCTGGCTTCGCGGGGCCGCTACGCCCGTGAGGGTGCCGTCGCCGAGGAGCCAGCGGTCTGCCCAGTCCTGCATCGTGATCAGCATGGGTGCCAGCGCCCAGCCCGCGTCCGTGAGTACGTACTCGTACCGCACCGGCCCGCTCTGATACGGCTCACGCGTCAGCACCCCGTGCTCCACCAGGTGCTTGAGGCGTTCCGTCAGGACTTTGCGGGAAATGCCCAGCTCGCCCAGCAGGTCGTCGAACCGGCGATGTCCGCGGGTCACCTCGCGGACGATGAGCAGGCTCCACCAATCACCCATCACGGCGGCCGCCTGGGCGATCGAGCAGTCGGCGTCCTGCGAGCGCAGCTCTCTGGCCATTCCCCGACTTTACCGCCAAGTGAGTCTCTGATAGAAACTTAGTCAGTTCCCAAAGGAGACTTATGAGCGTGGCATGGGCGACCCTGAGACGGTCGTGGTTGGTGACCAGGCGGGCCTACCCATGGTCATACTTCATCGGCACCTTGTTGCTGGGCGTCTTCACCATCGGGCTGGCCTACCTGGGGCTGCGGGTCGTGGCGGGCGGGGAGATATCCGCGGAGTTCCGCGGAAAGGCGGGCACCGGCGACTATCTCGGGTACATCGCCGTGGGCGCCGGCGCGTACATGTTCGTCGTCCACGGCATCCTCTGGACCGGCAAGGCGATGATCCAGGAGCAGCGCGAAGGCACCATGGGTGCGCTGCTAGTCGCTCCGGCGCGGCGCCTGCCGTACCTGCTGGGCTTCTCGGCGTTCGCCTTCACCGCGGTGGCGGTCGAGGTGGGCGTGTTGTTCGGGTGCGCGGCATTGTTCGGAGTACGGCCGGCGCCCACGGGGGCGGTGGACGCCGTGCTGGCCGTGGCGGGGCTGGCTCTGGCGGTGTTCGGGATGTCGGCCGTGCTGAGCAACGTGATGATCGTCGCCGGTGAGGCGCACATCACCCAGAACAGTGTGTTCCACGCGATAGCCCTGCTGTCCGGGTTCACCTTTCCGAGGGAGTACCTGCCTGAGGCGTTCCGATGGCTCGGCGAGGTGGTGCCGGTGACGGCCGCCATGGACGTGATCCGCGGCGTCTTCACCGGCGGCACCGGACTGGATCCCGGCCGCTTCGCCGTCGCCGTCACGCTCGGTCTCGCCTACGCCGCCGCCGGATTACTCGCGATGCCCTGGGCGGAGCGCAGGGCCATGGAACGGAGTTTTTGATGATCGAGACCGTGAACTTGCGTAAGGAGTTCGGCGCGAAGGTGGCCGTTGACGGCTTGAACCTGTCGATCCCCGGCGGCCGCGTCACTGGGCTGCTCGGGCTGAACGGCGCGGGTAAGACCACCACCATCAAGATCTTGGCCACCCTGCTCCGGCAGACGTCCGGCACCGTCAGCGTGGGCGGCCTCGACCCGGTCAGACAGCCGCATGCCGTACGCAAGAGGATCAACCTGATCGCCGGCGGCGAGCGCATGGTCTACGCACGGATGACCGGCCGGGAGAATCTCTGGTACTTCGGCCAGCTCTATGACATCCCCACAAAGGTCCTCAAACCGCGCATCGAAGAGCTGCTCGCACTCGTCGGTCTGACAGACGCCGCCGCCACGCGGGTCGAACAGTATTCGCGCGGCATGACCCAGCGCCTGTCCATCGCCCGGGGGCTGATCAACGACCCCGACTACCTGCTGCTCGACGAGCCCACGCTGGGGCTCGACGCGCCGATCGCCCGTGACCTGCGCAAGGTCGTGGCCGGGCTGGCCGAGCGGGGCAAGGGCGTGCTCCTCACCAGCCACTACCTGGCCGAGGTCGAGCAGCTCTGCGAGCACGTGTACGTGATCGGCGACGGCCGCCACCTCGCGGCAGGCTCGCCGGCCGAGCTGATGGCCCAGACCGGTTGCCATCGTACGGTCCGGGTCACGGTCACGAACCTGTCGCCCCAGATCGAGGCCGCCGTACGGGCCTTCGACAGCCGCGTACGGCTCGCACCGGGTGGGGTGATCGAGCTGAACCATCCGGACGACCTGACCGGGGCGCTGACCACGACGATCATCGAGGCGGGCGGCGCGCTCGGCGGGCTGGAGATCGTCGAGCCGTCCCTTGAGGACGCGATCCTCGCGCTGAGCGACCGCTCCCTGGAGGTGGTCGCGTGATCGGGCCGCACACGAGCTGGTCGCCGTGCCGCACGGGGTTGGGTGTGACATCGACGTGGTGCCGCCTCCGGATGGGCATCACTCCGCCGTGGACCCGCGCGGAGGTCGGTACGACGCCGGCGTGGTGTCGCACCGAGACCGGCACCGGCTGTACGGCCTGTGCCCTCGGCAGCCGCACCACCAGCCGGTGGCAGGTGATGACGTGAGGCACGCGATGAAGGTCATGCGGGCCGAGGCGCTCAAGCAGCATCGCCAGATCTTCGGCAGCAAGCTGGTCCTGTTCTCGATGCTGGTCTGGCCGTTGTTGAAGCTCGCCGAGACCTACTACACGCTCCGGCCGCTGGCCGCCACGCCGGGCATCGCCGAGCGCTGGCCACTCGCCGCCGACCCGGAACGGCTGCTCGCCTTCCTGGCCACGGGCGCGCTCGGGTTCACGTTCTTCTTCTCGCTGGTGCAGTCGGCCTGGCACTTCTCCTTCGAGCGTCAGACCGGCACGCTGGAACTCCTCTTTTTGTCACCCGCGAACCGGCTGGTCGTGGTCGTCGCCAACGGGTTCGGCGCGCTGGTGCAGAACGCCTGGCTGTTCGCCTGTTTCGCGGTGGCGATGTTCACGCTGCTGGACGTGGTGAACGTGGCCCACCCGGCCATGTACGCGGTGGTCTTCCTGGCCATGCTGGTGCCCGCGGTCGCGTGGGGGGCGTTCCTGAACAGCCTGCTGATCTTCTCCAGGGACGCCGCCTTCCTCTACACGCTGCTGGACGATCCGATGTGGTTCGCCAGCGGGGTGCGGCTGCCGGTGTTCGCGCTGCCCGGCTGGATCCGGGCCGTCGGCTCGGTGCTCCCGCTCACCGGCAGCCTGGCGGTCGTACGTGGTGCGCTGCTCGACGGCCAGGGCATCGGCGACCTGGCCGGGGAGCTGACCGGGCTGGCCGTACTGTCCGGAGCCCTGCTGCTCGCGGCGGTCGTCGCGCTCCGGCTGGGAGAGGCACGAGCCCAGCGGACCGGACAGCTGCGCCTCTTCTGAGGCGACCGAGGGAAACTAGCGGCTGAGCACCTGCCGGAGTACCCGTTCGAGGGTGGTCGCGGGGTCCGGGTCGGCGTACGGCGAGCGCCAGGCGACGTAGCCGTCGGGCCGGATCAGCACGGCGCCACCCCTGTCCACGCCGTACCTCTCCGCCCAGCAGCCTTCGACGTCCATCAGTTCCTCGTCCACCAGCACGCGCGTGAGCTGGATGCGCAGCCGCTCCTTGATCAGCCGCCCCGCGTCCATCCAATGCTGTCCCCCAGGTCCGGCGATCAGCACGAAACCGGATCCGAACAGGTCGATGGTCGAAATCAGCTGCCCGTCCCAGTCGAGCGGCACGTGCGGGGCGCGACTCCCCGGACGCCCGGTCGGTACGCGCGGATCTTCCAGGATCGACCCGTCATCATCGGGCTCCTCCAGGATCGCCGTCGAGTGGTAGCGGTATCCGATCATGGCGGCCAGGGGGTCTTCGAGCGGTTCCGGGTACTCGGTACGCATCGCGGGAGGCATCCGATGGCCGAGGTTCGCGAGCTGGGCGTCGGCCGTCAGCGTGCCGATGGGACGGCGTTCGGCGTCGTAGGTGTCGAGGAAATCCGGCCCGGCCTGTCCGGTCGCCACCAGCCAGAGTCGCCACGCGATGTCGCAGCCGTCCTGGAGCGCCGTGCTGCCGCCCTGCCCACCGGTGGGCGGCATCGTGTGAGCCGCGTCGCCGGCCAGGAACACCCGCCCGTCGCGGTAGCGGTCGGCCACGACGTGCGCCATGGCGAAGGTGGTCTTGTCGAGCACCCGTACGTCGAGGTCGGGCACGCCGGTCGCCACTCGTACCAGCTCGACGCAGCGCTCCTCGGTGAAGTCGGCCTCGCTCTCACCCTTGGCGGGGTCGTAGTTGACGCCCACCACGTGCGCACCCACGCCCGTGCCGGTCACGATGACGCCGGTGAAGACCTCGTTCTGCAGGTACCAGAGCGTGACCTCGCGCTCCCGTACCAGCCCGGTCAGGTCGGCATCGAACATGATCGAGCACATCAGCCCCAGCTCGCCCTTCCCCGAAGCGGGGATGCCGAGCTGGGCGCGGAGCGGGCTGCGGAAGCCGTCGGCGGCCACCACGTAGTCGGCCCGTACGACACTGTCGACGCCGTCGGCGCGGATGACCGCCGTGACCCCCTCGGCGTCCTGCTCCAGCGAGACCAGCTCGGTGGAGAACCGCAGGTCGGCCCCCAACTCCTCGGCCTTGGCCCGCAGCACCCGCTCGACCTCCGCCTGAGGGGCGCCCACCTGGACGGCGGGCGTGACGTCGGCGAGGAAGGCGAAGTCGTCCTCGTCGCCGGTCACGATCATGTGCGGGTTCGGGTCGGCCAGGTTCGCCGCGATCGCGATGCGCATGCCGTCACCGATGCCCTGCCAGATGTCCCGCAGTGACTGCTCGACCCCGGGCACCGGCCGCAGTAACTCGACGGCTCTGGGGCCTATCCCGAACGCCTTGGGCTGGACCGACGTACTGGGGTGCCGCTCGACCAGCATGACAGGCACGCCACGCCACGCCAGCAGCGCTGCTGCACTCAGCCCGGCGTAACCGCCGCCGACGACAAGAACGGGTACTCGCTCGTGCACTCAACCCACCTCCTGGAACGCGTAGTATCGCGTTATTGGTCGAGCGACACGATATGTCGCGTCTGCGAGGCGGGTCAAGACATATCTCGAAATGTACTAGAGGGCGGTAGTGGGAAACCCCGTGAGGAGTGGACCGGAAGCAGTCGGCTGGGGTCGCAACGGTTGTTCGGCACCGGGCCGGTCAGGGACCGCCCGATGAGGTGGGGTTCCCCGGGTGGTTCGTTACACGACCGCCTCATCTCCTGTGACGGCCCGTGGTGGCTGAGGTCCTTGTGGAGGGATACCTCCTTTGGAGGAGCGGATGGAGGTGGTTCGTGGTGGTTGGGGCCCTTCCGGAGGGATACCTCCTTGGAGGAGAAGAGGGAGACGGTCTGTTGTGGCTGGGGTCCCTGGGAGACCCCTACGGGGGAGGGGTGATCGAGCGGCTCGCCAGTGCGTCGAACTCGCGGTCAGGCAGGGTCCGGTTGAGTTCCAGGAGCTTGTCGGCGAGCCAGCCGACGGCGTAGCGGGTCTGCGGAGCGTCGGATTCGACTGCCGCGCGGATGGTCTCGGCGACGACCCGGGGATCGGAGCCCTCGGCGAGCCCGTTCTCGCTGCGTGCGGCCATCGCCTCGGCCATCGAACGGTAGGCGCCGAGCCCGGAGTGCTCGCGCAGTTGCGCGGCGGTCTGGTCCTCGAACTCGGTCTTGATGATGCCGGGCTGAACGATCACGACGTTGATCCCGAACGGCGCGACCTCCATGCGCAGCGTGTCGGAGAGGGCCTCCAGGGCGTGTTTGGCGGCGTAGTACCAGGCGCCCAGCGGCAGGCTGATCTCGCCGCCGATCGAGGATACGTTGACGATCATCCCGGATCCCTGTTCGCGCATGCGCGGCAGGACGAGCTGGATCAATCGGGCGGGAGCCAGGACGTTGACCTCGAACTGGTCGCGCGCCCGGTCCAGGGGGACGTCCTCGACCGCGCCGTGCAGGACCGTTCCGGCGTTGTTGACCAGAACGTCGATCCGGCCCTGCTCCCGCAGGATCGTGGCGATCGCCCGGTCAAGGTCGGCGTCGCGGCGCACGTCCATCTCCAGAACGTGCCCGCCGGCCTCGCGCAGGACGTCCATCTTCCGTACGCGCCGGGCGGCCCCGTACACGACGTGGCCGGCGCGCAGTAGTTCCAGGGCGGTCGTCAGACCGATACCGGCCGATGCCCCGGTGACCAGACAGACCTTCGGCATGGGTCACACCCCCCAGACGACGGGCAGCGCGTGCACGCCGTAGATGAGCATGTCGGTGCGCAGGGCCACGTCCTGAACCGGGACGGCCAGACGCAGGTCCGGGAATCTGGTGACCAGGGCGGGCAGCGCGACCTGGAGTTCCACCCGCGCGAGCTGCTGACCGAGGCACTGGTGCACGCCGTGGCCGAAGGCCACGTGGCCGCTGGTCGAGCGGAGCAGGTCGAGGGTGTCGGGGTCGGCGAAGTGCGCGGGATCGCGGTTGGCCGCCGGTACCGAGATGGTGACCGTCTCCCCGGCCTTGATCACCTCGCCGTTCAGCTCCACGTCGGTCAGGGCCGTGCGGATGGTGAACGGGATGATGCTCGCGTACCGCAGCAGTTCCTCGACCGCGCGGTCGGCGATGCCGGGGTTCGCGCGCAGGGCGGCGAGCTGGTCGGGGTGGACGAGCAGCGCGAACACGCCGAGCGCGAGCATGTTGGCCGTGGTGTCCATGCCGGCGCCCAGGAGCGAGAAGCCGATGTTGACCAGTTCCTCGTCGGTGAGATCGGTTTCGGTCAGATCGCTGAGCAGGTCGTCGGTGGGGGTCGTCCGCTTGGCCGCGACCAGCTCCTGGACGAACGCGTGCACCGCTCCGTAGGCCGCCGCCAGTTCCTCCGGTGGGGCGTTCAGGCGGAACAAGTCCAGCGCGTGCTGCTGGAATCGGGCCCGGTCCTGGTACGGCACGCCGAGCAGTTCACAGATCATCTGCGCGGGGACCGGCTGCGTCAGGGCCGTCACCAGGTCCACCGGGCCGATCTGCCGCTCCATCGCGGCCAGGTGCGCTTCGGTGATCCGCGTGACCCGCTCGCTCAACTGGCGCATGCGGCGAACGGTGAACTTCCCGGTGAGCAGGTTGCGGTAGCGCGTATGGTCCGGTGCGTCCATGCCGCCGAACATCCCTGGAGGTGGGGGCTGGTCGCTGTCCGGGGCCCCGGAGATCGGCATGTGCCGTAGCTCGGCCCGGACGCTGAACCGCGAGTCGGCCAGCACCGCGCGCACCAGGGCGTGGCTGGTGACCAGCCAACCTTCGTGACCGTCGGGGTAGGCCAGCCGGCTCAGCGGGCGCTGCTCGCGGAGCTCGGCCAATCCCGTGGGCGGGTCTAACGGGTGGCCCGCGCGCCGCTCGGTCGGCAATGTCGCGCTCATCGCGGTCTCCTTGTCGTGTGCTGTGTTTGCGATGAGCGAAACGCTAGGAATGTGGTTCCATCAGAAACAACAAGTCGCGGCGATAAGCCGAGCTAGAAGCGACGCGATCGATGCGTTGACTCTGTAGCTGAATGCACCGGCAAGCGTGATCGGCCGGAGGAGAGGAGTGACGATGGCAGGAGGCCGGATGACCTTCGAGGAGCGTCAGCAGGTCGCGGCCGGGTTGACCGCGGGCCTTCCGTACGCCGAGATCGCCCGCCGGCTCGGACGGTCCAAGTCCACGATCATTCGCGAGGTCGCCCGCAACGGCGGACACCACCGTTACCGGGCCAACCAGGCCCAGCAGGCCGCGCGGTGGCGGGCCCGTCGCCACAGGTCGGTCACGCACGTCGCGCCCGTCGCCCATGCGGACGCGCCCGGGTGGGACCCGGAATCGGTGCGGGATTTCGAGGAGCGTTTCGCGACGATGATGACCCAGACCGGGATCCCGGCCATGATGGCCAGGGTCCTCGTCTGCCTGTTCGTCAGCGACAGCGGCGGCGCCACCGCCGCCGAACTCGTCGCCCGGCTGCGGGTGAGCCCGGCCTCGGTCTCCAAGGCGGTCGCCTGGCTCGACCAGCGGGGGCTGATCGCCCGCGAACGCCAGGGACGGCGCGAGAGATACCTGATCGACGACCACGTCTGCTACCAGGCCTGGCTGGCCAGCCTCCAGGGCATGGTCCTGTGGGCGGACTTCACCCGGCAGGGAGCCCAGCTTTACGGCGTGACCAACCCGGCGGGCTCCCGCATGCACACCGCCAGCCGGTTCTTCCAGCACCTTCACCAGGACATGGCCCAAGCCGCCGAGCACTGGCGGCACGCCCTCGCCGACTAGGCCAGGGTTGACCCGACCCCAGCCAAAGGCACCGGTCAGGACAGGTGACGTTCGAGGGACTCGATCTTGCTGGTCATGCCGTCGGTGACACCGGCCCTGAGATCGGCCTTCAGCACCAGGCTGACCCGCGGCGCCACCTCGGCCACCACGTCCACCGCCTGCTTGACCACCGCCATGACCTCGTCCCACTCACCCTCGATGGTGGTGAACATGGAGTCCGTCCGGTTGGGCAGCCCGCTCTCCCGCACCACCTTGACGGCGCGCGCGACCGGCTCGGCGACTCCCTCGCCGACGCCCAGCGGCGTGATCGAGAACGCGACGATCAACTCAATGTCCTCTCAAAGCTCACAGCGCGGGCCACGATGCCGATCGAAGCCAATCGGTGCTCGATCGAACAGACCTCGTGGCCCGCACTGGACTCAGGCGTGCTCGTGGTCGTCCTCTTCCTCTTCCTCGCTGGGACCGTCGGAGGGCTCGACGCCCAGGACGGCCTCGCGCGGCTCGATCTCGTCGATGTGGTCGACGAGCTGCAGGACGTGGTCCGGCTCGATCAGCCACTGCAGGGCGGACGCGCCGGTGTCGTCGGAGTTGACGAGCTCCACCTGCTCGGCCCGCTCTTCCTCGGTGAGGTCGGCGTCGGGATGCCGGATTTCGGCCAGCGCCGCGGCCTGCAGCGCGTCCACGTCGAGCACCTCGACGGTCAGCTCGACCGTCAGGCGCAGGAACTTCTCGTTATCACTCATGGCGAAGATGCTAGGGCAGCTTCCACTCGACAGGACCGGCGCCTTGCTGAACAAGGAGCTCGTTGGCACGGCTGAAGGGCCGGGAACCGAAGAATCCGTTGCGCGCAGACAGCGGAGACGGGTGCGCGGACTCGATGCGCGGCACGCTGCCGAGCATCGGCGCCAGGTTGCGCGCGTCGCGGCCCCACAAGATCGCGACCATTGGCTTGTCGCGGGCGACCAGCGCGCGGATGGCCTGCTCGGTGACCTCTTCCCAGCCCTTGCCCCGGTGGGAGGCGGGTTTGCCGGGCATCACGGTGAGCACTCTGTTGAGCAGGAGTACGCCCTGGTCGGCCCACGGGGTCAGGTCGCCGTTGGACGGCCGCGGCAGCCCGAGGTCGGTCTCCATCTCCTTGTAGATGTTGAGCAGGCTGCCGGGCAGCGGCCGCACGTCGGCGGCGACGGAGAACGACAGCCCGATGGGGTGACCGGGCGTGGGGTAGGGGTCCTGGCCCACGATCAGCACCTTGACCTCGTCGAAGGGCTGGTTGAAGGCGCGCAGTACGTTGGCGCCCGCGGGGAGGTATTGCCGGCCTTCGGCGATCTCATTGCGGAGGAACTCGCCCATATGGGAGATGCGCTCGGAGACGGGCTCCAGCGCACTGGCCCATCCGGCTTCGACGACTTCGTTCAAGGGACGACTGGCCATGGCTGTTGAGCTTAGCCAGGTCTGGTACGGCTTGCGGTCCGAATCCGGTGGGCGGCCGTACCAGAATGATCACAGCGTGGGCTTGCCCCGCTGGAACAGCCACTGGTCGAAGAGCGTGCCGAGATCCCGGCCCGAGACCCGCTGGGCCAGGGCGATGAAGGCGGCGGTGTCGGCGTTGCCGTACTTGTGGTCGTTGACCCAGGTCCTGAGGATGGTGAAGAACGCGCGGTCGCCGACCGCGCCGCGCAGGACGTGCAGCGTCATCGCGCCGCGGGAGTAGACGGCGTCCTTGAAGAGCCCGGCCGCGCCGCCCGGGTCGGCGGCGGGCGTCTGCCAGAACTCGTCCTCCGGGGCACGGCTGTAGGCCTCGTCGAAGGAGTCCTGGAGCTTCTTGGTGCCCAGCTTGTCCTGCCAGAGCCATTCGGCGTAGGTGGCGAAGCCCTCGTTGAGCCAGATGTCCTTCCAGCGTGTCGGCGTCACGGCGTCGCCGAACCACTGGTGGGCGAGCTCGTGGGAGAGCAGCGGCTCGCTCGGTACTTGGGGGTAGATCGGGCGGGTCTGCGTCTCCAGCGAGTAGCCGACGTCCGACGCGCGATCGATGATGCCGCCGGTCGAGGAGAACGGGTAGGGGCCGAAGAGCGAGCCGAAGTAGTCAAGGATGGGCTTGTGGCGCTTGGCGAAGTCTCCGGCTTTCGCAGCGTTCCGCGGGTCCACGGCGGTGATTACCCGGAAATTTCCGATCTTGGTGTCGGAAAGTTGGAACTTTCCGATGGTGACGGTCGAGAGGTAGCTGGCCATCGGCTCCCTCTCGTCCCACACGTACGTCGTGCGACCGCCTTGGGACGTCTTCGACACCAGGTCGCCGTTGGCCACCGCGACCCGCGTGCTCGGCACGGTCACCGTGAAGCGGTACGTGGCTTTGTCCGTCATGTGGTGATTGCCGGGATACCAGGTCATGGCCCCCTGCGGCTCGTTGGCGTTGAACACCCCGTCATCCGTACGGATCCAGCCGTCGTGTGAGCCGTCCGGGTCGACGAGGTACGTCGGCTTGCCGTCGTACCGGACCACAACGGAAAAGGGGCGCCCGGAGGCCAGCCTGCCGGGCGGAGTGACGATGAGCTCCGGACCGCTGCGCCGGAACGAGGCCGCCGCGCCGTTCACCACCACGGACCGCACGGTCAGGGTGTCGACGAGATCCAGGTCGAAGCGGCTCAGCTCCTGCGTGGCCCGGGCGGTGATCGTCGCCACGCCGCTCAGCTGATTGGACCCCGGATCGTAGCCCAGCGCGAGGTCGTAGTGCGCGGCGTCGTAGCCCCCGTTGCCCTGCTGGGAGAAGTACGGATCACCCGCGCCCTCGGCGCCGGGGGCCGCGCCCACGCCGATGGAGTCGGCGCCCGCACCGGCTGAGCCGGGGCCGAGAGCGATGAGGGTGGCGACCGCCGCCGCGAGGAGCTTCATGTCTTACCTTCGAGGCCGTCAGAGAGAGCGTTACGGGCGCCCGCCTGCCCCCCTCGGCAGGCGGGTGCCCATGCCCCCGCGTCTGGCTGGCACATGTGGAGCTACTTCACCGAACCGGCCATCATGCCCTGCACGAAGTAGCGCTGGAAGGCGAAGAAGAGGACCAGCGGGATGATCAACGACAGGAAGGCGCCCGACGAGAGGATGTCGACGTTCGACCCGAACTGCCGCATCTGCGACTGGAGCTGCTTGGTCATCGGCTGGTTGTCCGTGTCGGCGAAGACCAGCGCGATGAGCATGTCGTTCCACACCCACAGGAACTGGAAGATGCCGAGCGACGCGATAGCCGGCTTGCCGAGCGGGAAGACCACCCGCACGAAGATCTTCAGCTCCGATGCCCCGTCCATCCGCGCCGCCTCCAGCAGGGAGGCCGGGATGCCGACGAAGAAGTTCCGGAGCAGGAAGATCGCGAACGGCAACCCGAACGCCACGTGGAACAGCACCACGCCGGGGATCGTGCCGAAGATGCCGACGCCGCCGTAGAAGATGGCGACCGGGATCAGCGCGATCTGGATCGGCACGATGAGCAGTCCGACCACGACCAGGAACGACAGGTCACGGCCCGGGAAGTCCATCCACGCGAACGCGTAGGCGGCCATCGCGGCGATCCCGATCACCAGGACCGTGGTCGGCACCGTGATGAACACGGTGTTCCAGAAGGAGGAGGTGAAACCGCCGGCCAGGAGGTTCTTGTAGTTCTCGATGGTCAGCTCGGCGGGCTTGGTGAAGATGGTCCACCAGCCCTCGGCGCCGTTGACCGCCGGGGAGCGCAGCGAGACGACCATCAGGCCGAGCGTCGGGACCAACCAGAACAGGCCCAGCAGCACCATCAGGAACTGGACGGCGCCGCCGCCGAGACGGTCGACGACGCGCGTGATCACACTCCGGCGGGGAGCGCCCGCGTAGACCTCGGCAGGAGCCGGGGCGGTTGCCGTGGTCACGTGTCTTCCCTTCTGAATCGGCGGATATTCATGATCATGAAGGGGAGGACCAGGATGAGCAGGAAGATGGCGAGCGCGCTGCCCAGCCCCTGGTTGTTCCCACCGCCGAAGGAGACCCGCCACATCTCCAGCGCGACCACGTTCGACTGCGGCTGGACCGATGGCGGCGCGATGATGAAGACCAGGTCGAACACCTTCAGCGTATTGATGATCATCGTCACGAAGACGACGAGTAGCACCGGTGACAGCAGCGGCACGGTGATCCGGCGGAACACCTGCCACTCCGTGGCGCCGTCGATGCGGGCCGCCTCCAGCGAGTCACGCGGGATGGCCGCCAGCCCGGCCGCGATCAGCACCATGGCGAACCCGGCCCACACCCAGACGAACGCGCCGATGATCGCGGGGGTGATGAGCGTCGGGCCGAGCCAGGTCAGGCCGTGGTAGGCCGCCTGGAAGTTCGACTGCGGCAGCCGTACGACGTAGGAGCCCGCGGCCAGCCCGTCGAAGCGGAAGGAGCCGTCGTCGGCCGTCGTGGCGGTGCCGGCCACCTGGCCGTCCTTGACCGCCTCCACGGTCATGCCGGGCAGGCCCTTCTCGGTGGCGTCGGGCGCGCCGTTCTTGCCGCCGCCGCCCGGGGTGAAGTCGAACCACACCGTTCCGGACAGGGCGTTGCCCGGCGGCGCGGCCTTGGCGGGCTGGGCGGCGCTCGGCATGATGTTCGGCTTGATGCCGACGATCGGGATCAGCACCGGCTGGCCCGACTGGACGGGCTGCTTGGTGACGATCGCGCCCTTGTCCGCCACGACGCCCGACTGGTCGCCCTCGCGGGGCCGCGCGTCCGGGTAGCCCTGGGAGGAGGAGAACGTGTCGTGCACCGTGGTCAGGATGGCGTTGGCGACGCCCTTGCCCGGGTCCTCGTCGTACACGAGCCGGAAGATCACGCCCGCGGCCATCAGCGAGACCGCCATCGGCATGAAGACGATCAGCTTGAACGCGGTCGCCCACTTGATGCGCTCGGTGAGCACCGCGAAGATCAGGCCCAGCGTCGTCACCACGATCGGGGCGACGACCACCCAGATCAGGTTGTTCCTGATCGTGGTGAGCATGCTCGCGTCGGTGAAGATCGTGGCGTAGTTGCCCAGGCCCACGAATCCGCTGCCGGTCGCGTCGAACAGGCTTCGGAAGATCGAATAGACGATGGGATAGACCACCCAGATTCCCAGCAGCAGGGCCGCGGGGAGAAGGAAGGCGATCGCGACCGTCGGCGAAGGGCCGAGGCGTCGTTGCGTGCGGGGGGTTTCAGCCGGTCCGGAGGCGGGCCCGCGCGAGGTGTCGTCCTCGCGCGGGGCCTTCGGGCCGTCCACCTTTTCGGTCACGGCCTTACCTCTTACTTCCAGGCCTTCTTGGCCTCATCTTCGAGCTTGGTCTGCGCGCCCTTGATGTCACTCGGGTTGCGCAGGAAGTCCTGCAGCACCTTCCACTCGCCCTTGCCGTCGGTGCCGCCGAAGGCGCTGGGCGCCAGGTCGGACATGTCATAACGGACGGCGTCACCGGCGGAGATGATCGTCTGCCCGAGCTGCTTGGTCAGCGGGTCCGGGTAGTTGTCGGGGGAGACGTTCTTGTTGGGCGACAGGTAGCCGGGCAGCTTGGCCCAGATCTCGCCGCCCTCCTTGGAGGCGAGGAACTGCAGCAGCGCCATGGCGCCGGGGGAGTCCTTCATCGCGACCGCCACGTCGCCGCCCAGCACGACCGGAGCGGTGTCACCGGCCTTGGGGAACGGGAAGATCTTGGCGTCCTCGCCGACCTTGGCGCCGTCCTGCGTCGCCTGGGTGGCGACGAAGTCGGCCTCGATGACCATGGCCGCCTTCTTCTGGCCGAACACCTTGGTCACGCAGGTCGGGAAGTCGGTCTGCAGCGCGCCGGAGCTGCCGTCGAGGACGAACTCCTTCTTGCCCACGATCTGCTGGATCTTCTGCAGCGCGGTGGCCACGCTGGGGTCGGTCCAGGGGATCTCGTGCTTGGAGAGCTTGTCGTAGTTGTCCGGACCCGCGCTCGACAGGTAGACGTTCTCGAACAGGTCGGTCAGCGTCCAGCCGGAGGCGCCGCAGAGGGAGAACGGCGCCGTGCCGGAGTCGGCGATCGTCTGGGCGGCTTTGACCAGCTCGTCCCAGTTCGTCGGCGGCTGCACGCCCGCGTCCTCGAACGCCGGCGCGCGGTACCAGACCAGCGACTTGTGCGCGGCCTTGATCAGCACGCCGTAGGGCTTGCCGTCGGCGGAGCCCAGCTCCTTCCAGTACGGCGTGTAGTTGGTGTCGATCTCCTTGGTGACCTCGGAGGTCAGCGGCTTCAGCGCGTTCTGCTTGGCGTACTGCTGCACCAGGCCCGGCTGCGGCAGGACGGCCACGTCGGGCGGGCTGCCGCCCTGGATGCGCGGGCCGAGGTAGGCACCGGTGTCCTCACCGGTGGAGGCATAGGTGACCGTGGCGCCGGTCTTGTCGGAGAAAGCCTTGAGCACCTTTTCGAAGTTCTTCTGCTCCTCGCCGGTCCACTTGGCGGCGATCTCGAGCTTGACGCCCTGGAGTGTCTTGCTCCCGCCGTCGCTCGCCGGCGCCGAGCCCGACGCTGTGGGCTGGGTGGTCGTCGGCGCGTTTCCGCAGGCGGCGACCGCTACCGCGAGCCCGGCCAGGATCGCTGCTGCTCTGGCTTTTCGCATGGCTGCCTCACTGTGTGCTGATGATCTCTTGCAGTTCGGACTTCATGGAGACCGCGACGTCGTCGGCGGACTCGGTGTAGGGAGGGCTCAGCGCCTTGGCGACCGAGCTGGCGATCACCAGGCTGAGCTGGTTGTAGTTCGCGCTGACCGGCCGCGCCTTGGCGGCGAGGATGCTCTCCTTGAGTACGGGCAGGTAGGGGAAGCGCTTGATCAGGGCCGGGTCGTCGTAGAGCTCGGTCCACACCGGCGGGAACGAGCCGTCGGTGAGCACCCGCCGCTCGTTCTCCAGGCCCGTGAAGTAGCGGATGAACTCCTGGGCGGTGTGCTGGTGCTTGGAGTAGGCGCTGATGGCCAGGTTGACCCCGCCGAGCGTGCTCGACCCCGGGCCGTTGAGCCCGGGAAGCCTGGTCACCGCGAACTTGCCGCCGAGCTTGGCCGTCGCCGGGCCGTAGGCGTGCGGCCAGTTGCGGGCGAAGGCCAGCCGCCCTTCCTGGAAGGCCAGGCGGGACTCCTCCTCCTTGTACGACAGCGACTCCTTGGGGATCCAGCCCTCGCGCAGGCCCTGGATGAGGAAGTCCAGCGCGATCCTGGCCTTGGCCGGGTCGAGGGTCACCTCCGTGCCGTCGGGGCTGAGTATCTGCCCGCCCGCCGACTGCACGGCCTCGGAGAAGTTCACGGTCAGCCCCTCGTACGCGAGGAACTGCCCGGCGTAACCTCCGATGTCCCGCTTTTTCGTGACCTCTAGGGCTTTTTCGCGAAGCTCCGCCCAGGTGCGCGGCGGTTTCTTGATCAGGTCGGTTCGGTAGTAGAGGAGGCCGGCATTGCTCGTGTACGGCACCGCCCACAGCTTGTTCTTGTAGACCGCGGTGTCCACGACGGGCGGCAGGAGCCTGTCGAGCGGGAAGAGCCCGCGCTCCAGGGGGATGATCCAGCCGTTCTCCGCGAACTCGGCGGTCCACACCACGTCCAGCCCGAGCACGTCGTAGCGGTTGCTCCGGGCCTGGAGATTGGCCACCATCTGCGCGCGCTGCTCGTCGGCGGCCTCGGGGAGTTCGAGGAGCGTCACCTTCTCGGCCGGGTGGGCCTGGTTCCAGCGATCCAGCAGGGGTTGCAGGTACGCCGTCGTGTCGCGTCCGGTGGCGAAGGTGATCGGGCCGGTGCCGCCCGTGCCGGTATCGCCGCCGACCTCGTCACCCGTCGCCGCGCACCCGGCCGCCAGACAGACGGCCAGCACGATCGGCAACGAGCGATGCACCCGATGACCTCCCAGTTCAGAAGGATTACATTCGTGTTAGGTAGATGCATTCATGTTATGCACACATGTAATCTGACGGTCAACGGAGAAGCGCGTAACGCATCCGTAACACAAGGGGGAGGTGGGGCTTGCGGTTGCACCTGCTGGCGCTCCTGGCCAAGGAACCTGCCCACGGGTACGAGCTCAAACAGGCCCTTGAGCAGACCTTCGGCAGCGCCTATCCCTCGCCCAACATCGGCCAGATCTATGTGACCCTCGGCAGGCTGGAGAAGGACGGCCTGGTCAGGGCCGTCGACGTGGAGCAGTCCAACCGGCCGAACAAGAAGGTCTACTACCTGACGGCCAAGGGCCGCGACGTGCTCACCACCTGGGTGGACGAGCCGACCGAGGGTCCCCGGGTGCGCGACGAGTTCTTCATGAAGCTCGTGCTGGCCCCGCTCACCGGCATCGCCGACCGGATGGCCCTCATCAACCGGCAGCGCCGGCACTATCTTTCGCTCATGAGCGACCTCAACGACCTCCTCTCCCGCACGGCGCCCGCCGACACCGTGGCGGTCCTGCTCATCGAGGGGGCCATGCTGCATCTGCAGGCCGACCTGGACTGGCTGGCCCGGTGCCAGGAGGATCTGGCATGAGCGTGATCAAGACCGTCAACCTGGTGAAGATCTACTCCGATGGGGCGGTCCCCGTGCCGGCCGTACGCGGGGTGGATCTGCGGGTGGAGCCGGGCGAGTTCGTCGCGATCATGGGGCCGTCGGGGTCGGGCAAGTCGACGCTGGTGCACATGCTCGGCGGACTGGACGCCCGCACCAGCGGCGAGATCTGGCTCGACGAGAAGCGCGTCGACACGCTCTCGGAGAGCGCCTGGGCGCTGCTGCGGCGCAAGAAGGTGGGCTTCGTCTTCCAGTTCTTCAACCTGGTCGCCAACATGACCGTGGCCGACAACGTGGAGCTGCCGGCGCTGCTGGCCGGAGCCTCGCCCAAAGACGCCCGCGAACGCCGCGAGAGCCTCCTGGGCGCCCTCAACCTCACCGAACGCGCGGACGCCGCGCCCGGCCAGCTCTCCGGCGGCGAGCAGCAGCGGGTCGCGCTGGCCCGCGCGCTGGCCAACCAGCCGAGCGTGCTGCTGGCCGACGAGCCGACCGGCAACCTCGACAGCCGCAACACCCGTGACGTGCTCCGGCTGCTCAGCGACGTGCACAAGGACGGCCAGACCATCGTCATGGTCACCCACGACGCCCGGGTGGCCGCCCTCGCGGACCGCCTGGTGTCGCTGTTCGACGGCGAGATCGTTGACGACGGCCGGATCGCCCGCAGGCGTACGGGCACGGCCGGCGAGGTGATCGACCTCCGATGAGCTTCACGAAATGAGCTTCACGAAATGAGTACGGCCAGGGCGGGCAGCCGGTGGATCAGGGCCGACCTGCGAGCCAGGCGGGGCCAGGCGCTGCTCACCGTGCTCGCCGTGGCCGGGATCGTGGCCGCGCTGATCACCGCCGTCACCCTGCTGGAAGACGGCACCAACCCGTGGCGCAGCCTGTTCGCCCAGACCGACGGCGCCCACGTGTGGTTCTACACCAAGGACAGCCCCCAGGCCGGGCTGGGCGGCATCGACGGCGTCAGCCAGACCGCGGGGCCCTACAGGTCCGCGCCCGTCACCGTGGTCCAGAACGGCAAGAAGGAGCCCGCGGCGCTGCGCGCGATGCCCGCCACGCCGCCCCGGGTGGCGCACCCGGTCGTGGCCGAGGGCCGCTGGCTCGACCCCGCCCAGTCCGACGGCGTGGTGGTCGAGCGCTCCTTCGCCAGGGCGCTGCGGCTCAAGCTCGGCGACGCCTTCTCCATCATCGCGCTGAGCGGCGAGCGCCACACCCTGTACGTACGCGGCATCGCCGACTCCGCCGAGCAGGGCTTCTACCCCGAGTGGACGCCCGGCCTGGCCTGGGTGCTGCCGGCGACGCTCGACCGGATCGAGCCCATGCTCGGCCGCAGTGAGTGGGTGACCGGCCTGCGCCTGGCCGACCCCGACGCCACCCAGGTCGTCTCCCAGCGCGTCGTGGTCATGCTGGAGGACCAGCTGCAGCGTGTCTACACCTGGCGCGAGGTACGCGCCGCGATGGAGCTCGACAACCGGCTGCTCGGCACGCTGCTGGCGCTCTTCGGCGTGGTTGGGCTGGTCGCCGCCGCCTTGGCGCTGGCCAACGCGGCGGGCGGGCGGGTGCTCGGCCAGCTGCGCGACCTGGCCACGCTCAAGTCAATGGGCTTCACCAGGGGCCAGGTCGCCCTGCTGCTCCTGGTCGAGCACGGCGCACTCGGCCTGCTCGGCGTCGGCGTCGGCACGCTCGCCGGATGGGCGGCGACGGTGGCGGTGCTCGGCACGACCTCCGTCGCGCCCGTGCCCGTGCTGGCCATTGTCGGTGGCACCGCGCTGACCGTGCTCGCCGCGGTCGGAGTGCCCGCCTGGCGTGGCGGGCGCACACCGCCCATCCCCGGCGCCCCGGCGGCGCCGCCGCGCGGCCACCTGTCCCGTCTGGCCAGGCTGGCCCTGCTCGTACGGCTGCCACCCGCGCTCATTCTCGGCACCCGCGACGCCTTCACCAGGCGGCTGCCGGCGTTCCTGACCGCGTTCGGCCTGGCCGTGCCGATGATGATGATCACGATCGGGCTCGGCGTCTGGGCCACGCTCGACAACTTCCTCAGCCACCCCGAGCAGGTCGGCCAGCACGCCAGCCTGTATGTCCGGCCGGGCAAGCTGGAGGCGGCCGACGCCCAGCGCATCGCCGAGTCCGACAGGGCCGTCCAGAGCCTCTACCCGGGCACCGACGTCAACGCCCTGGCCCCCGGCGCGGCCCGCTCGGTCAGGGTGCGGGCCATCGGCAGCTCGGCCGACCCTTACCCGTTTCCGGTCGTCGAAGGCCGCATGTACGGCCAGCCCGGCGAGGCCGTCGCGGGGCAGGGGCTGCTCAACCTGCTCGGCGCCAGGATCGGTGACCGGATCCGGCTGACCGTCGGCGGCTCGCCGCTGATCGTACGGATCGTCGGCCGCACCGTGGAGCCGGACCTCGACGGCGAGGTGCTGTCCGTGGGGCTCGACAGCCTGGCGGCCAAGGACTCCGTGCCGCCCGAGTTCTACGCCCTCGCGCTGCGCCAGGGCACCGATCCGGGCGAGGTGCGCGACAGGCTGCTGGCAGCCTCGGGGGAGAGCCTCGACGTGCAGCGGGTGGTCAACCCGGCCGACCGGCTGTCGGTCATCCGGGTGGTGATCGTGGCGCTGATCGCGGTGTTGGCGTTGATCGGCCTGGCCAACCTGCTCACGGCCAGCGCCCTGGGGCTGCGCGACCACGCCTTCGATCTGGCCGTGCTCAAGGCGATGGGGCTGACCCCGCGGCAGGTGATGGCCACCCTGGTGACGGGCACCGGGCTGCTGGTCGTGCTGGGCATCGTGGCCGGCACGGCGGCCGGCGCCTCGGTGGTGACCGGCCTGATCGACCTCCAGGGCTACACCAGCGGAGTCGGGGCGGGCATCGGCCGCCCGCCCTCGGTCCTCACACTGATCGTCGCCGTGCTGGTCGCCGTGGGCGCGGCGCTCGCGGTCGCGCTCATCCCGGCCCGCCGCGCGGCCCGCGCCCAGGTGCCCGTCACCTCACGCTGAGACGACCTCAGCGGCCTTGAGATTCTTCAGCGCGAACCAGTAGAACCCGTGGCTCGGCAGCGTGAGCAGGTAAGGCAGCTCGCCGATCACCGGGAAGTGCACCCCGCCCCGCGCCTCCACCGGCGTCATGCCCGTGAAGCGGCGCAGGTCGAGCTCCACCGGCTGGGGATACTTCGACAGGTTGTTCACGCACAGCATGACGTCGTCGCCGTACTCCCGGACGTAGGTGAGCACGCTGTTGTTGGAGGACCACATTTCGGTGTAGGCGCCGAGGCCGAACACCGGGTGGCTGCGGCGGATCTCCAGCATCTTGCGGGTGAAGTGGAGCAGCGAACCCTCGCTGCGCTGCTGCGCCTCCACATTGACCGCCTGGAAGCCGTAGATCGGATCCATGACCGCGGGCAGGTAGAGCCGCCCCGGGTCGGCGGAGGAGAAGCCGGCGTTGCGGTCGGGGCTCCACTGCATCGGCGTGCGCACCGCGTCGCGGTCCTCCAGCCAGATGTTGTCGCCCATGCCGATCTCGTCGCCGTAGTACATGATCGGCGAGCCCGGCAGGCTCAGCAGCAGGGCCGTGAACAGCTCGATCCGGTCCCTGTCGTTGTCCAGCAGCGGCGCGAGCCGGCGGCGGATGCCCAGGTAGGCCCGCATGCGCGGGTCCTTGGCGTACTCGCTGTGCATGTAGTCGCGCTCTTCCTCGGTCACCGTCTCGAGCGTGAGCTCGTCGTGGTTGCGCAGGAAGATGCCCCACTGGGCCGTGTCGGGCAGCTTGGGCGTGCGCGACATGATCTCCGAGATGGGCTCGCGCGTCTCCTTCTTGACCGCCATGTAGATGCGCGGCATGAGCGGGAAATGGAAGGCCATGTGGCACTCGTCGCCGCCCACGGTGGGGTCGCCGAAGTACTCGACCACGTCCTCGGGCCAGCCGTTCGCCTCGGCCAGCAGCACCCGGTCGGGGTAGAGGCGGTCGACCTCGGCGCGGACCTTCTTCAGGTACGCGTGCGTCTCGGGCAGCCCCGCGCACGCCGTGCCCTCGCGCTCGAACAGGTAGGGCACCGCGTCCAGCCGGAAGCCGTCGATGCCGAGGTCCAGCCAGAACCTCAGCACCTCCAGCATGGCCTCCTGCACGGCCGGGTTGTCATAGTTCAGGTCCGGCTGGTGGTGGAAGAAGCGATGCCAGTAGTACTGCTTGCGCACCGGGTCGTAGGTCCAGTTGGACTCCTCCGCGCCGATGAAGATGATCGGGGCGTCGGGAAAGCCGGTCGGCTCGTCGGACCACACGTAGAAGTCGCCGTACGGCCCTTCCGGGTCGTGCCGCGACGCCTGGAACCAGGGATGACGGTCGCTCGTGTGGTTCATCACCAGGTCGGTGATGATCCGCAGCCCGCGCTCGTGCGCCGACTCGATCAGATGGACGAAATCCCCGAGGTCCCCGAAGTCCGGAAGGATCTTCATATAGTCGGAAATGTCATACCCGCCATCGCGCAGCGGCGACTCGTACAAGGGCAGCAGCCAAAGGCAGTCGACGCCCAGCCATTCCAGATAGCCGAGCTTCTCCGTGAGACCACGCAGGTCTCCGGTGCCGTCGCCGTTGGAGTCCTTGAACCCTCGGACAAGAACCTCGTAGAACACCGCCCGCTTGTACCAGGAGGGATCCTCCGAGACGAACGCCTCGGAAATCGGCTCCGGTGTTGGGGATGCGTTGATCATATGTCGCTCACAGAAGGAGATGTGGGCAGGACGGAGTCACCGGTTTCCCCGGCGCTAACTAGCTGGTGACCGCGCCGCCTGAGGTCGTCATCCCTGCGAACCTCATGCCCTGAACGGACCGGATTTGTGACCCGGTGCCCGCTTGTGCGGCGCTTACGGGCCGAACACTACCAGCCCGTTGGCTTTCCGGAACCCGCTTGTGCTGTGCTCGAGTTAATACCCATGAGATCACTGTGTAACCGTGATGTTACCGAGAGTTCATCAGAAAGGGGACGACACATCACTGAGATCGTTCTCGAAGTCGCCCAGCCAGAGCCCGAAAAGCACCAGCCCCCGGACCCAGAACCGGTCGTTCCACCCGCTGAACCGGGTCAGCGCGTCAGGGCCGCCCGCGATGACCATGTGCAGCTCATCGGACAGCATTTCGGGCACCTGGGCGGCGACCGTCTCAAGCATGCGGTGCGCGTACGCCCGCGCGGGAGCGGCCGTGGAGCGCAGCGGGACCCGCAGCAGCGGCTGCTTGACCACGTTCGTGGACGGCAGGGCCGCCACCCGCGGGTTGGCGGCGTGCAAGATCTCGCGATAGAAGCGACCCTTGTCTTTTCGGGCCACCCCTACCGACAGCGCCGCGTCGAAGAAGTCGGGGTGGATGAAGGGCGCCGCGAACGACGCCTCGGGGCCGACCAGGTTGACCGCCGAGCGGGCGATGCCCCGCACGGTGCGGGTGTGCAGCACCGACAGCGGCAGCTCGGCCCGGTGCCCGTGCAGCATGGAGGTCGCCGCGGCGAACTGCTCGCGGACCGCCTCCTCCATCCAGGCGCCGGCCGCCGCCGACAGGAACGGCTGCGACGGGGCGCCCAGGCTGAGCGACTTCAGCACCGCGGCCGACCGCTCGGCCTGCGAGGTGGCCTCCAGCGCGGCCCCGCTCACCATGAAGTTCTTCAGCAGCGGGCCGCCGGCCAGGCCGTCGACCAGCACCCGGCCCGCCCGCTGCACCTCCTTGGCGAACGGGGCGTACCAGGCGTGGTGCGGCGTCAGGTATTCGAGCCGGCGCGCCACCCCGGCCGCGTCGCCGGGGTAGTCGTCGGCGGACTGGGTGATCACCCGGTGCGGGATGCCCAGCTCGCGGGTGATCGAGCGGGCGAAGGCGATGTCGGTGTCGGTGCCCTCGTCGGGGCTGGTCGTCCAGGACTCCACGTCGAAGCCGCGTGCTTTCGCCACGCTGGCCAGCAGCCGCGAGTCGTAGCCGCCGCTGACCGGCACCAGCAGCTTGCGCCCGTCGTAGTCCTTGTAGACCTCGTGCAGCAGCTCGACGATCTCGTGGGCGCTGGTCCACCTCTCGTACGGCTCGCGGCGCAGCCAGCGCGGCAGCCCGCGCTCCGTGGCCAGCCGCTCGCCGTCGAACACCAGCGCGCTCGACCCCGGCAGCCGCTTGATCCGCTGGTAGGGCGTCGCCTCGCCGAGCGGGAACGTCACCTGGATGATCGAGGCCCAGGCCGACCAGTCGATCTCGACCGGGACCAGCGACAGCAACGGCTGGATCAGGGACGAGAAATAGATCGCGTCGCCGTGCCGTACGTAATAGACGTCGACCAGCCCGAGCGCGCCCGCGTGCAGCGTGACCCGCGGGCCGTCGCCGATCAGCCCCGGCACCTCGTACGTCTCGGCGATGGACATCCAGCCGTCGAGAGCCGAGGGCCTGCGCTCACCCCAGGAGAACGCGAACGAGCCCCCCGCGCGGTGATAGGGCGGCAGCGGCGTCGAGCTGTACAGGGCCGCCTCGGCCGTCTGGAGCGCCGGTCTGACCCGAGGCCCCGCGGCGGCGAGTTTGCCGAGTATGACGGTGTCGATCCGGCCGAGACCGCCGCAGACATAGGGCCGCACGTTGAACTGCACCGGATCTCATCCCTTCGAGCTGCTTCCCGCAAAAGAGTATCCTTTGCCGGGCTAGGAATCGGAGGTCTCGGTGAGCACTGAGCTGGAGAGCACTAGGCGAGCGCTGCGTGAGGCGATCGCCCAGGCCGAGCACGCGGCCGAGCTGGCCAGGCTGCTGGACGCGGCCCAGGCGCGGCTCGTGGAGGCCGAGCACCACACCGCTGAGGCCAAGGCGCTCGCCGAGCGGCTCACCGACGCGGAGGAGCGGCTGGAGATCGAGCGCGCCGCCGCGGAGAAGCTCCGCAAGGAGCTGGCCGAGCAGCGCTTCCAGGCCGAGGTGGCCAACTGGAAGCTCTCCTCGATCAAGGTGGCCCGCTGGAACCGGCTCGGCGACGCGATCAGGAGCGGCAAGAGCAACCCGGTCCGTCTGGCCCGAGGTCTCAAGGGCGCCGCCAAACCGGTCAAACGACCCACCGCGCCCAAGCGCAAGCCGGTCGCCGCCGCGGCCAAGGACAAGGACGAGCGGCCGGGCGCCGCCTACCAGGCCACCACCTCCGTGCGTACGCTCAACGGCGCCTCGTTCAAGCTCAAGCCGTTCCGCGTGCCCACCGGGCCCAACACCCGCCCGCACATCACCGCCGCGGTGATCGCCGACCCGCACACCGAGGCGCTGCTGCGCTACGAGTGGCGGCAGACGACCGGCTTCACGCCGCGCGACTTCGCCAGGGTGCTGCCGCTGGAGGTGCCGCACCTGCTCGTGGTCGAGTCGGTCACCCAGGGCCCGTGGGCCGAGGAGATCACCGGCGAGCCGGGCGAGGGGCTCAAGGCCCTGCTGGCCTGGTGCGCCGAGCGGGGCATCCGCACGGTCTTCTGGCACACGCGGGGCGACGTAACCCCCTACACGGCCGCCGCCGAGCTGTTCGAGCACCGCTTCACCAACGACCTCACCGTGGGCTGGCCGCGCCTGCACTTCGGGGTGCAGCCGCGGGTGCACAACCCGATCCCGCTCTCGGGCGGCCGCATCGACCGGGTGCTCACGCTCGACCAGCTGCTTCCCGAGCACCTGACCTACCCCGACGTGCTGACCTCCTACCGCTGGCCCGCCTCCGTCGACTGCCCGCCCGGCACCCCGCAGTGGGTGCTGGCCGAGCTCGCGGCCTGCAACACCTCGATCGGCACCGAGCCCGACGCGCGCCGCGCGCACGCGGCCCTGCGCCGCGCCCACGCCACTGGCACGATGTCCGAGCGGACCGACGAACTGCTGGAGGCCATCGGCCTGCCCGCCGTACGCGCCACGCTCAACGTCTCGGTGCTGCTGCCGGTGCCCGACTCGGCGCTGCTGGAGCACGCGCTGGCCCAGGTGGCCAGGCAGTCGGGGGTCACCCAGGTGGTGGTGTTCGCCTGGCGCGGGGCCGAGCAGCGCGTCCGCGAGGTCCTGACGGGCGTCGACGTGGTCTTCCGCGACCTCGACCCGGCCGCCAGCACGGGCGCCATGCTCAACCACGGTCTCGACCTGTGCGAGGCCGACCTGGTCGCGGTCATGGACCCGCGCGACGTCTACGGGGCCCACTATCTGACCGACCTGCGCAGGGCGTTCCTGTTCAGCACGGCCGACATTGTTGGCAAGGCCGCCTTCTACGCCCACCTCCGCAAACCGCAGGCGACCCTGCTCAAGCAGCCGGACGCCGAATACTCCTACCTGCCGGAGATCGCCGGCGCCACGCTCCTGGCCCGCCGCAACACCCTGCGTGAGCTCGGCTTCGCCGACCTCACGGACGGGTGGGACGAGGTGCTGATGCGGCAGTGCCGGGCGGACGGGATCAAGGTGTTCTCGGCCGACCGGTTCGGCTATGTGCGGGTACGCGAGGAGGACCGGTGGCTGCTGGGGGCCGCCCAACTGGTCGAGTACGGCTCCGCCGAGCCACACGCGCTCATCTAGCGTCCAGGGCCGCCCCGTGACGCCGGAGCAGCTTGCCGCGGTGCTGGGGGAGCCTCCGGTGCCGGAGGGGACGTGGGAGCGGGAGGCGGTCTACATCTCGGCCGCCGCCCTCCGTCGCGGCGTACCCCCTGCCTCCCTGGCGGCGCGCGTCTCCGGCGAGGTCCTGGACAACGGCTTTCTGCGGATCGTCGTGGACGTACCGGGGACGCTGGTGGACTCCGTGGAGCCGCTCGACGTACCAGAGGACCTCTGGCCGGACTTCCCCCGCACATGGGCGAACCCGGGCTTCGTCGTCCGTTACGCCCACGCGCGGGCGGCCGCCGTCCAGCGGTGGGCGCGCGACCTGGGCGTCCCGGCCGGGCCCTTCCGCCCAGAGCTGCTGGCCGACCCGCGAGACCGCGCCGTGCTCCGCGTGCTGGCCGAGCTGCCGGGGCGGCGGCTGAGCAGGTCTCCGGGGTGGGAGCCTTACCTGGTACGGCTGGCGACGGCGTACCACGACGCCCATGAGCTGGCCCCCGCCGTACCCATGGGAGACGATCCACCCGCACCGGTGCACACGGCGCGCGTCCGGCTGGCGCGGGCGGTGCTCAAGGTGTTGCCGGGCCCGGAGCGTCTGTGATTGGCAAAATATCCGGCCAAAGGGCGAAAAATCGTAAAAATATCCCTCCTGGAGCTTGATCGCGTCTCGATACGTGGGCAGCGGGTCCGGGCGGTTCGACGGTTCCGATAGCCTCGTTCGGGTGAGTCGATTCGTCCATCCCGCCGGGGACCGGCACGCAGAGATGCTGCCCCACGAGCGCCCACCGCTGGCGCCCGCCGACCTCAACCGGATCAATCCCTCGATCTGGCCGCGAACGTCGAGCCGGACCGATGGCGCGCTCACGATCGGCGGCGTGGACGTCCGCGATCTGGCCCGCGACCACGGCACGCCTCTCTACGTGTTCGACGAGGACGACGTGCGCTCGCGCATGCGCGACTACGCCACGGCCTTCGCAGGCTCCGAGGTCCACTACGCCGGCAAGGCGTTCCTGTGCAAGGAGATCGTCCGCTGGCTCAAGGACGAGGGCCTCGGCCTCGACGTGGCCAGCGGCGGCGAGCTGGCGGTGGCGCTCAGCGTGGGCTTCCCGGCCGCGCGCATCACGCTGCACGGCAACAACAAGTCGGCCGCCGAGCTGTCCAGGGCGCTGGAGGCGGGCGTCGGGCACATCGTCGTCGACTCCTACGAGGAGATAGCCCGGCTCGGGTTCCTCGCCGAGAGGCACGGCACGCGGCCCAAGGTCATGATCCGGGTGACGACCGGGGTCGAGGCGCACACGCACGAGTTCATCGCGACCGCGCACGACGACCAGAAGTTCGGCCTGTCGCTCAACACCGGGGCCGCCGCCGAGGCCGTACGCCGCATTCTCGCGCTGCCCTCGCTGGAGCTCGTCGGGCTCCACTCGCACATCGGCTCGCAGATCGTCGACACGGCCGGGTTCGAGGTGGCGGCGCGCCGCCTGGCCACGCTGCTCGTGCAGATCAAGGACGAGCACGACGTGGTGCTGCCCGAGCTCGACCTGGGCGGCGGCTACGGCATCGCCTACGTCGAGGGTGACGAGGCCCCCGACATCAAGGAGATCGCCGACGGCCTGCGCGAGATCGTCACCAAGGTCTGCACCGACGCCGGGCTGCCGGTGCCGAGGCTGACCGTGGAGCCCGGCCGCACCATCATCGGGCCCGGCGGGATCACCCTCTACGAGGTCGGGACGGTCAAGGACGTCGAGGGGCTGCGCACGTACGTCAGCGTCGACGGCGGCATGAGCGACAACGTGCGCACCGCCCTCTACGGGGCCGAATACACCGCCGTGCTGGCCAGCCGCGAGAGCTCCGCCGAGCCGATGCTCAGCCGCCTGGTCGGCAAGCACTGCGAGAGCGGTGACATCATCGTGCGCGACTGCTTCCTGCCCGCCGACCTCGCGCCGGGCGACCTGATCGCCGTGGCGGCCACCGGTGCCTACTGCCGGTCGCTGGCCAGCAACTACAACTATCTGCCCAAGCCCGCCGTGGTGTCCGTCACCGACGGCGAGGCACGTGTCATCGTGCGGGGCGAGACCGAGGACGACCTGTTGAGGGGGCAGTTGTGAAACCGCTGAAAGTGGCCCTGCTGGGCTGCGGGGTGGTGGGCTCGCAGGTCATCCGGCTGATCCACGAGCAGGGCGACGACCTGGCCGCCCGCATCGGGGCGCCGTTGGAGCTGGCCGGTGTGGCCGTACGCCGGCTGGGCCGCAAGCGCGACGTCGAGGTGGCCCCCGAACTCCTGACCACCGACGCCGAGTCGCTGGTCACCCGCGATGACGTCGACATCGTGATCGAGGTCATCGGCGGCATCGAGCCCGCCCGCTCGCTGATCGTGTCCGCCCTGTCCAGCGGCAAGTCGGTCGTCACCGCCAACAAGGCCCTGCTCGCCGAGGACGGCGCGACCCTGCACGAGGCCGCCCGCACGGGCGGCGGCGACCTCTACTTCGAGGCCAGCGTGGCCGGAGCCATCCCGCTGCTGCGCCCGCTGCGCGAATCACTCGCCGGCGACCACGTCAAACAGGTCCTCGGCATCGTCAACGGCACCACCAACTACATCCTCGACAAGATGGACTCCACGGGCGCCTCGTTCACCGACGCCCTGGAGGAGGCCCAGACGCTCGGCTACGCCGAAGCCGACCCCACGGCCGACATCGAGGGCTTCGACGCCGCCGCCAAGGCCGCGATCCTGGCCGGCCTGGCCTTCCACAGCCGGGTGACGGCGGAAGAGGTGCACCGCGAGGGCATCACCGAGATCACCGCCACCGACGTGGCCTCGGCCAAGGCCATGGGCTACGTCATCAAGCTGCTGGCCATCTGCGCCCGCTCCGACGACGGCCGCTCGGTCGGGGTCCGCGTACACCCGGCCATGATCCCCCGGACGCACCCGCTGGCCGGCGTACGCGAGGCGTACAACGCGGTCTTCGTGGAGGCGGCGTCGGCGGGCCAGCTCATGTTCTACGGTAAGGGCGCGGGCGGCGCGCCGACGGCCTCGGCCGTGCTCGGCGACCTGGTGGCGGTGGCCCGCAACCGCCTGGCGGGCACGCGCGGCCCCTCGGAGTCGACGTACGCCGACCTACCCGTGCACCCCATGGGAGAGACCGTCACGCGGTGCCACGTGGCGCTGGACGTGGCGGACAAGCCGGGCGTGCTGGCCCGGGTGGCGGACCTGTTCGCCAAGCACGACGTATCGATCCAGACGGTACGCCAGGAGGGCCACGGGGACGACGCCCAACTCGTCATCGTGACCCACCGGGCAACGGACGCGGCGCTGTCGGCCACGATGGAGGGGTTGCGCGACCTCGACATCGTGCGGGCGATTGCCAGCGTGATGCGGGTCGAGGGCGACCTCTGACAAGCATGGTCCTCCCTTGGAGCGCTTCGCGCTCTGAGGGTCGGGCTGTGTTGTGTGGGGGGCTCGGCGCCCCCCACCCCCCACAAAGGCACGGTCCTCGCTGCGCTCGGGCGTCCCTCCACAGGAGGGCTTCGCCCTCCTGAACGCAGGCGGACCTTCGGCCTGAGCGCGTCCGGCAGATATCTGGACCGCCTTGATCAGCCGGGCGTTCCCATGACCTCGGAATTGTTCCGAAGTAGCGTCGCGGTATGGCTACTCCGACCGTGTCTTTCTCCGACCTCTCGAAGCACTCCAAACGAGTGGCAGACACGCTCGACCGAGTGCATCGATTGCATGTCAAGCGCCGCGACGGCGAAGACCTGTACATCACTACGGCGCGGCATGATCGGGAGCGGGAGGAGACGGCCGACGTCGTGTCTCGCCTGCTGGCCGCACTGATCGCGAGCGATGAGGGGGCGCGGGCGGTCGAACGTGCCCTGCCGGTCGTCTTCCCGCGGGCTCGCCATCTTTCGGTTGGCGAGCGTCAGGAATTCGTCCGTGACATCGTCGACGCCACTCGCGACGTCGTCGATCTCGACGTGCATGCCACGTTGCATCGAATTACGGCTGAATGGCGGGCGACTGCCCGAATCCTGGCCGATCCGGCTTTGGCCGCACAGACGGGTCGGCCTCTGCCCGATGAGGAGCACGGCGAGGTATTCACACCGTGAGCCCAAAGCGCGGAGATGACCGGGACGTGACATCGAGCCCGGCTCAGCCCGCAGACCCCCGCCCCAAGCAGGGCCGATGAGGTTCGAGCATCACGATGGGACCGGTATTTGTCTCACGGCAGGAACAAATAGCCCACAACATCTCCGAGGTTTCCCGCGTCGGACTGACTATGACCTCACTTACCGAGCGCACGAGCCGCCCGAGAGCCCGCCGATACGGAGCCTGGACCAGTGCCGCCTCCCTGGCCGCCTGCCTGACGGTCGTCCTCGGCGGGGGTATCGCCAACGCAGCCACCGTGGACAGTGGGGCGGCACCGGCCACCGCCACCGCCATCGCGGCGAATGCGGCCGACCGGGTCGACTGGGCGTCCGTTGTGGAGCCGGCTCTGAACTGCCCCAAACCGAGGCCGCGTGCCGCCTGGTACGTCGTGCACGCCCGCGTAGCGGCCGTCGGCGACCTTACCCGTGACGGCAAGCGTGAGACCGTCGTCGTGTCGTCGTGCCCGAGCTCGACGTCGAGCAATCCCTTGATCGCCTTTGTCTACGACGCAGCCTCCAAGCCCTCGACTCCGCGCCTGCTGGGGAAACTCGGCAAGAACCGCTACTTCAAATCCCTGAAGGTCGCGATCCAGGGCGGGCGTGTGCAGCTGCACGGCAAGGCGCTCAGCGACCAGGCCCCCAGGTGCTGTCCAGACCTGATGGTCAGCCAAACCTACAAGTGGGACGGCACGCAGTTCCGCAAGACGGCGGACAAGGCGAAGCGCATCATGTGACCACTCGACCTGGCCCGCGACGCAGGCGCGCAGGCCGGTCGTGAGGTTCACGGCCGTACTGCCCGCCACTGGGCGCTGTCCGGCGGTTGCCGGACAGCCCGTGCCGGAGCGGCCTGGCTGCGCCTGGTCTCGTGGCCGGGCGTCCACGGCTCCCAACCGGTCAGGGGCCGGGATCGAGTTCGGCTTGCCGAGATCAACCTCAGGTAGCTTGACCACCCTAGATCAACTTTATCCGTCAGTGTGTGGAGGTGACACCGATGTTGAACTATGGCCTTGACCTGTCCGGTGTAGAGCTCGACCGGGCTCTGCCCGACTTGGTGGCTGAAGGGGATGAACTTGACGCCCTGGTATCAGCGGAGGCCGACTGGTCGAAGCCGACGCCGGCAGCGGGGTGGACGATCGCCCACCAGATCGCTCACCTCGCTTCAGCCGATGCGAATGTTCTCATCGCCATCCGGACCCCGGAGGCGTTCGACACTGTGCTGAAGCAGGCGGAAGCCGCGGGCAGCCAATACGCTGACCTCGACGCCGCCGCGGGAGCGGCCAAGCCGCGATCGGTACTTCTGGAACAATGGCGCGCGGGTCGAACCGAGGTGGGGGCGGCGCTACGTGACGTGCCACTGGGCCGTGGGTTCCCGTGGTACGGCTCGCAGTTGACCACGGCGCTCATGGTGCCGCTTCGGCTGATGGAAACGTGGGCTCACGGGCAGGACGTTTTCGACGCGCTGGGTGTCTCGCGCCGCCCCACGGGTCGGCTCCAGCATGTGGCCTCGTTGGGAGTGATAGGGCGAGAGCTGTCGTTCTATGCCGCCCAATTGCCCACTCCGGCAGAGCCGTTCCGTGTCGAGTTGGCCGCTCCCGACGGCCAAACCTGGGTATGGGGCCCAGAAGATGCCGAACAACGGGTTCAGGGCAGCGCCCTCGACTTCTGCCTTCGAGTCACCCAGCGCAGGTCCCGAGCCCAGACTGACCTCACGGCAGTCGGCGAGGACGCGCAGAAGTGGCTTGAGATCGCTCGCGTCTTCCTCTGAAGAGGCTCGGGCCCGCCCTCTTGAACGCAGGCGGATCTTTGCCCTGAGCGCGTCCGTTACCAGGCTCGTCTAGAGAGTGCCGCAGCTGATCAAGCGGATGAACTGCGGAAGTAGTGCCCCTTGTCGAGGTCGTCGATGAGCCCGGGCTGGGTCGGCTGCCACCCCAGTAGCTCGCGGGTCAGCGTGCTCGAGGCCGGGCTGTCGGCCGAGAGGAAACCGGCCAGCCAGCTGAAGTGCTCGCCCGCGCTCTCCGGTGAGACGGCGCCCACCGGGATACCGAGATGTCGGCCGATCACTTCGGCGATGGCGCGGATCGGCACACCCTCGTCGGCGATAGGGTGCAGCGCCGATCCCGCCGGGGCCTGCTCCAGCGCCAGCCGGAACAGGTGGGCGGCGTCGAGCCGGTGCACGGCGGGCCAGCGGTTGGCCCCATCGCCGATGTAGCCGGAGACGCCCTTGTCGCGGGCGATGCCGACTATGGCCGCCATGAAGCCGTAGTCTCCTTCGCCGTGCACCGTCGGGGGGAGCCGCAGGACCGATGAGCGGACGCCGCGGGAAGCGAGGGCGAGCGTCAGTCGCGCGGTGGCCTGACGAGCATGCGGACCGCTGCCCGGCTGCGCCGTATCCGCTGCGGGACCACGACCGTCCTGCTCGGTCGCCATCCGCCCCGGTGCCAGCCCGATCAGCCCGGAGGCGAGGACGAACGGTCGATCAGAACCCGCGAGTGCCTCGCCCATCGCCTCGACGGCGCGACGGTCCGCCTCGACAGCGCTCTGGAAGTTTCCAGAGAAGGCGAGGTCGTGCTTGAACGCGAGGTGGATCACGCCGTCCGACGCGTCGGCCGCACTCCGCAGGCCGTCGAGATCATCGAGTGTGCCGCGGTGCACTTGCGCCCCAGCCTCGGCGAGGGCGGCAGCCGAGGCGTCCGAGCGGGCCAGCCCGGTGACCTGATGGCCCGCGCCGATGAGCTCGGGAACGACGGCGGAGCCGATCCAGCCGGACGCGCCGGTGACGAAAACACGCATGAGAAAACCTCCGGATAAGTCGGCCGAGCGGCCGACTGATGTCAGTTGCTGTCATCACAGTAGCAAGTAATGTCAGTCGCTGTCATCACGGTACGATCGGGGCATGGGGCGATGGGAGCCGAACGCGCGCGGCCGGCTGGTGCAAGCGGCAATGGAGCTCTACGGCGAACGCGGGTACGAACAGACCACGGTGGCCGAGATCGCCAGCCGGGCGGGGCTCACGGAGCGAACGTTCTTCCGGCACTTCGCCGACAAGCGCGAGGTGCTGTTCTGGGGCGGGGGCGAGCTGCAAGAGCTCCTCGTGAGCTCCGTCGCAGATGCCCCTGATTCCACGGCGCCGATCGCCGCGGTCGCCGCGGCCTTTGAGGCCGCCGCCGCTCAGCTTCAGGAGCGCCGCGAACATTCCCGGCAGCGCCAAGCCATCATCGCCGCGAACGCGGAGCTTCGAGAGCGTGAGCTGATCAAACTGGAGTCGTTCGCCTCGGCGCTCGCCGACGCCTTGCGCCTGCGCGGCGTCGCGGACATCGCCGCGAGCCTGGCCGCCGAGGCGGGGGTCGCGGTCTTCAAGATCGCGTTCGTCCGCTGGCTCGCCACCGACCAGCCGGACTTCCCGCAACTCATCCGAGAATCATTCGACGAGCTGAAGGCACTGACCGCGGGCGCGGGGGTCACCTAGACCCTATGCGCTGCGGCGGTTCGCCGGGCAGCCCTACCAGCAACGCGGCTGGTCCACGTCCCGGGTTCTGCTGATGCTGGCCGTCAACGAAGCGGGCACGCCGCGGATGGGCGACCTCAAAGACCGGCTCGGCGTCACGGGCAGGTCGATCACGTCCCTGGTGGACGGCCTGGAAGACGAGGGCCTGCTACGACGGCGCACCGATCCGGCCGACCGCAGATCCATCCGCCTGGAGATCACCACCAAGGGCCGCGAACACCACAGGCCGAGCTCGTCGAAGGCCAGCCGCTGCAGGAGCGCTACCACTGCGGCGCCGAGGCCCTGCCCCCACCGGTCGGCCCGAAGCGCGAAGCCGATCTGACCACTGTTCTGCGGCGGATGGCTATTCTTCGCGTGCGCCCGCCATCGATTACATGGGTGTCTGGTGGATGAGGACGACCCGCCAGCCTTCGGGGGTGTGGCGATATGCGGTCGTCGCGTGCCACGAGGTCGTCTCTTCGCCTGTGGTGCTGGTCAGTGTGTAGGCGACAATGGCGCCGGAGTCGCCGAGCAACTTGACGGTGGCGTCGTTTGCCTGGCTGTGCCGGTCCGGATTTCCGCTGCCTTGGGTGTACATCTGGAGCACCTGCTGCCTGGATACAACGCCATAACTGCCCATGGCTATGAAGTCGTCGGCACAATACTCCGCGAAGAACTTCTCGTCGTAAGCCGCGTCAGCGTTCAGCATTCGCTGCTCGATTTCCAGCAGCGTCTTTTCGATCTCGCTCATCTTGCCTGCTCCTCCAGTTGTGCCCTGCTGCCAGAGTGGTGGTGGGGGACTGCACGGCTCAGGCTGCCAGCCATACCTGACATCTCTCGGCAGGTACTCTCACCTGGACAGGGGCAGCCGGACGGGCGGCGGAAGCGGCGTCGGGACCGGGTTGGCCTGGAACGACTGGATCATCAGGGCCGCGAAGCGGCGCGACGCCGCCACTCTCATCTCGGGTGACTCGGCGCGGATGCCGTCGTTCGCCATCAGCGCCAGGCTGATGTCCTCCAGCACGAAATCCTTCCGCAAAGGGCCTGCTTCCTTCGCGCGCCGCACCAGTTCGAGCAGTCGGCGCAGCGTGCGAGCGTGCTCCGCGGCGAAGTCGCCCGATTGGGGGAGTCGCGAGGTGAATGCGCGGGCGAAGCCTCGGTCGAGGGCGTGCACCTCCATGAGCCTCTCGATCACCAGACAGAACCCGCGCCACGGGTCGCCCGCCGCCATGCCCTCCTCCACGATCGCCGAGCAAGAAGCCATCTGCTCGGCGAAAGCTTCGGCCATCAGCGCTTCCTTGGTCTGGAAGTGCCGGTAGACGGTCGCGACACCGACCTCGGCGCGCCGGGCGATCTCCCGGATCGGCACGTCGAGGCCCTCGGTGGCGAAGGCCGCGCGAGCGACCGCGAGGATGCGCTCGCGGTTGTCGCGGGCGTCCGAGCGGAGATGGGTTATCACTTGGGCCGTCATCGCTCTCACTTTAGCTAAACGGAGGGGGTGCTCCGTTACGTTCGGCGCATGAGAGCGATTCAATTCACTGAGTACGGCCCGCCCAGCGTTGTGCACGTCGCCGAGGTGGCGGCGCCGCACGCCGGACCGGGCGAGATCCGCATCGCCGTACGGGCCTCCGGTGTCTCGCCCGGGGAGACGTACATCCGCTCCGGGGCGCTGCGTGACATGGTGCCCACGACGTTCCCGTATCGGACCGGATTCGACGCCGCGGGCGTGGTCGACGAGGTCGGCGACGGCGTCACGGGCGTGAGCGTCGGCGACGAGGTGTTCGGCATGGCCGACACGCTCGCGCGCGGCGTCAATGCCGACTTCGCGGTCCTGGCCGCCTGGGCGCCCAAACCGGCCGCGTGGAGCTGGGAGGAAGCGGGCGGCGCCGCGGGCAGCGTCGAGACGGCCACCCGGGTGCTCGACCGGCTCGCGGTCGATGCCGGGCACACCGTGCTCGTACAGGGCGCGGCCGGTGCGGTGGGGACCGTCGCCGTCCAGCTCGCGGTCGCCCGCGGCGCCACTGTCATCGGTACGGCGAGCGAGCACAACCACGACTTCCTGCGTTCTCTCGGCGCGGAGCCGACGACGTACGGGGCGGGGCTCGTCGAACGGGTCCGCGCGCTGGCACCGGCCGGGGTGGACGCGGTGTTCGACTGCGCTGGAGGGGCGCTGCCAGACCTCATCGCCATCGCCGGCGACACGGCGCGCGTGGTGACGATCGCCGACTTCGCCGCAGCGGCCCACGGCGTGCACATGTCGCACGGAGCGCCGGCCGAGGAGACAGGTACGGCCGTGGGAGCCCCCGCCGACCCGCAGGCGGTGCATGGCCTCGCGATCGCGGTCAGGCTTGCCGGCGAGGGCCGGCTGCGGGTGCCGGTCGCGGCGGCGTTCCCGCTCGCCGAGGCCGCGGCCGCGCACGAACTGAGCGAAAGCCGCCACGCGCGCGGAAAGATCGTGCTGGTGAACTGAATCGTGCTGGTGAACTGATCGGCCCCCGTGGCCGTTCACGACAACCGGTCACGGGCCCGATGCTGCTGCTCAATGGGCCGAGACCCAGCCCCACGGCGGCGGCGGTGCGCCTGCTCGTAATCCGGCAAATAGTCAACAACCGATCCGAACTATCACTAAGGTGATCAAGTCAAAGATCAAGGAGGAACCTGGTGAAGCAGACGATCGCCCGGCGGATCGGCCGTTCAATGCTGGTGGTGGCGCTGGCGGGAGGCGTCGTGACGGCCGGCGTCGCATCCCCGGCGCTCGCCGCGCGGAAGGCGACACTGGGGCCGTACGGGTACGGCAATCTGAAGCTTGGTATGAACGCCAAGGAAGCTATGAGGACCAAGCGGATCGTCCGCAAAGCGGTCGGCGACTCCGCCCGATGCACGGGTTGGGACCTCAAGGAGAACCCGTACGGCGAGTACCGAGTGGGGGTGTACGTCTCCAAGAAGCGCGGTGTCTCCATGATCGTCGCACCGCCGGGCCTGAAGACACCGCAGGGCATCGGACTCGGCTCCAGCAACGCGCAGCTGAAGGCCGCATACCCCGGTCTGCGCCGTGGCCCGGGTGGGTATCCGACCGCCACCGTGCCGGGCAACAAGAAGGCGTTCTACATGTTCTATGTGTCGCACAACAAGGTGGCCGACATGAGCCTGGTTCTGGCCACGCAGGACTGCGTCAGGTACTAGCCCCCGTAGCCCCCGCGTCGTTCGCCGGGCAATTGGAGAGGAACGTCCGCTCTATCCTGGGACTCCGTTTCGGCTGAACGGTCACGGAAGGTCGAGGGACCCTTGAAACAGCGGACTTTCCTCGCCGCCCGCATCGACCAATGGTCCCGCGAGCACCCCAGGATGCTGGATCTGACACTGGCCGGCTTGATGTGGCTGGTTCTCGGCCTGTCGAGTGCTCTTGCGGGGCTGCCCGCCTTTCTCGTCGGCACTGCGGCCATCCTCCCTCTCGCCGTACGGCGGCGCTTCCCGACCGCGGTCCTCGCCGGGTCGGCCACGGCCTTCGCCGTTCAGCTCGCGGTGGTGCCGATTCCGTTGCCGACCAACGTCGCGCAGGCGATCGTCGTCTATACCGTCGCCGCGCACGTCGCGTCCCTGCCGATCCGCCTGCTCGCCCTCGGCGCCGCGCTCGTGGGCAGCGTGCTCGCCGGCTTCCGGTGGAGCGTCCCGCCTGAATACCTGACGAACGTGCTCAAGAACGCTGTGTTCCTGGGGATCCTGTTTGTACTGATCTGGGTCATCGGCAACCTTGTCCGCGGTCGTCAGGCCAACATGCGCGCGCTGCGTGAGGCCAGTGCCCGACTTGAGGAGAGCCGGTTGCAGCGGGAGCGGTACGTCGCGCAGCGGAAACGTGTTGTCGCGGCACGGGAGATTCACGACATCCTTGCCCACTCCCTCACCGTCGTGATCGTGCAGGCTGACGGCGCCGAGTACGCCGCCGAGCACGCACGGCCCTGGGACCGCGCGGACGCGGGAAGGGTCTTCGCGACGATCGGGCGTACCGCGCGGTCGGCCCTCACCGAGGTGCGTGGCGTCATCGAGGTACTCCGCGACGCCGACCCGGACCTCGACGGCGACGGTGACGGCGACGGGGCGGGCGAGCTGAGTGGGGCCGAGTTGTGGCAGCTCGTGGACTCGGTACGGGCGGCGGGCCTCGCGGTGGACGTCGACGCCGAGCCGGCCGTGTTCGACGATGTGCCCACCGCGATACGGTTTGCCATACTCCGGGTCGTTCGGGAGTCTCTGACGAACGTGTTGAAGCACGCCGGCCCGCAGGCCACAGCGCACGTGATCGTCGCGAGGACACAGGAAGGGATCATGGTTCGAGTCGAGGACGACGGTGTGGGTGTCGGTGCCCGTCGTGCCGACACGATCGCGGGCCACGTTTCCGAACCTCCCGACACGATCGCGGGCCACGTTTCCGAACCTGCCGAGACGATCGCGGGCCACGCTTCCGAACGTTCCGGCTATGGCCTCGACGGGATGCGGGAGCGGTTGCGCGCCCTGGGTGGAGTGCTGGAGGCTGGCCCACGCCGTGACGGCGGATTCGCGGTCGATGCCGCGATCCCCGTAGCCGTTCTGTCGCCCGCGGGTCGCGCGGAAGGCGCGTGATGAGTCCCGATCGTCTCATCCGCGTCTTCCTGGTGGACGATCAGGAGCTGGTACGTACCGGGTTCGCGATGATCCTCGACGCCACCCCGGATCTGCGGGTCGTCGGATCGGCCGCCGACGGGCAGACGGCCCTCGACGCCCTGCGGCGGCCCGAGCACCGCGCGGACGTCGTCTTGATGGACATTCGCATGCCGGGCATCGACGGCGTGGAAACCACCCGGCGGCTGCTGGCCAGGCCCGACCCGCCACGCGTCGTCATGCTGACGACCTTCGACGACGACGAGCTGCTCGTCGCGGCTCTTCGAGCTGGCGCGGCCGGCTTCCTGCTCAAGGACGCGGGGGCGGCGGAACTATTGACGGCGATCCGGGCGGCCGCCGCCGGGGAGGCGCCGGTCGCGCCGAGGCTCGTACGTCGCTTGATCGACTCGTTCGTCCTCGCGCCACCGGCGACCGCGTCCGCCGAGCATCCGCCCGCCACCGCGCCCGCCGAGCGCCTGCCCGCCGCCGCGTCCGCCGAGCGCCCGCCCGTCACCGCGTCCAGGCTGGGGCGGCTCACCTCCCGCGAACGCGAGATCCTCGCCTCGGTCGGCTTGGGACTCACCAACGCGGAGATCGCCGCGCGGCTGCGACTGGCGGAGTCGACCGTCAAGACGCATCTCGGCTCCGTACTGCGCAAGCTCGAACTACGCGATCGTGTGCAGGCGGTCATCCTCGCGCAGACGCATGGGCTGACCGGCGACTCGCGGCGGACCGACTGATCCCGATGGCGAGGGCGCAGGCCGCTGTGCCGACGAGTACGAACAGCCCGGTGTCACCGGCCAGGTATTCGCGGACCACCACGGGTTGCTCAGTCGAGACCACATGCTCCAGCAACAGGGCAAAGGTGGCGTTGTGCGCGAAGTGCGCCAGCACCACCGGCCACAGGCTGCCGGACATGACGCGCAGGTACCCGAAGAGGAACGAGAACGCGATCACCGAGCCACTGAACAGCAAGAGCACCAGGCCGCGGTTCCCGTCGGTGTGGTAGTACGGCGTGAACAGGATGTACGGCAGATGCCAGGCGATCCAGACAAGCCCGACGACGAACATCGCTGAGCGCTCGCCCAGGTACGCGAGCCGTGGCTGCAGGTAGCCCCGCCATCCGATCTCTTCGGCGAACGCCAGGATCGGCCCGGTGATGGACACGGCGATCACCGACTGCGGCCACTCGCCGTGCGGCGCGGTGAATCGGCCGAAGCCGAGCGCGACGGCGCCCGCGGTGGCGAGCAGGCAGACGCCGGCGGTGGTGGCGACTGTGAGCGGCCAGGTACGCAGGCCGAGCCGCCCCATGCCGAGCCGGCGCCATCCGTCTCTGGAGTATCCCTCTCGCGTGACGACGAGCAGCATCGCCAGCACGACGAGCAGGGGCGACAAGGCGAGGACGAGCCCATCGGCGATGTTGGCGGTGCCCAGCGAGATCGTGAGCGCGAGGACGATGAAAACGATCGACGAAGCGCGATCGGAGAGCCGTTCGAACACGGACAGACCTTCCTTCGGGGAGTTGGCCCGGCCAAGTGTTCAAGAACGCGCCACCGCCGCCATCCACCCACGGTCCGAATTTCGGCCCAGCCTCCCCTCACGGGACTAGCACCTCAGGTCGGCCCACACCACGCGATGGCCCGCTGAATTGACGAACGTCCCCCAGTTCCCGTCGGACAGTTCCCGCACAATGTGAATGCCGCGCCCCGACTCGATCTCCGGAGAGGCGTATTGGGGAATGTGCGGTTCGGACGCGAACGCGCCCGGGTCGGTGACCTCGATGCGAAGAAAGCCGGGGCCGCGACTGGCGATTACCGTGACCCATTCGCGGTGCGCGCCGCCCTCCACGTGAGTGCAGGCGTTCGTGACCAGCTCGCTGACGACCTGTTGCGCGTCAAGCAGCACGGCATGGCCGGTCGTGAGCCAGCACGTCATGGCCGCCCGGGCCTGCTTCGGAGCCTTGTCGCCACGGCGTAGCCTGGTCGCTCCGATGAGGGTTACCGCCTCTGTTCGCATGAGCATGAAATCCCCGAGTTTGTCCTGTTGCTACGTTTGCTGCCTGCACACAAGATCGCTTTTCTGGCGTATGAGCCAGCCTCAATTCACGCGGATGTCTCTCGAAAGTCACCTCTCACGGTGCCAGCGAACGGCTACGTTAAGTGAGTGATCGGCGGGACAATCACCGCACAGATTGGGCACAAGTTGTGTGTGTCGTCCTGTGTGGTTTCGTGGCGACAGAACAGCGGAGGTGCTTGGTGAGCGTTGGTGAATTCGACCCGGACGCTGGGCCGCTGGCTTGGTTCGGATACGAGCTGCGGAAATTCCGTATCGACAAAGGGCTGACCATCGATCAACTCGCGAACAGGGTCGGTTTCAGTCCGAGCCTCGTCGGTAGCGTCGAGCGGGCCGCCAGAAACCCGAGCAAGGACTTCACCGAGCGTTGCGAGGAGGCGCTGGGCCTGTCCGGCGAACTTCTCGCCCGCTGGCCGAGCATAAGCCGGGAGCGAAGCCCCAAATGGTTCCGCCCGTGGCTGGAGATCGAGCAGGGCGCCACGACCTTGCGGACATGGGAGCCGCTCATCGTCCCAGGGCTGCTTCAGACCACCGATTACGCGCGCGCCATTTTCACCGGCAAGCCAGGTACAACCCCCGAGCAGGTAGAAGAGGCGCTAGCGGCTCGAATGGAGCGGCAAGCCATCCTCGCGCGCTCGAAGCCGCCTATGTTTTGGGCTGTTCTGGATGAAGGAATCCTGTACCGTCCAGTTGGAGGCGAGACGGTGACTCGCCTCCAGTTCGAACATCTCATCGTATTGGCTGAAAGCACGCGAATCACCATTCAAGTGCTTCCCTACTCCGCCCTGTCCACCACTGGCCTCCTCGGTGGGTTCATGCTGGCGAAAGTCAACGGAATGCCGGAGGCTGCCTATCTTGAGTCGGCTGGACAAGGCCAAGTGCGGGACGCTCCAGACGAGGTCGCCGCGCTGAGTGTTAGATACGACGCGATATGCGCGGAGGCGCTTCCGCAGCATGTGTCGCTCAAGGTGATCAAAGAGAGACTGGTGACAGCATGGAGCTGAACGAAGAACTGAGGACTGCGGCCTGGCGGAAATCCTCATTCTCCGGTGACAACGGCGGAAACTGCATCGAGGTCGCTCCGTTGAGCGGTGGGCGGGTCGCGATGCGGGACACCGAGCGTCCCGACCTGGAGCCGTGGGTGGTCAGTGGTTCAGTCTGGGCCGCCTTCGGCAAGGGCTGGCGAAACGGCGAATTCGACTTTTAGCAGACCTTTCTAAACGGCTGGTCGGGCAGGTAGTGGGTCCATTCGGCCTCGGTCAATGATCTTCCGGCCCGTGCGCACACCGCCTTCATCAAGGGTTCGATCGCCACTGGAAGCCTGGTCAGACGGCCCGCCCTGCCCATGGCCACAAGTTCGGCGGAGTCGGCGGAGAAGGCGATCGATCGTGCGTCGTCCGGAAGCTGGATCTCGGGCCCGGTCCGTCGGCCCAGCCGTACGTCCCAGACGGTCAGCGACTTCTGCTGGGAGGCGAATGCGAACAGTTGGTCGTCGGGGGAGAACGCGGCGGTCCACGCCGCCTGGCCTACCCGCAACCAGTCGCCGACCTGCGCGCCCGTGCTCGTGTCCCAGATGCCTACCTTGCCGGCGAAGTTCGCCGCGACCAGCTTCAGATCGGCGCTGAACCAGACCTCCTCCGCCGTGCCGGAGAACAGGAGCCTCGGTCCGAACGCCCGCCCGGACTCCAGGTCGACCAGGCGCAGCAGGCTCGCGTCCAGGCCGATGAGACGCCCGTCGGCGGCGACCGTCCAGCCGAGCAGGCGTGGCCTGGCCACCTGCTTGAGGCGCCGGCCGCCGGGGACCTGCCAGAGCGTGAAGGTCTTCTCGTCGGCTGTCCAGAGCCCGGCCGGAGCCGGCACCGCACCGTCCGAACCGGCGGGCGTCGGGACCTTCGCCAGTTCGCGCCGGGTGGCGGTGTCCCAGACGGTGACGTCGTCGCTGCGTTTGATCGCCAGCCGTCCGCCGTCCCGGCTGAAGGAGAGGTCGGCGTCGTAGCTCTGGAACGCCCCTGCCTCGAAGTCCCTACCGTTCAGCGTGATCTTGGTGGAGTCCAGCGTGTGGGTGGCGAGGAGCTTGCCATCGACGCTGAACTGCATCTCGTCCAGGGCCTCTTTCCCGGCGAAGTACGGCTGGAGCGTGACGACCGTGTCCTCGCTCAGGTAGCGCAGCCCGGTCGGACCGAAGGCGACCGCGGACACCGGGTCCACTATGGCGCGTTCGAGCATCAGCGGCTCGTCGGCGTTCAGATGATAGAGCCTGATCGTCGAGCCGATCCCCGCGAGCACCTTGCCGTCCGGGCTGAACACCGGCACCGCCATGCTGTCCCAGTCCGTGATCGCGGTGATCTCCTTGCGGGTACGGGTGTCAAAGACGGTCAGGCCGGTGTTGCCGCCGACGGCGAGCAGCCGTCCGTCGCGGCTGAACGCCGAGAAGGGGAGACAGTCGGAGCAGATGCCGGGAAATCCGGGCTGTTCCTTGCCGGACGGGAGCGCCCAGCGCTGGCTTCCGGCCACGGCGTAGTCGCCGCCCGGGTGGATCGCGGCCCTGGCGAGCGCGGGCAGCATGGTCGTCTTTCCGGTACGCGGGTTGTAGACGGTCTTCCCCTGCCCCCAGTCGATGATGAGGAGGCCGCCGCTGAAGCTGAGCTCCAGGTCGCCCATATCGGAGGCGGGCTCGTGCAGGCCCATGGGCTTGCCGCTGGCCAGGTCCCAGAGCCTGACGCTCTTGCTGTCGCCGACGGCCAGCAGTCGCCCGTCCTCGCTGACCGCGGCCTTGCGCAGGGGCGCACTGGCCATGCCGAGCCCGCTGAAGCCGCCTGTCCGCCTGCCGGATGACACATCCCACACCCTGACCTCGTCGGGGCTGACGCTGATCAGCGACCGGCCGTCGGCGCTGAGGGCGCGGACCACGTCGGGGCCGGTGTCCGGGTCGCGAAAGGCGGCGCGGCCCTGGTCGGCGACCGAGGCGAACAGGCTCGACCGGGCCTCGGCCGTGGGGGACAGGCGCGCGGCCGTGGCGCTGAGCAGCATGCCCAGCACAGGGTTCGCGCCTCTCACGGTGTCGGCCACTCCGGCCAGCCGCGCGGACTCGGCCGTGTCGCGCTGCTCGGCGAGCAGGACGCTCTGCCGTACGGCCAGACCGCCCGCCACCAGGGCCAGTGCCAGGAGCACGGCCAGGCAGATGGACAAGAACCTGGTTCTGCGGGACCGGCGTCTGGTGAGCGCGGCGGCCGCCGCGAGGAAGTCCCGTTCACCGGGAGTGAGGGTGATGTTCCGGCGCTCGGCCGCGGCCCAGCGCAACGCGTCGTCCAGCGAGCTGCCGTGGAACAGGTCGGCGTCCCGGCGTCCATGCTCCTGCCAGCGTTCGGCGGCCGTCCAGATCTGGCGGTGCATGGCCAGACCGTCCCGGTTCGTGGCGATCCAGGTGCGCAGCCGGGGCCAGGCCAGGGGGAGGGCCGGACGCAGCAGCCGTACCGGATCCCCTTTCGAGACCAGGTACGTGAACGCGTCCAGCACCCGCTCGATGTCGTCGGGGAGCTCGGACCTGCGTAGTTCGCGCAGCGCCAGCTCATCCTTGGCCGTCACCGTGACCAGCCGCAGGAACAGCTCGGGGACCAGCTCCTTGTCGGCGGGGGAGAGCGCGGTGTAGGCGTCCTCGGCGATGACGCCGAGCGCGGGGTCGTCGGCGGCGGCCCCGACCTGCTCGCCGTCGGCGGTGATCCCAACCCGCCGGCCGTCGCCGGCGCCCAAGGCGAGCAGCCGCGAGGTGTCGAGGTTGCCGTCGCCGTTGACCAGGCCGAGCAGCAGTTCGCGCGCGGTGGGACGGCCGGCCGGTTCCTTGGC
This sequence comes from Nonomuraea sp. NPDC049750, assembly GCF_040659625.1. Taxonomy (NCBI): domain Bacteria; kingdom Bacillati; phylum Actinomycetota; class Actinomycetes; order Streptosporangiales; family Streptosporangiaceae; genus Nonomuraea; species Nonomuraea sp. NPDC049750. The sequence goes on from NZ_JBFANB010000003.1 coordinate 535,428, forward strand.
CAGCGCCGCGCGTACCAGGTGGCGCAGCGAGTCGGGCAGCGCGTCCAGGTCGGGTTCGTGGGAGAGTACGCGGTGCATGACCGCGCCCAGGGCCTCCGCGGTGAACGGGTCCTCGCCGGTGGCGGCGTACAGGATGACCGCGCCCCAGGCGAACACGTCTGCGGCCGTCCCCGCCCGCTGTCCCGAGAACACCTCCGGCGCCATGTAATTGGGCGTGCCCGCCACCACTCCCGAGGCGGTGAGCGACATCTCCAGCGTGCGGGCCACCCCGAAGTCGATCACCCGGGGCCCGTCGGGGCCGAGCAGCACGTTGTCGGGTTTGAGGTCACGGTGTACGACGCCTGCGTCATGGATGGCGGTCAGCGCGGTGGCGATCGCCGTGGCCAGCCGGTGCAGGTCGTCGCCCCGGAACACCCGCCCGGCCTTCCGCAGGCTCGGGCCTTCGACGTACTCGCTGACGATGTACGGCCTGGACCCGTCGAGATGGACTCCGAGCACCTTGGCCGTACAGAACGAGGCCACCCGCTGCGTCGCGACCGCCTCCTTGGCCATGCGACCACGCAGCGCAGCCTGGTTGGCCGGGTCACCGTGAAGCACCTTGACCGCGACCCTGGCCCCCGCCGGATCGTAAGCCTCGTAGACGACGCCCTGCCCGCCCGCCCCGATCCGCGCGGCCAGCCAATAGTCGCCGAGGCGCTGCGGATCCCCGTCGAGCAACGTGCTTCCCATGCCCGGTTGGACTACCGGTCCGACCAGATGGTTGCGGGGGGCTTGACTTAAACCCCAGTTCAGGGAGAAGCCTGTCCGCTATGACGGAAAACAGCGAAGAAGTGCTCGACAGCCCGACCGGCTGGGTGGCCGACCACATCCGCCGATACGTGGAGACGGACGGCCGGGACGGCCACATGTACCAGGAATGGCCGACGCTGCTGCTCAGCACGCGCGGCCGGAAGTCCGGCAAACTGCGCCGCACGGCCTTGATCTACGGCCGGGACGGTGACCGTTACCTGCTGGCGGCGTCCAATGGCGGGTCGGACAGCCATCCGGCGTGGTATCTCAACCTGGTCGCCGACCCCGAGGTGACGGTGCAGGTGCTCGCGGATGTGTTCCCCGCCCGAGCCCGCACTGTCACCGGTGCCGAAAGGTCGTCGTTGTGGCGGATCATGGCGTCGGTGTTCCCGCTCTACGACACCTATCAGGGGAAAGCCGAGCGAGAGATCCCCTTGGTGATCCTGGAGCGTAGATAGGTGACTTGAGGCGTCGGATAAAAATGCGGCCCCTTGCGGGGCCGCCCAGTTGGCCGTAACCAACTTCGTGTACCTCCAGCGTAGCCACCACCGGCGCGGCTTGGCTCCATGAAAGGGGCCGTTCCAGGTGGCCGGCGCGTCGGGGAGCTACGCCGGTCGGGCAAGTCGGGCGAAGGACAGGACGACGACGGTCGACAGGAGCCAGCCCAGCATGCTGGCCAGGTTCAGGAGCGTAAAGGTGAGGGCGCCGGCTGAGCTGCGCGTCTCGGGGTACCAGGTGGCGCGCTGGCCCAGTGTGAGGAGCGGGATGACGGTGTCCACCGTGTAGAACACGGGATCGAAGCAGCGTACCTGCCCGTCGCCGCACGGTCCGGGCCGTGCGGCGAGCCGGGCCGGCGTCGCGGTGCCGTCCGTCGCCGTCGCCGCCGACGTCCCGCTCACGGTGACCAGGCGGCCGTCGACCGCGTACACATTGCCACGGGGGTCTGTGGCGCGCAGCGTCTGCTGGACCGCGGGAGTCAGCATCATGACGCCGACCAGGGCGAGCAGGGCGCCCAGCAACCACAAGGTACGGCCCGGACGGTAGCCGTAGCCGACGGTGACCCCATACAGAAGATCCCGCAGGTCGCGGAGCCGGCGGCGTGGTGAGCGGCCACCTGGTGGCTGCTCCTTCCTGGCCTGCTTGCGCTGCTCGATGAGCAGGCGCTCGGCCTCGGCGGGATGGCCGTGCTGGCGGAACACCCTGGCCGCCTGCTCGTACGGTCCCGCGTCGAACGGGACCATGGCGCGCAGCCAGTCGCGACGCGTCCGCCAGTCCCAGGGGCCGTCGAACCGGTCGTACACGAATCCGGCGATCGCCGAATGCCGCGGCCACCTGGCCGGGTCGTCGGCGAGCACAGTAGTGACCGCGCCCGTCAGGTCCATCGACTTTGGGACGTCCCTCCAACGCAGGTGAATGCCGCCGCGGACCGTGGCCGACACCGCCTCGATCCCTTCGGTGAAGGTGCCGTCGGCGCAGTCGAGCCGCCCTTCCACGACGCACCGGTTCAGCGACACGCGGCCGTCGGCGGTGAACCCGCCGGTGAGCTGTATCGACCCTCTGACCACCACCCGCTGGAGCGAGAGCGCCTCCCCCTCGGGGTTGTGCAGCCGCGCGCGGTGGGCGTCCACGATGCCGCCGACCGCCGCCGAGCGGAACAGCAGCCTGCCACCCGTGGTCTCCACGTCCCGCAGGTCCACCGCACTGTCGACGACCACGCCCCCCGCTGAGATGAGCGAGCCGTTCTCTGGCCCACTCCACCGGGTTCCCCGGAGGATGAGGGATCCCTTGATGTGGGCCCCAGACAGCTTCAGCATGCCCTGGACCGCCACTCCCTCTTCGAAGACGAGACTTGACCGCAGCTCGGCGTTCGTCAGGTCGACGGCGCGCCCGCCGGCGACGGCGAACTCGCACCCCTTGCGGATCTGGATGGTGCTGAAGGACCCCATGGACAGATCCACGCCGCCGCCGAACCGGCATTCGCCTTCGACGCTGAGATCTCCGCCCACGAAAAGGCCCGGCGCGCTGATCGAGGTCCCGCCGTCGCGCTGGTTGGAGTAGCCCGCACCTGTGACCGTTTCGCTGGGTTCGAAGTCGGCGTTGCGGATGAGGAACTTCCCGGCGACCCTGGCGTTGCTCATGGTGAGGCGGCCGTCGATCAGGGGACGGCGGCCCGTCTGGTCGTCGATGAGGAAGACGCTGCCGCCTATCTGGGCGTCGCCCAGATCCAGGGCCAGGCCGCGGTCCGGCCGGGTCAGCCGGGCGCCGGTCAGGTCCAGCGAGCCCGCCAGCTCGACGCCGAGGAGCCGCATCCCGCCGCGCGCCTCGAAGCCGTGCAACAACCGGATCGTCCCGCCGACCCGCATCCGGTCGGCCTGTACGGCCCGCATGTCGGCGTCTATGACGGTGTCCAAGCAGATCAGGCGACCGCCGATCTCCGACTCGCACAGCCACACCGCCGCGCTGCAGGAGGTACTGGCCGAGGTCCACAGGCCGCCGCTGATCCGTGACCTGGACAGATCCAGGTCACGGCGTACGCACAGCCCGTTAGCGAGAATGCCGGGCACCGCGCAGCCGTCCAGCACCAGCAGGTGCAACTCGGCGCCGTCCAGGGCGAGCGGACGGTCGAACACGCAGTTCACGAAGCGCAGGGGATAGGGCACCTGCATGCCGCTCAGGTCGAGGTCGCCGGCGATCCTCGCCCCCTCGATGGCCAACCCGCGCGGGTCGATGTCCGCGCTGCCCCGCCGGCACAGCTCACGCAGCAGACGGCCCTGGACGACGAACTCCTCGCCGTCCTGCGCCCGAAGGACCTGACCGGTCGCACAGGCCCGGAATAAGGTTGCCTCATCAAGCATGTGATCAGCCTATTGAGCACGACCCCGGCGGGCATGGGCGGAGCCCGGGGTGTACGCCTGTCTCAGGCCGAGTGATCGGGCCCGCGGAAGGCGACAGCTCTCAGGAGGAGACTTCGTAGCGGGTGGCGATCGCGGTGGCCCGGTTGCGCAGGGAGGTGCGCAACCACTGTGGGGCCAGGGCTTCCGCGCTCGTGCTGAGCTGCCACAGCGCCCATTCGGCGTGTCTCGCGTCTTGGAAGGTCACTTCCAGCCGCAGCCAGCCATCTGGGTCGGCCTCTTCGGCACGGACGGCCAGCGCGGTGCCCAGCAACTCCTCCCGCCGCGCCGGTTTCATCCGTACCAGCACGGTGACTTGGTCGCCGCCGGCCCGAAACCGGGTGCTGCGTTCCTGCCAGGCCCGGTCCAGGTCGACCCGGTCGGGTCGCTGTGCGGGTTCGGCGAGTTCCTCGGCGGCCAAGATCCGGGACAGCCGGTACGTACGGTCCGCGCCAGACCTCGTGGCCAGCAAATAGCCCCGGTCGCGTATGGTCACCAGGCCGATCGGGTCCACCGTGCGCCACTCCGGGCTCTGGTCCATGGCCGCGTAGTGGATCCGCAGCTTGTGTCCGGCGAACACCGCGCGCAGGACCTCGGCCGCTATGGCGTCAGGCACCTCCTCAGCGACCAGCCGACGCGAGAGCAGGTCGGTCTCCGGGTCGATGAGCAAGCGCTCGGCCGCGCCGGCCGCGGTGTCCCGGTAGCTTTCGGGCAGCGCGTCCACCACCTTGAGCATCGCCGAAGCGAGCGCCGAGCCGAGGCCGAACGCCTGCGCGCCGCGCCGCGATCCGGCGACCAGCAGGGCAAGGGCCTCATCAGGGTTCAGACCGGTGAGCTCGGTACGGAAGCCGGGCAACAACGCGAAACCGCCGTGCCGGCCGCGTTCGGCGTAGACCGGGACACCGGCCGCGGACAGCGCCTCAATGTCGCGCAGCACAGTACGGGTGGATACCTCCAGCTCGCGGGCAAGCGCGGCCGCGGACAGCCGACCGTGCTGGCGCAGCAGCAGCACCAGCGAGACCAACCGGTCGGCGCGCATACAAGAACTTTAGCGAAATACACGACACAGGATGTCGTGATTTGTTGGGAGGCTCATCGAGCGCGAGCGGCTACCGAGCCGATCGACGCACATGATCTCGACGAATCGAATGGAGCTGATATGGCAATGGAGCGAACAGCCGTCAACCCGTGGGCGTGGTCGGTGGAGATGGGCTACAACCAGGGGGAGATCGTCTCCGGGCACACCCGGACCCTCTACTGCTCCGGGCAGACTGCGATGAGCGATGACGGCAAGCCCCAGCATGACGGTGACATGGCGGCGCAGTTGGCGCTGACCCTCGACAACCTGGAGGCCGTGCTCGGCGAGGCCGGCATGTCGCTCGCGAACCTCGTCCGGCTCAACGTCTACACCACCGACGTCGATCTGCTTTTCCAGCACTATGGCGTGCTGGCGTCACGGTTGGGCGCCGCCGGGGTGGCACCGTCCACCACGATGCTCGGGGTGACACGGCTGGCGATCCCCAGTCTGATGATCGAACTTGAGGGGACCGCCGTCGCGTGATGCGACCTCGCCGCCTCCGGCAGGCTGCCGGAGGCGGCACGGGTAGCAGGCAGGTGGGAACCGGCATCGGCCCTAGCCGGAGAGTGCGGCGGGCGATGAGGCATCGCCTACGCCTAGGCATACGCGTAGCTGGCACGAAGTGGTAACCAACAGGCCGAACTCGATGTTGTGAGCAGAGCCGCTGCGCTAGCAAGCCTGCACGTGGCTGGTTAGGCGCTGGCCGCGTCGCGCCAACGCGCGAGAATCGCCGCGTCGTCGGGGTCTTCTCCCCGCTGCTCCTCTTCGGGTTCCGCCCACGGCAGCCACATCTCGTAGCCTGGGTCGCCCGGCTGCAGATCGCGAGTGCCGTGCACTTTGGCCCCGTCGGGCAGTGTGTCGACGGTAGGAACGCGCAAGACGTCGCCTGGCAACAGGACCACGCTCATGGCCGCTCCTTTCATGGTCGACAACTCGCGTGTGCTCCTCAACGTAGCTTGTCAGGCCTCGGACTTCGGTTATTTCGCCGTCCATCCGATCCGGCCCAGGGGGCGGGGAGCTCGAGGGGCGGCAGCCCCTCGATGGGGTTTGGGGCGCAGCCCCAATAGACACAGTCTGAGCTCCAAAGGCGCGAAGCGCCCCCCATTAGAGAAGGCCATGCAGTTAGGGGGTTAGCTGTCGGGAAAGGCCAGGTTGCGGACTCGCTTGACGGCGCGTTTGAGTACCGTGCGGTCCTGGACGCGGGACAGGCGGACCGCCTCGCGGCGCCACGACTCGGCCTTCTCGCGCCACCGTTCCGCGTCCCTGCGGCCCTTGCCCGCCTCCCTGCGGAGTTGAGCGAGTTCGGCCTGCATGAGGGTGGTGCGCTTGCGCAGGCGGGTGAGTTCCTTCTCGTACTGGGCCGTGACGCGGTCCAGTTCGGGGACGGGGCGGCGGCGGGGTGGGTAGATCGGGGGGCGGCGGGTGAAGCCCCAGGTGTCGCCGTCCACCCATTCCAGGCCGAAGACCTCGTCCAGGACGGTGTCCAGGTGTTCGCCGGGGCGGGCCACCAGGGCGGCGCGGGAGAGGGCGGCGGTGCGTTCGAGTCTGGCCACGGTGACGCCCTGGTCGGTTTCGTCGAGGGCGACGCACAGGGCGCCGCCGTCGTGCTCTTCCAGGTGGCCGACCAGGCGCTCAAGGGCGTCGCGAGCCGGGACCCAGCCGGGCGGCATGAGGAGGCGGAACGGTGACACGACGCCAGAAGGGTCCGAGGCCAGCCGTACCCGGGGGTCGTGTTCGAAAGTGGCGTGGATGAGGCGGAGGTCCAGGTCGGGGTCGCGGAGCGGGGAACGGCGGCCGTCGCCCAGCGCGGACCAGGGGCCGGTGATGGTGATCGCGACGTCCGGCAGCGAGCCGGCCAGCAGGGCGTCGACCGTCGCGCGGACGTCCTCGTAGCCCGCCGCGGGGACGACCGCGTCCACGTACGGGACGAGCCACTGCCGGCCCGGGTCCGTGCGTAGATAGCGCCGGTACGGTACGCGGTCCGCCACGTAAGGGTCGTTGTACCGCTTCAACGACAGGAAATCACGCATGGCCGTCGGCAGCCCGATGTGCCACACGCGCGAGTCCGGGTCCGGTACGTACACGGCGCCCGCCTGCGTGAGCCGGTAGCCGAGTTCCGTGTCCTCCGCCAGCACCAGGGAGGTGTCCAGCCCGCCGATCGAGCGCAGCAGCGCGGCGGGGTAGGAGGCGGTGGCGCCGACGTGGATGCGGGTGGCCAGGGAGTTCGGGGCGGTGCGCAGGCCGTCGTGGTCGAGAATGATCTTCTCGGCCCAGTCATGGCGGTGCGGGGAGAGGGGGAACAGCTTGTCCTCGTGCCCGTCCTCCAGCGCCTGGCGCACCTCGCCGGGGGTGGGCAGCACGTCGCCGGCGGTGAAGTCGATCCAGCCCAGCACGACCAGGTACGGGGCCAGGTGGTGCCAGCGCAGCTGGGCCTCGACGTGGTGGCGATGGGGCACCATGTCGGCGTCCAGCACGAAGACGATCTCGCCGGTGGCGGCGTCGACGCCGGTCTGGACGGCCCAGGCCCGGCCCCAGCCGCCGGGCGGGCTGGTGATGAGGCGGGTACGCGCCGGGACGAGGTCCGGTAGGCGCACCGGCACCGCGCTGCCGTCGTCCACGACGATGACGTCCATGAGCTCGGCCGGATAGCTCTGCGCCGACAGCGCGGCCAGGGTGAGGTCGAGGGTCTCCTGGCGGTCGTGGGCCGGGATGACGACGGTGACCGTCAGCTCGGGTGTCCACTGGCCGAGGAGGGGCGGGGTGAGCACCCCGTAGTCGTTGCGGCGGATACGAGGAGTCACGGTAGTTCCATGAGAAGGCTGGGGTGGAAGCCGCGCCACTGGTTCCTGTTGCGCTGCAGGAACGTGCCGATCGGCTCCTGCCAGGTGTGGTTGGCGGCGGGGCCGCGGCGCAGGATGTAGCCGAGCCCGTGCGTACGGTAGATCTGCCCGCCGGCCGCCTGCAGCGCCTCCTGGAACTGGGTGTCGACCGAGCGGCGCAGCGGCCGGAAACCGCCCACCGCCTGGAACGCCGAGCGCTCCACCAGGATCGTGCCGCCCGCGACGAAGCTGGTGATCTGCTCGGTGATCTGCTTGCGGTGCACGGTGACGTCGATCGACGACAGGTAGACGAATTCCGGCACGGTGCCCACCACCTGGGCTCCCGAGTAGGAGTGCGCGAGCAGCAGGTCGGCCAGGAAGTCGGGGCCGTACCAGTCGTCGTCGTCCATCTTCAGCAGGAACGAGCCCGAGGCCCGCGCGGCCGCGTCGTTGAGCACCTGGCCGAACACCGCCTGGTGGTCGGCCTCCAGGACGGTCAGCGGGCCGTCGAAGGCGGCGATGGCGGCGGCCACGTCCGGATGGCCCTGGGGCACGCCGTGCAGGGCGAGGATCACTTCGAGCTGGGCGTCGCGCTGCCGGGCGACCTGGTCGAGCGCGAAGCCGACCATGTCGGTGCGCCGGGTGGCCAGCAGTACCGAGGTCAGCGGGGGAGCGGGGGCGGGGGCGCCGAGCTGCTCCCAGCGGGCCGCGACGCCGTGGGTGCGCAGCGCCTCGCGGCGGAGCCGGATGCTGTGCTCCTCGCGGCGGAGCTCGTCGGAGAGGTCGGGATCGGACATCAGCAGCCGGGCGAGCTCGTCGCCGAGTGCGCCCGCCCAGCGCGGCACCGTGTCCGCGATCAGTGGCACGCCGGCCGCGGCCAGGCCCGTCAGCACGCGGACGGCGGCGAGAGGGCCGCTGTGGGCGTGGTGCCAGTCGATCTCCACGCCGCGCAGCTGCCTGAGCCTGCCCACGTCGGCGTCCGTGACGCCGCCCGACTCGGCGAACGCCGTCACCATCTTCCCGTCGAGCACGACCGACCAGCGGCCGTCGCGCTCCACCAGGGAGGCCAGGCCGCGGGACGGGGTGGTGACGAAGCCCTGCGGGTTCACCAGCCGTTCGTCGACCGGGGGGATCATGGACGGCTGGCCGAGCACGTCGGGGTCGGCCAGGGACAGTCCGGCGCCGCCGGGACGGCCGAGCCGCTCCCAGCTCGCGGACCGTGCGGTCGGCCGCTCGATCGGCGTCTGCGACCCGGACCAGTCGGCCACGGCCGTGTCGTCCGCGCCCACCTCGGATCCGGACGCTGATCCGGAAGCCGTTCCAGAAGCTGTTCCGGCAGCCGCGAGTGTGGCGAGTGTTTCGGAAGCGTCGACCGTGCGGAGCACGACGTCGCTGCCCGGGGCGCCGACCCGTTCCGGCACCGGCCCGGTCACCTCGGCGGGCGTCGCGTTCGGGTCCCCGGGACGCCAGGCGGCCGCGCCGACGCCCGCGATCGCCGCCGCGGGCGCCGTGATGACGTCGAGCCGGTGCCCGGCGAACGCCCGAGCCGTCGCCGTCACCGTACGGCCGGCGGGTGTGGGCGCCGAGAACCGCGCGTCCACCACCCACACCCGGTCCTTCGGCTGGTAGACCCGCAGATCCGTGAGCGAGCGCCAGCGGTGCGCGGGCGTCGGGGTGGGCACGGGGGCCGGATGGGAGGCAGGCGTGTCGAGTACGGCCACGACCACCCGCCGGGCCTCCGGCAGCAGCTTGTGCAGCGTGGCGGCCCGGCGCAGGTCGGCGGGGGTACGGGCGAGCATGAGCACCTCGTGCACCCGTTCCGTGTCCACCGACGGCTCCAGCAGGTCCCGGTCCAGGTCCACGGCGGTGACGTCGTGCTCGACCCCGGCCAGGAAGATGCGCGCCTTGGGCATCTCGGCCAGCAGCTCGCGGATCATCCGGCGCTCCGCAGGTGCCTGATGAGCGAGGTCAGCGGTCCGGTGGCGGCGGTGTCGGGGGCGGGGTCGGCCGACAGCCGGTCCACCTCGGCCGCCAGCCGGTCGATCTCGGCGCGCAGCTCCTTCACCTCGTTCTGCCGCTTGCCGGCCAGCGCCCGCCACTTGGCGGGGTCTCCGGCCAGCGGCTCGGCCTGGTCCTCCGTGGCGAAGCCGTACTCGGCCCCGCTCACCCAGACCGACCCGAACATCTCGTCCACCAGGTCGTCGGTCCCCCCATGGAACAGGGCCGCGCGGGAGAAGGCCGCGGTGCGCTCCAGCCTGGCGGTCACGACCCCGGTCTCGGCCTCGGCGAGCGCGGCGCAGACGAGTCCCAGGGTGTCCTGTTCCGCCAGCCGTACGAGCCGGGACAGCGTGTCGGCGCCCAGCACCCAGCCGGACGGGAGCGTGAGCAGGAAGGGGGAGGGCGCGGCCGAGTCGGGGGCGGCCGTCACGAACGTGACGCGCGGCTCGTTCCGGTAGAGGTTGTGGATGAGGCGCAGGTCGAGCAGTGGGTCGTCGAGGCTGTCGCGGCGCTCGTCCGTCAGCTTGTCCCAGGGGCCGACGATCGCAACGGCTGTGTCGGCGATCGTGCCCGCCAGCGCGGAGTCCACGCCCGCGCGCGTCTCCTCGTAGCCGGTCGCCGCCACGACGACCTGGATGTACGGCACGAGCCAGCGGCGTCGCGGATGGCCGCGCAGCCAGCGCAGATCGGGGATCAGATCGCCGAGGAACGACCAGTTGTGCCGGTGTACGTCCTTCTCGCGGCGCATCACGGTGGACTGCCCGACATGCCAGGCGCGCGCCTGCTCGTCGGGGATGAACACCGCCCCGGCCTGCGCCAGCCGGTAGCCCAGCTCGGTGTCCTCGGCCATGTTCAGGGTCCGGTCGACGCCGCCCGCGTGGCGCAGCAGGTCGGCGCGGACGGAGGAGGAGGCGCCGGTGTGCAGCAGGTACGCGCTCGAACCCGCGTCCTTGAGCATCCTGGTGGACTCCAGGGTGGCGCGGGTGTACTCGGTCCGGGTGCCCTCCTCGCCCAGCGCCGCCACGAACCGGGTGTCGCCGATCACGACGGCGTGGTCGATGAGGTGGTGCCAGCGCATGTGCGCTTCCAGGTGGTCAGGAGCCAGGACCATGTCCGCGTCGAGCCAGTGGATCACGTCGCCGGTGGCGGCCAGCCGGCCGGTCTCCCTGGCGGCGCCGCGCCCCCAGCCCTCGCTCACCCGGACGACCCGGACGCCGGGCAGGTCGATGGGCGGCTCGCTGCCGTCGTCGGCGACGACGACCTCCACCAATCGGGCCGGATAGGTCTGCTCCGCCAGCGCGGCCACGGTCCGGGCGAGTGCCGTGGCGCAGTTGTAGGCGGGGATCACCACGGAGACGGTCAGCGCGGGCTGCCAGGCGCCGATGGCCGGCGGATCCAGCGTGCCCCAGTCGTTGTGCCTGATCCGCGTCATACCGGATCCTTGGCCAGCGCGCGGACTTCCTCGCGCAGCTCCTCCACCTCTCGCGCCCGCGTCATGGCGTTGACCCGGTCCTCGCCCAGCGAGGCCAGGATCGCGCCGAGGTCCTCCTCGCGCCGCGTCGCCGACTGCTCGATGGCCTCGGTCAGGCGGTCCAGCCGCCCCTCGATGCGCTTGAGCGCGGTGGCGGTCTTGGCCAGCTCGGCCTCGTGCTTCTTGGCTCGCAGGTCGATGCGCTGGGCCTTGCCGTCGAGGCGTCGTACGGTCAGCACGAGCACGGCGAGCCCGGCCAGCGTGACGGCGAACGCCCCCGAAGCGGCGGCGGCGCCGAGCGTGAGCAGATCGGTGAGGACGAGCAGCACGAGCACGGCGACACCCAGAACTCCGAGGATTGCGGCGGTCGCTGCCAGGCGGCGGGGCGAGAACATCCGCGCATACCTTTCGTAGTCATGACGTATCTGGTGGCAATGGGATATTGACACCTTAATAAACATTCGCCACTACCGTGCCATAGCTTCCTGGACAAAAACTGGGAGGATCCTGCTAGTTCAGCCAGATCGCCGTCTGCACCGGCATCAACCCCTAGGGTGAACTCAACATCTCAGATGGTGTCAGACCGGCGTAAGGTAGGCGCCGACTGAGTCCCCGTCGGTCGAGGAGCACCATGTCCGTCACCCCCTGCGGCTTCGCGCGTACCCCGGAGAAGGGGCTCGCCCGCCTGCATTGGAGTGAGGGCCGCCCCGCCGAGCTGCCCGGGGCCTTCACCGGATGGGCCGTCGACGGCCATGAGCCCGACGTGCCGTCCCTGCGCCCGCTGCGCGGCCTGGAGATCGAGTGGCCCGATCACGAGGTGCCACTCGCCGGGCTGGTCCGGCTGGCGGCGGCGGGCGTGCCGCTGACCGCCGACGACGCCCCCGCGTGGGTCCCCCCGGAGCTGGCGGCGCTGCTCACGGACCGCGACTGGCTCGCTCACACCGGGACCGGCCCCAGGTCACTGGCCGACTTACGCCGCGAGGAGCACAGCGTCCGGCTGCGCCGCCTGACCCACCGCCTGCCGCCCTCGCGTACGCCGCGGATCAGCGTGGTCATGTCCACCAGGCGCCCGGCGCTGGTCGCCGGGGCGCTCGCGCAGATGGCCCGGCAGCGCGACACCGACATCGAGGTACTGCTGGGCCTGCACGGCGTCCCCTTCGAGCAGGTGCGGCAGGCGGTCGAGAGCTGCCCCCTGCCCGTGAGCTGGGTCGAGGCCCCGGCCACGACGCAGTTCGGCGAGGTGCTGAACGAGGCCGCGGCCCTGGCGGCCGGTGACTACGTGGCCAAGTGGGACGACGACGATTGGTACGGTCCCGACCACCTCGCCGACCTGATCATGGCGGCGTCCTATTCGGGGGCCGACATCGTGGGCACGACGGCCGAATTCTTTTACCTGGAACCGTTGCACGCCACGATCAGACGCACCACGTTCGCCAGCGGCGCCGCTTATCCGAGCGAGGTCTCCAGCGATCATGTGGCCGGCGGCACGATTCTCGCCTCAAGAACGATATTTCAGGACCTGGGGGGATTTCCGGCTCAGCCGCGGGCGGTGGACAGAGACTTCCTCAAGGCCGCCCAGGCGGCCGGGGCCAGCATCTACCGCACCCACGGCCTCGGCTACATGCTCCGGCGCACGCTGAGCGACCAGCACACCTGGCAACTCCCGCTCGCCCACTTCCTGAAGGTCGCCACGAACCAGTGGCGCGGCTTCCGCCCGAGCCTGCTCCTGGAAGCGGCATGAGGGCCGAACCTGCTCCTGGAAGCGGCACGAGGGTTCGCGGCAACGACTACCGGATGCTCGAACCGCCGGAGAGCTACACGCCGACGCTGCGGGTCAGCGTGGTCGTGCCCGCGTACGGCGGCCAGGACAAGCTCGACCTGGCCCTGGCCGGGCTCGCCCGGCAGACCTACCCCGCCGGGCTGATCGAGGTCATCGTCGTCGACAACGGCAGTTCCCCGCCCCTGCGGCTGCCGGCCGAACGCCCCGAAGGCACCCGGCTGATCGTCTGCCACGACCCGGGCCGGGCCGGCGCGCGCAACGCCGGGCTCGCCGAGGCCACCGGCGACGTGATCCACTGGCTCGACTCCGACGTCGTGCTCACTCCCGGCTCGATCGAGGCGCACATGCGCTGGCACCATGCCGCGCCCTATCTGGCCGTGACCAGCTACATCAGGTTCACCGACGCGCCGCTTCCCGCCGAGCTGCCCGACGACCTGGAGAAGGCCTTCGAGCCGGCCGAGCCGCACGCCTGGATCGTCGACCTCATCGAGCGGACGAACGGCCTCACCGACAACACCCAGCGCCCGTTCAGCCTGCACGTCGGCGGTGCGACCTCGGTCAACGCCCGGCTGGTCGCCGCCGCCGGGACGATGGACGACGAGCTGATCCTCGGCCAGGACACGGAGATGGGCTACCGGCTCTACCAGGCCGGGGCGGTGTTCGTACCGGAGCCCAAGGCCCGCGCCTACCATCTCGGGCCGACCATGCGCATGCGCGACCAGCGGCCCATCGACCGGGTGAGCTACGCGTTCGTCGCCGACCGCATCCCCGCCTACCGGTGGCTCCGCTCGCACCCCTCCCGCCAGTGGAAGGTCCCGTACGTCGCGATCGTCGTCGACGGCACCGCCGGCTACGAGCAGGTCCGCGCCACGGTCGACGCCCTGCTCGCGGGCACCATGCTGGACCTGTCCGTCGTCGTGGTCGGTCCCTGGGACTCCCTCGGGCGCGAGCGCCGGGCCCCGCTGAAGGACCCCGACCTCGACCTGGTGCTGGTCCACGGCCACTACCTGCACGAGGGCCGGGTACGGCTCGCGGTCTCCGGCGAGGTCGACCCGGGCGTGCCGTACGTGCTGCGGCTGCCCGCCGGCTGGGTGCCGGGGGAGGACAGCCTGGCCAGGCTGCTCGACCTGGCCCGCGGCGAAGGGCTGGGACTGGTGAACGTCCTGCTCCACGAGTCCAAGGACGGCGTCGTGGCCGCCCGGCTGGAGCGAGCCTCCTCCTTCGCCCGTGCGCGGATCGTCCTGCGCCCTGAGGAGGAGCTCGACGACGCGGTGGACGACGTGGCGGGCGTCGCTTGGGTGGAGGGCGAGACGTACGGGTTCGCCGAGGAGGCGGCGGAGCTGCTCGGCCGCCGCAGCGCCTACCGGGCCAGGCTCAAGGCGGAGGCCGACGTGGCGCGGCTGACCAAGGAGGCCGAACGGCTGCGCGCGCAGGTGACCAAGTGGCGCGACGAGGCGGGGCGCTGGCGCAAGAGCGCGGTGGAGCTGCGGCGCGACGTCAGCACGCTGCGGCGCCAGTTGGCCGCCGCCAACCGCGCTCAGCAGAGCATGAAAGTCCTGCTGGCCACCACGGTCAAGCGCGCCCTGGGCAAGCGGCTGCGCGGCTAGCGTCCTCGGGGAGAGGCAGCGCGGCTGGCCGGGCTTGGGGCGAGAGGCCGCGTGCTCAGCTGGGCCGGAGCGCGGACTTGAGGCGGCCCAGGAGGGTCCGTTCCTCGGTGGCGGGAACCGTGACGATCGGCGGTAGCGGCGCGGCGGGCTTCTGTGGCGCCGTCTTCGGAGCCGTGGTCTTCTCGGCTGTGGGTTTCGGCTGCGGGGCCGGGGGCCAGTAGCGGTCCGGGTCCTCGTGCCGTACGCCGTGCGTGGTCTGGATGATCTCGTCGAGATCGTCACCCGGCGCGGCGAGCAGCAGGGCGCGGCCCAGGGCCGAAGTGCGTTCGAGGCGGGCCGCGCGGCCGTCGGGCAGGTCCACGACGAGCACGCCCGTCAGGTCCTTCTGCACCGTCTCGATCATCCGTTCCAGCGTCGCCTTGTGCAGCGGCACGTCGATCGGGCCCCGGTAGCGGAACGGCGCGGGCGCCGGTGTCGGGGCCGCCTCGTCGATCAGCCGGATCCGCTCGTCGTGGGCGAACAGGTCGCGCATCAGCCGCATCTCGAAGAGCGGGTCGCTGAGCACGGCCCGCCGCCCGTCGTGCAGTCGCGCCCACGGGCCCACCAGCGTCACCACGACGTCCTGAAGCTTGCCGTCGAGCGCCGCCGCCACCGCCTGCCGGACCACCGCTTCCGAGGTGTCCGTGACGTCCAGGACGATCTCCACGTACGGCACGAGCCAGCGGCGGCCCTGATCCTTGCGCAGGTCGCGGCGGAGCGGAACCCGGTGCGCCAGGTACGGCTCGACGGCCCGCACGGCGCGATCCCTGTCACGGTGCTGAGCGGGCAGCCCGAGGTGTACGGCCTGCGCTTCCATGTCCGGGATGAACACGACGCCGTGCATGGCCAGCCGGTAGGCGAACTCGGTGTCCTCACCGCGTACGACGTTCGGATCGAGACCGCCCACGGCGTGGAAGACCTCACGGGGAAGGGCGAAGGTCGGTCCCGTGCACACGTGGTAGGGATTGCGGCTCTTGCGGAGCCCGTCGGTCTTGGCGATCGTCGCCTCGGTGGAGCTCGACACGCCCGACGCCAGGTCGAACACGTCTCCCAGGTGTCCCGCCCGGAAGACCTGCTCGGCGGTGATCGTCGGCACCTCGATGAAGCGCTTCATCCCGATCGTGACCAGATAGTCGGTCACGTGGTGCCAGCGGGCCAGGGCCTCGATGTGCTCGCGGCAGGCCACCATGTCGGCGTCGAGGCGCTGGATGATCTCGCCGTCGGCGGCCTTGGCGCCGGTGTTGACGGCGTTCGAGATGCCCCAGCCGGTCTTCACCGGGACGATCCGGGTGTTGACCGGCCGGATCTCCGGCAGCCGGATCGGTGGCTCGCTGCCGTCGTCCACGACCAGGACCTCCATGAGGTGGTCCGGGTACGTCTGAGCGGCCAGCGCGGCCAGCGTCAGCTCCAGATGGGGCCCGCCGTGCGCGGGTATCACCACGCTCACGGACAGGGCCGGTGACCAGGTGCCGAGCTCTGGCGGCGACAGCGGAGAATAGTCGTTCTGCGTCATGGCAGGACGCGCGTTCATGGTGGTGACCCCCCTGCCGGGGACCTTACCGGGAGATGCTGAGAATTTCCTGAAATATGGGTTGTTGCGGCTGAGGCTCGGCGGCCCGGGACTCGACTCCGTGAACACCGCCGGGACCCCGTACACTCGGTGCCCAAGACCGCAGGTAGGGAGTCAATATGAGCAGGTCGTGGCGTGGCCTCATCGAGGAGTACCGAGAGCGCCTTCCGGTCACCACGAAGACGCCCGTCATCACGCTGCTGGAGGGCGGCACGCCGCTGGTGCCCGCGCACCGCGTCTCCGCGCTGACCGGGTGTGACGTCTACCTCAAGGTGGAGGGCGCCAACCCGACGGGCAGCTTCAAAGACCGTGGCATGACGATGGCCATCAGCAAGGCCGTCGAAGAGGGGGCCAAGGCGGTCATCTGCGCCTCCACCGGCAACACCTCGGCCTCGGCCGCCGCCTACGCCGTACGCGCCGGGCTCACCTGCGCCGTGCTGGTGCCACGCGGCAAGATCGCGATGGGCAAGCTGGCCCAGGCGCTCGTCCACGGGGCCACGCTGCTCCAGGTCGAGGGCTCGTTCGACGACTGCCTGGAGATGACCCGCAAGCTGTCGTCCAGCTATCCGATCGCGCTGGTCAACTCGGTCAACCCGTTCCGGCTGCAGGGCCAGAAGACGGCCGCCTTCGAGATCGTCGACACGCTCGGCGACGCGCCCGACATCCACTGCATCCCGGTGGGCAACGCGGGCAACATCTCGGCCTACTGGATGGGCTACCGCGAATACGCCGCCGACGGGATCGCCACCAAGGCGCCGCGCATGTTCGGCTTCCAGGCCAGCGGCGCGGCTCCCATCGTCAACGGCGGGCCCGTCGCCCATCCGCACACGATCGCCACGGCCATCCGCATCGGAAATCCCGCCTCCTGGCAGCTTGCCACGGCGGCGCGCGACGAGTCCGGGGGCGCCATCGAGTCGGTCACGGACCGGCAGATCGCGGCCGCGTACAAACTGCTGGCCCAGGAGGAGGGCGTCTTCGTCGAGCTCGCCTCGGCGGCCAGCGTCGCCGGTCTCCTTCAGGCGCACGCGCGCGGGCTCATCGAGCCCGGGCAGCGCATCGTCTGCACGGTCACGGGCAACGGCCTCAAGGACCCTGACTGGGCGATCGCCGGCGCGCCGGCTCCGGTCACCATCCCCATCGACGTCCACGCCGCCGCGGCCGCCCTCAACCTGGGCTAGAAGCGCCGGGGCTCGTACTGCGTGCGGGGCGCATGCCGTGGCCCGCGCTCTACTTGCCATACGGATGCTTTGCCATACAGAAGCGTTGCCGTACGGGAAGCTTTGCCGCACGGATGCTTTGCCGTACGGAAAACAGGCCCGTCGCCGCTGAAGGCGGCGGGGGAAAGATCAGGCGAATGAGCACCGTTGACATCCGTGTGCCTGCCACGTCGGCGAACCTGGGCCCCGGCTTCGACACCCTGGGCCTGGCCTTGGGCCTGTACGACGAGGTCCGGGCCACGCTGACCGGCGAGCGGGGCGTCCACGTCACCATCGAAGGACAGGGCGAAGGCGAGCTCGACCTCGGCGAAGGACACCTGGTCGTCAAGGCCATGCGCAGGACGTTCGACCGCATGGGGGCCGCCCAGCCAGAGGGCATCCGGCTGCACTGCCTCAACCGCATCCCGCACGCCCGCGGCCTGGGTTCGTCCTCGGCCGCGATCTGCGCGGGCATCCTGGCCGCCCGAGCGCTGGCCCGGCCCGGCGAATCCACGCGTGCGGAAACCGGCGACGGGGGGCCGCGCGCGGCCGGATTCCCCGACGGATACGGCCTTTCCGACGACGAGGTGTTCGCCCTGGCCACCGAGATGGAAGGGCATCCGGACAATGTCGCGCCATGCCTGGCCGGAGGCTTGACGATTGCGTGGACCGACCACTCCGGATCACCGCGTATGGTGAAACTGCTCCCGGATGTGCGCATCCGGCCTGTCGTGTTCGTTCCGGCGACGCGTCTGGCCACGGAGACCGCACGGGGGTTGTTGCCGAAGGACGTGCCCCACAAGGACGCCTCTTTCAACGCCGGCAGGTCTGCGCTGCTGATCGCGGCGCTGACTCAGCGGCCGGAGCGCGGGCTGCTGCTCGCCGCCACCGAAGACCGACTTCACCAGAAATACCGTGCGCCTGCGATGCGGGCCAGTGCGGATCTGGTAGAACGTCTCCGTGCAGTGGGCGTGCCTGCGGTCGTTTCGGGAGCAGGTCCCACAGTTCTTGCGTTTTCGACATCGGATTCGCAGGATTTGATCGCGCCAGAAGTGGGTAATGACTGGCACATCCAGCTTATGGACGTCGACCCGGTTGGTGCGAACGTTCAGTTCCCCGAGACACGCTGATGCCTCTTTAGACCTTCAGGGAATAGCCGTGTGCGCTGGTGATGTTAGGCTGATAGCCGCACCAGATGCCCCCTTGGTGGGTGCGTGCTTGTCAGCCACACATCGCTGCATAATGCTGCACGTCGCGAGGCGTGTGCGGCGCGGCTGTCTCCCCGGAATCCGTTGCCTCCGGTTGGCCCACACCCGGTTGGCCCAACGTGAGGCGGCGACGACGGGGGTCTGCGCGTTCGAATCACCTCGACATCTGGCTGGCGACAGCAATCTGAGGGGTGTCATCCACGCGTCACTGTCCTGTGGCCGCTTGGACGTGCCTCTCCCCAAGAGTGGCGGTCGTCCCCAGCGGCGGCCGAAGATCGCAACGTGCACCCCGACCCGGTCTGTCCCGCCGGATCGCAAGCACCTCCGGGACGCCCGGCAGAACAAAACCGGCGCCCGACCCCTGGGAAGGACCTTTAGTTGAGCGACACCACCGAACTCCTCTCCGACGCACCAGGCTCACCTGCGCAGCCCGCGTCCGGCGACACCCCCACCCGCGCCGCGGCCAAGCCCCGTGCGCGTCGCTCCGGCACCGGCCTGTCCGCCAAGGTGCTGCCCGAGCTGCAGAAAATGGCCGCTGAGCTGGGCATCAGCGGCACCGGGCGCATGCGGAAGAGCCAGCTCATCGCGGCCATCCAGGAGAAGCAGGGTGGCGGCACCGGAGAAGGCGCGCCCGCTGCTGTAGCCGAGGCCCCGGCCGCCGCCGACGCGGCGCCCGCCGCGGAGCGGCCCACCAGGGCACGCCGGGAACGTTCCCGCCCCAAGACCGTTGAAGAGCCCGTCGCGCAGGCTCCCGAGCCGGTGGCCGCGGCCCCCGAGCCCGTGGCCGCCGCCGCCCCGGCCGAGCCGGTCGTGGAGCAGGCACAGCCCGCCGACACCCAGCTCGACCCGCGTGGCGACCGTGGTGAGAGCCGCCGTGAGCGGCGCACCAGAGGCGAGCGCCGTGAGCGTGGTGACCGTGGCGGCAGCGACCGTTCCGGCAACGACCGCGGTGAGGGCGGCCGCGATGTTCGTGACGGTCGCGACAGCCGCGACGGCCGTGATGTTCGCGACAGCCGCGACAGCCGTGATGTTCGTGACAGCCGCGATGGCCGTGACAACCGTGACAGCGGTCGTGATGGTGGCCGTGACGGCGGTCGTGACGGCGGTCGCGTGGACCAGCGTGAGCGCGTCGCCGACGGCGGCCGCGGCGCCGACCCGCGTGGCGGCAACGACCAGCGCGGTGACCAGCGCGGCGACTCCCGCAACGATCAGCGGGGCGACTCGCGCAACGATCCGCGCGGTGCCGGCGACGACGACGACCGCGGCGGTCGTGGCAGGCGGGGCCGGTTCAGGGAGCGCAACCGCGGCCGTGGCCGTGAGCGCTTCGAGAGCAACGAGCCCGTGATCGGCGACGACGACGTGCTCATCCCGATCGCCGGCATCCTCGACATCCTCGACAACTACGCGTTCGTCAGGACGAGCGGCTACCTGCCCGGCAGCAACGACGTCTACGTCTCGCTCGCCCAGATCCGCCGCAACGGCCTGCGCAAGGGCGACGTCATCACCGGCGCCGTCCGGCAGCCGCGCGACGGCGAGCGCCGCGAGAAGTTCAACGCCCTGGTCCGCCTCGACACCGTCAACGGCATGGACCCGGAGCAGGCCCGCAACCGGCCCGACTTCAACAAGCTCACGCCGCTCTACCCGCAGGACCGCCTGCGCCTCGAGACCGAGCCGAACATCCTCACCACGCGGATCATCGACCTCGTCTCGCCGATCGGCAAGGGCCAGCGCGGCCTCATCGTCTCGCCGCCCAAGGCCGGTAAGACGATGGTCCTCCAGGCGATCGCCAACGCGATCACCCGCAACAACACCGAGTGCCACCTGATGGTCGTGCTGGTGGACGAGCGGCCTGAAGAGGTCACCGACATGCAGCGGTCGGTCAAGGGCGAGGTCATCCACTCGACCTTCGACCGTCCCGCCGAGGACCACACCACGGTCGCCGAGCTCGCCATCGAGCGGGCCAAGCGCCTGGTGGAGCTGGGCCACGACGTGGTCGTGCTGCTCGACTCGATCACCCGCCTCGGGCGCGCCTACAACCTCGCGGCTCCCGCGAGCGGGCGCATCCTGTCGGGTGGTGTCGACTCGACCGCGCTCTACCCGCCCAAGCGCTTCTTCGGCGCCGCCCGCAACATCGAGAACGGCGGCTCGCTGACGATCCTCGCCACGGCCCTGGTCGAGACCGGGTCCAAGATGGACGAGGTCATCTTCGAGGAGTTCAAGGGCACCGGCAACATGGAGCTCAAGCTCAGCCGCTCCCTGGCCGACAAGCGCATCTTCCCCGCGGTGGACGTCGACGCGTCCAGCACCCGTAAGGAAGAGATCCTCATGGCCAAGGACGAGCTCCAGATCGTCTGGAAGCTGCGCCGGGTGCTCCACGCGCTCGACATGCAGCAGGCGCTGGAGCTGCTCCTGGAGAAGATGAAGGAGACCAAGTCCAACGCCGAGTTCCTCCTGCAGGTCCAGAAGACCACGGTGAGCAACGACCGCGACTGACGCTGGTGAAAGGGCGGCAGAGTTCTCTCTGCCGCCCCTTTCTCTTTGTACGGCCTTCTTTCTTTGGTACGGCATGCGTCACGGGCCTCAGGGGGGTCTGGGGGCCTCTGGGGACACGGCCGCTGCCTCCACCAGGGGCGGCCTGCGAGGACGGGCCGTCTTCGTCTGCTCGGCCGGAGGCGGATGTCCCTTCGTAGGGGTTCCGGCGATGACGGGTCGTTCTTCTCCTCTCCCGGACCGGAGGGGTGTCTCTGGTTAGGGGCCCCGGCCGCGACGGGTCGTCTTCGCTCCCTCCCCCTGAGGGGCATCCCTCGTTAGGGACCCCAGCCACGACGGACCGCCTTCTTTCTTCCCCCCCGGAGGGGATATCCCTGCGAAGGACCCCAGCCACCCATGGACCGTCACAGGGATCGAGGCGGTCGTGTGACGGGGCACCCGGGGAGCCATCGCACGGGCACAGCCGCCGATCCGCAGCAGGGGGCAGCCTGTTGTGACGAGGCGGTGAGATCGGCCACTGGGGATAACCCCACCTGAGGACGGAAGTCCGCCACATTCTCAGCGGCCCGTTGGACGGGCACCCTTGATGGCATGGTTGCTGTGCCGTTGAGGGAGCGCGTGCCGTTGGGGCCCCGGGGGCCCATTGGCGTTGTGGTGGATCCGGCCACGTGGCGGGCCGTGCCCTACATGCTGGTCAGTCTGGCCTTCGGGGTCGGCTGGTTCGCCGTGCTGGCCGTGGCGGTGCCGTTCTCCCTCATGCTGGTGGTCCTGTGGGTGGGCATCCCGCTGGTGCTGCTGACCATGTTCACGTGGCGCGGAGCGGCGATGCTGGAGCGCCGGGTGCTGTGGGCCGCGCTGGGCGTACGGATCGCCGATCCCTACCGCGCCCGGCCCGAGCGGGGGATCGGCGCCCACGTGGGGTGGTTGTTCAAGGATCCGGCCACCTGGAAGGACCTCGGCTATCTGTTACTGCTGTTTCCGCTGAGCCTGGTGGAGTTCGTGGTGTCCGCTCTGTCATGGGTGGGGACCCTCACGCTGATCACCGCGCCCTTCTGGCACGCGCAGGGTGAGGTGCTGCGATTCAACGACGCCCTGGCCCTCGACAGCTGGCCGGGGGCGGTGCTCGGTACGATCTTGGGCTTCTGCATGCTGGCAGTGACCGCCTATGCCGTACGCGGGATGGCCTGGCTGCACGGCACGCTGGCCGTGGTGTTGCTCAGCGGGAGCGAGGAGGAGCGACTGCGGGCCAGCAGGGCCAGGGGCATCGACGCGGCCGAGGCGGAGCGCCGCAGGATCGAACGCGACCTGCACGACGGCGCCCAGCAACGGCTGTTGTCCGTAGCGGTGGACCTCGGACGGGCGCAGGCCAAGCTCGACCACGCCCCCGAAGAGGCCAGGCTGCTGATCGCCCAGGCGCACAGTGGCACGAAGGCCGCGATAGCCGAGCTACGCGACCTGGCCAGGGGCATCCATCCGGCCATCCTGAGCGATCGGGGGCTCGACGCGGCGCTGTCCGGGCTGGCCGCGCGGGCGCCGGTGCACGTGGACGTGGCGGTCGAGCTCGGCACGGCCGACGAGCGGCCGCCCCCGGCCGTGGAGAGCATCGCCTACTTCATCGTGGCCGAGGCCCTGGCCAACATGGCCAAACACTCGGCCGCCACCGAGGCGTCCGTACGGGTGGCCAAGGAAAACCGGCAGGTGATCGTCGACGTGTGGGACAACGGCATCGGCGGCGCCCTGGTCAGCGCGGGCGGCGGCCTGGCGGGGTTAGCCGACCGGGCGGCCACCATAGACGGGGTGCTCATCCTGCACAGCCCCGTCGGCGGTCCCACCCTCGTGCGCGCGGAGTTGCCCTGCGAGTGGTAGGCATTGCACATGCGCGTGGTCATCGCCGAGGATTCCGTACTGCTCCGCGAGGGGCTGGCCCGGCTGCTCGCCGACGGAGGCATCGAGACCGTCGCGGCGGTCTCCGATGGGTCGTCCCTGATCACCGCGGTCAAGGAGCACGCGCCCGACCTGGCGATCGTCGACGTCCGGATGCCGCCGAGCCACACCGACGAGGGCCTGCGCGCCGCGCTGAAGGTGCGGGCGGCCAGACCGGACTTCCCGATCCTGGTGCTGTCGCAATACGTCGAGGAACGCTATGCGGGCGAGCTCATCGGCCCGGCCGTCGGCTACCTGCTGAAGGAGCGGGTGGCCGACGTGGCCGAGTTCCTGGAGGCCGTGCGGCAGGTGGCGGCGGGCGGCACGGTCATCGACCCCGAGGTGGTGATGCAGCTCCTCAGCAGGCAGCGGCGTGGCGCCCCGCTGGACACGCTCTCCCGGCGCGAGCGCGAGGTGCTGGCGCTGATGGCCGAGGGCCGCTCCAACACGGCCATCGCCGCCCGGCTGGTCGTCACCGAAGGGGCCGTGGAGAAGCACATCTCCGGGATCTTCGCCAAGCTGGCCCTCGGGCCGGCGCCCGAGGACCATCGGCGAGTGCTCGCCGTACTCACCTATCTGGGCCGTTGACTACCTGACGTCCACGAACTCCTGCGGCGACAGCGCGCTGCGGGTCCTGCTCGTGCCGGGCGCCTTGACGCGGAAGTAGCCGTCCTTCTTCATGGCGAAGGATTTGGCGTACTTGCCGGTCGAGTTCGTCTTCACGAAGCGCAGGAGCTTGTACGTCTTGGTGCCCTTGGTCTTGAAGTAGACCTCCAGCTTCTTGTTCGGATACCCCTTGGAGCCGCGATAGACCTTGCCGGAGACCGTGACGGAGGCACCCTTCCGTACCTTGGCCGGGGCCTTGATCGTGATCCTGACCTTGGCCTTCTTCGAGGCGCCGCCCACCGGGGCGACGACGGTGAAGGAGCTGACGCCCTTGAGCGACTGGCCGCCGCGGTTGGCGTACACCTCCAGCGTCCAGTCGCCCGGAGGCGTGTCGTCGCTGAAGAACGTGCTGCCGCGGTAATAGCCGTCGGAGCCGCGCTCCAGGTCGCCCAGGTCGTAGGACTCGTTTGACTCCTCACTGATGAGCTTGGCGGAGACCGACTCCGCGTCGGTCACCGAAGCCTTCACCGAGACCTTGACGTCCTTGCCCTTGATCAGGCGCACCGGGTTGGGCGTGACGCCGCCGCTGGTGATGCCCTGTTTGCCAGCGACATTGAGGACGAAGGCATTGTTTCCGGTGCCCGAGGCACGCGGGACACTGACGTTCAGCTTCCAGTCGCCGGCGGGGTCGTCCTTGCCGATGCCGAACCTGCCGGTGATCGTCGTCTCAGTGGCCTTGCTCGTCGGAGACGGCCGGAAGTCGAAGTCCACGTCCCGTCCCGACTTGCCGGGCGGAGTGATGCTGCCGGTGACGGCCGCCGTGACGGTCGCCGGGTCCTTCAGTCTGAGAGTGACGCTGACTTCGATGTCCCGGTCGACCGGGATGAACGCGTCCGACGTGGCAGCCCCGTTGAAGTCGCTTCCAGCACTGGCCGCTCGCGCGGCCGAGAGGTTCACGCATCCGAGGAGAAGCGCGGCCCCCGTAGCGGTCGCGAGTAGCGACCGCAGCCCCTTCTTCATCTGATCGCAGTCCTTATGGGAAAAAAGTAATGGTTTGTGCGCGGGAGCCTAATGTGACGACAGTGAGTCCGCTATAAGGTTCCGGGAATGCCCGGTGGCCTGGGACGGTTACAGCATCTGGCACACTGGTAGCTGACCCGCAGCGGTTCCGGCTCCCGCCCGCGTTTGATCGCGACATCTGGCGACCCGGCGACCGCACCTCGAAAGGACAGCAATGAAGCCCGACATCCACCCCGCCTACAACGTGACCCAGGTCTCCTGCACCTGTGGCAACACGTTCACCACCCGCAGCACCGCCAAGAACGGCGTCATCCACGCCGACGTGTGCTCGGCCTGCCACCCGTTCTACACGGGCAAGCAGAAGATCCTCGACACCGGCGGCCGGGTCGCGCGCTTCGAGAAGCGCTTCGGCAAGAAGTCCTCGGGCAACTAGCTTCACCGACGCCGACCCGGACGCACTCACGTGCGCCGGGTCGGCGTTCTTGGTGAAGAGACCGTTACACCCCAGACGAAGGACGCACGGTGAATCTCGACGAGTTGCTCAAGGAGTATTCCGAGCTGGAGCTGCAGCTCGCCGATCCCGCCGTGCACGCCGACCAGAACAAGGCCCGCACTCTCGGCAGGCGTTACCGGCAGCTGACCCCGATCGTGGGCACCTACCGGGAGCTGGCGTCGGCCCGCGACGACCTGGTCGCGGCCAAGGAGCTGGCGGGCGAGGACGAGGGCTTCGCCGCGGAGGCGGCCGAGATCGAGGAGCGCATCCCGCGCCTCGAAGAGCGGCTCAAGCACCTGCTCATCCCGCGTGACCCCAACGATGACAAAGACATCATCATGGAGATCAAGGCGGGTGAGGGCGGCGAGGAGTCCGCGCTGTTCGCCGGCGACCTGCTCCGGATGTATCTGCGTTACGCGGAGCGGCTCGGCTGGAAGACCGAGATCATCGACACCCAGCACTCCGACCTGGGCGGCTACAAGGACGTCACGGTCGCGATCAAGGCCAAGGGCGACGAGGGCGTGTGGTCCAGGCTCAAGTTCGAGGGCGGCGTACACCGTGTGCAGCGGGTGCCCGTCACCGAGTCGCAGGGCCGCATCCACACCAGCGCCGCGGGCGTGCTCATCTACCCCGAGGCCGAGGACGTCGAGGTCCAGATCGACCCCAACGAGCTGCGCATCGACGTCTACCGCTCCAGCGGCCCCGGCGGCCAGAGCGTCAACACCACCGACTCGGCGGTTCGGATCACCCACCTGCCCACGGGCACCGTGGTCTCCTGCCAGAACGAGAAGAGCCAGCTCCAGAACAAGGAGTCGGCGCTGCGCATCCTGCGCGCCCGGCTGCTGGCCATCGCCCAGGAGCAGGCGGAGGCCGCCGCGCAGGCCGAACGCAAGTCGCAGGTGCGCACGGTCGACCGTTCCGAGCGGGTTCGCACGTACAACTTCCCGGAAAACCGCATCTCCGACCACCGAGTCGGCTTCAAGGCGTATAACCTCGACCAAGTTCTCGACGGCGAGCTCACCGCCGTCACCCAGGCCCTCATCGACGCCGAAATGGCGGAGAAGCTCGCACAACACTCATGACATTTCTGCTGGACGAAATCGCCCTCGCCACCGCACGGCTGGCCGAGGCAGGTGTGCCCTCACCGCGTACGGACGCGGAGGAGATCGCGGCCTTCGTCCACGCCGTGCGCAGGAGCGAGCTGCACACGGTCAAGGACGCCGACTTCGACGCGCTCTTCTGGGAGGGCGTCGCCAGACGCGAGGCCCGCGAGCCGCTGCAGCACATCACCGGCCACGCCTATTTCCGCTACCTGGAGCTCGCGGTCGGGCCCGGCGTGTTCGTACCCCGGCCCGAGACCGAGGTCATGGCGGGCTGGGCCATCGAGACGCTGCGCGCGATGGACGTCGCCGCGCCCCTGGTCGTCGACCTCGGCACCGGCTCGGGCGCGATCGCGCTGTCGATCGCCCAGGAGGTCGCGCTCTCCGAGGTGCACGCGGTCGAGGTCGACCCCGGCGCGTACGGCTGGGCCAAGCGCAACATCTCCGAACACGGCCAGGGCCGCACCCACCTGCATCCGGACGACCTGGCCGAAGCCCTGCCCGAGCTCAACGGCAAGGTCGACCTGGTCATCTCCAACCCGCCCTACATCCCTCCTGGCGCGATTCCGCGTGACCCCGAGGTGCGCGACTACGACCCCTCGCGGGCCCTCTACGGCACCGGGGACGACGGTCTGGGCGAGGTACGCGCCGTCGAACGTACCGCGCGCCGCCTGCTGCGGCCTGGTGGCTGGGTCTCCGTCGAACATGCCGACGAGCAGGGCAGGGCCGTCTACCTGACGTTCCCTGAGGACAACGGCTGGCGGGACGTACGACTGCGGCAGGATCTGACCCGCAGGGACCGCTTCGTCACGGCCAGACTTGGCCAGGACTAGGATGCACGCGAGCGGCGCGGCCTTCTCCTGACGGCGAGAGGTCGCGAAGTGACCGAATCGCGAAGTGACCGAATGAGGAGGGGGGAGCCTCGAGAGCGCCGCTCCCCGCCGAGCGGAGCGAGGCGATAAGACCGTGGGAAGACGCTTTGACTGCACGAACATGGAGCAGCGGGCCGAGGGCCTGACGGAGGCCGCCTCCGCCGTACGCCGCGGCGAGTTGGTGGTGCTGCCGACCGACACGGTCTACGGGATAGGCGCCGACGCCTTCACCCCCGCGGCGATCACCGCCCTGCTCGAGGCCAAGGGCCGCGGCCGCGACATGCCGCCACCGGTCCTCGTCGGCACCGTCAGGGCGGCCAACGCCCTGGTCGACGACCTGGGACCGTACGGTCAGGACCTCATCGACGCCTTCTGGCCCGGCCCGCTCACGCTCGTCTGCAAGGCCAACCGGGCGCTGTCCTGGGACCTGGGCGAGACCAAGGGCACGGTCGCGCTGCGCATGCCGCTCCACCCGGTCGCGCTCGACCTGCTGAAGGAGACCGGCCCGATGGCCGTCTCCAGCGCCAACCGCTCGGGCGCCCCGGCGGCCATGACGGCGGCGGAGGCCGAGGAGCAGCTGGGTGAGTCGGTCGCGGTCTACCTGGACGGCGGCAAGACCACGGACAACACACCCTCCACGATCCTGGACCTGACCACGGCGGTGCCGCGGATGCTCAGGCGGGGGGCGATCCCGGTGGAGAAGCTACGGGGCATCATCGGCTACGTCGCCACGGACGACTGACCGCGGGGCCTGGCGGCCTGGTCCGTTCACGCGGCCCGTCTGTCCGCCTGGTCGGTCCGCCTGGTCGGTCCGCCTGGTCGGTCCGGCTCATCGGCCTGGTCGGTACGGACTGTCTGCCTGGTCGGTCCGGCTCATCGGCTTGGTCGGTACCGACTGTCTGCCTGGTCGGTCTGGCCGCGCGGCCCGTCAGAATGTCAGTCCGCCTGTTTTATCCGGCAGCCCAGCCCAGCCCTGTCCGGTCCGCCCGGCTGGCTCGCCTGCATGCCCGCGTCGCCCGGTCTGTCCGGTTGGGCCTATCCGGCTTGTCTGGTCTGCTCGTCCGGTCGGTTGATGCATTCGTTCGTACAGCCGGCGTGTACGGCTTGGACGGACGCCTGACGTATACCGTCTGATTATCCCGGCTGCGGTGATGCCAGCAGGCCCTTACGGTGAAGTCCGGAGCGGCGAGACGTCCGGGAGTGACCCATGGGCAAGTTCGACGGCATGGATCCCAAGCTGGTCCGTGATCTGCTGGCCGAGGTTAAGCACGCGGTCACGCAGATGCGGTCGGTCGAGGGCCGTGTCGGGCAGGTCATGAGCGGGGCGGGTCTGGCCACCCAGACCACCCATCGCCCAGTCCAGGTGGCCGACGCCGCCGAGGTGATGGTCCGCGACGTGACGGCCCGGCTTGGGCTGCTGGAGAAGAAGGCCGATCACCCGCGGGTGGGGGATCAGGCCAAGGAGGCCGCGCCGACGGTGGGCAGCGACGCCAAGGACGGCGACGAGCCCAAGAAGGACCGAGGCGATGAGCGGTCCAAGTACGAGAACCCGCGAGCGGACGACGGCACCCCTGCTGACAAGCCGGACGCCAAAACCGGCGAGGACAAGCCCGATGCGAAGACGGGCGATAAGCCTGATGCCAAGGCGGACGATAAGCCTGACGCGAAGACGGGCGATAAGCCTGACGCGAAGACGGATGACAAGCCTGACGCGAAGACGGGCGATAAGCCTGACGCGAAGACGGATGACAAGCCCGATGCGAAGACGGGCGATAAGCCGGATGCCAAGACGGGCGAGGACAAGCCTGATGCTAAGGCTTGCGATGACGACAAACCGGATGCCAAGACCGGTGAGGACAAGCCGGACGCCAAGACGGGTGACGACAAACCGGATGTCGACAACATCACGCCCGACACCGGTGACGATCCCAAGGACGACGACATCGCCAGTAGGCGAGATCGCGGTGCCGACTCCGACAGCGGGATCATCGACACCCCGGCCAAGGACCATCCCGACGACTCCGACCCGCACAAACCGCGGGTCATCGTGGTCGACGGTGTCAAGGTGCTCCAGGTGCCCATTGATCCGCCCACGGCCGAAGAGCTGCGGGCGCTGCTCGACGACATCGAGAAGGTGCAGCCCGCCGAGATGCCCTCGGTCTCCGGCGACGCGTCCACGAACGGCACGGACGTCAACGCCTGGGCCAACGACGGCAGCGACGTAGTGTCTATCGACGCCAAGCCGTTGGACCCCGGCGCGGTGTCGACGGTGGTGGACCATGCGCGCGACATCCAGCCGGCCGAGATGCCGAGAGTGGAGGTCCCGGCGGGCGAGTACGGCACGGGCGAGTGGGCACCCAGGCACATCAGCCCCGACGGCCAGCCGGGGACGATCGACCCCGGCAGCACAGCCTCATCCACGGGCCACCACACCCCATCAACTGGGGATATAGCCTCCGCAACCGGCACGCCGTCCATAGACAACATATCGGGCTCGACAGCGGACACGGCCGCCACGGCCCAGACGGCCGACTCCACCCCTACGGCCCCGACCACAGACTCCACGGCGACCACAGGCTCCACCGCGACGGCGGACGCACCCGCGGCCACGACCGACACCGGCGAGTGCCAGGGAACGGACACTGGAACGCGCTCGACTGGCGACGGGTCGGTGGTCACACCGACGGATCCACCGGGTCAGCAGGTGCCCGATCAGAGGGCGGGGGACACAACACCGACCAACCCGCCGGGTCAGCAGGTGCCGGACCACAGGGCCGGTCACACAACACCGACCAACCCGCCAGGCCAGCAGGTGCCCGACAACAGAGCAGGTGACACGACACCGACCAACCCCTCGGGGCAGCGGGCCACGGATGTCTCGATGCCCACTGTCGGCGAACCGGTCGTGGTGCCTCCTACCGAGCCGTCGGCGGATCAGGGTGGCTCCACCCCGCCGCCTGCCACCGACAGCGCGACGCCCCCGCCCGCCGACAGCTCCACCCGCGAGGCCACCGCTACGACCGTCAACGCGGCGCAAGGGGCAGATACCGGGAAGTGGGCCGGCGACGTCGTCTCCATCGACGTGAAGCCGCTGGACACCGACGCGCTCAGGACCCTGGTCGAACACGCCCGTGACGTTCAGCCCATGGACATGCCAAGCGTGCAGGTGCCGCAGGACGAGTACGGCAGGGGCGAGTGGGCGCTCAGAGATGTTCAGCCAGATGGGCCGCCCGGCACGATTGAGCCGGGGACCCACGAGAGGAGCGTGTGATGTACCTGGACCCGCCCGCCCCTCAACCCCGCCAGCCGGGCGAGAACCCACCCGTCAACGGCAACGGAAACCCCCTGGAAGCCCACCCAAGGGCCTGGGAGTTCAATCCCGAGTACCAGCGCCTGGTCACCGCCTGGCAGACCGTCCTACCCCTGCTAGAGAGCCTCACAACGGCCCTTGACAAGGCGTACCAGCTTGCCAAGAGCCCGCAGACGTGGGATGCCCCCGTCGGCACCCGCTACGTCGAGGACATCGGCGCGTGGCGCTCCAGGCTCGCCCTCTACCGCCAGGCTGTGCTGACGTCGATCAGCGAGGAGGCCGCCGACACGCCTCGCTGGGTGCCTAGCGCGATCGGTGCCCCTCACGCGTTCTCCTGACAGCCCGATCCACTGACCGCCTACCTGACCGTCCGAGTGACCGCCCGACTGACCGCCCGACTGACCGCCCGGCTGGGCCGCTGCTGGGCCCATTCACTCGACTGGCCGCCACACCGGCTGCTCGGCTGGTCGCCTCCTCGGGGGCGGTGGCCCCAATGGTCCCCCGGTGTTTTGTCACCCGTCCGTCTCAATCTCAGTGACGGTCTGACCTGGCTGGGGTCTTTTGGAGGGATATCCCCTGCGGGGAGTAGGGGAAGGCGGTCCGTGGTGGTTGGGGTCGCTTCGAGCGGCCCCCGCGGCGAGCAGAGGAGATGGTCCGTGGTGGCTCGGGATCCCTTCACGCGGGCCCTGTTGGCAGGAGGAGGCAGCCCGTGGTGGTTGGGGTCTCTTCGGGCGCCCCCCTGTCGGGGGAGCGGGGGAAGGCGGCCTGTCGTGGTTGAGGCCGGGATGCCCCCTGCGAGGAGTGGGGGAGACGATCGTACTGGCTGGGGTCCCTTCGGGCGGGTTCTCCGTCGGGGGAGTGGAAGATGGCGGTCCGTCGTGGTTGGGTCCCCGTCGGGCAGAGGAAGGACGGATGTCCGGCGCACGTTCGTGGAGCGGCGCACTGACGCCCGCCGGACTGCCGGAGCGGCGGCGGGGCATGGGAAAACCGGACAAATGGCCGTACAGTGGGAGGATGGGTGTAGTGCCCTACTACGGTCCCGACTTCGGACGGCTCCAGCGGCAGGACCCCGAGCTGGCTCAGGTGCTGCTCGACGAGCTGGAACGGGTCCGCGGCGGTCTCCAGCTGATCGCGAGCGAGAATCTCGCTTCCCCGGCGGTCCTGGCCGCCCTCGGATCCACCCTCACCAACAAGTACGCCGAAGGTTACCCGGGCCATCGCTACTACGGCGGCTGCGAGGTCGTCGACCGGGCGGAGCGGCTGGCGATCGAGCGGGCCTTGAGGTTGTTCGGGGCCGAGCACGCCAACGTGCAGCCCCACTCGGGCGCTTCCGCCAATCTCGCGGCGTACGCGGCCCTGCTGCAGCCCGGCGACACCATGCTGGCCATGGATCTGCTGCACGGCGGTCATCTCACCCATGGCTCGAAGGTGAACTTCTCGGGAAGATGGTTCGACGTCGTGTCATACGGGGTGCGACGGGACACCGAACTCATCGACTACGACGAAGTACGGGACCTGGCGCTGCGGCACCAGCCGAAGGTGATCGTCTGCGGCGCCACCTCCTACGCCCGGCTGATCGACTTCGCCGTCTTCCGTGGCATCGCGGACGAGGTGGGCGCCTGGCTGCTCGCCGACGTGGCGCATCCGATCGGGCTGATGGCCGGTGGCGCCATTCCGTCCGCCGTCCCGTACGCGGACGTGGTCACCTACACCACGCACAAGGCGCTGCGCGGACCGCGCGGGGGTGGCATCCTCTGTACGGCGGAGCTCGCCGCGCGGATCGACCGGGCGGTGTACCCGTTCATCCAGAGCGGTCCCCTCATGCACGCCGTGGCGGCCAAGGCGGTGGCGTTCGGCGAGGCGCTGCGGCCCGAGTTCGGCGAGTACGCCAAACAGGTGGTCGCCAACGCCCAAGCGCTGTGCGACTCTCTGGCGGCAGAGGGGATGCGGCCGGTGTCAGGCGGTACGGAGACGCATCTGATGCTCATCGACCTGCGCGAACTGGGCGTGTCGGGCGCCGAGGCCGAGCGGCGGTGCGCCGCGGCGGGGATCACGCTCAACCGGAACGTCATCCCCTACGATCCGGAGCCTCCGGCCGTGACCTCCGGGATACGTGTCGGCACGCCGTGTCTCACCACTCAGGGGATGGGGCCCCAGGAGTTGAAGGAAGTGGGGGCCCTGCTCGTGCAGGCGGTACGCCATCCGGGCGCTGCTGCCGAGGTCAAGGGGCGGGTCGCGGCCCTGCTGGGGGCCTTCCAGCCATATGACAGCCAATATTAAGAGCCAAAATTAAGCTGGTGTGTGTCGATTTCCGGTCACAGCCGGTCGGAGCATCCAGGAAACTAGGTCCGTGCGCGAATACCTGTTCATGGCGCTCATTGCGGCAGCGGTGACGTATCTGCTCGTCCCGCTGGTGCGCCGCTTCGCCATCCGCATCGGCGCCATGCCCGAGGTCCGCGAACGCGACGTGCACACCACGCCGACGCCGAGACTGGGCGGTCTGGCCATGTACGGCGGGCTGGTCGTCGGGCTGCTGGTGGCCAGCGAGCTGACCAACACCGGCAAGGTGCTGAGCGAGGCCGAAGGCAACCCGGTGATGGCGTTGATCATCTCGGGCGGCCTCATCACGTTGACGGGGTTCCTCGACGACTGGTGGGGCATGGACGCCTTCATCAAGCTGGCCGGCCAGATCGCGGCCGCCGGCGTGCTCGTCTGGTTCGGCCTGCGGCTCACCTACATCCCGCTGCCCAAGGACTGGGGCGGCTCCACCAGCCTCGACTACACGCTGAGCACCGTCATCACGATCATGGTCGTGGTGGTGGCGATCAACGCGGTCAACTTCGTCGACGGGCTCGACGGCCTGGCGGCGGGCATCGTCTGCATCGCGGGCATGGCCACCTGGGCCTACTCGATCTTCCTCAAACAGAGCATCAGCGGCGACCGCATCGCCACCACGGCGGCCATCGCCGCCATCCTCATCGGCTGCTGCCTGGGATTCCTGCCGCACAACTTCCACCCCGCGAAGATCTTCATGGGCGACACCGGGGCGATGCTCATCGGGCTCGTGCTCGCCTCCTCGATCGTCACCGTGACGCCGGTCGACCCGTCGATCATCGAGGGCATGAACAAGGTGCCGGTGCTGCTGCCGCTGCTCGTGCCCGCCGCGGTGCTGGTGCTCCCGCTCATCGACCTGGTCACCGCCGTCGTGCGGCGCACCTCGCACGGCATGTCGCCGTTCGCGCCCGACCGCGGTCACCTGCACCATCGCCTGCTCGACATCGGCCACTCCCACCGCCGCACCGTGCTGATCATGTACGCGTGGACGTTCCTGTTCGCGTTCGGCATCGTCGCGCTGTCCACGATCGGCGTGCCCGTCCTGCTGTTCCCGGTGGTCATCCTGCTCGCGCTCGGCGTGCTGGTCCTGATGGCCGCGCCGCGCTGGCGGGGCAGGGGCGGCCTCCACTCCCGCGGCAGGTCCGACGACGACGGCCCGCCCACCGGCCCCATGCCGCCGATCGTGCCGGAAGCCGAGGTCAGGCGGCAGGTCCCGCCCCCTGTCGGCCCGCCGCCCGGCCCGTCGCAGGAGCGCGCGAACGCCGCGGCGAAACCGGTCATTCCTGCCGTTCCAGGCCGTTCATGATCGCGAACTAGAAACGGCAGGTAAAAGCGGTCTTCAGTGAGCTTGTGATATCTTTCACGAGCAGGGGCCCCCAATGCACCGGCTTTGGGGGTAGCAAACGCTCGCTTGATAACATGCTTACTGGAGCACCGATGCAGGCCAACGACGTGCGCGTACTCAAGAGTGCCGCGATCCCCACCCTCGCGGTTGGGGTGGTCGCCGTGGTCGTGGCCCTGCTCCTGGCGGGAGCGAAGGGAGCGCTGGGCGCGGCCATCGGCGCGGCGCTCGTCGGTGTCTTCTTCAGCATCAGCGTGGTGGCCGTCTCCTACGCGGCCCGAGTGTCCCCGCAAATCATGGCCATCGTCGCCATGGTGAGCTATCTCATCAAAGTCATCGCCATCATGGCGATGCTGGCGGCCTTCGGTGACACCACGGCGTGGAACAACAAGGCTTTCGCCTGGTCCGTCGTGGTATGCACGCTCGTCTGGACGGCCTTCGAGGTCCGGGCGTTCATGAAGACAAAAATGCTTTATGTCGACCCCGAAGCCAAGGTCCCGGGGAACGGTGGCCCATGAGGCTGGTAAAGGGATGGGGTCCGATATGACTAGTCCTCTACTTGCCTGCTATCGTCGGCCCCGCGATGAGCGAACAGGAACGCCGACCGGAAGACGACGGTCAGGACTTCGCCAACGCCGCATGGTCGATCCCCAGCTACCTGCTCGCCGGGATGGCGATCTACGGCGGCGGCGGCTGGTTGCTGGACCGTTGGCTCGACACGTCCGCGTTCTTCCCTATAGGCGTCGTCCTGGGGATCGTGCTGTCCGTGTACCTGGTCTACCGCAAGTACGGTCGCTAGCCGCACGGCGCGACCACTTCGCTGAGGAAACCCTTGTGATCCGCTACGACGTTGAAGGGAACGCCGCGTGAGTGCGCTGACGGTCCTCGCCGACGATCAGTTCAAGGCGCCGTCGCCTGATGAACTGTTCACTTTCGCCCCCATCATTCCCGGGGTGGACTGGTTCACCAAGCCGGTTCTTCTCGCGATCCTCAGCTCGATCGTCGTGATCGGCTTCTGCTGGGCGGCCTTCGCCAACCCGAAGGTGGTGCCACGGGGCGTCCAGAATGTTGCCGAATACGGCTACATGTTCGTCCGCGACCAGGTCGCCCGGCCCTTCCTGGGCAAGGACGCCGACCGGTGGATGGGCCTGCTGCTGACGCTGTTCTTCATGGTCTTCCTGTGGAACATCATGGGCGTCATCCCGCTGCTGCAGTTCCCCGTGGCCTCGCACATCGCCTTCCCGGCCGTGCTCGCGATCTCGATCTACGTGCTGAAGGTCTACCTGGGCGTCAAGCACCAGGGTGCGATCGGCTACTTCAAGAACATGATGTTCCCGCCGGGACTGCCCAAGCCGATCTACGTGCTGCTGTCGCCGATCGAGTTCCTGTCGAACATGATCATCGCGCCGTTCACGCACGCGGTCCGACTGTTCGCGAACATGTTCGCCGGCCACATGCTCCTCGCGTTCTTCAGCATGGTGGGCTTCTGGTTCCTGTTCGAGAAGCTGACCCCGCTGGGCGCCCCCGTCGGCGTCATCGGTGTCATCATGACCATCATCTTCACCGGCTTCGAGATCTTCATCCAGTTCCTGCAGGCGTTCCTGTTCGCCATGCTGGCGTCGATGTACATCGGCGGAGCACTTCACGCAGAGCACTGAGAACCATCCATACCGGAATATCCATGACCGGTGGAGACACGCTTCACCGGCCGTCCAGTAAAGGAATACAGCAATGAGCGTTCTCGCTGAGGTCTCCGGCAACGTCACCGCCATCGGTTACGGTCTCGCCGCCATCGGCCCCGGCATCGGCGTCGGCATCATCTTCGGTCAGGGCGTGCAGGCCATCGCGCGTCAGCCCGAGGCCTACGGCCTGATCCGCCAGAACATGCTCCTCGGCTTCGTCCTCACCGAGGCCCTCGCCCTGCTCGGTCTGGTCGCGCCGTTCATCTTCCAGAACATCTGACGACCAGAAGAATCCCTGACGAAAGGCTGCATCCATGACTATGGCAGCTACGATCCTCGCCGCGGAGGAGGGCTCCAATCCTCTCATCCCGCACACATTCGAGCTCGTCGTCGGTATCTTCTCGTTCCTCGTCGTCCTTTTCGTAGTCGGTAGGCTCCTTGTCCCGCGTATCCAGAAGACGCTGGCCGAGCGGACCGAAGCTATCGAAGGCGGCATAAAGAGAGCGGAAGACGCTCAGGCCGAAGCCCTGAACCTGCAGAAGCAGTACCGCGAACAGCTGGCCGAGGCCAGGCAGGAAGCGGCTCGTCTCCGTGAGGAGGCCCGCGAGCAGGCAGCGGAGATCCGGGCGGAGCTCCGCGAGGAGGCGCAGGCCGAGGCCCGCCGTCTCGTCGAGGCGGCGCACGCCCAGATCGAGGCGGACCGGCAGGCGGCGTTCGCCCAGCTCCGTACCGAGATCGGCCGTCTGTCGACCGACCTGGCCGGCCGCATCGTCGGTGAGTCCCTGGAGGACGAGGCCCGGCAGAGCCGCGTCATCGACCGCTTCCTCGACGAGCTGGAGCGCTCGGACGCGCAGGCGGTGCGGTGAGCGACCAGATGAGGGGCCTCAGCAAGGACTCGCTCGCCGTGGTCGAGGAGCGGTTCAACGCTGTGGCGGGCTCGGCGGACCTGGGCCAGTTGGCCGAGGACCTCAACGCGATCGCGGACCTGCTGGACCGTGAGCACGGACTGCGCCGGGCCCTGTCGGACCCGGCCCGGCCCGGCGCTCAGAAGGCGCAGGTCATCCGGAATCTGCTCGATGGCAAGGTCAGCGCGGCCGCGCTCGCCACGGCCGAGGCCGCGGTCGAGGTCAAGTGGTCGCGCGCCGGAGACCTGGCCGACGTGCTCGAACGGCTCGGCGTCGTCGCCGCGGCCGCGGAGGCTGAGGCGCAGGGCAAGCTGGACGACGTGGAGGACGAGCTCTTCCGCTTCGGCCGGATCGTCGCCGCCAACCTCGAGCTCCGCCTGGCCCTCACCGACGCTGCCGCTCCCGAAGAGGGCAAGCGGCAGCTGCTGCAGGACCTGCTCGGCGGCCGGGTCGCCCCCACCACCCTGCGCCTGATCACGCAGGTGGTCGTGCATCCTCGTGGGCGTAGCCTGGAGGCAGGCCTGGAGGAGTTCAGCCGGCTGGTGGCGCAGCAGCGCCAGCGCCTCGTCGCGACGGTGCGCACCGCGGTCGAGCTGACCGGGGAGCAGAAGCAGCGCCTCACGGCGTGGCTGCGCACCTCCTACGGTCGCGACGTGCACGTCAACGTCGAAGTGGATCCCCGAGTGCTGGGTGGTTTCTCGGTCCGCATCGGCGACGAGATCATCGACACCACCATTGTGGGACGAATCGAAGAAGTCCGCCGCCGGTTGGCCGGCTAGGGCGATAGAGGAGACAGAGAAGAGATGGCGGAGCTTACGATCCGGCCGGACGAGATCCGGGACGCGCTTGAGCGCTTCGTCCAGGCGTACGAACCGGAAGGCGCCGCGCGCGAGGAGATCGGGACCGTCGTCGACTGTGGCGACGGCATCGCCCATGTCTCCGGCCTTCCCTCGGCGATGGCGAACGAGCTGCTCGAGTTCGAGGACGGCACGCGCGGCCTGGCACTCAACCTCGACACCCGCGAGATCGGTGTCGTGGTCCTGGGCGACTTCAGCAGCATCGAGGAGGGCCAGACGGTCCGCCGGACGGGCGAGGTCCTGTCCGTGCCCGTCGGCGATGGCTTCCTCGGCCGCGTGGTCGACCCCCTCGGCAACCCGCTCGACGGCAAGGGCGCCATCGAGTCCGAGGGCCTGCGCGCCCTCGAACTCCAGGCCCCGTCGGTCGTCCAGCGGCAGCCGGTGAAGCAGCCGCTGCAGACCGGCATCAAGGCGATCGACGCCATGACGCCGATCGGCCGTGGCCAGCGTCAGCTGATCATCGGTGACCGTGGCACCGGCAAGACCGCGATCGCCGTGGACACCATCATCAACCAGCGCGACAACTGGGCGTCCGGTGACCCGGACAAGCAGGTGCGCTGCGTCTACGTCGCGGTCGGCCAGAAGGGCTCGACGATCGCCCAGGTGCGGGCTCGCCTCGAGGAGGCGGGCGCGCTCGAGTACACCACGATCGTCGCCGCCCCGGCGTCCGACCCCGCGGGCTACAAGTACATTTCGCCCTACACCGGTTCCGCCATCGGGCAGCACTGGATGTACCAGGGCAAGCACGTTCTCATTGTCTTCGACGACCTGACCAAGCAGGCCGACGCCTACCGCGCGGTCTCGCTGCTGCTGCGCCGTCCGCCGGGCCGTGAGGCCTTCCCGGGCGACGTCTTCTACTTGCACTCCCGCCTGCTGGAGCGCTGCGCCAAGCTCTCCAACGACATGGGCGCGGGGTCGATGACCGGTCTGCCGATCATCGAGACGAAGGGTAACGACGTCTCGGCGTTCATCCCGACCAACGTCATCTCCATCACCGACGGGCAGTGCTTCCTGGAGACCGACTACTTCAACGCCGGTATCCGCCCCGCCATCAACGTCGGTATCTCGGTCTCGCGAGTCGGTGGCTCGGCGCAGATCAAGGCGATGCGGAAGGTCGCGGGCACGCTGCGTCTGTCGCTGTCGCAGTATCGCGACCTGGAGGCCTTCGCGGCCTTCGCGTCCGACCTCGACGCGGCGTCCAAGGCTCAGCTGGAGCGCGGTCAGCGTCTGACCGAGCTGCTCAAGCAGGCGCAATACTCGCCGTTCTCGGTCGAGCGCGAGGTCGTGTCGGTCTGGGCGGGCACCACCGGTGAGCTCGACGAGGTGCCGGTCGAGGACATCCGCCGCTTCGAGTCGGAGTTCCTGGACTACCTGCAGAGCAAGCACAAGGGTGTCTTCGACAGCATCCGTGAGACCAACGATCTGCTGGACGACACGGTGACCGTCCTCAAGGACGCCATCACGGAGTTCAAGAAGTCCTTCACCACCTTCTCCGGCGAGCTCCTGGTCAAGGACGAGCCGGTCGCACCGCTCGAAGAGGGCGAGGTCGGCCAGGAGAAGATTCGCAAGGTCGTCCGCTCGGCGGAGAAGAAGTAGCCCATGGGTGCCCAGCTAAGGCTGCTGCGGCGGCGGATCAAGTCGGTCAAGTCGACCGCCAAGATCACCCGCGCTCAGGAGCTCATCGCCTCTTCGCGGATCGTGAAGGCGCAGATGCGGATGCAGGCGGCGCTGCCGTACGAGCGTGAGATCACTCGCGCCGTCACCGGCGTCGTCAGCAACGCGGCGAGCGTCGACCATCCGCTGACCGTGGCGAAGGACAATCCCACCAAGGCGGGCGTGCTCGTCGTCACCAGCGACAGCGGGTTCTGCGGCGGCTTCAACGCCAACGTCCTGCGCGAGGCCGAGGCCCTGCGCGGACTGCTGAAGAGCCGCGGCCTGGAGGTCATCCCGTTCGTCACCGGCCGTAAGGGTGTCACCTGGCACTCCTTCCGCAACCGGACGATGGGCGGGCAGTGGGTCGGCTTCTCCAGGAAGCCCGCCTACAGTGACGCCAAGGAGATCGCCGAGCTGCTGATCGAGTCGTTCAAGGACGAGAACGGGATCGACGAGATCCACATCGTCTCGACCGAGTTCGTCTCGATGCTCACGCAGAACGTCGTGGTCAAGCGCATCCTGCCGCTGGAGGTCGAGGAGACCGAGGCGAGCGAGAGCGACGCGATCCCGCCCTACTTCGAGTTCGAGCCCACCGCGGCCGACGTACTCGAGTCGCTGCTGCCGCGTTACGTGGAGTCCCGCATCTTCACGGCGCTGCTGGAGTCGGCGGCTTCAGAGGAGGCCGCGCGTCGCCGCGCGATGAAGTCCGCCACGGACAACGCCAACGAGCTGATCCGCGTGTTCACCATGCAGATGAACCAGGCTCGTCAGGCGGAGATCACCCAGGAAATCAGCGAGATCGTCGGTGGCGCCAACGCGCTCGCTGACGCCGCAGCGGGGAAAGAGTGAAATGACTGCAGAGGCTGTTGAGACCGTTGAGACCCCCGCGGCCGGTGTCGGCCGCGTGGCTCGGGTCACAGGGCCCGTCGTCGACGTGGAGTTCCCCGTCGAGGCGATGCCCGACATCTACAATGCGCTGACCATCGACGTAACCCTCGGTGAGGACACCAAGCTGCTGACCCTCGAGGTCGCCCAGCACCTCGGTGACAACATCGTCCGGGCCATCTCCATGCAGCCCACCGACGGTGTGGTCCGGGGTGCGGCCGTCACGGACACCGGCCTGCCGATCTCGGTGCCCGTCGGCGACGTCGTCAAGGGTCACGTGTGGAACACGCTCGGCGAGTCGCTGGACGTGCCGACCGCTTCTCTCAAGATCAACGAGAAGTGGGGCATCCACCGGCCGTCGCCGCCGTTCGACCAGCTCGAGTCGCGCACCGAGCTGCTCGTCACGGGCATCAAGGTCATCGACCTGCTCACGCCGTACGTACAGGGTGGCAAGATCGGCCTGTTCGGCGGCGCGGGTGTGGGCAAGACCGTCCTCATCCAGGAGATGATCCGCAGGGTCGCCCGCAACTTCGGTGGCACCTCGGTGTTCGCCGGCGTCGGCGAGCGCACCCGTGAGGGCAACGACCTCTGGCTGGAGATGGAGGAGGCGGACGTCCTCAAGGACACCGCGCTCGTCTTCGGTCAGATGGACGAGCCGCCGGGCACCCGTCTGCGGGTCGCCCTGTCGGCGCTGACGATGGCGGAGTACTTCCGCGACGTGCAGAAGCAGGACGTGCTGCTCTTCATCGACAACATCTTCCGCTTCACGCAGGCCGGCTCCGAGGTGTCCACGCTCCTCGGCCGTATGCCGTCGGCCGTGGGTTACCAGCCCACGCTGGCCGACGAGATGGGTGTGCTCCAGGAGCGCATCACCTCGACGCGTGGTCACTCGATCACCTCCATGCAGGCGATCTACGTGCCCGCCGACGACATCACCGACCCGGCCCCGCACAACGCGTTCGCCCACCTCGACGCGCAGACCGTGCTCTCCCGGCCGATCTCGGAGAAGGGCATCTACCCCGCGGTGGACCCGCTCGACTCCAACTCCCGCATCCTCGACCCGCAGATCGTGGGCGAGGAGCACTACGCGGTGGCCCAGGAGACCAAGCGGATCCTGCAGAAGTACCGCGAGCTCCAGGACATCATCGCCATCCTCGGTATCGACGAACTGTCGGAAGAGGACAAGGTCACCGTCCAGCGGGCCCGCCGTATCGAGCGGTTCCTGTCGCACCCGATGTACGCCGCCGAGGCGTTCACCGGCCAGCCCGGCGAGAACGTGCCGCTGGAGGAGACCATCCGCTCCTTCAAGGGCCTGTGCGCGGGCGAGTACGACCACCTGCCCGAGCAGGCGTTCTTCATGGTGGGCGGCATCGACCAGGCCATCGCCAAGGCCAAGGAACTCGAGCGCTGATCGCCCGCGGTGGGGGTATGGCGCGAGCCGTACCCCCACTCCTGTCCGGAAAGGAGCCTACGTGGCGAAGCTACGAGTAGGCGTTGTCTCGCCCGAGCGTGAGATCTGGTCGGGCGAGGCCGACATGGTGATTGCCAAGACCGTGGACGGCGAGATCGGTATTATGCCGCAACACGCACCTGTGCTCGGCGTCCTCGTCGAGGGCGGCGTGCTGCGCGTGAAGCGGGAGGGCAAGGGCGACCTGGTCGCGGCGGTCCACGGCGGATTCATCTCCGTGGCCGACGACGAGGTGTCCGTGCTCGCCGAGGTCGCCGAGCTCGGCTCGGAGGTCGACATCGCGGCGGCCCGTGACGCTCTCGAACGGGCGCAGGCCTCGATCGAGGCCGACCAGGCGGACGCCGACGCGGCCGTCGAGGCCAAGCGTGCCAAGGCCCGGCTGCGTGCGGCCGGCGAAGAGGTCTAGATCCTTTGAGGTCTAGATCCTTGAGGTCTAGTTTTTGATGCGGGTTTGATGCAAGGGGGCGGCTTGGTAGCGACGGTTCTCATCTGTGTGCTGCTGGTCGCCGTCCTGGTGGTGTTGCGCGGGCTCCTGGTGGCGCGCTCCCGGGGGAGTGTGCCCTGCCGCCTGCGCGTGGGAGACCACGGCTGGCAGCGCGGGGTGGCCCGCTACGCCGACGGGGAGCTCCATTGGATCCCGCTCATAGGTCTGCGACTCAGGCCCCGCCACGCTATCGCGAGGCGGGGCCTCGTCGTTTCCTCGCGGCGGGAGCTGGACAGCGGGTTCTTCGCGGTGGACTGCTCTGGCACCACGCGGGACATCTCGCTGGCGATGAGTGCGGACGCGCTGACCGGGTTTCTGGCCTGGCTCGAATCGGCGCCGCCGAGCGCTTATCTGGACGTCGCCTAGATCCCCGGCACCGGGCTAGCGGGTGCCGCCTGGCTTCCAGAGGATCTCGTCGCCCGCGTGGGCGACCCTGCACAGGATGAACAGCAGGTCTGACAGGCGGTTGAGGTATTTGGCCGTCAGCGGGTTCATGTCCTCGTGCGCTTCCAGCGCCGCCCACGTCGTACGTTCCGCGCGCCGGACTGTGACCCTCGCCACGTGCAGCCCGGCTATCGACGGGTCGCCGCCGGGGAGGATGAAGCTGCGCAGCGGCTTGAGCTGCTCGTTGAACTCATCGCACCGCGCCTCCAGCCAGTCGATGTAGGACTGCTCGACCCTCAGAGGCGGGAACTCCGGATTGTCCGTGACCGGCGTCGCCAGGTCGGCGCCCACGTCGAAGAGCTCGTTCTGGACGCGGATCAGCACCGCCGTCAGCTCCATCGACAGCGTGCCGTGCGACATGGCCAGGCCCAGATGGGCGTTCGCCTCCTCCACGTCCGCGTAGGCCGCCAGGCGGAGGTCGGTCTTGGCGGTGCGGCTCATGTCGCTCAGGGTGGTCGTGCCGTCGTCTCCGGTGCGGGTGTAGATCCGGGAGAGGACGACCGGCTTGTCCTTGTCGGCACGCGTCATGAGGTCAGCGTAATGACAAAAGTCACCCGGAACGGACGCGGGGCGCATACGGCGTCGGTGATTTCCACGACTACCAGCGTGGGTCGCCACCCGAGACGATTGCTTGCATGACGAAGGAGAGGATCTGATGCTCGAGATCAGCGAGCTGCGTAAGCGCTTCGCCGGTGGGCCGGACGCGCCGGAGGGCAAGGTGGCCCTCGACGGGATCAGCTTCGCCGTACGGGCGGGCGAGATGTTCGGGTTCGTCGGCGCGAACGGTGCCGGCAAGACGACCACCATGCGGATCGTCATGGGTGTGCTGCAGCCCGACGAAGGCTCGGTCGGCTGGCAGGGCCGGCCGCTGGAGTACAACGACCGGCGGCGGTTCGGCTACATGCCCGAGGAGCGGGGGCTGTACCAGAAGATGCGGGTCGCCGAGCAGGTCGAGTACTTCGGCCGGCTGCACGGCATGGACGCCGCGGCGGCCAGGACGGCGGCCGGCGACCTG
The DNA here is from genome assembly GCF_040659625.1 of Nonomuraea sp. NPDC049750. Classification (NCBI taxonomy): domain Bacteria; kingdom Bacillati; phylum Actinomycetota; class Actinomycetes; order Streptosporangiales; family Streptosporangiaceae; genus Nonomuraea; species Nonomuraea sp. NPDC049750. Next base: position 578,757 of record NZ_JBFANB010000003.1, read on the forward strand.
CTGGAGCGGCTGGGCCTGACCGAGCGGCGGGGTGACGCGGTCGAGGCGCTGTCGCTGGGCAACCAGCAGCGCGTGCAGCTCGCGGTGGCGCTGGTGCACGATCCCGAGGTGCTGGTGCTCGACGAGCCGTTCTCCGGGCTCGACCCGATCGCGGTGGACGCGCTGGCCACGGTGTTGCAGGAGCGGTGTCGCGGGGGCGTACCGGTCATCTTCTCCAGCCATCAGCTGGAGCTGGTGGAGCGGCTGTGCGACTCGGTCGGCATCGTGTCGGCGGGCCGGATGGTGGCCAGCGGCACGGTCGGCGATCTGCGGGCGGCGGAGAGCCGTACGCTCCGCGTCGTGGTCCGCGACCCGGCGCCCGGGTGGGCCGACGGCCTGCCGGGCACCGTCACCGTCACCGGCGACCGGCACGTGCTGCTCACCACCGACGGCGACGGCCAGGAGATCCTGCGCCGCGCCATGAAGGCCGGGCAGGTCGAGCACTTCGGCGCCGAGCAGCCGACCCTGACCGAGATCTTCAAGGAGGCCGTGGCGTGAACAGCGTGATGCTGGTGGCGAGGCGCGAGATCACCACCCATATCCGGACGAAAGCCTTCGTCATCGGACTGCTCATCACCGCCGCGCTGGTGGGCGCGGTGGCGTTCGCGCCGAAGGTCTTCGACCGCCCCGACTCGTACAAGATCGGCACCGTGAACTCCCAGCAACTGCCGCTCAAGGCGGCCCTGCCGGAGGCGGAGTTCGAGTGGCGCGCGTTCCCCGACGAGGCGGCGGCCAGGAAGGCGGTGCTCGACGGCGACGTGGACGCGGCGCTGGTGAACAACGCCAAGGTGCTCACCGACGGCGAGATCGAGTCCGAGCTCGGCGTGCTGCTGCAGAGCACCAACCGGGAGCTCAAGCTGGGCGCCGCGGGCGTGTCGATCCCGCCGCTCCAGATGGTGTCCGTGGGTGCCGACACCCGCTACCAGGCCGCCAGGACCGGGATCGCCGTGGTCCTCGTCCTCGTGCTCTTCATGCTGATCATCGGACAGGTCATGATGGTCGCCATGGGAGTGGTGGAGGAGAAGGGCAGCCGGATCGTGGAGATCCTGCTCAGCTCGGTCCGGCCGTGGCAGCTGCTCGCCGGCAAGATCATCGGCCTGGGCGTGCTCGGCCTGATCAACCTCGTCACGATCCTGGTGGTCGGTGTGTCGGCCTCGCTCGCCTCAGGCATCGCGGTGGACTTCCCGCCCGGCCTGCCGGGGATCGTGGCGGGAGTGCTGCTCTGGTTCGTGCTCGGCTACGCCTTCTTCGCCACACTCGCGGCCGCGCTGAGTTCGCTGGTCTCCCGGCAGGAGGAGGTGAGCAACGTGATGTCGCCCCTGACCATGCTGATCATGGTGACCTATTTCGGGGCCTTCTATGTCACCTCCGACCCCACCGGGACGCTGGCCAAGGTCGCCTCGCTCGTCCCGCCGTTCTCCTCGATGGTCATGCCGGTGCGGATGGCCGCGGCCGACGTGCCGCTCTGGGAGATCGGGCTGTCCACGGTGCTGATGGTGCTCGCCGTGGTGGGCGTGCTGTCCTTCGGCGCGAAGGTGTACGAGCGGGCGGTGCTGCGGACCGGGGCCAGGGTCAAGCTCGGCGACGTGCTGCGCGCGAAATAGCGCGAAATAGCCTGAAATAGATGGGCGCGAAATAGATGGATGCGATCAAGCGAGCGCGGCGCATCTCCCTGTGCGTGCTGAACTCCATGATCGTGATGACGTGGATCGGCATCACCCTGGCGACCATCGGTGGCCTCGCCACCGGCACGGTTTCCTTGCTGCGTATCGTGCCCGCGACGATCGCCTTGATCGTTTTCACCTGGCTCTTCCTGCGCATCACCCGCGCCGCCCTGGAGCGCCGCTACCTCATGAGAGAGGTGGCGGCGGCCGGTGCTCTCGCCGTCCTCGCCGCGGCGTTGGGGGGCGCCGACCCGTTCGGATGGGGCTTCGGGCTGCTGGCCTGGGTGTCGGTGGCGCTGATCGGCATCCGCGCGTGGGCGGCCGTGGGACTGGCGGCGGGTACGGCCGTGGTCGGCACCGGGCTGGGCATCCTCTCCCTCCTCATGGGACAGCCCCTCCTGTCGATCGCCGTTCCCTACGACAATGGGGCGGTCTTCTTCCTGGGCCTCATCTACGCGGTCATGTGCGCCCTGTTGCCGCCGTCCAACCGGTTCTGGGCGTGGATCTACACGCTCGCCGTACAGGCCCACGAGGGCAGGGAAGCGCACACCCGGCTGGCGGTCGCGGAGGAGCGGCTGCGCTTCGCCAGGGACCTGCACGATCTCGTGGGGCACCAGCTCTCGGCCATCGCGGTCAAGACCGAGCTGGCCGTGCGGCTGTCGGGCGCCGACGCCGTCGCCGCGAAGGCGGAGATGGTGGCGGTGAACACACTGACCAGGACGGCGCTGCGGGAGCTGCGCCAGGCGGTGCGCGGCTACCGCGAACTTGACCTGAGCGCTGAGCTGAATAGCGTGAAAGGCGTACTCGAAGCGGCCGGCGTCCGCTGCGAGCTGCGATTGCCCTACCGCGAGCCGCCCGGCGGCGTGGCGCCCGTGTTCGCCTACGCGGTCCGCGAGGCGGCGACGAACGTGCTCAAGCACAGCACGGCCTCGTTCTGCGAGATCACGCTCCGCTTCACCGAGGAGGAGGCGGAGCTGAGCGTGCGCAACGACGGGGTGGTCCGCCATCAGGTGTCCGACCTGGGCAGCGGCCTGACGGGCATGGGGGAGCGGCTGGCGGACATCGGCGGCAAGGTGACGGCCCGTCCCACAGGCGATGGGGAGTTCCTTCTGCGGGCGGTTGTGTCACTTCCGCTGCGTGGGTAGGGGGACGGTGCCGGGTTCACCTCGGCGGACGCCCTGCGGAAGGGTATGAATACGCCGCGTGAGGTGTGCGGCGTGACTGAGGAGGTGGCATGCGCGTCCGGGGCAATCCCAAGGCCCAGGTGGTGCGGATCGGAGCGCGGCTCGACGCGGGCACGTCGGCGGGGGTGCGGGAACGTCTGCACGACGCGGTCGACTCCGGCGAGGGCGACCTGATCCTCGACCTCTCCAAGCTGGAGATGATCGACGCCACCGGTCTCGGGGTGCTCGTGGGCACGCATCGGCGCGCGCTCAGCGTGCAACGCCACCTCGTTCTTCGGGGGGTGCCACCGCGGATCATGCGGGTCTTGGCGGTGACCCGGCTGAATCGGGTCCTGCGGGTAGAGGTTCAGGCAGTCGCGGTGGCCTGAAGCGGCGCCCGGCGGGTGCTCGGGGGTGCGCCGGGATGTCGCGATATATAGGGGCGAGCAGCGATCAGCCGCTGCTCGCCCTCTTTTCCCCGGCCATACTCCCACACGCGGTAGTAGTTTCTGGAACTCAGATATCACCCTTTAGCTTGGTGATTATCTCCTTACCAGATCGCCAGATAAACACGAACCGTAATCAGCGCCTCACCGCGAACGGAGGGATCTGCCGAAGATGTGTACGGCCACACCGACCAGTTCGTCGATGGACGGCGGCTCCTCCGACAGCAGCCATTCGATGAGCAGCTCTTGTAGCGCTCCAATAACCCCGAGCGCCACCAGGCGCCGATTCGGTTCGGCGGCCAGGGGGAATTCCGCCGCCGCCTCCTCGACAAGCCGGGCGAAGGAGTCGACGGCCCGCTGCCGGGAAGCGGTCAGAATGTCGCCCGACCTGCGTACCTCAAGGTGCATGATGCGGGCGCGACGCCAGTCGGCCGTGGAGAACTCGATATACGCGCGAATCCCGGCCTGCATCCTGTCGTCCAGGGTCGCAGGCGCCTCTTGTAACGCCTTGGCCACAACTGCGAGGGTTTCCTCCGCGCACCGCTCGTGCAGCGCCTGAAGAAGTTCCTCACGGCCGCCGAAACATTCGTAGAAGGCGCGGTTCGAGATCCGGGCCTCCGAGCACAGCCTTTCGATGGTCGTAGCCACGAAACCTGGCTTCGCGTATAGCGTGTAGGCGGCTGTCATCAGCCGCTCGCGTCTGTCCGCCAGCCTTTGCTCAGCCGACATTCCCCGGTAAGACCGGTTCACATTCCACCCGTCCAACATGATCGTGGCCCCCAGAGCACACAATTATGGACGGATGATCCGTTTTGGGAAAGAGCATATACTTTATCTCTTACGTCGGCCGTGCAAGAACGTGACAAGCCTGATCAGCCGCTCAAGCTCAGCGGGGGCTCTGCTGAACGAAGTCAGGTTCATGCCGGGCATCGCGAAACGTTGGCGGCTGATCGCTTTGGGCCTGGCGAACTCCCGCAACCCGTCGGCCCCGTGGATGCGCCCGAAGCCCGAATCGCCGATTCCGCCGAACGGCAGCGCGGGCACTCCGGCGAACGAGATGACCGAGTTGACGGCCGTCATCCCGGTGCGCATCAGCCGGGCCAGCTCCGTCGCCCGACGCGCGTTTCCGGAGAAGACCGTGCCGGCCAGCCCATATGCGGAGGCGTTGGCCAGCTCCAGCGCCTCCCGCGCGTCGCGGGTGCGCCGCACGGTGATCGTCGGGCCGAACGTCTCCTCGCGCACCGCGGGGGAGTCCTCCGGCACGTCCTCGACGATCACCGGGTCGACGTACGGCGCCCGCACCGACTCGGGGCCGCCGGTCACGACTTTTCCGGACTTGGTGGCGTCGTCGATGTGGCGCCGGATGATGTCCAGCTGGCCCGGCATGGTGATCGGCCCGTAGTCCGCGCCGGCTCTGACCGTGGCGACCCGGCCCGACAGCTCGCGCATGAAAGTTTCATAGACCGCGTCCACGACGTACACCCGCTCGACACCTACACACGTCTGCCCGGCGTTGGACATCGCCCCCCACAGGCAGGCGTCGGCGGCGGCCTTCAGGTCGGCGTCGGCGTCGACGATGAACGCGTCCTTGCCGCCGCACTCGGCCACGATCGGCGTCAGGTTCTCGGCGCAGGCCGCCATGACCCGCTTGGCCGTGGCGGTCGAGCCGGTGAAGGCCACCTTCTTGACCCGCGGGTCCTTCGCCAGCAGCGCGCCCGTCTCCCCGAGCCCGGTCACGGTCTGGAACACCGGCTGCTCCGGCACCGACTCGGCGAACAGCTCCGCCAGACGTACGCCGACGCCGGGGGTGAGCTCGCTGGGCTTGAAGACGACCGCGTTGCCGGCCGCGAGCGCGTACGCGATCGAGCCCATCGGCGTGAAGACCGGGTAGTTCCACGGCCCGATCACGCCGACCACGCCCAACGGCAGGTATTCGAGCGTGGCGGCCAGGTTGAGGCCGATCATCCCGGTCGAGACGCGGCGCCGCCCCAGGACCTTGGCCGCGTTGCGGGCCGCCCAGTCGAGGTGCGTGATCGCCAGCACGATCTCCAGCGTGGCGTCGCCGACCGGCTTGCCCGTCTCCTCGTGCACGAGCCCGGCCAGCTCCTTGAGGTGCTGGGTGAGCACGGCCTTGTAGTCGAGCAGGCGGCGCCTGCGCTCGGCGGGGGCCAGCCCGGCCCACCAGGTCGCGGCCTGCTCGGCCCGGCCGATGGCATCGCGGACGCCATCGGCGGACTGCTTGGGGTGACTTCCGACGACCTCGCCGGTCGCCGGGTTCAGTGAGTCGAACGTCAGCGTGGTCATGGCGTCACCCTAGACCGGTAAGCCGTCACTTACCAGCTCAGGACGCCGCCCGCCACATGCCCCACACGGGCGGCCCGTCGGGGAGCCGGAACTCTTCGGTGACGTGGAATCCGTACTTCTCGTAGAGCGACACGTTGGACTCCTTGCTGCACTCCAGGTAGACGGGCAGCCCGGCGCATCGGGCCAGACCGGTTCGCAGCAGCGCCCCGCCCACGCCGCGGCCCCGCACTTCGGGCAGCGTGCCGATCTGCGCCAGGTACCAGTGCGGCTCGGCGGGCCGGTGCGCGGCGAACGCCTCCTCCAGCACCATGCCGTACGACACCCGCTCGCCCATGGCCTCGACGAAGCCGGGCAGGCCGGCCTCGTCCGGCTGGTGACCCGGCGGATCCCAGAGCGCGGCCCCCGCCATCGCGCCCTCGGCGTCGTAGGCGGCCTCGGTGATCGCGTGGCTGTAGCGGGCGAGCGTGGTGAACATCAGCGCCGTGCCCGGATCGTCCGGCAGCAGCCACCTGACCACCGGGTCATCGTGGAAGGCCCTGGCCAGCACCTCGCCGGCCAGTTCGGTGACGGCCGGGTCCGCGACGAGTGCGAGGTCCATGGCTCAGCCCTCCGCCAGCCACGTCCCGTGGAAGCCGGCCGGAACGCGCTGCGGCAGCCGGATCGACGCCACGTCCGACAGGTCGCTCGCGTCGAGGACCAGCAGCTCGGAGCTGCCGCCCGTGGTGACCACCGACAGCAGCCAGCCCTCGTCCTCGGCCCGTGCTCCCTCGGCTGCCACGAACACCGCCTCGCCCGTGTCGTCGCCGGTCACCCTGACCTGGGTCGTGCCGGTCCGATGGTCGTACTTGACGATGGAGTCGCGGCTCACCGTGTAGAGGTAGCGGCTCGCGCGGCCGAGCAGGGAGTCGTCGAACGTGGGGAACTCGATGCCCCGGTCGTCCCGCGCCTCCTCCTTGACCAGGCCGGACGCCGGGTCGAGCGTCCACTGGTGCAGTGTCGCGGCGCTGATCGTGGCCGCGTGTCTGGCCGGGTCGCCGGTGTTGCCGATGCGCGCCCAGACCCGGGTGAAGGACTCCCGCGAGTAGCGGGCGCCGTTGAGCACGATCCGGCCGTCCGCGTCCTCCCACGCGTTGCCGACGTGGAAGACATAGCACGGGTCGACCTCGAACCACTGGGTCGGGCCGCCCTGTCTGGGCGTCACGCCGATCCGCGCGCCGTATCCGTCCTCCCAGGCGTACGGCATGCCGCCCGCGCGCCCGGCCTCGAACACGAAGGGCAGGTCCAGCCAGACCAGGTAGTGCTCGGTGACGGCGAAGTCGTGCATCATCGTCGACTTCGGCACCTCGATCTCCCGGCTCTCCACCAGCTCGCCGCCCGCCGACAGGCGGTGGTAGGTGACGTACGGCGGGGCGTAGCCGTAGCCGAAGAAGTGCAGCTCGCCGGTGGCCGGGTCCTCCTTGGGATGCGCGGTCATGGCCGTGGTCAGCCGCCCGCCGAAGTCGCACGGGCCGACTGTGGCCAGTTCCGGCGTCATCTCGTACGGCAGGCCGTTCTCGACGAGCGCGAAGATCCGGTCGGCGTGCCGGATCACGGAGGTGTTGGCCGTGACAGCGGCCAGGTCGACGCCGCGCTCGCCGATGAAGGGCGCGTCGTCGGTGAACTTCTTGGTGCGGACCCACCGGTTTCGGTACCACTCCGCCCGGCCCCGGTCGATCCGTACGCCGTGCAGCATCCCCGCTCCGCCGAACCAGTGGCCGGGGTCGAAGCCCGGCTTTGGATTGGGTCCGTTACGGAAATATCGCCCGGTCAACTCGGCGGGCAGGGCGCCGGAGACGGGGAGGTCGTGGGCTTCGGTCTCGGCGGAGACGGGGGCGAGGTTGCCGCTCAGGTAGAAGGGCGTCGTCATATCACGCTCCAATCTTGATAGGTCAAAACTAGAATGTCTAGTCATGACATGTCAACACAGGAACGTCGCTGAGATCAGAAGAGCGTGGGGTTCTCCGGTTCGATCCCGCGCAGCGCGTCGTAGTCGAGTGTGACGCAGTGAATGCCCCGGTCGGTGGCCAGCACGCGGGCCTGGGGCTTGATCTCCTGGGCGGCGAAGACGCCGCGGACCGGGGTCAGCAGCGGGTCGCGGTTGAGCAGCTCCAGATAGCGGGTCAGCTGCTCGACACCGTCGATCTCGCCGCGGCGCTTGATCTCGACCGCCACCGTCGCGCCGACCGCGTCGCGGCACAGGATGTCGACCGGGCCGATCGCCGTCATGTACTCGCGGCGGACCAGCGTGTAGCCGGCGCCCAGCGTCGTGATGTGCTCGGCGAGCAACTCCTGCAGGTGCGCCTCGACGCCGTCCTTGATCAGACCGGGGTCGACGCCGAGCTCGTGACTGGAGTCGTGGAGGACCTCGTCCATCGTCAGGACCAGCTTCTCGCCGGACTTGCCGTGGGTGACGGTCCAGGTCTGGCCGTCCTCCTTGAGCTTGCACGGCGGGTTCATCCAGTTGAGCGGCTTGAAAGCCCGGTCGTCGGCGTGGATGGACACGCTGCCGTCCGCCTTGATGAGAATGAGCCTCGGCGCCATCGGCAGGTGAGCCGTGAGCCGTCCGATGTAATCCACGCTGCATCGCGCGATGACCAGCCGCATGACGGCCAACCCTACCGGCTCTGGAAAACTGGACGCATGGCGTTCGCGATGGTGGGAGTGGTCGCCCCCGGCCCAAGGGGTGCGGGGGCCGGCGAGATGTCCGTACGGGCGGAGCCATTTGTACGGGCGGAGCCATTCGTACGGGCGGAGCCATTCGTACGGGCGGAGCCATGAGCCCGCGCCGCGCCCGCCGCAGGGAGTCTGCTCGCCCGCTCGGCCTGCCCGGAGGCATGGAGCGGGTGGAGGAATGGCCGGACGGCGACTGGAAAGTACGCATGCTCACCGGCTCCTCCTCGACCAAGGACTACCGTTGCCCCGGCTGCGACCAGGAGATCCGCGGCGGACAGCCGCACCTGGTGGCCTGGCCGAGCTGGAGCGGGGGCGACGACGAGCGCCGCCACTGGCATCCGGCATGCTGGCGAAAGCGACTGGATCGCGGCCCCGGCCGCAGCCGCTACTGAGCGGCCCAACCTCCCGCCCCCAGCCCCCGCCCCCAGGGGCAAGATCACACTGAAGGGACCGACCTTGGAGATTCGCGCGGCGACGGTGCTGCCCGCCCGGCGAGAGCCGATCGAGTTGCACACGGCCGACGGCCAGACCCTGGTCGGGGAGCTGGCCCTGCCCCTCGACCGGCCCCCCGTGGCGACACTGGTCACCTTCCACCCGCTGCCCACCCATGGCGGATTCATGGACAGCCATGTCTTCAAGAAGGCGGCCAACCGCCTGCCCGCCCTGGCCGACCTGGCCGTGCTCCGCTTCAACACGCGCGGCACCTCCTCCGAGCGCGGCACCTCCTCCGGCACCTTCGACGGAGGGGAGGGGGAGCGGTTCGACGTGGCGGCGGCGCTGGAGTACGCCGAATACCACGACCTGCCGCACGTGTGGGCGGTCGGCTGGTCGTTCGGCACCGAGCTGACGCTGAAATGGGCCCGCGACCCGCTCGTGGAGGGCGCCATACTCCTGTCGCCGCCGCTGCACCGGGCCACGGACGAGGACCTGGACGCGTGGACCGAATTCGGCCGGCCGCTGGTGGCGCTGGTGCCGGAGTTCGACGACTACCTGCGGCCCGAGGAGGCCAGGCGGCGCTTCGCGCGGGTGCCGCAGGCCGAGGTCATCGGGGTCGACGGGGCCAAGCACCTGTGGGTGGGCGAGCCGTACGTACGCATCGTGCTGGATCAGATCGTCAGCCGGGTGAACCCGGCCGCGGCCCCGCTGCCCGTCGACGCCTGAGTTGGCGATTATTTTCGGACATCGTGCAGTTCTTGATGAAATCCGCCGAAAGATCTAGACGAATCGTCTGTGCCGGGTGACAATCCGATCGTCAATTGAAGATCGAGGAGACGCCGGGCGGGCCTGACCTGCGTGGCGTCTCTTGCTCAGCAGCGGCGAGGGTGAATGCGCGTAGTTCGTGGGCTGGTCGTGGTGATGTTGGCAGGGGCGGTAGTGGCAGGGCCCCTTGATCATCTGGACGCCGTCGCCAGTGCGCGACACAAGAGCACGGACACTACCCTTCGAGAACAGAGCACGAACGGAACCCCTGGGGAGAGGTCCGCTCTCGCCCTGGCCCGCCGGGACGGCCGGCCGGTCGAGGTGGCGGCGATGCGCACCGAGACGCGCCAGGTCTTCGCCCAGCCGGGCGGCACCCTCCTCCTGGAGCAGTACGCGCGGCCGGTACGCGTCCGCAAGGCGGGCGGCTGGGTGGCCGCGGACGCGGCACTCCGGTTTCAGCCGGACGGGACGATCGCCCCGGTCGCCACCTCGGTGGATCTCCGGTTCTCCGGCGGGGGCGGCGCGCCGCTCGCCCGGATGGCCCGCGGCGGCAAGGCGATGGAACTCAACTGGCCGGGGCAACTGCCCAAGCCGACGCTGAGCGGTGACACCGCGACCTACGCCGAAGTGCTGCCGGGCGTGGACCTCCAGGTGAAGGCGGACGTCGACGGCTTCTCGCATCTCCTGGTGGTCAAGTCGCGGGCGGCGGCCGAGAACAAGGCCCTGACCGAGCTGAGCTTCCCGATCTCGACCACCGGCCTGTCGATGAAGTCCACCGAAGGCGGCAACCTCGAAGCCAACGACGCGAACGGCGGCACGATCTTCACCGCCTCGCCGCCGATGATGTGGGACTCCTCCGGATCCTCGGCCGCGCGCACACTGGCCGCCGGGGAAGGATCACCCGCCGACGCCCGGCACGAGGTGATGGGTCTGCGGCTCGTGGGCAAGAAGCTGCTGCTCAAGCCGCACCGCGGCATGATCGAGGACCCGGCGACCCGCTATCCCGTCTACCTCGACCCGTTCTTCTCGGCGGCCCGGGGCGCGTGGACCTCCGTCTGGAGCAACAACCCCACCTCCAACTTCCTGAACGCCAACGACGTCGCCAGGGCGGGACACGTCCCCGGGCAGACCAACAGGTCGTTCTTCCAGATGAACACCGGCTCGACCATCCACGGCAAGCAGATCATCAAGGGGACGCTGCGGACGTACGAGACGTGGTCCTACTCGTGCACCAAGCGGCCGGTCGAAGCCTGGTCCACCAACTCCATCAGCAAGGCCACCACCTGGAACAAGCAGCCGACGTGGGTCAAGCTCCTCGACACCCAGAACGTGGCTAAGGGCTGGGGATCGTCCTGCCTGCCCGGCGGCGTGGAGTTCAATGTCACCAGCCAGGTCGTGGATGCCGCCGCGAAGAGCTGGCCCAACATCACCATCGGGCTCAGGGCGACGGACGAGGGCGACAACTACGGCTGGAAGAAGTTCAAGAACAACCCCAGCCTGGTGATCGAGTACAACTCGCTGCCGTCCGCGCCCGTCGCGGCCGACATGTGGTCGGACCCGGGAGGCGCCTGCGTCTCCGGCGACGCGCGGCCGGTCATCGGCGGCACGACGCCGAAGCTGTGGGCCAAGCTGCGTGACGTCGACAACTCGGTCAAGGGCCGGTTCGAGTGGTGGACCGAGGCCGGTGTGAAGGTCAGCGAGTACGTCACCGGGCTGCAGAGCACGGGCAGCGCCTTCTACGCGCAGATTCCCGCGGGCGCCTACGCCGACGGTTCGGTGATCCGTTGGCGGGTCCGCGCTGAGGACGGCAAGGCCAACAGCGCCTGGGGCCCCTGGTGCGAGGCCACGGTCGACGCCTCCGCCCCCGGCAAGGAGCCGGGCGTGACGTCGTCGCAGTATCCCGAGGGCGGCTGGAACGACGGCGTCGGCCGGGCCGGCTCCTTCACCTTCACCTCCAACGGCGTCTCCGACGTCGCCACCTACGTCTACGGGCTCGACACCACGCCGAAGACGGAGGTCGCGGCCGGCCAGACGGACGGCACGGCGACGATCCAGCTGACCCCACGGCACGACGGCCCCAACGTGCTGTCGGTACGCAGCAAGGACCGCGCCGGACAGCAGGGCCCGATCCGCACCTACCTGTTCAACGTCAACGCGGGCACCGGCCCCGACGGCCACTGGGCACTCGACGAGGGCCAAGGCACCGTGGCCGCCGACCGTACGAGCGCCCACCACGCCACCCTGTCCGGCCAGGCCACCTGGACGACCGGCAGGACCGGGCTGGGCCTGCGGCTGGACGGAGTGAGCGGCCAGGCGCAGACCAACGGCCCCGCCGTGTCCACCCAGGGCAACTTCACCGTCACCACCTGGGCCCGGCTGACCAGCGCGAACGCCACCGCGACAGCGGTCAGCCAGGGCGGTACGCGGGCCGGCGGCTTCGCGCTGCAGTACTCCAAGGCCGACGACCGCTGGGCGCTGAGCCGTACCGTCGCGGACGCGGATGGGGCGCAGAGCGTGCGCGCGCTGTCGGCGGCGGCGCCGAGGCTCGGCGAGTGGACCCACCTCACCGGCGTCTACGACGCGGCGGCCAGGGAGCTGTCCCTGTACGTCAACGGACGGCTGGAGTCGACGGTCCCGTTCACCCAGCCGTGGGACGCGACCGGGGCGCTGGCCATCGGCAGGGGGACGGTCAACGGGGCGGCGGCCGAATTCTGGCCCGGCGACCTCGACGAGGTCCGCGTCTATGGGCGGGCGATGTTCGCCGACGAGGTCGCCGACCTGGTGAACAGCGCCGCGACGCTGGTCGGGCACTGGAAGCTGGACGAGGAGTCCGGCACCACCGCCGCCGACTCCTCCGGCAAGGGCACGGCCGCGACACTGGCGGGCGCCGCGACCTGGGGTGAGGGCTGGCTGGACGGCGGCCTGGCGCTCGACGGGGTCAACGGCCACGCGCAGGCCGGCGCGCCCGCCGTCAACACCAAGGCCGGGTTCACCGTCGCGGTCTGGACGCAGCTCGACTACCTGCCGACTCGTGACGCCGCCGCTGTCTCCCAGTCCGGTACCCGGGCCAGCGGTTTCCAGCTCGGCTTCGACAAGGAGCAGGGGCGGTGGGTGCTCGGCATGGCCGCCGCCGACACCGACACCGCCGCGCTGGTGCGCACGCGCTCCGACGCCGTACCCGCGCCGATGGAGTGGACCCATGTGGCCGGGGTCTATGACCCGCTCCAGGGCGAGCTGCGCGTCTACGTCAACGGCCGCCTGTCGACCAGCACCATCACCGACCACGTAAGCGCGTGGAACGCCACCGGCCCGCTGCAGCTCGGCCGGGCCAAGACCGCGGGCGTCTTCGCCGGCTACTGGCCGGGGACCGTGGACGACGTCCGCACCTATGACGGTGTCCTCAACGCCGAGCAAATCTCCCAACTAGCCGCCCAGTAATCCCCCCATAGACCTAGCCGCCCAGTAACCCCCCATAGACCGGGAGAGGTCGAAATGGATCAACCGAGCGAGTTAGACCTGCCGGAAGCCTACTGGAATCGTTTACAGACACCCGCGAAACGGTCGTCGTGGCCCCGCCGGCTGGCGGCCACACTGACCGTGGTCATGGTCTCGACACTGGTGTCGGGGATGCCCGCCCAGGCCGCGACCCGTTCCGCGCCGAACGTGCAGAAAGAGACGCCGGTAACCGGGAAGAAGGTCCCGGTGCTGCCGCCGCAGGCCGATCCGGCGCAGAAACAGGCGTGGAAGGCGCCACCAGGCACGACCTGGCCGAAGGCGCAGACGGTCGAGCTGACCACGACCGGCGACGCGCAGGCCAGAACGCTCGGCGCCGACACCTTCCCGATCCGCCTGGCCGCCCCGAAGGCGGGCACGAAAACCGCCAAGGCGGCGGCCTCTCCCACCCCCGCCCGGGTCGAGCTGCTGGACCCCGCCCAGACCCAGCGGGCCGGCCTGCTCGGCCTGGCCCTGCGGGTCTCACCGGGTCAGGGACTGGCGGCCAAGAGCGGGAAGACCCGCCTGGCGATCGACTACTCGGGCTTCCGCTACGCCTCCGGCGGCGACTACGGCGCCCGGCTGCGGCTCGTACGGCTGGACGAGTGCGTACTGACCGCCACCGCGACCGGCTGTCCGCAGCCGCAGCCGGTGCCGGGCGACAACGACACCAAGGCGGGCACGCTGACCGCCGACGTGGACATGCCGGCGATGTACGCGCTGACGGCGGCCCCTTCGGGCTCGTCCGGCGATCACGCGGCCACCTCACTCGCCCCTTCGGCACAGTGGAGCGTCGGCGCCCAGTCGGGTGACTTCAGCTGGGGTTACGAGCTGCGCGCGCCCCCCGCGCTGGGCGGTGATGAGCCGGACCTGTCGATCGACTACTCCTCCCAGAGCGTGGACGGCCGTACCGCCTCCACCAACAACCAGCCCTCCTGGGCCGGTGAGGGCTTCGAGCTGAACCCCAGCGGCTACGTCGAACGCCGCTACAAGTCCTGCATGATCGACGGCAAGAAGACCGGCGACCTGTGCTGGGACCAGGACAACGCGACGCTCTCCCTCGGGAACTCGGCCGTCGAGCTGGTCAAGGACGCCACCACCAAGCTGTGGCGCCCCAAGCGCGACGACGGCACCCGGATCGAATACCTCACCGGAGCCGTGAACGGCGACAACAACGGTGAGTACTGGCGCGTCACGACCGCCGACGGCACCCAGTTCACCTTCGGCCTGAACCGCCTGCCCGGCTGGGCCACCGGCAAGCCGGAGACGAAGTCGGTCCAGACCGTGCCGGTGTTCGGCAACAACAGCGGCGAGCCCTGCTACAACAGCACGCCCGCCAACGCCTGGTGCCAGCAGGCCTACCGGTGGAACCTGGACTACGCGGTGGACACCCACGGCAACGCCACCACCTACTGGTACGCCCTGGAGAACAACTACTACGGCCGCAACATGAAGCCCGAGCTGGGCACCCTGTACGCGCGCAGCGGCTACCTCACCCGCATCGACTACGGCTACCTGCAGAACGAGCTGTTCACCAAGGCGCCCGCGGCCCGCGTGGTCTTCGACGTGGCCGAGCGCTGCCTGCCCAGCGGGACGATCACCTGCGCCGCCGACCAGCTCAAGAAGGAGACCGCGAGCAGCTGGCCGGATGTCCCCTTCGACCAGATCTGCGACTCCGGTGTGAAGTGCACCGACCGCCTGTCGCCGACGTTCTTCACGCGCAAGCGGCTGTCCAAGGTCACCACCCAGGTGGTCAACACCGACACCGCCAAGTGCGGCGGCGCGCAGTACTGTCCGGTGGACTCCTGGACGCTGACGCACCAGTTCCCCGCCACCGGTGACGGCCTCAGCCCGTCGCTGTGGCTGGCCTCGATCCAGCAGAGCGGCCACGTGGGCGGCACGATCACGCTGCCGAAGATCACCTTTACCGGTGTCCAGCTGCCCAACAGGGTGGACGCCAACGAGGGCCGCGCCCCGCTGGTCAAGTGGCGCGTCCAGGGCGTGAACAACGAGAGCGGCGGCGAGCTGCGCGTCAACTACGCCCCGGCCGACTGCAAGCCGGGCGACCTGCCGGCCGCCGACAAGAACAACAGGCGCTGCTTCCCGCAGCGCTGGGCCCCGCCGAACGAGGCCGAGGTCACCGACTGGTTCCACAAGTACGTGGTGACGCAGACGGTGGAGGCCGACCGGGTCGCGGGCTCGCCGAACGTGGTCACCGACTACGAGTATCTGGACGGCGGCGCCTGGCGCTACGCCGAGAACATCCTCGTCAAGCCCGAGCACCGCACCTGGTCGGACTGGCGCGGGTTCGGCCGGGTACGGGTGCGGGAGGGCGACGGCCAGGACACCAAGCGCACGCTCACGGAGTTCAGGTACTTCCGCGGCATGGACGGCGACCGTCAGGCCGACGGCTCCAAGCGCAGCGCGCAGGTCGTGGACACCGAGGGCGGCAAGCTGGACGACCTCGACCAGCTGTCCGGGTTCGAGCGGGAGGAGATCCTCTACGACGGCGACGGCGGGGCCATCCTGACCGCGACCGCCGAGGAGCCGTGGTCACTCAAGACCGCCGAGTCCACGCAGGGCGGCGTCACCAAGACCGCGTACGCGGTCGAGCCCAAGTCGATGGTCACCCGCACCGCGTTGAGCGGCGGCAAGTGGCGGCGTACCGGCGAGGAGCGCGCGTACGACGCCAAGGGCCTGCTGACCCAGGTGGAGGAGAAGGGGGACCTGGCCAGCGCCGACGACGACCAGTGCACCCGCTACACCTACGCCCGCAACGACACGGCCTGGATGCTCGACTACACCAGCAGGATCCAGAAGGTCGCCGCCGGCTGCGGCACCGGAGTGTCCGCGCTGGCCGCCGGTGACGTGATCTCCGACCAGCGGGTCCAGTACGACGGCAAGGCGTACGGCCAGGCGCCGAGCAAGGGCGACGTGACCGCCGTCCAGCTCGCCACCGGGGACGGCACGACGACCACCGACAGCACCCACACCTACGACACCTACGGCCGCGAGACCAGCGAGACCGACGCGGTCGGCACCAAGTCCGTGACCACCTACACCCCGACCGCGGGCGCGCCCGCGACGGAGATCACGGAGACCAACCAGCTCGGCCACGTCGACCGCACCCTGCTCGAACCGGCCTGGGGCGAGCCCGTCGCCGAGATCGACGCGAACAACCGGCGCGTCGACATGGAGCACGACGCGCTCGGCCGCCTGGTCAAGGTCTGGCAGCCCGACCGGAGCAAGTCGGCCGGGCAGACGCCGAACACCGAGTACTCCTACCTGATGCGCAACGACGGCCCCAGCGTCGTCACCACGAAGACCCTGCGCGCGGACGGCGGCTACACCACCAGCCACGAGCTGTACGACGGTCTGATGCGCGAGCGCCAGACCCAGGAGCCCGCGCCCCGCGACGACCAGACGCAGGACCCCGCGCTGCGTGACGGGCGCACGATCACCGACACCGTCTACAACTCGCTCGGCGAGGCGGCCAAGTCCAACACCGGCTACTTCGCCACCGGAACGCCGTCCACCGATCTGCTCGCGGTGGCCGACGCCGACGTGCCGACCCAGGTGGTGTCGTCCTTCGACGGGGCCGGCGACGTCAACGCCCAGGTCCTCAAGGCGAAGGGCGTGGAGAAGTACCGGGTCAGCGCCACGCAGGAGGGCGACCGGATCCACGTGACGCCGCCGCCCGGTGGCACCGCGACGACCCGCATCGGCGACGCCGACGACCGCCTCATCGAGCTGCGCCAGTACAAGGGCGCGACCCCGACCGGCGAGTACGAGTCCACCAAGTACACCTACGACCCCGGGGGACAGCTGTCCACCGTGACCGACCCCGCGGGCAACGTGTGGCGCCACCACTACGACCTGCGCGGACGGGAGATCAAGACCGAGGACCCCGACAAGGGCGTCACCTCGATGACCTACAACGACGCCGACGAGCTGGTCACCACGACCGACGCCCGTGGCAAGACCCTCTGGTACGGCTACGACGAGCTGGGCCGTAAGAAGGAGCTGCGTGACGGCTCCGCGACCGGTCCGCTGCTGGCCGAGTGGAAGTACGACGCGCTGGCCAAGGGCCACCTGAACGCCAGCATCCGCTACGCGGGCGGGCAGGCGTACAAGGCGGAGATCAACGCCATCGACACGAGCTACCGCTCGCTGCGCCAGACCGTCACCGTCCCCGAGCGGGAGGGCAAGCTGGCCGGTTCGTACCAGCTCAACACCCGCTACACGCTCGACGACCAGGTCCAGTCCGTCAGCTTCCCGGCAGCGGGCGGCCTGGCGGAGGAGTCGGTCGTCTACTCCTACGACGAGCTCAGCCAGCCGACCAAGGTCACCGGCCTGTCGTCGTACGTGACCGCGACCCGCTACTCCAAGCTGGGCGAGACCCTGCAGTACGAGCTGGGCACCGGCGGGAAGAAGACCTGGCTCACCTACACCCACGACGAGGCCACCCGCAGGCTGACCAGGATGCGGCTGGACAGGGAGAGCGCGGCCGCCACCGACCTCGACCTCAACTACACCTACGACGCCGTGGGCAACGTCACCAAGATCGCCGAGCGGGCGGGCGGTCAGGACACGCAGTGCTTCAAGTACGACCATCTGCGCCGCATGACCTCGGCGTGGACGGCCACCGACGACTGCGCCAGCGGCACTCCGCAGTCGGACAAGATCGGCGGTGTGGCCCCCTACGCGACCAGCTACACCTACGACGCCACCGGCAACCGGACCAAGGAGACCAAGCACGCCTGGGGCGGCGCGGCCGAATCCGTCCGCACCTCCGCCTACCCGGCGGCGGGCGGCAAGCAGCCGCACGCGCTCCAGAGCGTCGGGGCGGACGTGTTCGCCTATGACGAGGCGGGCAACACCACCAGGCGCAAGGTCGGCAACTCCGACCAATCCCTGGTCTGGGACGCCGAGGGCAACCTGGAGTCGGTGACGGAGGCGGGCAAGACGACCTCGTTCGTGTACGACGCGGACGGCGAGCGGCTGCTCCGCAAGACCACGACCGACGCCACCCTGTACGTCGACGACATGGAGCTGCGCTTCGACTTCGCCAAGGACGCGGTCGAGCAGACCCGCTACTACACCATCAACGACCAGCCCATCGCGGTCCGCACACCGGACAACCAGGTCTACTTCCTGGCCAACGACCACCAGGGCACCGGACAGGCCGCGGTCAACGCCGGGACCGGTGAGCTGGCCATCAGGAGGATGACGCCGTTCGGCGAGGACCGGGGGTCGCCGCCACCCTGGTGGCCCGGACAGCGCGGATTCGTCGGCGGCGGCAACGACCCGACGACCGGGCTGGTCCACCTCGGCGCCCGCGAGTACGACGCCAAGAACGGCCGCTTCCTGTCGGTCGACCCCATCATCGATGAGGAGGACCCGCAGCAGCTCAACGCCTACGCCTACGCCAACAACAGCCCCGTCACCATGAGCGACCCCGACGGGCAGCTGTTCTGGATCGCCGTCGGCATCGCGGCCAGGATCGCGGCCCGGATCATCGCCAGGAAGCTGGCCCAGGCGGCGGCCAGGCGGGCGGCACTCGCGGCGGCACGGGCGGCGGCCAGACGCGCGGCCATCGCGGCGGCCAAACGCAGGGCGGCGGCACTGGCCAGGAAGAAGGCCCTGGAGCTGGCCAAGAAGAAGGCCGCGGCGGCGGCCAAGAAGAAGGCGTTGGCGGCGGCAAGGAAGAAGGCGGCCGAGAAGGCCAAGAAGGCCGCTGCCGCGGCGGCGAGACGACGGGCCGCGGCGGCGGCGAAACGGCAGGCCAGAAGGGAGGCCGCGGAAGCGGCGGCGAAGAGGCGGGCCGCGGCGGCGGCCAGGGCGCGAAACCACCGGGCCGGCCGGCTCCCGCGCGGGATCCAGCAGGCACGGCAGCGTCCGGCGCACCGGCCGACCAGCCAACGGGCGGTACAGCGGCAGTCGCCGCCCAGGGCGAGCCGGCAGCCGGCACAGCCAAGACCGAGCCAGGTCTATCGCAACGACGGCACCACGCAGCCGACCCAGTCCTACACCGTTTACGGCAACGGCAGGATGTACCCCGAAGGTCGGCCGCCGACGAACCTCCCGCAGCGCGCCGGCGCCGGGCAGGGAGAGAAGCAGCTCTGGAGGAATGAGGAGATCGAGTTGACCAGGAGGTCCGGCGCGATCGCCGAGCTGGGCGCCCGAAGCCAGAAGATCGTGGACAACGTCATCGACACGATCGACACCATCCTGGGTGGCTTGGGTTAGCACCCTGGCCAGCCGATGATGGACCGGCGCGGGGCTCTCGCAGCCCCGCGCCGGTGGCGTTCCCGGACCCTTGGCCCCTAGAATCTTGTTCGGTTCCGAGGCGAGGAGGCTCCCATGGGCGCGTTCGATCTCACCGGTAAGCAAGCCCTGGTCACCGGGGCGTCGAAGGGGATCGGGCGGGCCATCGCGCTGGCCTACGCCGAGGCGGGGGCCGACGTGGCGCTCGTGTCCCGCTCGGCCGACGCCCTGGCCGAGGTCGCCAAGGAGGTCGAGGCGCTGGGCCGGCGCGCCGTCGTCCTGCCCGCCGACCTCACCGACCGCGACGCGGCCGTGGACGCCGTGGCGGGAGCGATCGACGGGCTCGGCCACCTCGACATCGTCGTCAACAACGCGGGCGGGTCGAATTTCCTGGTCGAGTTCAAGGATCTGCGCCTGTCCGGCTGGGACAAGATCATCCGGCTCAACCTCGACTCGGCCATGGCGGTCTGTCACGCGGTGGCGCCTCACCTGCTGGGCAGGGGCACCGGCTCGGTCATCAACGTGGCGTCGGTGGCGGCGCTGGGCGCGCCGTTCCTCGCCTCCTATGCGGCGGCGAAGGCGGGCGTCGTGGCGCTGACCAAGACTCTGGCCGTGGAATGGGCGCGGGCCGGGGTGCGGGTCAACGCCCTGTGCCCGGGGTGGACGGCCACGGGGCTGAACCGGAACCTGTGGGAAGACGCGGCGGCGAACGAGGCGACGGTGTCCAGTGTCCCGATGCGTCGTTGGGGGACGGTGCAGGAAATGGCGCACCCGGCGGTTTTTCTGGCCAGTCCGGCTGCTGCCTATATGACGGGTCAGGTGCTGTTCATCGATGGGGGCGCCACGGCCATCGGATAGGGCAGGGATGGTCAAGAACGCGCACGTCACGGCGCTCAGCCGGGGAACCGGAGGAGCGTTTCCCTGGAGGGGGTCCGGCCGCGTATGGCGGGTGGGGCCGGCCACTGCCGGCCGTAAAAAAGACTGGTGTTACAGAAAGCGGTCAGCACAGCGGCGAATATCGGCATAAGCCGTGCAGTGATTGTCGAGGCGAAGAGGTCTACCGTATCGTCCGTGCAGCTTTACACGAGATCAGCCGGTACGGGACTCCCGGTCGTACTGCTTCACGCCTTTCCGCTCTCGTCGGCCATGTGGCTGGCACAGCGCGAAGGATTGGCCAGGTCATGTCGTGTGATCACGCCTGACCTGCGCGGCTTCGGGGGGTCGCGCCTGGGGGAGGAAGAGCCGTCGGTCGAGGTCATGGCCGACGACGTCGCCAGGTTGCTCGACGCGGAGGGAATCGACCGGGCGGTCATCGGCGGCCTGTCCATGGGCGGCTACGTGACGATGGCGTTCTGCCGTCGCCATCCCGACCGGGTGCTGGGCGTGATACTCGCCGACACGAAGGCGAGCCCGGATCCCGAGCCCGCGCGTGCGAACAGGGAGCGTATCGCCCAGGCGGTCCTGGCCGACGGCAGCGCGGTGCTGGTGTCCGAGGTGCTGCCCGCGCTCATCGGGCCGACCACCAAGGAGCGCCGCGCCATGGTGTTCGGCCGGGTCAAGGGGCTCGTGCAGTCGGCTCCACCCGGTGCGGTGGCGTGGGCGCAGCGGGCCATGGCCCGGCGGCCCGACTCCTTCGACACGCTGGCCGCGCTCAAGGTGCCGCTGCTGGTCGTGGTGGGGGAGGAGGACGAGCTGGCGACCGTGGCCGACGCGGAGGCGATGGCGCGGGCCGTACCCGACGGGCGGCTGGAGATCATCCCGAAGGCCGGGCACCTGACGGCGGTCGAGCAGCCGGAGGCGTTCAACGCGGCCGTGGCGAAGTTCCTCGACACCGAACTCGGCGGCGCCACCCGACCTCGCTGACGGCCGCACCGCGTCTGACGACCCGCACCGCGTCTGACGGCCCGCACCGCGTCTGACGACCCGCACCGCGTCTGACGGCCCGCACCGCGTCTGACGGCCCGCACCGCGTCTGACGGCTCGTGCGGCGTCTGGCGGCTCTGTGCCGCATCCGTCGGGCTTCGTGCCGCGTCCGTCGGCTCGTGCCGTGCCTGTCGGCCCGCAGCGGGCCGACAGGCGGTCAGGCGCGGGCTTGGCGGGGGAGGACGAACTCGCGGATGATCAGCGCGATGGCGGCCGCGACCGGGATGGCCACCAGCGCGCCCACGATGCCGAGCAGCGCGCCGCCGAACAGCGCGGCGATCACCGTGACCGCCGGCGCCACGTCCACGGAGCGCTTCATGACGCGCGGGTAGATCAGGTAGTTCTCGACCTGCTGGTAGATCACGAAGAACACCGCGCACGCGATCCCCACGGGCAGCGACTGGAGCAGCCCGACCCCCGTCACCAGCACCGCTCCGATGGTGGCGCCGACGAGGGGGATCAGGTCCGTGAGCGCGACCACCAGCGCCAGCGCCAGCGCGTACTTCACGCCCACGATCGACAGGAAGATCCAGGTCAGCACGCCCGCGATGACCGAGATGAGGACGTTGCCGGCGACATAGCCGCCGATGCCGTCGAGAATCTGCTCGGTGATCTCACCGGTCCGCTCCCGCCGGGAGGCCGGGACCAGCTTGAGCATGTACGACTTGATGGTGTGCAGGGAGCCGAGGAAGTAGAGCATGAGCACCAGCAGCGTCACGGTGGTGAACACGCCGTCCAGCACCACCAGCCCAGCCCCCACGACCCCGCTGGCCAGCGAGGGTCCCAGCTCGCTGGTGACGAACGTGGCCAGCTTCGGCAGGATCTGGTAGTCGGCGTCGAGCTGCCGGAGCGTCGGATGGTTGCTGAGCTCGGTCACGTAGCCGGGCACGGCCGCGATGAACTCGGCCAGCTGCTTGCTCACCGGCGGCACCACGGCCAGCCCGAACAGCGCGAACGCCACGATCACCCCGGCGAACACGATCGAGATCGCCCCCCGCCTGGCCAGCCCGCGCCGTTGCAACGCCTCCACGGCCGGGTTCAGCCCGACCGCCAGGAACATCGCCACCACGATCAGGACGATCACGCTCAACGAGCTGACGACCATCTGCGCGATCGCGATCGCGGTCAGCACGCCCAGCCCGCCGATCAGCCCGAACGTGAACGGTCCCCGGGACAGCGGCAGCGCGTACGACGGCGCCTTGGCGACGTCCGCCACGGCAGGGGATTCGGCTTCTGCTGACACGGGGGTCTCCTGGGAATTGCGACAAACCACGACACATGCCGTTCGGAATAACAAAGAGAGCCTAGCGACCCCAAGGTCACCAGGCTCTCTTCAGCCGTCAGCCCACCCCCGTGTAGTCGGATATGTGACGGCTACTCCTGCCACCACTCCGCGTCGTCCTCGCCCTTGGACTCCGCCTTGGCGGGGGCCGGTGCGGGCTTGTCGCCGGCCGGTGCGGGGGCCGCTGCCGCGATCGCCGGCTTCGGCGGAGCCGCCGTGACGGCGGGCTCGGGCTCCATGCCCGGCAGAGCGGCGCCACCGAGCAGCTGACGCAGCTGCGCCAGGTGGCTGGTGATGCTGTCGCGCTGGCGGGTGAGCTCGTCGACCTGGCGCTGCATCGCGGTGCGCGTGCGCTCGGCGTCGTTCTTCGCCTCGGTCACTATCGTGTCGGCGCTGGACTTGGCCTCGGCGACGATCGTCTCGGAGCTCTTGCGGGCGTTGGCGACCAGCTGCTTGGCGTGCAGGTCGGCCTCGCGCCTGGTCTGGTCGGCCTGCTGGGTGGCCTTCGTGGCCCGCGACTCGGCCGTGGCCGCGCGCTGCTCGGCCTCGGCGACCAGCTTCTGCGTGTTGGCCTGCGCGGTGGCGTGGCGCTCGGCCTCCTGGCGCTCGGCCTCCTCACGCCGCGACGCGAGCTGGATCTCGAACTCCGCCTCGTCCTGCGCCCGCTTGGCCTCGGACTCCTCCAGCACCCGCTGAGCCTGCGCCCGCATCTCGTCGGCCTGCCGCTTCGCGGTGGTCAGCACCTCGTCGCGCTCGCGCTTGGTCGAGGCCCGCAGCTGCGCCACTTCGCGCTCGGTCGTCGTGCGCAGCTTGGCGATCTCGCGCTCGGCGTCGGCGCGCTTCTCCGCCACCTCGTGGTCGGCGGTGGCCCGCAGCTTGGCGACCTCGCGCTCGGTGGTGTTGGTCAGCTCGTCGGCCAGGCGGCGAGCGGTCGAGCGGGTCTCCTCCGCGTCGCGCTCGGCGCTGGTGCGCATCTCGTCGCTCTCACGCGTCGCCTGCGCCCGCTTGTCGGCGGCCTCGGCCTCGGCGGCGGCCCGTACGTCGGCGGCCTCGACCTTGGCGGCGGCCTTGATCTCGTTGGCCTCGGACCGCGCGGCCTGGACGAGCTCGGTGGCCTGCTCTTCGGCCAGGCGCAGCAGCTGCTCGATGCGGGCGCCGAGACCCGAGTAGGTCGGACGCTCCTGCTCCTGCAACTGGCGCTGGGAGTCGGATAGATCGCGCTGCAGGGACGTCACCTGCTCGCGGGACTGGCGAAGCTCGCCGTCGAGCTGCTTCAGATGATCGTGGACCTGGTGGCGGTCATAACCACGCAGCACGACGTCGAACTCGCGTGCTGGGGCATCCTCGAAGAAATTGTTGAGCTGGGCGTCGATGTCGGACTGCATGGAGGCTCGATCCTGGGTTGTCGAGACGGCTACACGGGCCGGACGGGGGGTTCGGGACAGCCGAGCCAGGAGCCTGTGCCTCGCGGCAGGCGCCTTGTCCGGTGGAAAGCCAGCGTACTCCGCCAGTGCCGCCTGAGAAGCCCCGTCCGACTATCTGCGTGACTAGTTACATACGAGCGGTTTTGGGGTTTGCTGGGGACTCGGTGGCCTGTACGAGCTCAGTGAGCATTCCTCCCACGTCCTTGGGGTGCACAAACGCGATCTCCGACCCCATCGAGCCGTGTCGCGGGCGCTCATCGAGCAGCCGCACACCCTTGCCCGCCAACCGATCCATCGCCTCGGCCACGTCCGGCACGCCGAACGCCACGTGATGCACCCCCTCGCCCCGTCTCGCCAGGAACTTTCCCACCGGCGTGTCGGGGGCCAACGGCTCCAGCAACTGAATGTAGGAGCTCCCGCCCTCGCCGTCGGCGATGTGGAGCATGGCCTCCCGGACCCCCTGCTCCTCATTCACCTCGCGCGCCACGACGGTCAGCTCGAACGTGTCCGAGAATAGCGCGATCTTGGCGTCAAGGTCGTGACAGGCGATACCGATGTGGTCGATCCGCATGAACATGTGTGGCCTGCCTCCATAGCGAGCGTGCACCTACTCGTGGGTATGGTGTCAAAGAACCCCTCACGTGCACAGGAGGCCGTCGCCATGTCTGGGTCCGTCATCGTAGCCGGAGCTCGTACGCCGATCGGCAGACTGCTGGGCGCTCTGTCCGGGCTGCCCGCCGTGGAGCTCGGGGGCATCGCCATCAAGGCCGCCCTGGAGCGCGCCGGCGTGTCGCCGGAGGACGTCGAATATGTGATCATGGGCCAGGTGCTCCAGGCGGGCGCCGGGCAGATCCCCTCCCGCCAGGCCGCGGTCAAAGCGGGCATCCCCATGACCGTCCCTTCGCTCACCATCAACAAGGTCTGCCTGTCGGGGCTCGACGCCATCGCCCTGGCCGACCAGCTCATCCGCGCGGGCGAGTTCGACATCGTGGTGGCGGGCGGCATGGAGTCCATGACGAACGCGCCGCACCTGCTGCCGGGCATGCGCAAGGGCGTCAAGTACGGCGGCGCCGAAGTGCTCGACTCGATGGCGCATGACGGGCTGTTCTGCGCGTTCGACCAGTGCGCGATGGGCGAGTCCACCGAGCGCTACAACGCCCGCCTCGGCATCGGCCGCGAGGAGCAGGACGCGCTCTCCGCCCGCTCCCACCAGCTGGCCGCCGCGGCCACCAAGAACGGCGTCTTCGAGGACGAGATCGTGCCGGTGGAGCTTCCGCAGCGGCGCGGCGAGCCGGTGGTCGTCAAGGAGGACGAGGGCATCCGCGGCGACACCACCGTGGACACGCTGGCCGGGCTGCGGCCGGCGTTCGCCGCCGACGGCACGATCACCGCCGGTTCGGCCTCGCAGATCTCCGACGGCGCCTGCGCCGTGGTCGTGATGTCCAAGGCCAAGGCCGAGGAGCTGGGGCTGCCCTGGCTGGCGGAGATCGGCAGGCACGGCAACGTCGCGGGGCCCGACACCTCGCTGCAGTCGCAGCCCGCCAACGCCATCAAGCAGGCCCTGGCCAAGCAGGGCCTGAGCGTCGGCGACCTCGACCTGGTGGAGATCAACGAGGCGTTCGCCAGCGTGGTGCTCCAGTCGGCCAAGGAGCTGGGCGTGTCCCTCGACCGGGTCAACGTCAACGGCGGCGGCATCGCGCTCGGCCACCCGATCGGCGCCTCGGGCGCGCGCATCGTGCTCACGCTGGCCCATGAGCTCAAGCGCCGGGGTGGCGGCCTGGGCGCGGCCGGGCTGTGCGGCGGTGGCGGTCAGGGCGACGCGCTCATCATCCGCGTACCCGCGTAACTCTATGCACAGACGGAAGGGGTGAGAGCTCGGCTCTCACCCCTTCGGCCTACGGAGGTAGGTAGGCCCGGCCGCGAGGGAGGTTGCGGCCGGGCTTTTTGGCGGTGGTCATGAGGAGAGGAACTTGGCGAACACCGAGCGGTGACGACGCTCGGCCTTCTGTCCCTTCAGTGCCTCGCGTACCCGGCGGTGCTCGGCCGCGGCCTCGCGCAGCTCGTCCGCGTGGTTCTTCATGACGACGTATTCGAGTTCGGCGTTCATCCGAATGCTCCCGGTTTCTTTCGGTCCTCTTCCCTGGCACTTTCTAGGTTGCTCCTAAGGCCCCTGCCGCCACATCGGGCGGATGCCCTATCTGTGGTCGTAGGCCGACATGAGGAGATACCTAGGGCGCCGGTCGGAGGACCTAAGGCACTTAGGGCTGGTCGGCGAACTTCACCGTCACCTTGGCGAACCCGAGCGACTTGAGCATCCCTTCGAGCATGGCCTTGGTGTTGGTGTCGGCGCGGGCCCGCAGGTCGCTGGACGCCGCGGCTTCGGCGATCTTGGTCTCGGCCAGGACGTACAGCTCCCGCTGGTCATTCGGAGACGACGACAGGAAGCCCTGTACGCGGTCCAGCAGCCCGCGCTGCTGCGCGAAGACGTAGGAACGCCGGTTGTCGAGGTTCGGCTTCTCCAGTTGCGCGCGGGGCAGGCGGATCGTGGCCTCCTTACGGTCCTTGGAGACCGTCACGCCGTTGGCCGCCATGCCGGAGAAGTCGACATAGGCGTCCACGTTGCCCGCTCCCACGAACAGCGTCCGGCTGCCCTTGATGGCGTCGGGCAGGAAGCGGGCGTCCTTCTCCAGGTCGACCACGACCTGGAAGTTGCCGGTCGCCGCCTCGAACCGGCTCAGGTCCTTGATGGACTGCAGGAGCACCGGCTGGCTGCGGTCGATGGTCTGCTCGCCGAACGGATTGAGCCAGGACCAGGCCAGGCGGCCGCCGACCACGAGCAGAACCACCACGACCAGGAACCCGGCCAGATATCGCCACCGGCGGCGCCGCTGCGGGGTAACCGCAGGGGGCGCCGTTTGGGAAGTCGTCATGCCGGTTGACTACCCGACGATCGATCATCATTGCCAGCTTTTAGGTGACATCTCCGATCCCCAGTCGGCAGAGCGCTCTTCGTCGCTGGGATTCGGATAGACCGGATAGACCTGTGGCGAGCCCGTCGAGGCCGCCACCGGAGCCGCCGCGGCACCCGCCGGGCCGCCGCCGAAGTGCGTACTCGACAGCTTGCACGCCTGGAAGTCGCTGAAGAACATGCGCAGCCACTCACGCCGCTGATGCTCGCTCAGCCCGGAGAACCAGGCCGCCGCGTACTGGTGCTCCGGCAGTGGCCCGCCCGGCAGCGGCTCACCGCGCAGCCAGGCCACCACGATCTCGCGGTAGCCGCCGGCGGGCGTGTCGGGGCACTTGGCGGCCAGCGACTCGACGTACTCGTACACGGCCTCGTCGGCGAAGCCCGCCGACAGGTCGGGCACGTGGATCTGCGCGAGCCCGGCGGACGGCTGCAGTGGCTCTTCCAGCGGCCGTTGTTCGACCCGGGTGAACCCGGCGGGCGTGCCCGCCAGCCGCGAGGCGATCTTGGTGAAGGCCGCGCCCAGCTCGGTCAGGCCCGCGCGCATGCCCGGATGCAGGCAGACCGTGATCGGCCAGTCCTGGCAGCTGTAGGCGATCCCCTGGGCGGCGGCGGGCTTGGTCGCGCCCAGCAGCCGGGCCACCCCCGTGCCCGCGGCGAGCACGGCCAGCAGGGCGCACGCCAGCACCAGGGCCTGCCTGGTCACCACCGCCGCCCAGCCGAGCAGCAGCGCCGCCGTGATGCCCAGCAGCCAGACCGTCTGGTCGAGGAACGCCGTGCCGCCGAGCCCCTGGAACAGGTCGTACGGCTCGCCCGTGCCGGGCGCCAGCTTGTCGGCCCAGCCCCGGCCGCCGGCCAGCCAGGTGAACAGCCCGTAGCAGGCCAGCCCGGCCAGTGGCGGCGTGTAGGCCCTGGGCAGCAGCCAGCCCGTGATCCACCCGATCACCGAGTAGAGGGCCAGCCCGGCCATGCCCACGCCGAGCCCGGCCAGGCTCAGCCGCCCCGACTGCTCGGTGAGCACCGTCTTGATGGCCAGCACCAGCACGGTCGCGCTGAACGAGCCCAGCACCACCACGACGATCGCCAGCGGGGCCTTCAGCGCCCGCCAGGTCGTCAGTGAGCGGCCGCGCAGCGCCCTGCGCTTGCGCATCGCCACCCACGCGGCGAAGGCGGCGGCCACGGGCCCGGTCAGCCGGAGCGAACCGATGACCGCGGCCACGATATTTTCCCACGCGTCTACACCAGGAATCAGGACGCTCCACGCCGCGATCAAGCCGAGCGCAAGGAGCACGGCAACCGTGACGGCCGCGCTCTGCTTCAACTCCTCACGTGTAACGCCCGCGTGCTCACGCACCCGTTTTTCCATTGAAGATCACCAAGCACCCCCCGTGCCCCGTGTCGGCGCGGCGGAAGCGATTCAGTTCGGGCCGGTCCCCACGGCGAGTGAACTTGGCTTCCGCGTCACCATCGATGCGAGAACCATAACGGAGCGTGATGATTGACGTCCGGATTCTTGGTCAAGCCGTGAGTCCGATCGCTCTCCGTAACCATACTAATCAGGACGAGCGGCGCGCTACGGTAGCGCTGTGTCGCAGCCCAAGCCGCTCAATCTGCCGTTCGATCCCATCGACCGCGCCGCGGAGACCTGGCGCGCTCACTTCGGGGCCTCCTCCGCCATGGCCGCCGTCACCTCGATCATGAGAGCCCACCAGATCCTGCTGTCGCAACTCGACTCGCTCCTCAAGCCGTACGGGCTGACCTTCGCCAGGTACGAGGCCCTGGTGCTGCTGACCTTCAGCAAGGCCGGCGCCCTTCCGCTGTGGAAGATCGGCGAGCGGCTCATGGTGCATCCGACGAGTGTGACCAACACCATCGACCGGCTGGAGAAGTCGGGATTCGTCTGCCGGATGCCCAATCCGCAGGACGGCCGCGGGGTGCTCGCCGAGATCACCGACGCCGGACGTGATGTCGTGCAACGGGCCACGGCCGATCTGATGGCGGCGGACTTCGGTCTGACCATGTACGGCGAGGACGAGCTGCGGCAGCTCTTTGACCGGTTGCGCACGCTGAGGGTGGCGGCGGGTGACTTCTCCGCCGCGTCCATGCGGCAAGATGAGGAGCATGGCGGACTTCTCTAGGCCTGGGTCGCTCTACGGAGCCGTTGATCTGGGCGCGCGTAAGCAGGCACTCGAGGCACAGTCCCGGCGGGAGGCCGGGGGTCCCCAGGCGGCCGCGCCGGGTTCGATCATCGACGTGACCGAGGAGACGTTCACTACCGAGGTCATCGACCGCTCGATGAGCGTGCCGGTCGTCCTCGACCTGTGGTCGCCACGTGCTCCCGGCAGCGCCCAGCTCAGTCCGGTGCTGGAGAAAGTGGTCGGCGACATGGGCGGCCGGGCGATCCTGGCCAAGGTCAACGTCGATGGCAGCCCGCAGATCGCGCAGGCGCTGCGGGTGCAGGCGGTGCCGACCGTGCTGGCCATCTTCCAGGGGCAGGCCGTCACCGGCTTCCAGCAGGTGCTGCCCGAGCAGGAGGTGCGCCGCTGGCTCGACGAGCTGATGGGCGCCGTCGAGCAGTTCTACCAGGCCAACCCCGACGCCCGCCCGGCAGACGTGGGAGAGCAGCAGGACGAGCCGACCGGCCCGCCCGCCGACCCCGACGTGCTGGCCGCCGAGGAGGCCGTCGACAAGGGCGACCTCGACGCCGCCGAGGCGGCCTACCAGCGGCTGCTGGCCCGTTCGCCGGGCAACGAGGACGCGAAGATGGGGCTGGCGGGGGTCGGCCTGATCAAGCGGACCGCCGACGTCGACCCGGCCGACGTGCAGCGTCGCCTGCAGGACCCGGCCGACATCGACGCCCAGCTGCTCGCCGCCGACCTGGAGATGCTGTCGGGCGCGATCGACGAGGCGTTCGACCGGATCATCGGCGTGGTCAAGCGCACCTCGGGCGACGACCGGGACAAGGCCCGGCGCCACCTGCTCGGCCTGTTCGACGCGCTACCCGCCGAAGACCCTTCTTTGGCCAAGGCACGTAGAGCTTTGTCCAGCGCGTTGTTCTAACCTGGACATATGCGGGTCGTCACGATCTCGGCGACATATGGCACGGCCGGTAGCCACATAGGTCCGGCCGTGGCCGAACGCCTGGGTGTGCCCTTCGTCGACCGGGCCATTCCCAGCGCCGTCGCCGAGGAGCTCGGCTGCACGCTGGAGGAGGCGCTGGCCCACGACGACCGGGCCGAACACGGCCTCGGCCGGCTGCTCTCCGGCGCGATGCGGCTGCCGACGGTCACCTTCGGCGGCGTCGACATGTACGTCCCCGGCGCGATGCCGATCGCTCAGGAGGAGTTCGTCCGCCGTACCGAACGCCTGCTCGTGGACACTGCGCGGGACCGGGGCGGTGTCTTCCTGGGCAGGGCGGGGGCCCTGGTGCTGGCCGACCATCCCGGCGCGCTGCACGTCAGGCTCGACGCTCCGCTCAAACGCCGGGTGCGGCAGACCGCCACGCTGGGCGGGCTCAGCGAGCGCGAGGCGCGCAAGATCGTCGAGGACAACGACCGCGCGCGCACGGCGTACGTGCGCCACTTCTACCGGGCGGATCCGTCTGATTCGTCCCTGTATCACCTGGTTATCGATAGTACGAGCATTCCTGTAGCGACCTGCGTAGATTTGATCGCGACGGCGGCCGAGGCACTCGACTGACCGAACCCGCCCTACCATGGGATAACTTCTTGGTCAGTCCCGAAGGAGCAATTGACGTGGCGACCGTCCCTAGTGTCTCGTACTCGATCACCGTGCGGCTTGAGGTGCCCGCAGGCGGCAAGGCCGTCAGCCAGCTCACCCACGCCGTGGAGTCGGCGGGTGGTGTGGTCACCGCGCTCGACGTCACCAACGCGGGTCACGAGAAGCTGCGCATCGACGTCACCTGCGCGGCCAGGGACACCGACCACGCGCAGGAGATCGTCGACCAGCTCGAATCCGTCGACGGCGTGGTCATCCACAAGGTCTCCGACCGCACCTTCCTCATGCACCTCGGCGGCAAGATCGAGATGGTGTCGAAGGTCCCGCTGCGCAACCGCGACGAGCTGTCCATGGCCTACACCCCCGGTGTGGCGCGCGTGTCGATGGCCATCGCACGCAACAAGGAGGACGCGCGGCGCCTGACCATCAAGCGCAACACGGTCGCCGTCGTCACCGACGGCTCCGCCGTGCTCGGCCTGGGCAACATCGGCCCGGAGGCGGCGCTGCCGGTCATGGAGGGCAAGGCGGCCCTGTTCAAACGTTTCGCCGGCATCGACGCCTGGCCGATCTGCCTCGACACGCAGGATGTCGACGAGATCGTCCGTACGGTCCAGGTCATCGCGCCGGGCTTCGGCGGCATCAACCTCGAGGACATCGGCGCGCCGCGCTGCTTCGAGGTCGAGCGGCGGCTGCGCGAACTGCTCGACATCCCGGTCTTCCACGACGACCAGCACGGCACCGCCATCTGCGTGCTGGCCGCGCTCACCAACGCGCTGCGCGTGGTGGGCAAGCCCATCGAGGGTGTCAAGATCGCCATGGCGGGCGCGGGCGCGGCGGGCAACGCGGTGCTGCGCCTGCTGCTCGCGGCGGGCGCGCGCAACGTCATCGTCTGCGACTACCTCGGCGCCGTGCACAAGGGCCGCGACGACCTCGACGAGTCGCTCCACTGGATCGCCGACCACACCAACGCCGAGGGCTACTCGGGCGACCTGCGCGGGGCGGTCAAGGGCGCCGACGTGTTCATCGGGGTGTCCGCGCCGGGCATCCTGACCGGCGACGACATCGCCACGATGGCCGACGGCGCGGTGGTGTTCGCCCTGGCCAACCCGGAGCCCGAGGTGTCGCCCGACGACGCCCGCGAGCACGCGGCCGTGGTGGCGACCGGCCGCTCCGACTATCCCAACCAGATCAACAACGTGCTGGCGTTCCCGGGCGTGTTCCGCGGCCTGCTCGACGCCCAGGCGACCGAGGTGAGCCAGGAGATGCTGCTGGCGGCGGCGCACGCGCTGGCGGCCGTGGTGTCTCCGGAGGAGCTCGGGCCCAACTACATCGTGCCCAGCGTGTTCCACCCGGACGTGGCGACGGCCGTGGCCGCCGCCGTCCGCGACTCGGCGGGGGGCCGTGCGAGAGGCTTTACAGAAGCCTGATTGCTTTTTAGAAGCAGACAATCGCCTCTTTTTACGGCACAGCCGCTCCCACCGCCACCCGCCGACCGTGCTTGAGGGCCTCCAGGAAGACGGCCGCTGACCGGTGGGTGGCGGGGCGCCGTTACGGCGCCTTCTGGGCCGGTGGCGACTCTTTCGTGACCGGCGGGATGATGCGGTAGTCCGACCGGGGGCGCGGGTGGGCGTCGGCCCGAAGGGCTCGGGTGGGCGTCGGCCGTGGCTATCGCCCGCAGGGTCGGTAACTGGTGCTGGGCGCCCGCCTCGTCGGAGACGTTCAGCGGTCGGCTGGCTGCGTTCTTGTGTGGCGAGGGGCGGTCATGAAGCGTCGATCGAGGGCGCGGCCGCCCGGGGGTCTTCCCTTCTGAGTGCGGTGTGGGCTGCCATGGCCAGGACCAGGGCCGCGTTGATCAGGACCGCGGTCGTTACTCCTTGCAGGATCGTGCCCATGGCGGCCGTCGCTATCGCGCTCATGATCGGGATGCCCATCGTGATGCCGATCTGCTGCGTCATGGTGGCCAGGCCCGTCGCCAGGCCCTGTTCGGAGGCGGGCAGGCCAGAGGTGGCGGTCACCATGAAGGCGACGATCGCCAGCATGTTGCCGACGCCGCCGACGAAGGTGGCCACCAGGAGCAGCCAGATCCAGCCTGCCTCCGGGCCGAGCAGGGCCAACGCCGCCGTCGCCGCGGCCTGCACCGCGAAGCCGGTCGCCAGTGTCCTGCGGTTGCCGAGGCGGGACAGCACGCGCGGGGCCGCGAGCCCGCCGAGAACCGTGCCGAGCCCGAGCACCCCGAACGCCAGTCCCGTGGCCAGGGGCGAGTAGCCGAGGACCTTCTGCAGGTAGAGGGTCATGAGGAAGACCAGTGAGGTCTCCGTGGCGAACGCGACCAACCCCGCGAGGTTGCCCCACTTCACGCTGGCCCTGGCCAGGATCGTCACCGGCACCAGCGGTGCCTGCGCCCGCCGTTCGACGAACCAGAAGGCGACCAGCAGCCCCGCCCCAGCCAGCAGCCCGCCGATCCCGGCCGGGTCGGCGAAGCCGTGTTCGCCCGCGCGGGTGAGCCCGTACACCAGGGCCAGCAGGCCCGTGGTCACCGTCACCGCGCCCGGCAGGTCCATCTTGGGCCGGTCCGCGGGGCGGCTCTCGGCGGGCAGGGCCGGGGCGGCGGCCAGGACGGCGAGCGCGACCGGGACGTTCACGAAGAACGCCCACCGCCAGCTCAGCAGGTCGGTCAGCAGCCCGCCCAGGATCGCGCCGGAGGTGAAACCGGCCGACATGAGCGCCCCGTTCAGCCCCAGCGCCCGCGCCCGCAGCGGCCCCTCGGGGAACGAGGTGGTCAGCAGCGCCAGGGCGGCCGGGGTGACGGCGGCGGTGGCCAGCCCCTGGGCCACCCTGGCGACCAGGAGCATGCCGTGTGAGGTGACCAGCCCGCCGGCCAGCGAGGAGAGCCCGAGCAGCGCCATCCCGCCCAGGAACAACCGGCGTCGCCCGAACAGGTCCGCGATCCGGCCGAACAGCAACGTGAACCCGGCCGCCGCGAGCGCGAACGCGGTCGCCACCCACTGCAGGTCGGCCAGCTCGAACCCGAGTCCGGCGCCGATCACCGGCAGGGCGACGTTCAGGATGGAGAAGTCGACGGCGAGCATGAACTGGGAGCCGAGCAACAGCACCAGGACCAGCCGCTGCCGCCCCGTCATCCGGACGGCTTGCAAGGCCACGGACATGTCATCCCCCTAATGGGTCTCTAGTTCCGTTAAGATGGGATGACGCTAGCACGCTAAGGAGCCTTAATGGAACAGGATTCCCGTTTGGCTGGAACGGTGCGTCCCGGTGGCCGCACGGCCCGGGTCCGGGCGGCGGTCCTGGAAGCCACCCAGGATGAGCTGGTGCTCCACGGCTTCCACGGCCTCAGCATGGACGCGGTGGCCGCCCGGGCAGGCGTCGGGAAGACCACGGTCTACCGCCGCTGGGCCGGTACGGCGGGCTTGGTGGCCGACCTCATGACGGAGCTGGCCGACCAGTCCGCCGCGCACGCGGACACCGGCACGATCGAGGAGGACCTGCGCGCCAACGCCCTGAGCGTCCTGACCGCCATCACGGACGAACGCCTGGGCGCCACGCTGCAGGCCGTCATCGCGGCGGCCACCTGCGACAAGGAGGCGGCGGCCGCCCTGAGCACCTTCTACGAGCGCCGGATCGCGGAGTGGGGCAAATCGATCGACCTGGCGATCCAGCGCGGCGAACTCCCGGAGGGTACCGACGGCCACGAGGTCATCAGGGCGATCTCGGCCCCTCTCTACTATCGCCTGCTGGTCACCAAGGAGCCGGTGGACAAGGCGACGGCCGAGCGGGCGGCGACGCGCGCTCTTGTCGCGGCCCGCAACGGGGCCTTCATCGGGTGACGGCCTTGCCGGTCGCGTCGCCGTACGGGATCAGGCGCGAGCTGTGGAAGGCGCCCGGCTGCAGGATCGTCCATTCCATCCCGGCCTCCGACGACGCGCCGCCCGGTCCTGCCGGTGGCGCCCAGGACCAGAAATCATGCGACAGGTAAACACCGGCTTGCCGTTGCCAGTTGTTTCAGTCTAGTCTGAAATAACTGGCAAAAAGGTGAACGTTAGGATGACCGCATGAGTACGCAGGACGGCCCCGACCGCGAGCAGGTGCTCGAATGGGTCGAGCGGGTGGCCGGGTTCGTCTCCGCGGAATGGGGCCTCGCCCCGATCACCGGCCGCGTCCTGGGCTGGCTCATGGCGTGCGATCCGCCGGCGCAGACCGCGGGCGAGATCGCCGACGCCATCGGCGCGAGCCGCGCGTCGCTCACGACGAACATGCAGCTCCTGACGTCCATCAAACTCATCCGCAGGTTCCGCAGGCCAGGGGAGCGGACCGTCTACTACCAGATCGAGGACGACGCCTGGTCCAAGGTCATCCGGCGGAAGCTCGCCGCGTTCACCGCGTTCGACGAGGTGGCCGCCGAAGGGCTGCGGCT
Organism: Nonomuraea sp. NPDC049750; assembly: GCF_040659625.1. Lineage (NCBI taxonomy): Bacteria > Bacillati > Actinomycetota > Actinomycetes > Streptosporangiales > Streptosporangiaceae > Nonomuraea > Nonomuraea sp. NPDC049750. The sequence goes on from NZ_JBFANB010000003.1 coordinate 613,808, forward strand.
CGGCTGGACCGACGAGGCGCAGACCAGGCGCATCGAGTCGGCCAGGACCGCCATCGCCGACCTCGCCAAGGTGCTCGACCAGGCCTCCGGCTAAAACCCTGCGCGGACGCGGCGGGCCCCACGCGGGCCACGCCGCCGTCTCGCGTGGGCCATGGGCTGGCGGCCGCGGCCACGCTCTTCGCCGGCCTCAGCGGCGTCGCGCCCCGCCTCGCCGACCAGCCCGGCTGGGTCCTCGACGTCTTCTTGAAGCGGTACGGGGCCCGTCGGGGGATCCGGTGGACGCGTACCTGTGGATCATCGTGCTCCTGCTGGCGTACACGGTCGCGCTCTACCCGGTGCTCGCCACGCTCCGGCTGCACCACGAGGAGGCCTCCGGCCACGCCGAGGCCCTGCTGTCGACCGCGGTGAGCCGGCTGCGCTGGGCGGCGGCGCACCTAGCCGTGGCAGCGCTCGGCACGCTGGCGCTCGGCGGATTCGTCACGGGGCTGATCTATTCGCTGGTCATGGTCGACCCGGCGGTGGGCCGGATGCTGCTCGCCGCGCTCGAACACGTGCCGGCCGCCTGGCTCGTGGGGGCGTTCGCCGCCTTCGCCGTGGGGGTGCTGCCGCGGGCGTCGGTGGCGCTGTCGTGGAGGGTCTGGGCCGTGGTGATCGTGGTGGGTGATCTGGGGGGACCGCTGATCGGGCTGTGGGGCTGGAGCCGCGTCGAGCCCTTCCACTACACGCCGAACACGGTGTCGGGCGAGCCGTACACCGTGGCGCCCCTGACGTTGATCCTCTCGCTGACCGCGCTGCTCACCGCCACCGCCCTGATCCGCCTCCGCGATCGCGACCTGGGTTGAACTGCTTGATTTCCGATTTCCACTAGGTCGTACGGGAACGGGTCGTACGGGCTCGGGTTCTGCGGGCTTGGGTTCTGCGGGCTTGGGTTCTGCGGGCTTGGGTTCTGCGGGCTTGGGTCGTGCGGGCTTGGGTCGTGCGGGATCAGAAGGACCCGCGTGGCCAGATGGAGCTGTACCACCAGAAGGCCGCGCCGGTGAGGAGCAGTCCACCCGCGGTGGCCAGTTTGGCGAGCAGGTCGGTCGGCGGGCCGGTGCGGGGGAGGTGGCGGCTCGTGCGGGGGAGGTGGCGACCCTGGCGTCCGGAGCAGGTGTTGCGTACCCGCGTCGAGTCGATCAGCGTGTCGGGGTGGTCGGCGGTGACCGAGAACGCCTCGATCTTCATGCTGTGGCCCCGGCGGACGTGGACGTTCCGGGTCACCGACTCGCGGGCGGGGATGGATCCGGTGGCGACACTGGCCGAGTCGGCCTTGAGGTCGAAGCGGGCCGGCTGGCGGCTCTGGTTGCGCAAGGTGACCAGCGCCTGCCCGCTCCCGCAGTCGGTCCGCCCGGCGGACATCGTGAAACGGTCGCCGGGATCGGACGATCTCGCCCAGGCCCCCACCGTCGCGGGGAGGAGCAGCCACGCGCCGAGCGGCAGGAGGGCGAGCGTGCGACGGTCCGCGATGCGCATTAGCTCCTCCCGAGCCCGCAGGATAGCGATCTTTGGTACCTATAGTGCCCGTATGACTACAGGAAGTAACATGCAGGTGGTGGGGGAGCGAGATGTGGGGTTGACCCTTCATGATGGAGGTATGGCGGAAGCGATCTACGTCGGCGGTTTACTGGTGGCGACGCCGCTTCTCGACGACCCCAACTTCCGTCGTAGCGTCGTGCTGATCCTCGAACACGACCTCGACGGCGGCACTCTCGGCGTAGTGCTGAACAGGCCGAGCGACATCTCGGTGACGCAGGTGCTGCCGGTGTGGGACCCGCTGGTGACCGGGCCACCTGTGCTGTTCGAGGGTGGTCCGGTGCAGACCGACAGCGCGCTGGCGCTGGCCGCGGTGCCGAGCGGCGAGGAGCCGCTGGGCTGGCGCAGGCTGCACGCGGGCACGCCCGCCGTCTCCCGCCTGGGCACCGTCGACCTGGACGCGCCGCCCGAGATCCTGCAGGGCGAGATCGCGCAGATGCGGATCTTCGCCGGTTACGCCGGCTGGACGTCCGGGCAGCTGGCGAGCGAGATCGCCGAAGGAGCCTGGTACGTCGTCGACTCGGAGGTAGGCGACACCTTCCACACCGACCCCGGCTCCCTGTGGCGCAACGTCCTCCGGCGTCAGCCGGGCGAACTGGCCTTCGTGGCAACCTGCCCGGACGACCCGACACTGAACTAGCTAGACGTCCCAGCCGGGGCGGAAGGCGTTCTGGGCGAGTTCGAGGGTCTCCTCCATGCGGTCCACGATGATCCGCACGTCCGTCAAGTCGGCCTGCGGGCACTCGAACCCGACCCGGAGGATCGACATCGCGAACGCGACGATAAGGTGCGAACGCTGATCGGTCGTAACGTCGACGCCCCTGCGGGCCGCGATCTCGACGGCCAGGCGCCGCTCCGTCTCCGAGCCTCTGGCGACGGACAGGCCGACCAGGCGCGGATTCTCGTCAAGAAGCCGCCGCAACTTCAGGAATCTCGCCGTGTCCTCGGGTGTTGAGTCATCCATGTCGTGCGCGACCGCGCGCACCGCGTGGATCATCGAGGTGAACGGGGGCTCATCGGCCGGGCGGCTCCGCAGAGTCTCCTGCATGATCTCCTCGCCCTGGTCGTGGTACCACAGCACGAGATGGTCCTTGCTGGTGAAGTAGCGGAAGAACGTCCGCGGGGAGATCTCGACCGACCCCGCTATCTGGTCCACGGTGGTCGAGTCGTACCCTTGTTCGAGGAACAGGTCGAGCGCGGCGTCGAGGATTGCCAGGCGCGTCTTCTCCTTCTTGCGTTCCCTTAGACCCACTTGCGTCACTCCCTAGATACCTTCCTGGCATAGTGTGCCATAAGTCATAGTCCGACAAATAAAACTCGTTTGTCATCTGTCATGGACTGCCATAGATTACCTGAGGCTTAAGTGACTTATGCCCCGTTATGGGGCGGCATTGAGGGGGACTTCATGGCTCACGCGAGGACGGTCGACGCGCCGTCGTCGCCCGGCCCCAGGGAGACGGGGACCGGGGGCGGCAACCCATGGCTGGTGCTTCTGGCGGTCTGCCTGGGCGTCATCATGGTGATGCTCGACGGCACCGTGGTCGGCATCGCCAACCCGTCCATCCAGCACGATCTGGGCGCGTCGCTGTCCGATCTGCAGTGGGTGACCAGCGGTTACCTGCTGGCGCTGGCGGTGTTCCTGATCACGGCGGGCAAGCTCGGGGACCTGTTCGGACACAAGCGGGTCTTCCTGATCGGTGTCGCCGGGTTCGCGCTGTCCTCGATCGGTATCGGCCTCAGCCAGGAGCTGGCGGACATCGTCCCGGGCGTGTCGCCGATCGGCGCGCTGATCGGCCTGCGCGTGCTGCAGGGCCTGTTCGGCGCCCTGCTTCAGCCCGCCGCCCTGGCTCTGCTGCGCGGTGCCTTCCCCGGTGAGAAGCTGAACGCGGCCATGGGCGCCTGGGGCGCCATCATCGGCCTGTCCAGCGCGGCCGGCCCGATCGTGGGCGGCGTCCTGGTCGAGAACGTCAGCTGGCAGTCCGTCTTCTTCATCAACGCGCCGGTGGGGATCATCGCGCTGATCCTGGGCATCTTCCTCATCAAGGAGAACCGCATCCCGTCGCTGGCCAGGATCGACTGGCTCGGCGTGGTGCTGCTGTCGGGCGCGATGTTCTCGCTCGTCTGGACGATCATCAAGGCTCCCGAGTGGGGCTGGGGCGACAGCACGACGCTCACCTTCATCGCCGGGTTCGTGGTGCTCATCGCCGCCTTCGTCTTCTGGCAGAGCAAGGCCAAGCAGCCGCTGGTCCCGTTGTCGCTGTTCAAGAACCCGTCCATCTCCATCGGCACCGTGCTGATGATGATGGTGGCGTTCGCGATGTTCGGCGCGATGTTCTTCCTCGGCTTCTTCTTCCAGGGCGTTCACGGTCTGAGCCCGCTGGACGCGGGCCTGCGCATGCTGCCGATGAGCGCCGGCATGATCGTGGCCTCGCCGCTCGCCGGCATGATGATCGGCAGGGTCGGTCCGAAGATCACGATGGCCACCGGCCTGCTGATCACCGCGGCCGCGATGTTCCTCATGTCGCAGCTGAGCATCGACGCCTCGTTCATCGAGAGCGGCATTCCGTTCGTGCTGCTGGCGTTCGGCCTCTCGCCGGTATTCGTCGGCGCCACCGAGATCATCGTGGGCAACGCCCCGATCCAGCTCAGCGGTGTCGCGGGCGGTCTGCAGCAGTCGGCCATGCAGGTCGGCGGCGCGCTCGGCACCGCGATCCTGGGCGCCGTCATGGCCTCCGAGATCTCCAGCAAGCTGCCCGGCTACCTCGGCCCGGCGGCCAAGGGGATCCCGGCGGAACAGCTGCCGCTGCTGGAGAAGGCCGCCGCGTTCGGCGGGCTCCCGGCCGGCACCCCGCAGCAGCTCCAACAGTTGGTGGGCGGGGCCGTGCACAACGCGTTCATGGACGGCATGCACCTGGCCTTCCTGGTCAGCACCTGCGTCGCGGTCCTCACCGCGGTTCTGGCGCTGTTCGTCAAGAGCGGCCGCAAGACCGAGGGCGCGCCGGTGCACATGGGCTGACCCTTCTTTTCATCTGTACGGCCCTCGCCTGATGGCGGGGGCCGTACGCGTGTCCAAGGGGTGGGCTGAACGATCTCGACCGGGAAGACGCGCTCGGAGGCGGGCATAGACTCGGTGGCGTGAGCACGAAGATCCTCCCTGAGCAGGAGACCACCCCGCGGACGTCGCATGGCGACGGCGATCATGAGCGGTTCGCGCACTACGCGGACAAGCACAAGATCACCGAGAGTATGGTAACCGGCACGCCGATCCGGGCCCTGTGCGGCAAGATCTGGGTGCCCAGCCGCGACCCCAAGAAATATCCGGTGTGCCCCGAGTGCAAGGAGATCTACGAGGGGCTGCCGTCGGGCGGCGACGACGACAACGAGTGAGTGTTGATCACGTGTGATCACCCACGGTAGGGCTACGGTCTGCATACGGACCTACTCATACCGTAACGGGGGATTGCATGGCCCGGCGCGCGACCGCCGTCTCGTTGGCATGCCTGCTCGCGGCCGGGCTCACACCGCCGCTCCGTCCCGCCTCCGGGGCCCCCGCACCTGACTGCGCCGCCGCGGACTCGCCGCGCGAGGTGGGTCTGCGCGCTGCCCACGATGGCGCCGTGGCCCGTGAGGGTGGGTCGCCCAGGCCGGGTTGGGGGCTGGGGGACGATCCGCGGTCCTTGGGGCCGCGGCAGCCCCGGCCACGGGACGTCGAGCAGGTGCTGGACGAGCTCGCCCAGCGGCTCGCCGGGGTGACGGTCCCGGACGAGGTCATCGTTCCTACCTGGGTACACGTACTCACCGACGGCGCCAGGCGGGCCTCCAACGCGGACGTCAGGGCGCAGATCGACGCGCTCAACTCCGCCTACAGCGGCGCGCTGGGCGGCGCCGCCACCGGCGTGCGCTTTCGCCTCGACGGCATCTCGGTCAAGGAGGACGCCTCCTGGTTCATCGACCCGATCGGCAACGAGCGCGCCATGAAGTCCGCCCTGCGCCGGGGCGGCCCCGAGACCCTGAACCTCTACATCGGCCAGCTGGGCGACCTCGTCCTCGGCTTCTCCACCTACCCCTACTGGTACAAGGACAGCCCTACTCTCGACGGCGTCGTCATCGACTGGCGCAGCCTGCCCGGCGGCACGCTGGTCAACTACAACCGCGGCTACACCGGCGTACACGAGATCGGCCACTGGCTCGGCCTCTTCCACACCTTCGAGAACGGCTGCGCGTACCCGGGCGACGGCATCACCGACACCCCACCCGAGGCCAGGCCCACGGAAGGCTGCCCCGACTCCAAGGAGACCTGCGCGGAGCGGGGTCTGGACCCCATCCACAACTACATGGACTACGCGCATGACCGGTGCATGTGGGAGTTCACGGCTGAGCAGGCGAAACGCATGCACCAGATGTGGGCCGTCTACCGGGGCCGCGGCTCACTGTCCGCCCTCTGACGGGGCGTCGCGTTGACATGTGCGTCGCGCTGACTGGTGCGTCGTCCTGAAATAGCGGCACAACTAGGATGTTTGGGTGACAGCACCGAAGGCACTCGACACTCCGTACGATCAACCTCGCATCTTCGGTTCGGCCTATCGGACGGCCACCATCGGCATCCTGCTGGTGATCACGCTGATCGCCTTCGAGGGCATGTCGGTGGGCGTGGTCATGCCGGTCATCTCCCAGCAACTCGACGCGCTCGACCTCTACGGCCTGAGTTTCTCGGCCTTCCTCATCGCCAGCCTGTTCGCGAACGTGGTGTCCGGGCTCTGGTCGGACCGGCGGGGGTACACGATTCCGTTCCTGGTCGGGGTGGTGCTGTTCGTGGTCGGGATGGGGCTGGCGGGCGCGGCGTCGACCAAGGTGTTGTTCCTGGCCGCGCGGGCCGTGCAGGGGCTGGGCGCCGGATGCACGATCGTCGCCGTGTACGTGATGATCGCCCGGGTCTATCCGGCCGACGTGCGGCCCAAGGTGTTCGCGGGGCTGTCGGCGGCGTGGGTGGTGCCCGCCATGGTCGGACCGGCCGTGGCCGGGTTCGTGGCGGACACGTTGGGGTGGCGGTGGGTGTTCTTCGGGATCATCCCGCTCGTCGTGCCCGCTCTGGTCATGCTGGTTCCCGCCCTGAACAAGCCCGCCCACGAGCCGGACGGGCCCCGGGCCTCCGGGGACGCGGACGAGCCACACACATCCGGGCGAGCGGCCGTGTCCCACACCTCCGAGGAATCGGCCGTGTCCCGCGCCTCCGGCGACGCGGGCGTGTCCCACACCTCCGGGCATGCGGGCGTGTCCCGCACCTCTGGGGACGCGGGCTCGGCCGACTTGTCCGGCTCGTCGGGGCCGTCCGGGTCATCGAGCTTGCCCGGCTCATCTGGCTCGTCTGGTGCGGGTGGTGGGTCGGTGGAAGGGGCGCGTTCCAGGCCATTCGCGATGACCGTGGCCGCCACCGCGTCAGCTGGTGGGGCGGGTGTGCTGCTGTACGGCGTGGACAAGCTTCATGTCTCGCCGGTGCCGAGCGCCGTCGCGGTCCTGGTCGGGCTGGTCTGCCTCGGGTACGGCCTGGCCAAGCTGCTGCCGCCGGGCGCGCTGCGCTTCAGCCGGGGGCTGCCGACCACGATCATGATGCGCGGCCTGTTCTCGGCCGCCTTCTTCGGCGTGAACTCCTTCATTCCCCTGGCCCTCCAGCAGGTCAAATCGTTCGGCCCCACGGCTGCGGGCATCGCGCTCACGACCGGGGCCCTTGGCTGGTCGACCGGGTCCTACCTGCAGAGCAGGCGCACTGTCGAGCCGCACAGGCGGATCCGAATGGGAGCCGCCTGCGTCATGACGGGTGTACTGCTCGGGCTGCTGTCGGTCCTGCCCGGGGTCACCGGCTGGGTCGCGGTGCCGGCGTGGATCGTGGCGGGGTTCGGCATGGGCATAGGAATGACCACGGTCAGCGTCACGGCGCTCAAGCAGTCGCCGGTCAACGAGCAGGGGGCCAACTCCGCCGCGCTCTCGGTGACGGACATGCTGGGGTCCGCGCTGGCGGTGGGGCTCGGGGGCGCGTTGATCAACGTCATCGGGCACAGCCCGGGAATGATCGCGCGGGGCTTCGTGGTCATCTGCTGTCTCATGTCGGCCATATCCCTCGCGGCGACCCTTCTCGCCTCTCGCACTCGTTCCGACTGACCCGGTTCAAGGGTGATTCTTGTCCCTCCTGTCACAGCGATCACGGAACGCCGGACCCGCGCGGGCAGGAGTGATAGGACAGCGGGCAGGAGGTGTCATGGAGGACGATCACCGCGTTTGGCCGCCGAGCTCGGGAGCCAGGCACCGCCGCACACCTCCCGCACCTCCACCCGACGACGCCGAGCCCCAGCAGTCGTCCGAGCCCCAGCCCCAACACTCATCCGACCCTCAGCCCCAGCAGCCGTCTGACCCTGAGCCCCAGCGGCCATCTGGCACGGCGTCACGGTGGTTGTCCGACACGGCACCCCTGCGGCCACCTGCCCCCGCGCCTCAACGGTCGACCGGCACGGAGGCCCAGCGGTCGTCCGGCACGGCGTCTCAGCGGCGCGAGGAGGCGCCGGGTCCGGGGCGCAGGGGCGCGGATCCGTACCCGCGGGTCGGGCGGCGGGAGCCCGTACGCGATGGCGGGCCCTCACGGCGGGACCCCCTGCGCGGTGATGAGTCCTCACAGCGGGATCCCGTGCGCGAGGACAGTGCCGCGCACGACCCCCAGCGCGATGGCGGGGCCGCGCCGCGGAACCCCCTGCGCGAGGGACAGGCTTCACGGCGGGACCCCCTAGACGATGACGGTTCCTCACGGCGGGGCCCCGGGCGCGATGGCGGGGCCGCGCGGCGAGGTCCCTTGTCCGGGGGGCTCGGGTGGGTGCGGCGGGGGTCTGCAAGTGACGATGACGAGGTCGGTGGGGGGTATTCGTGGCACGGGAGGGGCGATCCCGAGGGCGAGGAGGGGGACGAGCCGGAGGATCTGTGGAATCCGCGGTTGCGGCGGACCGCCGGGCGGGGGCTCGAGCGGGACGACGGCGATCCGCAGGTGCCCTGGGAGTCCCTGCCCCCGTCCGCCCGCCACTACGGGGTGCCCGCCGATCCCGGCCTGTCGGGGCGGGTACGGGGGCGCCGGTGGCGGCGGCCTACCGGGGCGGTGCTCACCCTGCTCCTGGCCACCGGGCTGATCGCGGCGCTGGTCATGGTCGTGCTGCGGCTGGTCGTCCCAGCGCCCGCGACGGCGCGGTTGAGCGACTCCCGGGCGGGGGTGACGATCACGCTGCCGGCGGGGTGGCAGGAGGCCGGGGTGCCGCCTGTGACCGGATTCACTTCGGCCGCCAGGAGCGGTGGCGCGCTCATCATGGCCAAGCCGGTCCCCGATCCCACGGCCGACGTGACGAAGGCCACAAAGGACGCGGCGGAGCTGTACTCCAGGCTGCTGCTCAAAGGCGACAAGGTCGACATCGTGGAGGACAAAGTTCTCCCGCAAGGGCACACGCGTGCGCTACGAGCGCAATACCAGGATGTGGCGAACACACCCGCCTACCTACGTGTCACACTCCTCACCCGGGACGGCAAGGCAGTGCTGCTCGTTGGCCTGCTCCAACCCGAAGAAACCACCAGAAGGCAGGCGCTCGACGCGGTGATGTCGAGCGTGCGATAAGCCCCGTACGCCCCTTAGCACGCAAGGATGAGCTTGGCCAGGATCCCCGGTGCACGGCACGTCTTGTCGGTGGGCCCGATTACTCTTGGGTCACTGTGAGACAGCGAAGCACACGAACCCCAGAGGTGATGCGGTGAGCACCTTCGCCGCATCCCACCTTTCGCCTTCCTACCCCGACCGCGCCGCATGGGGCACCGCCCCCAAGTTGCGTGCCTGGCAGCAGGAGGCGTTCGACCTGTATTTCAGGCGCGAGCCGCGTGACTTCCTCACCGTGGCGACGCCGGGCGCGGGCAAGACGACCTACGCCCTGCGCATCGCCAGCGAGCTGCTCGCCAATGGGGTGATCCGGGCGATCACCATCGTCACTCCCACCGAGCACCTCAAGCGCCAGTGGGCCGACGCCGCCAGCAAGGTCGGCATCGGCATCGACCCCGAGTTCAAGAACAGCCAGGGGGCCACCTCCCGCGACTACACCGGCGTGGCCGTGACCTACGCGCAGGTCGCCATGCACCCGGCCCTCCACAGGGCGCGCACGGAGGCCCGCAAGACGCTCATCATCTTCGACGAGATCCACCACGCGGGCGACGCCAAGTCGTGGGGCGACGGCATCCGTGAGGCGTTCGAGCCGGCCACCCGCAGGCTCCAGCTGACCGGCACGCCGTTCAGGTCCGACGACAACCCGATCCCGTTCGTCGGCTACGAGGAGGACACCGAGGGGCTCAAGCGCAGCGTCTCCGACTTCTCCTACGGCTACGGCCCGGCCCTCGATGACGGGGTCGTCCGGCCGGTCATCTTCCTGGCCTACTCCGGGGAGATGAAGTGGCGCACCCGCGCGGGCGACGAGCTCGCCGCCACGCTGGGCACGCCGCTCACCAAGGACCAGCTCTCCCAGGCCTGGCGCGCCGCGCTCGACCCCAAGGGCGACTGGATCCGCCAGGTCATGGAGGCGGCCGACCGGCGGCTGACGGAGGTGCGGCGCGGCGTCCCCGACGCCGGTGGCCTGGTCATCGCGACCGACCACGAGGCGGCCCGCGCCTACGCCCGCCACCTGCGCAACATCTCCGGCGAGGGCGCCACCGTCGTGCTCTCCGACGATCCGGGGGCGTCGAACAAGATCAAGCAGTTCGCCGCGTCCAATGATCGCTGGCTGGTGGCGGTCCGGATGGTGTCCGAAGGCGTCGACATCCCGCGGCTGTGCGTCGGGGTCTACGCCACTTCGACCTCCACGCCGCTGTTCTTCGCCCAGGCGGTCGGGCGCTTCGTGCGGGCCCGCAAGCGCGGTGAGATGGCCTCGGTGTTCCTGCCCTCGGTGCCGACCCTCATGGGCCTGGCCAACGAGATGGAGCTGGAGCGCGACCACGTGCTCAACCGCCGTCCGCCGGAGGACGGGCTCGACGACAGCCTGCTCGAACAGGCCAACAGGAAAAAGGACAATCCAGACGTCCTGGGTGACGAGCTGCCGTTCGAGATGATGGAGACCTCGGCGACGTTCGACCGGGTGCTCTACGACGGCGGCGAGTTCGGCACCGGGGCGGAGGTCGGCTCGGCGGAGGAGGAGGACTTCCTCGGCCTGCCCGGCCTGCTGGAGCCCGACCAGGTGGCCACGCTGCTGCGCAAGCGGCAGTCGGACCAGCAGGCGGCCAAGGCCAAGAAGGCCGAGAGCGCACCGCCCGCGCTGGCGCCGCACGAGCAGATCGCCGAGCTCCGACGGGAGCTCAACGGCCTCGTGGGCGCCTGGAACCACCGCACCGGCCAACCCCACGGCGTCATCCACTCGGACCTGCGCCGGGCGTGCGGCGGGCCGCCCATCGCCCAGGCCACCGCCGCCGAGATCCAGGAGCGGATCGCCAAGATCCGCCAGTGGGCCACCCAGCGACGCTAGGGCAACCGCCCGGCGAGGGGTTCCCTCCTCGCCGGGCGACCCCAAGACGGCGTGATAGGGATCTTCGCGATCCGGTGGCCATGGGCCCCGAATAGTGTCACGGTTAGGACACGGCAGCGAAGAGCCTGCTCATGGCCGTGCCGGGTGCCGATCCAGAGGTCAGTAACGCGGTTGGTCACACCGCGGTGGCCTTTCGGTGGACGCCCAGCCGCATCGGCTACGACCCACGATGGCTGCCTTGGGATGAACAGAAGGATTTCTTCCATGTCAGCTGGGGCCACGGGTAAATCGACGTTCGTCGTCACTTCCGGCCTCTCGGGAAACGCCATCGTCACCCGGCTGAACGGCGATCTCGACGCCTCCGCGGTGCCCCTCTTCCGGGAGCACATGGAGCGCGTCTGGGCGCACCCGGCGATGCCCGTCCTGATCATGGACCTGCGGGAGATCACCTTCTGCGACTCCCTGGGGATGAGCGAGCTGGTCGAGGTGCTGCAGCGGTGCGAGGCCAGGGGGACCCGGTTGCTGCTGGGCGGGGTTCAAGGGGTCATGGGGCGGGTGCTGTTCATCACGGGGCTGCGGCACGCGTTCGAGGTCTACGCCGATCTGGACGAGGCGCTGCGGCAGGGCTCCGTCATCTCATAGGACGTCGTCTGTCGGTCGCGGCTGGGCCGCCGGGGCGTCCGTCGGTCACGGCTGGGGTCCCAGGACGTTCATCGGTCCCGGCTGAGGTGCCAGGACGTTCATCGGTCCCGGCTGGCGCATCAGGGCGGTCGTCGGTTGCGGCCGGGGTGCCAGGACGGTCGTCGGTCGCGGCTGGGATGCGGTGGCCGGTGTGGCCGTCGACCGGGCTGAGCCGCGCGGGGGCGGGCGGGTCGAGTGGCACTCGCAGCGAGGCGGCGCCCCCGACGACGTGTACGGGCACCGTACGCGCCCCCTTGCCCTCGCCCACCGTCGGCCCTTCGCGGATCCAGACGCGCAGCCCGCGTCCCTTGGGGCGGAGCGTGACCTGTGCCGTCGCGCACTCGTCGGGCGCGGCGGGCCAGGACAGCGTGAGATCGTCGCGCGCGCCGCTCAGCCGGGCCGTCTGCGGCATCGGCGTACGCGCCGCGCACGCCATCGAGAACACGCTCGGCGGCGCCTCATGGGCGACGACCGCGGCCTCCTGCTCCTCGGCGGTCATCGCGACCGTGGCCACCTCCAGCAGTGCCAGCGTCATCACCGCCCCGACCCTGGCTCCGTTGCGCCCGCGGACGAGCACCCAGAGGCTGAGCGGGGCGAGCAGCAGCCAGGCGAGGCCGAGGGAAAAGGTGAGCATGGGGAACCTCACACCAGGAAGAAGTCATATCGCTCTCCGTGGCGGGGTGGGCGCGGAGAGCGTTCGCCTTCTGGATATCACATGACCGCAGCGTCGCGCATCGCGTACTCTTCGTGGCCGATGCTTCGCGAGCGCGGGCGGCGTGGGAAAGGCCTCGAACGCGGGCGCTGACGGTCTGCCCACGCGGCGTGGAAAGGCCGTGCATCGGGCGGCGTGCGAAAGCCCGATGCATCGGGCGGCCTGCGATGGGCGGCACACGGACGGCGCGCGAGAGAAAGTCGCCGCGCGAAAGAAAGTCAGCGTGCGGAGGAAGGTCAGCCCACGGACGGTGTGCCCACGGACGGTGTGCCCTGCAGGACGGCGCCCGCGGCCCTCAGTTCCGCCAGCGCGCGGTCCGTGGTCTCCCGTGCCACCCCGGCCGTGAGGTCGAGCAGCACGCGTACGGCCAGACCGTGCTGGACCGCGTGGAGCGCCGTGGCGCGGACGCAGTGGTCCGTGGCGATCCCCACCACGTCCACCTCGCTCACCCCGTGCTCGTCCAGCCAGGCGGCCAGCGACACGTCGTCACCGGAGGTGCCCTCGAACCCGCTGTACGCGGCGGCGTGGGCGCCCTTGGAGAAGACCTCCTCCACCGCCGAGACGTCGAACGCCGGGTGGAAGTCCGCCCCAGGCGTGCCCGCGACGCAGTGCGCGGGCCAGGTCGTCACGTAGTCGGGGGCGTCGGAGAAGTGGTCGCCCGGGTCCACGTGGTAGTCGCGGGTGGCCACCACGTGGTTGTAGCCGTGGTCGTCCACGTAGCGGGTGATCGCGGCGGCCACCTCGGAACCGCCCGCCACGGGCAGACTCCCGCCCTCGCAGAAGTCGTTCTGCACGTCCACGATGATCAGCGCGGTCCCCATACGAAGCACCCTACGTCAGGCGAACTCCGTAGCGATCGCCGCATACCCCCTGCCAAGGTGCAGCGCCTCCTGGGGCAGGTGCGCGATCGTCTCGGCGTGTCGCTCGCGGGCCGCGGTCAACGGCTCCCTGCCGATGACCTCGCCGTCTCGTACGAGCTGGTGCAGCAGCCGCACACCGCCCTCCGGCGCCGGCCCCGACGTGGTGATCAGCTCGGTGTCGGCGTGCCCGCTCTCGTCGAACAGGCGGTAGGACTCCTTGCGCCCCCCACGCGACGGCTTGCCGACCGACCGCTTGGCGACCGGCTCCATGACGCCCGCCGCGGTCTCGCGCGCCACCAGCTTGTAGACCAGCGCGGCGGTGGGCACGCCCGAGCCCGTCACCAGCGAGGTGCCCACGCCGTAGCCGTCGACGGGGGCGGCGGCCAGGGCGGCGATGGCGTACTCGTCCAGGTCGGAGGTGACCACGATGCGCGTGTTGAAGGCGCCGAGAGCGTCGAGCTGCTCGCGCACCTCCTGCGCGGCCGCCGCCAGGTCGCCCGAGTCGATCCGCACCGCGCCCAGCTTGGCGCCGGCCAGCTCGATCGCCGTGCGGACCGCGTCGGCCACCTCGTAGGTGTCGACCAGCAGCGTGGTCTCCGGGCCGAGGGAGGCGATCTGGGCCTCGAACGCGTCCCGCTCGGAGTCGTGCAGCAGCGTGAACGCGTGCGCCGCCGTACCGGCCGTCGGGACGCCGTAGACCCGCCCGGCCATCAGGTTGGAGGTGGAGGCGAACCCGGCGATGTAGGCGGCGCGGGCGGCGGCCACGGCGGCCCACTCGTGCGTACGGCGCGAGCCCATCTCGATGATCGGGCGCTTGCCCGCCGCGTTCGTCATCCGGGAGGCGGCGGAGGCGATGGCGCAGTCATGATTGAGGATGGAAAGGGTCAAAGTCTCCAGGAGTACGGCCTCCGCGAACGTTCCTTCCACCACCATGATCGGGGAGGCGGGGAAGTAGACGTCGCCCTCGCGGTAACCGTAGACGTCTCCGGAGAACCGGTAGCCGGCGAGGAAATCGAGGGTCGCCTCGTCGACCACCTCGTTCTCCCGCAGATAGGTCAGCTCTTCGTCACCGAAACGGAAGTTCTCCAGCTCGTCCAGGACACGTCCCGTCCCGGCGACAACCCCGTAGCGCCGTCCGCCCGGTAGATGCCGGGCGAACACCTCGAAAACCGCCCGCCGGTGGGCGGCGCCGCTCCGCAGTGCCGCCTGAAGCATCGTCAGTTCATAGTGATCTGTGAGCAACGCAGTGCTCATGGTCATTGCCACGACTCGAAGACTACGGCCGGGGTAGGGCAGGATGGGGGATGTGGGTAGCACTGCTCCAATGGCCGTCGAGCGTCCGTCAACGGACGTCCGGCCCGACCTGCCATGGGTGACGATCGTCTGGAACGACCCGGTCAACCTCATGTCCTACGTGACGTACGTCTTCCAGACGGTGTTCGGCTACTCCAAGGAGAAGGCCGAAAAACTCATGATGGACGTGCACAAGAAAGGCAAAGCCGTCGTGTCCAGCGGCACCCGGGAGGAGATGGAGCGCGACGTGCAGATCCTCCACTCCTACGGGCTGTGGGCGACGGTTCAGCCGGATTCGGTCAAGTGAGGCGGCACACGTGAACTCGGGGTTCTCGACGCGGGACGGCGGCGGCGTCATCGCGGAGTTCGAGGCGGCGGAGGTGTCGATCCTGCGCTCGCTGGTCACCCAGGTGCTCGGCCTGGTGGCGCCGGGCGAGACGGGCGACGACCCGCTGGAGCGGGCGCTCGGGATCGGCATCGGGGCCGGGACGGTGCCGTCCGATCCGGTGCTCGCCCGGCTGTTTCCCTCGGCCTACCAGGACGAGAAGGAGGCGGCGGAGTTCCGCCGCTACACCGAGGCGACGCTGCGCGACGGCAAGCGCGCCGACGCGCAGACCATGCTCGACAGCGCCCGGCCGGGCCGCAGCGAGCTGACGCCCGAGCAGGCCCAGGCGTGGCTGCGCTCGCTCAACGACGTGCGACTGGCGCTCGGCACCAAGCTCGAGGTGACCGAGGAGATCCACGACGAGATCGCCACGATGTCCGAGGACGACCCCCGCTACCCGGCCTACGTCACCTACGACTGGCTGACCTACCTGCAGGACACCCTGGTCCGGGCCCTCTGGTAATTTCCCCGACATGCTGACGATCTCGCAGGAACTCGTGGACAAGATCGTTGCCCACGCGCGGGCCGACCACCCGGACGAGGCGTGCGGCGTGATCGCGGGACGGGGCGGGGTGCCCGAGCGGTTCGTCCCGATGGAGAACGCCGAGCGCTCGCCCACCTTCTACCGCTTCGACTCGCTGGAGCAGCTGCGCGTCTGGCGCGAGATGGACGACCGCGACGAGGAGCCCGTCGTGATCTACCACTCCCACACGGCGACCGAGGCCTACCCCTCGCGCACCGACGTGACCTACGCCTCAGAGCCGGACGCCCACTATGTTCTGGTCTCGACGAGGGACGAGGACGAGACGGAGTTCCGCTCGTACCGGATCCTCGATGGGGCGATAACAGAGGAAGAGGTAAGGTTCGTACCATGATGGTCCGGCCGGTGCAGAGCTACCTCTTCGCGCATACCCCGGCTGTCGTCGTCTACGACTGTCGCTGATCAGGAATCCGTGTTCAGCCGTCGGCGTTGCTGCCGATGGGACGACGACCTGACCCGAGGAGACTGACCGCGATGGCCATCGAGGTTCGCATTCCGACCATCCTTCGTACGTACACCGCCGGCGCCAAAGCCGTCGACGCCGAGGGCGCCACCCTCGACGAGCTGATCAGCAACCTTGAGTCCCTGCACCCCGGGATCAAGGACCGCCTGGTCGACCAGGGCAACCTGCGCCGCTTCGTCAACGTCTACCTCAACGACGAGGACGTGCGCTTCCTCGGCGGCCTCGGCACGCCCGTGTCCGACGGCGACACGGTGACCGTGCTGCCCGCTGTCGCCGGCGGGTGACATGCGCTTCGAATCGTTGATCGACTCGGTCGGTCGCACGCCGCTCGTCGGCCTTCCCCGGCTCTCGCCGTCGGCCGAGGTACGCATCTGGGCCAAGCTCGAAGACCGCAACCCGACCGGGTCGATCAAGGATCGGCCCGCGCTCTGGATGGTCGAGCAGGCCGAGAAGGACGGGCTGCTCACACCCGGCTGCACGATCCTGGAGCCCACCAGCGGCAACACCGGCATCTCCCTGGCGATGTCGGCCAAGCTCAAGGGCTACAAGCTGATCTGCGTCATGCCGGAGAACACCTCCGAGGAGCGCCGCCAGCTGCTGCGCATGTGGGGGGCGGAGATCATCTCGTCCGCCGCGGCGGGGGGCTCCAACGAGGCCGTGCGAGTGGCCAAGGAGCTCGCGGCCGAGCATCCAGACTGGGTGATGCTCTACCAGTACGGCAATCCGGCCAACTGGCGCTCCCACTACGAGTCGACCGGACCCGAGATCCTTGAGGACCTGCCCACTGTGACCCACTTCGTCGCCGGGCTCGGTACGACGGGGACGCTCATGGGGGTGGGGCGCTTCCTGCGCGAGCGCGTGCCCGGCGTGCGGATCGTGGCCGCCGAGCCGCGTTACGGCGAGCTGGTCTACGGGCTGCGGAACGTGGACGAAGGGTTCATCCCGGAGCTCTACGACGAGTCCGTGCTCACCACGCGGTTCTCGGTGGGCTCGGCCGACGCGCTGCGCCGTACCCGCGAACTGCTCGCCGCGGAGGGGATCTTCGCCGGGGTGTCCACGGGGGCGGCGCTGCACGCCGCTCTGGGCGTGGCCGCCAAGGCGGTGAAGGCGGGGGAGAGCGCCGACGTCGTCTTCGTGGTCGCCGACGGAGGCTGGAAGTACCTGTCCACGGGCGCCTACGAAGGCACCCTGGACGAGGCCGAGCACCGCCTCGAAGGCCAGCTCTGGGCCTGACCGCGACCGCCTGACAGTGACCGCATGACAGTGGCCGCCCCCCGGGTAGGGGGCGGCCACTCGTGTTCGTGCTAGTTGAACAGGACCCGCAGCGAGAAGGTGGCCTCGGTGGCGGTCTGCTTGCCGCTCATACCGACCGCCTTCAGGACCTGGGCGTTGGCCTTGTCGTCGCCCTCCATGCTCGGCAGGTAGTACTTCTCGACCTTGTCGAGGTCCACGAACAGGGCGAAGGTGGCATCGTCGCCCTCCGGGATCGCGGTCTTGAAGGTCTCGCTCTCGCCGAGCGTGCCCTCCCCGCCCAGTGCCTTGGCGTACTCGTCGGTGGTCGCCACGGTGAACGTGCCGTCACCCGCGACCTTGGCGAGCTGGGGAGCGGGCTGGCCGCTGGACGTCATGGCCTTCTGGATCTTGTCGTAGACGGCCTGCGCCTTGGCCGGGTCCGTCGCGATGCGGAGGCCGCCCTTGATCTTGTCGCTGTCCAGGCCCTCGGCGTCGACCGCGAGGGTCAGGTTCTTGCCGAGGATCGTGGCCAGGTCGTCGGGCAGCTGCAGGCCGTAGGTCTGCTTGGCCTGGTCGACGAACTGCTTGAACTGCGCCCCCGCCGGCGACGCCGCTATGGACTGCTCGATCTCGGCCCACTTCTTGGTGATGATCTGGTCGAGGCCCGAGTAGGACAGCGCGCCCGCGGTGGAAGCGGGGAGCGTCGACAGCTTGGTGGGCTCCAGGTCGCCGTCGATCATGCCCTCGGCGCCGCTGACGATACCGGCCAGCTCGGCGTAGGAGCTGTCGAAGCGGAGCGCCCCGGCGAACCTGGCGTTCTTGACCTGCTCGAGCGCCTTGGCCTGCTCGCTCGACTTGTCGGTCAGCGCCAGCTCGCCGACCTTGCCGAGGTGCGCCCAGTACGACAGCACGCCCTGCTCACCGAGCGCGTTCACGTCGTCGTTGAACTCGGCGTTGTCGGCGAGGCTGGTGGTCTCGGCCGCGTACTTGTCGGCCAGCGACTGGCTGGAGGTCACCAGCGCGTAGTCGTCACGGAAGGCCAGGCCGAACTTCTCCTTGCCCATCAGCTTGGTGATGCCCGCCTTGGCCTGCGCCTCGTCCTTGACCTGGACGGCCACGGCGTAGTCGGGCTCCTTGCCGCCCGACGGGACGATGGCCAGGCCGATCCTGCTGCCCAGCCAGGGGTCGACGTCCTTGGCGAAGTCGACCTTGGAGAAACCGCTGTCCTGCGTCAGGTCGAAGAGCGCCTGGCGCGGGTCGTCACCTTTGAAGGTGTCCTTGGTGACGGTGAACTTCCTGGCGATCTGGAACAGCGCCACCTTCTGGTTGGCCGCCGGGTCCAGGTCGAGTCGTACATAGGCGATCGAGCTGGCCGGCAGCACCTCGTGCGGCTGCGTACCGCCGCCGCCGATCGCGCCGACCGCCCAGACCGCGCCGCCGCCGAGCAGGACCACGGCCAGCGCCGAGGCGATGGCGATGATCCAGCCCTTGCGGCTCTTCTTGGCGGGCTCGGCGGGGCCGAAGCCCTCGGGGCCCTGCTGCTGCCAACCGGCCTGGCCGTACTGTTCCTGCTGGCCAAACGCCTGTTGCCCAAGGCTCTGCTGCCCGTACTGCGGAGACTGCTGCTGCCCGTAGGACGGCTGCTGTCCTGTCGGGGCCTGCTGGCCGTATTGGGGGGACTGCTGACCGTACGAAGGCGGCTGCTGCCCATATTGGGGCTGTTGCTGGCCATATGGCTGCTGGCCGTATGAAGGCTGCTGCCCATACTGGGGGCCCTGCTGCCCGTAAGACGCCTGCTGCTCATAGGACGGCTGCTGCCCTGTCGGGGCTTGCTGGCCGTACTGGGGCTGCTGGTAGGACTGCTGCGGAGGATACGGCTGGCCCTGTGATGACAATGGCATTGTCGGTGGGTTCTCGGGCTGCTGCTCCTGGTTCCAGCGGTATGCCGTCGTCCGATTCGGATCCTGGCCACTCGGGGGATTATTAGCAGACATCACTCAACTCACAATGTGGACTTATGACCACAGAGACGGTAGCTGATGTTGCTAGACGGACGCTTGCAATGTACTTAGACGCGTGAGAGTTCCTTTCGAGAAGTGCTGATGTGCACCTCTCCGCCGTCGTGATCGGTGACGCTCGGCCAGGGCACAAAAGTGGATCCCACATAAAGCACCCGCGCCAGCGCCCGGGAGAACCAGCCCCAGCGGCCGTGCAAGTCGCGCGTCAGGCAGAGCAGGGGCCTGCGGTGGGCCGAAACCACCAGGCCGTAGACGGTGGCGCTCTGTTGCAGCTCGCCCCTGTGCTTGATCACGCGGATGTCGACGACGTGGCCGACCCACACCCCGTTGGGGTCCCAGACCGACTGCCCGATGAGTTCGGTAACGCTTCCCATGATCGAACTGTCTCAGCGAGAGGGCGTTTTCGCAGGTAGGCACGCTGATGGCCCAATGCTCTGGGTCTGCAATAGACTGTGTGGCTACTAGAATATAGTTCCGGATTGATTCGAGGGCGGCACCGATGACCAAGTTCGACGAGGCCACGCAGGCGATCCGGGTCGACGAGACCACCTACGACGTCTGCCTCGACCCCGGCTATGTGATCGGTGGCCCGCTCAACGGCGGCTACCTGCTGGCGGTGATCCTGCGCGCGGTCGTGGACGCGTCGCCATTCGAGCACCCGGCGAGCACGTCCGCCCAGTTCCTCAAGGCGCCCGTGCCCGGCCCCGCCCGGGTCCGGATCGAGCAGCTCAAGGCGGGCAGGACGGCGGCCTTCACCCGGGCGACGCTCATCCAGGACGGGGTGGCGCAGATCGAGAGCCTGATCACCACGGCCACGCTGCACGACGTCGAGCCCACTTACGCCGATAAATCCATCTATGTCATGCCGCGGCCGGAAGAATGCACCAAACTGCCCGAGCCTAAGCCCGAGTCCAACATGACGCTCAACGCCCGGATGGAGATGCTCTTCGACCCGCCCACGATCGGCTGGCTGACCGGCGAGCCCAGCGGCCGGCCCGAGTCCAGGGCGTACTTCAGGATGGCCGAGCCCCAGGACCCCGACCCCTACGTGCTCGCGCTGGCCGTGGACGCGCTGCCGCCCGTGGTGTTCTCGGCCGGAGCGCGGGGCTGGGCGCCCACCGTGGACCTCACCTGGCACCTGCGGGCGCTGCCCGCCCCCGGCTGGCTCACGCTGATCGGCAGCGGCCGCCTCATTTCGGACGGCTGGTTCGACGAAGAGGTCGAGGCGTGGGACTCCGAGGGCAGGCTGGTCGCCCAGTGCCGTCAGCTCGCGCGGGTGGGCCGCGGCTGACGCGCTGACTGTGAGCATTCTTACGCAGTGAGAATGTCGCAGGTCGCCTACCCTCTAAAGGTGCCGGACGCGAGCATTGGGATCTTCGACAGCGGGGTTGGCGGGCTGACGGTCGCCAGGGCGATCATCGACCAGCTGCCCCATGAATCCATCACCTATGTGGCCGACACGGCCCGCCAGCCCTACGGGCCCAAACGCCTGGCCGAGGTACGGGCCTACGCGCTGGAGGTGATGGACCACCTCGTCGAGAACGACGTCAAGATGCTCGTGATCGCGTGCAACAGCGCCAGTGCCGCCGTGCTGCGCGACGCGCGCGAGCGTTACGACGTGCCGGTCGTCGAGGTGATCCAGCCCGCCACCCGGCGCGCGGTGCGCGCCACCCGCACCGGCAGGGTCGGTGTGATCGCCACCAGGGCGACCATCGAGTCCATGGCCTATCACGACGCCTTCACTGCGGCTCCCGACGTACAGCTCACCGGCGTGGCCGCCCCACGCCTGGTGGAGTACGTCGAACGCGGAGAGACGGCGAGCGAGGAGCTCATCGAGGTCGTGCGCGACTACCTGGCCCCCATCAGGGCGGCCGGGTGCGACACGCTGATCCTCGGCTGCACCCACTACCCGCTGCTCACCGGCGCGATCTCCTATGTCGCCGGTGACGGGGTGACGCTCGTCTCCAGCGCCGACGAGACGGCCAAGGACGTCTACCGCATCCTGCACGACCGTGACATGGCGGCAGGAAGCGAGGCCACCCCCCGGCATCGCTTCCGCGCCACAGGCGACTCCTTGCTCTTCGCCCGGCTCGGGCGACGTTTCCTCGGCCCGGAGATCGATGCGGTCGAAGTCACACCAGTGGGGGGTACTACCTCTAACGGGAGGCCCACATGAAGGTGACCATCATCGGCTGTTCGGGGAGCTTTCCCGGCCCCGACAGCCCCTCGTCCTGCTACCTCGTCGAGGCCGAGGGGTTCAGGCTGCTCCTCGACTTCGGCAACGGGTCCCTGGGGGTGCTGCAACGCCATATCGGGCTCTACGACGTGGACGCCATCTGCCTGAGCCACCTGCACGCCGACCACTGCCTCGACATGTGCGCCTACCACGTGGCCCGGACCTACGGGCCGGCCGCGCCGTACCCCAAGGTGCCCGTCCACGCGCCCGCCGACGCGCCGCGCCGCCTGGCCGCCGCCTACGGCATGCCGGAGGAGCCGGGCATGGAGACGGCCTTCGACTTCGTACCGCTCGCACCGGGCCCGTTCGAGGTCGGGCCGTTCACGGTGATCGCCGGTCAGGTCAACCACCCGGTCGAGGCGTACGGCTTCCGCGTCACGCACGGGGGCCGGAGCCTGGCCTACTCGGGCGACACCGGCGAGTCCGCCGAAGTGGTGAAGCTGTCCGCCGGCGTCGACCTGATGCTGTGCGAGTCGTCGTTCCTCGACCAGCCGGAGCTGCCCACCGACCTGCACCTGTCGGGCCGCCAGGCCGCCGAGCACGCCGCCAAGGCCGGGGTGGGCCGGCTGGTGCTCACCCACCTCGTACCCTGGAACGACCAGCAGCGGATCCTGGACGACGCCTGCCGGGGTGGCTACAGCGGCCCGATCGACCTGGCCCGCAGCGGGGCCGTCTACGACCTGGCCTGAGCCTGTCTCACGACTTGGCCTGAATCTGCGAGAAGTCCCGCAGCCGCGGCAGCGGCGAGAACATCAGCGGCAGGAACGACAGCAGCCGCGCGCCCATGAACACCCAGAGGGCCTCTCGCACCCCGATGTGCTGAGCCACGATGCCGCCGAGCAGCGCGCCCAGCGGCATCGTGCCCCAGACGATGAACCTGACCGTCGCGTTGACCCGCCCCAGCATGCGCTCCGGTGTGACGGTCTGCCGGTAGGTGAGCTGGCCGACGTTGTAGATGATCGCGCCCCATGAGAGCGCGATCGAGGCGATCGCGAAGAAGGCGACCCGCCAGTCGGCCTGCGTCATGGGCAGCAGCAGGCCGAAGGGCGAGGTGACGGCGATGGCCAGCCAGGTCATCCTCGCCGTGCCGTACCTGCTGAACAACCGGCTCCCGGTGAGACCGCCGAGCAGCCCGCCGACCGCGCCCGACATGAGCATGACGCCGATCAGGCCGGGCGGCAGCCGGACCACGTCGGCCAGGAACAGCACGGACAGGCTGACCACGCCGCTGAGACTCAGGTTCGTCGCCGCGGTCGTGACGACGATCGCCCGTAACAGCCGGTCGCGCCGGACGAACCCGAGCCCCTCGGCGATGCCCTGGCGCATCCGCGGTCGTTCCTCGGCGACCGGCGCCTGGTCGGGCGTCTTGATGGCGCTCAGGAAGACCAGGGACCCCAACGCGGCCAGAGCCGTGGCCAGCATCGTGCGCGAGGCGCCGATCAGCTGTACGAGCGCGCCGCCCAGGCTGGGACCGGCGAGCGAGCCGCTCGACCGGACGAACTCCAGCTTGGAGTTGCCGTCGCTCAGACGGTCTCTGCTCACCAGCTCCGGCAGGTAGGTCTGGTCGGCGACGTCGTTGAAGACCTGGGCGGTGCCGGCCAGCAGCGCGACCACGTACAGCATGCCGACCGACAGCAACCCGAGCGCGTCGCTGACCGGGATGCTCGCCAGCAGCAGGCACCTGACCAGGTCGGAGGTCACCATCACACGGCGCCTGCGCAATCGGTCGACCCAGACCCCCGCGGGCAGGCCGATCGCGAGGAACGCCGCCGTCTGCAACGCCGAGAGCACGCCGACCTCAAGGGGTCCGGCGTGTAGAGCCAGCACGGCGACCAAAGGGAGCGCCACGCGGGAAATGTTGGCTCCGAGCTCGTTGGCCACGTGCGAACTGAGGAACCGAAGAAAGTCAGGGTTTCGCAACACCCCCGTTGTCATTGCGTAAGGATCCATGTGTCGGACACATTCGGTCAAGAGCGTTGCGGCGCGGAGATAGGGTGATCTGCATGTCGCGACAGGATGGCCGAAACCCCGATCAGCTCCGCCCCATCACCATTACCAGGCAATGGATTACCCATGCCGAAGGTTCGGTGCTGGTGGAGTTCGGTGGCACCCGGGTCCTGTGCGCCGCATCGGTCCAGGACAGTGTGCCGCGCTGGCGCCGGGGGAGCGGCCAGGGCTGGGTCACGGCTGAGTACGCGATGCTGCCGCGCGCCACCAACACCCGCAACGATCGCGAGTCGGTCCGCGGGAAGATCGGCGGGCGCACGCACGAGATCTCCCGGCTGATCGGCCGCTCGCTGCGGGCCTGCGTCGACTACAAGGCTTTGGGTGAGAACTCCGTCCTGCTCGACTGCGACGTCCTGCAGGCCGACGGCGGCACCAGGACCGCCGCGATCACTGGCGCCTACGTGGCGCTGGCCGACGCTGTCGCGTGGATGCGCGAGCGCCGGATGTGCCCCGGCGAGCCGCTGGTCGACTCCGTGGCCGCCGTCTCGGTCGGCGTGGTCGGCTCGGTCCCGATGCTCGACCTCTGCTACACCGAGGACGTGGCGGCCGAGACCGACATGAACGTGGTGATGACCGGCGCCGGCAGCTTCGTCGAGGTGCAGGGCACCGCCGAGGGCGCGCCGTTCGACCGCGCCGCGCTCAACCAGCTCCTCGACCTGGCCGTCACCGGCTGCGAGGAGCTCACCCTGATCCAGCAGGAGGCGCTGGGAGCATGAAGATCGTCCTGGCCACCCGCAACGCGGGCAAGATCGCTGAGCTGCGCCGGATCCTGTCGGGGTTCGACATCGTGGGGCTCGAGGAGTTCCCCTCGATCGGTGAGGTGGCCGAGACCGGCGTCACCTTCGAGGAAAACGCCCTGCTCAAGGCACACGCCGTGGCTCAGGGCTCGGGGCTGCCCGCGGTGGCCGACGACTCCGGCCTCTGCGTCGACGTGCTCAACGGCATGCCCGGGGTGTTCTCGGCCCGCTGGTCCGGGCGCCACGGCGACGACAAGGCCAACCTCGACCTGCTGCTGGCGCAGATCTCCGACGTGCCCGCAGACAAGCTGGCCGCCCACTTCGCGTGCGCGGCCGCGCTGGCGCTGCCGTCGGGGGAGTGGCGCGTGGTGGAGGGCACGCTGCCAGGCCACCTGGTCACAACCCCCCGCGGCACCAACGGGTTCGGCTACGACCCGATCCTGGTGCCCGAGGGCGAGACCCGCACCGCGGCCGAGCTGTCCGCCGACGAGAAGGACGCCATCAGCCACCGGGGCCGCGCCTTCCGCACCCTCGCCCCGATCGTGCGCGACCTCATCGCGAGCTGACTGTGCGAGCTGACTGTGCGAGCTGACTGTGCGAGCTGACTATGCGAGCTGACGTAACCATCGTGTAAGAACCACCGGCCGCCAGAGGCGTAGCGTCAGAATTGTGCAGAAGAACGATGTGATGCCGGCCTGGGCCGGTGCGCTGGCGGGAGTGGTGGCCGGGGCCGTGGCGCTCGGCGTCGCGCAGCTCGTCGCCGGGGTGCTGAAGCCCGCGGCCTTTCCCGTGGTGGCCGTGGGCAACGTGGTCGTGGACAACACGCCCGCGTGGCTCAAAGAGTTCGCCATCAGCAACTTCGGCTCCAACGACAAGACCGTGCTCATCGCGGGTGTGCTGGTGGTGCTCGCGGTGGTGGCGGCGCTCATCGGGGTGCTGGCGCGGCACCGGGTGGCGTACGGGCTGGTGGGGCTCGGGGTGTTCGGCGTCGTGGGCATCGCGGCGGTGGTGACCAGGCCGGGCGCGGGAGCGCTCGACGTGGTGCCGACCGTGGTGGGGGTCGGTGTCGGGGCTTGGGCGCTCACGTGGCTGTTGGCGCGGGGTGTGCGGGAGTCGTACGAGGGCGCGGGGGCGACGGTCTCGGGCTCGTCCGCTTCGGGCGCTTCGGGTGGTTCGGGCGTCAGGGCGGCGGCTCGGTCGGCTTCGGGCGCGAGGACGGCTTCGTCGGCTTCGGATGTTGAACCTGGCGGCGGCGGCGAATCCTTCACCGATGAGCACCCTTCTCCTGGGGCGCCCGGTGATGAGGCTGAGCGGCCTGCCGTGATGCGGACCGGGTCGGAGCCGTACTCGTTCGACCGGCGGCGGCTGCTCGGCGGCGTCGCGGGAGGTGTGGTGGTCGCGGGAGCCGCCACGCTGGCCGGGCGGGTGCTCGGCGGGCGGCAGACGGCGGAGACCGCCCGGGTGGCGGTCGCACTGCCCAGGCCCAGGGTGGCGGCCAAACCGCTGCCCCAGGGCACAGATTTCGGTATACGCGGCCTCTCCCCGTTCGTCACGAAAAATCAGGACTTCTATAGGGTCGATACCGCGCTCATCGTGCCGCACGTCGATCCCCGGCAGTGGACGCTGCGCATCCACGGGATGGTGGACCGGCCGGTCGAGATCACGTACGCCGACCTGCTGAAGCGCCCTCTCACCGAGTCGTACGTCACGCTGACCTGCGTCTCCAACGAGGTCGGCGGCGAGTACATCGGCAATGCCCGCTGGCTCGGCGCCCGGATGGCCGACCTGCTGCGCGATGCGGGCCTCCAGTCCGGCGCCGACATGCTGCTGTCCACCTCCGACGACGGCTTCACCGCCGGAACCCCGGTCGACGTGGTGATGGACGGGCGCGACGCGCTGTTCGCCATCGCGATGAACGGCGAAGCCCTGCCCGTCGAGCACGGCTTCCCGGTACGCCAGGTGGTGCCCGGCCTCTACGGGTACGTCTCGGCGACCAAGTGGGTGGTGGACATCAAGGTGACCCGGTTCGACAGGGACGAGGCGTACTGGACGCCGCGCGGCTGGTCCGCCAAGGGGCCCATCAAGACGGAGTCCCGCATCGACCTGCCCAAGCCGGGCGCGTCGGTGACGGCGGGCCGTACCACGATCGCGGGGGTGGCCTGGGCCCAGCACACCGGGATCGACGCGGTGGAGGTACGCGTCGACCGGGGCGAGTGGCGGCAGGCGAAGCTGGCCCAGGTGCCGGGCCCCGACACGTGGCGTCAGTGGTCGCTCGACTGGGATCTCACCGCCGGCAAGCACACGATCGAGGTCCGGGCCACGGACGCGGCCGGCCGTACCCAGACCGAGCAGCAGGCGCCGCCGGCGCCTGACGGCGCGAGCGGCTGGCACTCCATCCAGGTCAACGTCGCCTGAGCGCGGCCCTTCTCCCTGTTTGCGCAGGTACGGGGGCTAGCAGGGACCGCCAAAACTTGCCGACTTCCCCTCCTCGGGATGGCTCGTCGCCCTACGATCGGTCGTCGAGCCATGACAGGAGGCAGGACGTGTTCCGCGACCGCAAGTCCAGCGTGCGGTGGGTCCTTCCCGAGGGACATTACGACCCTGTGGTGGGTGACGGGGTCAGGTGGCGCGACTATGAGCGCGCCGCCGACTCGGACCTACTCGCCTCCCCCCTCTCGACCCCGGCCCCGCCCTCTTCCGCCCACCCATCGCCATCTTCCGCCCACGTATCGCCCAGCTCGCCCTCGCCTTCGGGCAGCCTGTCGCCCAGCTCGTCGTCTTCCGGTCGTGTATCGCCCGCCTCACCCTCTCCCGCCCACTCATCGCCCGACTCGCCACCCGAGTGGCCGGGGACTCCGTGGGGCGCCTCACTGACCGCGCTATCGAGTCCGTCGACCGGGCGGTCAGCCGCGCGATGGCCGGCCCCGCCGGAACGATCGGCCGTGGTCGGCGGGTCGACCGTAGGTGGGATGTCGGCTGTGGTGGGCAGGTCGGCCGCAGCTGCGACGTCGCCCGTGGCGGGCGGGTCAGCTGGAGCTGGGAGGCCGGTTGAGCGGGGGGCCACTCCGCAGGCTGGGGAGTCGGTCGCGCCGTGGGCCGACCCGTCTGGTGCTCCGCCTGCCGCGCCATCGGGTGCTCACCCAAGCACATCCTCGGCCAGTTCTGCGTCCGTACGGTCGGGGGCCTCGCCGGGGGCTTCGTCGGTCGGGCGACACGGCGCGCCTGCCACACCCCGGCACTCGGCGTCGAATGGTGTGCCGGGTGGCATGGCGCAAGTGGGGGAATCAGCTGTGGCCCCCGGGCCCGCGAGCGGCTCGGTTTCCGGGGGCGGCTTGGACTCCGGGAGTGGGCCGGACTCAGCGGGTGGCTCGGCGTTCGTGGAGGGCGCAGGGGTTACCGGCGCCGGGGTCAGCGGTGGCGGGGTCAGCGTCGGTGCGGGTGGGCCGGGCGCTGGGCTGACGGGTGGGATGGGGATGTTCGGGGGGTCGGCGGCGGCCATTCTGGGGCTCTCACCCGACAGCGCTTCGACGATCTCGGGCACTGCGGTGCTTGGGCCGCAGGGAGGTGGGGTCGGGTCGGCCGCCCTGCGGGAAGGCGGGGCCGGGGCCAGTGGTCCTGGTCGGCAGGAGGTTGGGGCCGGAGGTTCTGGGTGGCAGGGGAATGGGGCCGGGACAACTGGGCGGCAGACGGTCGCTGAGCGGGACTGGTTCGAGCGGTCGCATCGGCCGCCGAGGTTGGTCGGTTACCGGCCCTACGGTGTGCCTGGGGGGCTGGCGAAGCCCGATGCGCAGGTGGAGCACGATCTGGCGCAGGCGATTCCGCTCGGTACGCGGTTTCCCGATCCACGCGGCACGTGGGTCAGGCTGATCAACGGTGGCGGTCCGGCCGATGACCCGTTTCGTGCGTCCAATGCCGCCGACTGTGCGCTGGCCGTACTGTCCACCTGGCACGGCGAGCCCGCTGCGGCGGCGCCGAGGGTGGCGGAGTACGACCGGATCGGGCGGCCGCAGGTCACCGGTGAGCTCGGGGGCACTGCGCGGATCGAGCGGTGGGTGGGGCAGCGGTTCCAGTACCTGGGACAGGGGCGGCACGCCTATCCGATGGTGGCGCGGCGGCTGCTGGAAGCGGGGCACGGTGCGGCGGCCGTGATCGTGGTGCGCTGGCCCGGTGGCGGGTCTCATGCGTGGAACGCCGTCAACTCGGGCGGCGAGGTGATCTGGATCGATGCCCAGCGGGGCCACATGGCCGTCGAACCGCCCTATACGACCGTGACCGGGGTGTTCTGCGTGATCGTCGACAGGCAGGGGCAACCACGATGAACCTCGACCAGGCCAGGGCGTTGGCGGAGGAGTACTTCAACGGGGTGCGGCGGGCGGACGACTCCGTCTCGGTGGGGATTCATGGGTTCAATGAGGGTTACGTCGCTTGGGTGCGAGAGCCTGAGCTCGATGACCCGGCGACCCTGCCCAGTACGGTCGGCGGGGGCTGCATCGTGATCGACAAGGTGTCCGGCGAGGTGGTCACCCGGCCGCTCCTCGATCCGGAAACGGTCGCCGAGCTGTGGCCCGGCCGCACTCCTCGCTGACCGGCCGTATCTCTCATTGGCCAGGTGAGCGGGGTCCGCGTGTTGTGGGGCATTGTCCCCGGGGTCGGGAGGCTCGGCTTCTGGTATCCGCCGGGGCCGGGGTGCGGGACGGCGAGGGATGCGGCTCGCCGCCCCGCATAGTCTCTTTCCGGAAATTGTCGTCTTTATCGTGATTTGTCGGGGTTTATCCGGTTGCTAGTGAGCCCACGATCGACGCCCGAGCCGCCCGCCGCGCAGGCAGTACCGCGGCCAGCACCCCGGCCAGCCCCGACAGCACCACGAACAGCACGATCTGTCCCACCGGCAGCACGAACCAGGCGCCGTCGATCATCGCCCGCATCGCCGCCCACCCGAACACGCCGCCGAGCACCACCCCGACCACCGCCCCGATGAGCCCGAGCACCAGCGCCTCCACCGAGAGCATCCGCCGCAGCTGAGGCCTGGTCAGCCCGAGGGCCCGCAGCAGCGCCGACTCCCTGGTCCGTTCATGTACCGACAGCGACAGCGTGTTGGCGATGCCGAGCAGCGAGATCAGGATCGCCAGGCCCAGCAGCCCGGTGATGATCATCAGCAACATGTCCAGCGTGTCGTCGAACTGCCCGCGCACCTCCGTCGCGCTCGTCACCTGGACCATCGGGTAAGCCGCCGTCGCCGCGTCCACCGCCTTGCGGGCCTGTGCGGTGGGTACGCCGTCCTTGATGTTCACCATCAACCGCGTGTCGGGTATCTGACCGAAGTACTCGTCGAAGGGCCGCTCGGCCACGGTGAACATCGGCAGGGACGCATCGCCCGCGAGAACGGCGACCACCCGCAACGTGACGGTCCCGGCCTTGGCGGTCCGCACCGCGACCGTGCCGCCGACCCGCAGCCCGAACTGGCCGGCCGCGGGGGCGGTCACCGCGACCTGCCCCGGCTCCAGCCGGTCCATCGAACCGGACCGTACCTCCGGCTTGAAGGGTCCGTTGAACGTGCCGACCTGTACCGAATCACCGGAGCCGGAGATCTTGGCCTTGGCCGCGCGGATCTGTACGACCGAGGACAGCTCCGGACTGCGCCGCAACGAGTCGGCCACCGACCGGGGGACGGCGGCCTCGCGCTCCTGAGTGGCCACCAGGTAGTCGACGGGGAACTGGTTGTCGAGCTTGGCCGTCATCGTCACCCGCGTCGAGGCCGTGACCACCGAGATCAGCGTCATGAGCGTCACGCCGATCGTCAGCGCCACGGTCGTGGTGGCGGCCCGGCGGGGGTTGCGTCCGGAGTTGTCCACGGCCAGCCGTCCCGGTACGCCGAACAGCCTGGCCGGGATCCAGCCGATCAGCGCGCTCAGCGGCTTGACCAGAACTGGTCCCAGGACCAGTACCGCCAGGAAGGTCAGCGCGCCACCGCCCATGACGACGAAGAGCGGCACCATCTGGCCCGGCTCCATCACCAGCGCCCCGTAGCCGGCCGTGCCGAGCCCGGCGACGAGGAAGAGCGTGGCGAGGAGCACGCGTACGACGCCGGTACGGAACGTCTGCTCCTCCACCTGCGTGCGCAGCGCCGCGATCGGCGCGACCCGGGTGGCGGCCCGCGCGGGCAGCAGCGCCGCCCCCACGGTGACCAGCAGGCCGAGGCCCAGCCCGCTGAGCATCGCGACCGGCGTCAGCGCGATGGCCGCGTTCGTGGGCAGCGGGGCGTCGAGCGCGCCGAGTACGGCCAGCGTGGCCGCGCCCAGGCCGTAGCCCGCGAGCAGGCCGAGCGCGGACGACAGGAGGCCGACAGCGGTGGACTCCAGGATGATCGAGCCGAACACCTGCCCGCGCGTGGCGCCGATGCAGCGCAGCAGCGCCATCTCCCTGGCCCGCTGCGCGACGAGGATGTTGAAGGTGTTGTAGATGACCAGCGCGGCCACCAGCATGGCCACCAGGCCGAACAGCAGCAGACCGGTGGTCAGCGACTCCATCTGGATGCCGGACGCGGCCGCCAGGCTCTTGGCGAGCTCCGCGCCCGTCCTGACCTTCGCTCCCGCTCCGGCGGCGGCGGCGACCGCCTGCTTGAGCCCCGCGCCGTCGCCCGCGATGTCGATCTCGGCGAAGCCCTTGGCGCCGGTCATCCGCTGAGCCGTGGCCGGGGTGAAGCCGATCGCGCCGGTGTAGGCCAGCTCCTGGTCCAGGCCGGTGTCCATGATGCCGACCAGCCTGAACCGCTGCTCGCGGTGCCGGGAGTCGAGCACGGTGATCGTGTCGCCGAGCTTGAGGCCCTGGGCCTTGGCGGTGTTCTGGTCGAGCACCGCCACCTGGTCGTCGGATCCGGGGCCGGTGCCGCTGATCATGGTGGTGCGGTCGAGCCGGCCGGACACGATCGAGACGGCCGTGGTCGGCGCGTTCCCGACTACCTTGCCGTCCTTGCCCAGCAACGGCGCGCTGCCGCGGATCAGCCCTTGCGCCTCCAGCACGCCGGGCAGGCCGCGCACCTGGTCGAGCAGGCGTTCCGGTAGCACCGCCTCGCGGTCCTCGGGCAGTACGGCCAGGCCGACCTTGTCCGCCTCGGCCGTGGCCTGCTGCGACAGGCCGGCTTTCATGGTGTCGGTCAGCACGAACGTACCCGCGATGAAGCCGACGCCCAGCGTGATCGCCAGCGAGGTGAGCAGCAGCCGCAGTTTGTGCGCGCGCAGCCCGGCCAGCGTCGTCCTCAGCAACTCAGGCCTCCAGCTTCATCAGCGTGTCGAGCACCGACTGCGGTGAGGGCGCGCTGATCTCGCTGACCAGCTCGCCGTCGCGCAGGAACACCACGCGGTCGGCGTACGCCGCGGCCACCGGGTCGTGCGTGACCATGACGATGGTCTGGCCGAGCTCGCGTACGGACGTGCGCAGGAACGACAGCACCTCGGCGCCGCTACGCGAGTCGAGGTTGCCCGTCGGCTCGTCGGCGAAGATCACCTGTGGCTTGCTGATCAGCGCCCTGGCCACGGCGACGCGCTGTTGCTGGCCGCCGGACAGCTCGGTCGGCTTGTGGGCGAGCCGGTCCCGCAGCCCGACCGTCTCGATGACGCGGTCGAAGAGCAGCCGGTCCGCCTGGCGGGCGGAGATCTCCAGGGGCAGGCGGATGTTCTGCTCGGCGGTCAGCGTCGGCAGCAGGTTGAACGCCTGGAAGATGAAGCCGATCCGCTCGCGGCGCAGCAGGGTGAGCTGTTTGTCGTTGAGCCCGGTGAGCTCCACGTCGCCGATGTGCACGGTGCCGGAGGTCGCGGTGTCGAGCCCGGCCAGGCAGTGCATCAGCGTGGACTTGCCGGAACCGGACGGGCCCATGATCGCGGTGAACGCGCCCGTCGCGAAGGCGACGTCCACGCCGCGGAGGGCGTGGACCCGCGCGTCGCCTTGGCCGTACACCTTGGTCAGCGCCTTGGCCACCACCGCCGCGGGGGCTTGTCGGCGGGTATCGGTGAGGGTCACGTTCACTCCTTGTCGTCTGCGGGAACGTGACCAACCTAGAAGCGGAAAATGCAGGAAATATGGGCCCCGAGGAGGGGTTTCGTGTAGGTCCTGAGATGACCCGGGTCAGCCTTTCGGCTGACGTGACGGGACCACCAGGCCCGCCTCGTACGCGTAGACCACCACCTGGGCCCGGTCCCGCAGCCCCAGCTTGGCCAGCACCCGGCCCAGGTGCGTCTTCACCGTGGCCTCCGCCACCTCCAGCTCGGTGGCGATCTCCAGGTTGGACAGGCCGCGGGCCACCATGAGCAGCACCTCGCGCTCGCGTGGCGTCAGCTCCGACGCGGCCGCGAGCTCCTGCGTCGGCAACTGCGCGGCGAACTTGGTGAGCATCCGCTTGAGCGTGCTCGGCGCCACCACGGCGTCGCCCGCGTGCACCGACCTGATCGCGGTCAGCAGGTCGGCCGGCGGCACGTCCTTGAGCAGGAAACCCGAGGCGCCCGCCTTGACCGCCGCGAAGGCGTACTCGTCGAGGTCGAAGGTGGTCAGGATGAGCACCTTGGGGCCGTCGATGCGCCGGGTGGCCTCCACGCCGTCCATCCTCGGCATGCGTACGTCCATGAGCACCACGTCCACCTCGACCTCGCGCAGCACCTCCAGCGCCCGTACCCCGTCACCGGCCTCGGCGACCACCTCGATGTCCGGCTGAGCGCCCAGCACCATCCTGAACCCGGCGCGCAGCAACTCCTGGTCGTCGACCAGCATCACCCGGATCATCAGGCCGCCCTCGTGCCCGGCACCGGCAGCCTGGCCAGCACCTCGAACCCGCCACCCGATCTCGGCCCGGCCGCCACCTCGCCGCCGTACATGCCGACCCGCTCGCGCATCCCCACCAGCCCGTGCCCGTCGGGGCTGCGTGGTGCCGCCGCGCCCCTGCCGTCGTCGGTCACCCGCACGACCAGCTCGCGCCCGGCGTACCGCAGCTCGACCAGCGCGCGGACGCCGGGGCCGCCGTGCTTGAGCGCGTTCGTCAGCGCCTCCTGCACGATGCGGTAGACCGCGAGCTGCTGCCCCTCGGGCAGCTCGCCCGGCGGCCCGCCGACCCGCAGCCGCGCGGGCACGCCCGCGCCGCGCACCAGCTCCTCCAGCTGCGCGAGGCCCGGCTGCGGCGTGTAGTCCGTCCCGTCGGACCCGTCCTCCCGCAGCACGCCGACCAGCCTGCGCATCTCGGCGAGCGCCTCGCGCCCGGTCTTGGAGATGGCGTGTACGGCCTGCCGCGCCTGGTCGGGGTCGCTGTCGATGGCGTACCCGGCGCCGTCGGCCTGGACCACCATCACGCTGACGTTGTGAGCCACCACGTCGTGCAACTCCCTGGCGATCCTGGTGCGCTCGGCCGCGGCCGCCATCCGGGCCTGCTGGTCGCGCTCGCGCTCGGCCCGTTCCGCCCGCTCCTCCAGGCTCTCCAGATAGCGGCTGCGGGTCTTGGCGTACAGGCCGGTCAGCCAGACCGTCACGACGAGGATCGAGCCGCTGAAGAAGAGGCTGAACGTCGGCGCCTGCCAGTGCACCATGACCAGCAGCACGCCGACCTCGGCCACCGCGCCCGCGGCGATCGCCCAGCGGAACCCGCACCGGAAGGCCACCGAGTAGAGCGCCACCAGCACCGCGATGTTGGCCGGCATCGGATCGATCTTGGCCAACCACTGCCCGAAACAGGCCAGTGAGAGGATCGCGAAGACGGTCAGCGGCCAGTCACGCCGCCACAGCAGCGGGACGATCAGCACCGCGCAGAGCCCGAGGTAACCGGCCACCCCGATGTACAGGTTGCCGTTGTCGAACGGGCCGTTCTTCCCGTACGGCACGGCCATGAACAGGCAGAACACCGCCAGCGGCGCCACCCGGAGGGCGTCCATGAGCCTGCCGTGGCGTCCCGACCATCCCATTACCTTGCCGAACACATCATTACGATACGGAGGCTTCGGCGTGGGTTTGTCAGCCTGTAGGGGGAGGTTTGGGTACGACTCAGGTCTTACACCAGCCTTACGGGACGTAGGGCACTCTTGTCGTTGGGAGCGCCCTGAGGGGCGAGTAAAGGGAGATCGTGATGGCGGATCATGATCGTGACGCCGGGTCGCGTGGCGAAGAGGAAGCGCCACGCGACCCGACCCCTGGAGACCCTCCGCGCTCTGACGGCTTCCGCGACTTCTTCCGGCTGAAGCCCACGCCGATGCCCACCAAGACCGGTTAAGGCGCCCGCAGACCAGGCCCGCGGTCCAGGACCAGCAGATCGTGCTGCGCGGCCAGGAACCCGGCGTGAAACCGCGTACGGGCCCCCAGCCGCTCGCACAGCTCCTGCACCCGCCGCTGCACCGTACGCGGGCTGAGACCGAGCTGCCGCGCGATCGCGTCGTCCTTCATCCCCACCGCCAGCAGGGCGAGCACCTCGGTGTCGCCCGGCTGCGGCCATACGTCCCGCTCGATGTGCGCGGCCGGGTCCGCTGACAGCCGCAGTGGCACGGCCGCCTGCCACAGCACCTCGAACAGCCCGACGAGCGCGTCGAGCAACGCCGACGGGTGGACGACCAGCGCGCTCTCCACCGCCCGGTCCTCGTCGGACACCAGCGGCAGCATGGCCGTGCGGCCGTCGGCGATGGCCAGCTTGACGGGCACCTGCCCCAGCCGGGCCTGCTCGCCGTCGGCGATGGCCTGCCGCGTGTGCTCCAGCATGCCGGGCTCCTCGAACGCCAGCGGCCCGTAGATGCCGCGGACGACCGGGCCCTGGTGGGCGGCGCGC
Source organism: Nonomuraea sp. NPDC049750 (assembly GCF_040659625.1). Classification (NCBI taxonomy): domain Bacteria; kingdom Bacillati; phylum Actinomycetota; class Actinomycetes; order Streptosporangiales; family Streptosporangiaceae; genus Nonomuraea; species Nonomuraea sp. NPDC049750. The sequence goes on from NZ_JBFANB010000003.1 coordinate 648,859, forward strand.
TGCTGGTTCTCCTGATCGTCTAAGATGTCGACCGCGTACGGCGGGCGCACCAGCACGAGCATCTCGGCCGTGACGCTGCGTTCGAGCTGGAGGTAGCGGCGGGCGACGGCGTAACGGCCGGTCACCACCTCCAGCACCTCCTCCGGATGCGGTCCGGTGCGGTCGGCCACCTCGGTGGCGAGCAGCGCCGCGGCGGCCCGGCTGTGCGTGATCTCCTCCTGGCGGCGGGCCACCAGCACGTCGATGGCGATGTTCGGCGGCGTGGCGATCAGCCGCAGGGGCCGGCCGGCCACCCGGGAGATCAGCCCGAGGTCCTCCAGCCGGGGCAGCATCCGGCGGATGGCGGCGTTGGACGCGCCGGTCTCGGTGGCCAGCTGGCTCAGCGTCGCGGGCCCGTGGCGGAGCAGCGCACGGTAGGCCGTCTCCTCGGTGACGCTGACGCCGAGGCCCTCCAGTAACCGCCGTTGCGCCATGCCGGCCCCCCGCTGTCCTGTCGTCTCGAACGCGAGCGTAGCCCAGGCGGGTTTACGACAAGTCGGGATCTCGCCAGACGAGTCCTATGGACCGGAACGCCCCCAGATCACTAGGAATTGGGTCGGCACTTTTCTCGCCTTCTGGAGGTGGCCGATGAGGCCCAGGCGTTGGACAGCGGTGGCCGCCTCCCTGGCGGTGGCCGCGGTCACCACGATCACCGGTACGGGCGCGCGGGCCGACGACGCTTCAGCCCTCGCGCGGGCCGACCGCGCTCCGGCCAACGGTGCTCCGGCTCTCGCGCCGGACCCCGCCAAGCACGGCTACGACATCACGCTGATCACCGGCGACCAGGTGCACGTCGCCGTCGCCGCCGACGGCCGCCAGAAGGCGAGCGTCACGGCCGCCCCGCGCGGGGACGGGCCGCCGGCCGGTTTCCGGATCACCGAGGACGGTGGGCAGCTCACCGTGCTGCCCAGCGACGTGGAGGGGCTGGTCCCCGGCCGCCTCGACCCCGAGCTCTTCAACGTGACCGCCCTCGCCGCGCAGGGCTACACCGACGAGCGGTCGGACGCCATCTCCCTCATCGTCACGTACGGGAAACAGAGCGCGATGCCGGCCGTCCCCGCGCTGAAGGCGGTCCGCACGCTGGAGAGCATCGGCGGTTCGGGCGTCCGGCTGGCCAAGAGCGCGGCGCGGGGCTTCGGTGGCCAGCTGTCCGCGCTGGCGGCGGGCCGTACGAAGAGCCCGCTCGATGGCGTCACCAAGATCTGGCTGGACCGCAAGGTGGAGCCGGCGCTGGACCGCAGCGTGCCGCAGATCGGCGCGCCGGCCGCGTGGTCGGCGGGCTACGACGGCGCGGGCACGACGGTCGCGGTCCTGGACACCGGCGTCGACACCGGGCACCCGGACCTGGCGGGGAAGGTCGCCGACGAGCGTGACTTCACCGACAGCGGCAGCGCCACCGACGAGTTCGGGCACGGTACGCACGTCGCCGACATCATCGCGGGCAGCGGCGCGGCCTCCGGCGGCTCGCGCAAGGGTGTCGCGCCCGGCGTCAAGCTGCTCAACGGCCGGGTCCTGGACGCCAATGGCGAGGGGCTCAGCTCGTGGATCATCGACGGGATGGAATGGGCGGCGGGGGAGAAGCACGCCGACATCGTGAACATGAGCCTGGGCGACCCCAGCCCCGGCGGGCCGCTCACCGACGCCTTGGGCGCCCTGTACGCGGGCTACGGAACGCTGTTCGTGGTGGCGGCGGGCAACAGGGGCTGCGAAGCCTGCGTCGGGAGCCCCGGAGACGCCCCCGCCGCGCTGACCGTGGGCGCGGTCGACGGCCAGGACCGGCTGGCCGAGTTCTCCAGCTTCGGACCCGTCGGGCTGGAACGCGCGGTCAAGCCCGACATCACCGCTCCGGGCGTCGGCATCGTCGCGGCGCGGGCGAAGGGCACCTCGCTCGGCGAGCCGGTGGACGAGTACTACACCCGCCTGTCCGGCACCTCCATGGCCACCCCGCACGTCGCCGGGGCCGCCGCGCTCCTGCGGCAGTCACGCCCCGGCATCTCGGCCGGGGAGCTGAAGTCCCTGCTCATGGGTACGGCCAAGCCCATGCCCGACACCCCGGTGGACAAGCGGGGCACCGGCCGGGTGGACGTGGCCACGGCGCTCGGGGAGCCGGTGCTGACCGCCGAGGGCTCGGTCGACTTCGGTCTGTCCGAAGTGTCCTCCGGACAGCCGGTGACCCGCGAGGTCACCTACCGCAATCCCGGCAAGACCCCGGTCACCCTCGGCCTGGCCACCGGCGGCCCGTTCAGCGTCTCGCCCGCCGGGCTGACCCTGCCCGGCGGGGCGCAGGCCACGGTCCGGCTCACCCTCGACCCGGCCAAGGCGCAGGCGGGTCGGCAGCGCGCGGAGCTCGTCGCGACGCCGCGCCAAGGGCCGCCGATCCGTACCTCGCTGACCGGCAACGTCGAGGTCAAGCGGGTCCGGCTGCGGGTGAGCGGGATCGCCAGGGACGGCCGCCCCGCCCAGGCGTACGCCGCCGCGCTGAACGTGGACGACGGGACCCGCGACGGCCGCGAGATGCCAGGGGACCCGGTGCGCCGGTGCGAGAGCGACCCGGGTGACTCGTGCGTGCTGGTGCCGCCCGGCACCTATTCCGTGCTCGGTGTCATCAAAACCCTGCGCCCGTCGGTCGACAGCATGGCCTACGGGGACCGAGGCACCGTGCTCAACCTGAGCTTCACCGGCGAGCCCGAGCTGAAGGTCACCGGTGACACCAAGGTCGTGCTCGACGCCCGCAAGGCGGTCGAGATGCGGGTCGACACGCCCGACCACGTGACCAAGCGGAACAGGGGCACCGCGACCAAGCTCATCTGGACCCGCGCGCCCGCCAAGGGCTCGCCGCTCACCGAGACGATCCTCCAGGACGAGAGCGCCGACGAGACGTACTACCTGCAGCCCACGAAGCGCGTCACCAAGGGCCGGTTCGCCGTCGCCACCCGCTGGCACCTGGAGGCGCCCGCCATCACCCTGCGTACCGCCGGGCTGGAGCTGAACCCCGACTACGTCGACCCCGTCTGGTTCAGCGACGTGTCGGCCGACTTCCCGCGCCTCGACGGCTCCGCGCTGCTCCCGGCCGTGGACGCCGGGACCGCTACGCCCGCGGACCTCAAGGGCCGCGACCTGCGCGGCCGGCTCGCGCTGATCCGCCGCACGGCCGACCTGACGGTCGCCGCCCAGTCCAACGCCGCCGCGGCGGCCGGGGCCCGGATGGTCGCGGTGTACGGAGACCTGCCGGTGTCCGAGAGCGGGGTGAAGCTGAAGGTCCCGACCGTCGCGCTCACCGGCAAGGAGGGCGCCCGGCTGGCCGGACGGCTGCGCAGGCTGCCGGTGCCGGTCCTGGCCAAGGGCGTCGTGGCCAGTCCGTACGTGTACGACCTGTACCTCAGCGAGGAGGGCAGGATCAGGGACCGGCCCGACCACACCCTGCGGACGAAGTCCCTGGCCCGGGTGGACTCGGACTTCTTCAGCCAGCTCGCCGACGACGTGACGCTCTCGGAGAACCGCTTCGGCTGGCAGCCGTGGGAGACCACCTCCTGGGACACCGGCCGGCCCGTCCCCCGTACGCCGCGCGACCGGGTCGACTACCTCACCGCCGGTCCCGGGGTGCGCTGGAGCAGCAGCATGGAGACGCCGGAGCGGCCCTACAACTACACGTGGGAGCACGACCAGGCCCACATCGGTGTCGCGGGCCCCGACGACGCGCCCTTCCGGGCCGGGGAGCGGATCGGCCGCACCTGGTTCAAGCAGCCGCTGCTGCCCGGCCCGGGTAAGGTCCGGCCGCTGCGCAGGGAGGGCGACCTGCTCCAGGTCGACATGTGGGGGCTCATCGACGCGGGGCGGAACACCGGCGTCGCCCAGACCGACAACTTCGAGACCGGCATGAAGACCGGCTGGCGGCTGTACCAGGGGGAGACGCTGCTGGCGCAGACCGAACGGCGCCCCCAGGGCATACTGCTCCTGCCGGCCGCCGCCGCCACGTATCGGATGGAGTACGACGTCGAGAACCGCGCCACCTGGGCCCGGCTGTCGACCAGGACGAAGACGGCCTGGACGTTCCCGTCGCAGCATGACGCCGGGTCGGGCACGACGATCCCGCTGCTGCTCGCCGACTATGACGTGGCGACGGACCTGAAGAACCAGGCCACCTCGCCGCGGCTCGGCCTGACCCTGCGCCACCAGGACGGCTCGGCGGCCGCCCCGATCAAGGACGTGTCGCTGGAGGTGTCGTACGACGACGGCGCCTCGTGGCGCGCGGTCCGGCGGCTCATCTCGAAGGGGAACGGCGCCTACGAGGCCACACTGGACCGGCCACGGTCCGCCGCACTCGTCTCGTTGCGCCTCAAGGCCACCGACACGCGCGGGGCGAGCCTGTCACAGGAGGTGATCAGGGCGTACGCGCTGAGGTAGCCCAGATGTGGGTAGCCGAGGTGCGGGCGGGGGGACTCGAACCCCCACAGTGTCGCCACCAACAGGACCTAAACCTGCCGCGTATGCCATTTCGCCACGCCCGCGCAGCCCCTGCCAGAGCGGGCCTGAGCCGAGTTTAGCGTCCCGGCAGTGCGCTGGGGGCCCGTCGCATGACCGGACGGGCCCCTGGCCTTTCAAGCCAGGCCGAGCTTCTTCTTCAGGCTCGCCACGTGGCCGGTCGCCTTCACGTTGTAGAGAGCTTGCTCGATCTTGCCGTCGGCGTCGATGACGAAGGTCGAGCGGATCACACCGACGACCTCCTTGCCGTACAGCTTCTTGGTGCCGTAAGCCCCGTACGCCTTGTGCACGTCAAGCTCCGGGTCCGACAGGAGCGGGAAGGTGAGCGAGTCACGCTCGGCGAACTTGACCAGCTTGGCCGGCTTGTCCTTCGACACGCCGAGCACCACGAAACCCTCGGCGGTCAGCTGGCCGAGGTTGTCGCGGAAGTCGCACGCCTGCTTGGTGCAGCCCGGCGTCATCGCGGCGGGGTAGAAATAGAGGATCACCCGCCGGCCGCGGTAGGTCTCGAGGGAGACGGTCTCGCCGTCGGCGGCGGGAAGGGTGAACTCGGGCGCGGCGTCGCCGGGCGCGAGCTTGGTTTCGGTCATGGGGCCCTCCAGAGTTCGTCGTGCAAAACCTACCGGCCTGCCCGGAGTGCCGGGCGGGTCGCCGACCTGACAGACTGATCAGCGAAGAGCGCTTCATCGATCACCGGGCGGAGCTCGCACGGAGCGCGGCCGAAAGGAGAGCCATGGCTGACACCGATCCCGACGAGCTGGAGCGGCGGATCGCGCGGACGCGCGCGGAGTTGGCGGACACGGTCGACGCCATCGCCGACCGGGTGAGCCCCAAGCGGGTCGCCGAGCGCACGGTGGCCGACGTGAAGACGCGGGCGAGCAATCTGGTGACCTCGGTCGGCGACGCGCTCGGGGTGACGCAGCGCCCCGTCGAGTACGCCGACGACCCCGACCAGCTGTGGGCCGAGGAGCGGCCCAGCCTGGCGCCGGTGCTGATCGGCGTGGGGGTCGTGCTGGTGGTCGGCGCCGCCATCACCCTCTGGCGCCGCCGTCGCCGCCGCTTCTAACGCGGCCTCCTGGGGCCCCGGGCACGACGGACCTTCCTCTTCCGCTCCCCCAGAGGGGGTATCTCGCCAAAGGGACGCCAGCCACGACGGACCGTCTTCATTCCCTCCCCCGGAGGGGGTATCCCGCCCAAGGGACGCCAGCCACGACGGACCGTCACAGGAGCCGAGACGGTCGTGTGACGAACCTCCCCGGGATCCAGAGCCGGCGTCAGAGGAACGTCCGCCCCTCCCCCCGGTACGTCGGCGCGGCCTCCACGACGGTGTCGCCGTCGACGAGGTGCAGCTCGCTGAAGCGCTCGCACATCTCGCCCGCCTTGGCGTGCCTGAACCAGACCCGATCGCCCACCCGCAGATCCCGGGCCGCCAGACCGAGCAGCGGCGTCTGCACCTCACCCGCGCCCTCGTCCCGCGTGTAACGAAGCCCAGCGGGCAGGTACGGCTGCGGCAGCAGACTCGTCCCCGGCCGCCCGGAGGCCAGATAGCCGCCCCCGAGCACCGTCACCGCGTCCGGCCCCGGCCGCCGCACGACCGGGAGCGCGAACAGCGCGGCCGGCCGGCCGGTGAAGGCGCGGTAGAAGTCGAAGAGCCGCGGATGGAAGAACCCGGAGCCCGCCGCCACCTCGGTGATCGCCTTCTCCCGCACGGTCCGCTCGATGGAGCCGGTGCCGCCGCCGTTGACGAACTCCAGGTCGCAGACCTGCCGGACGGCGTTCACGAGGCGGCCGCGGCGCAGGACCAGCTCGCGGGCCGACAGGCTCTGCATGATCCGGATGGCCCGGACATACGCGGCGTTGCCCGGCTGATCATCGCCGACCCCCGCGATCTGCCCCTCGTACGCCATCAGACCCGCCAGACGGAAGCCGGGCCGCTTGGCGATCTCGGCGGCCAGGTCGGCGGCCTGCTCGGGTTCGCGGATCGTGGAGCGCAGGGTCCCCGCCCGGAACCTGCCGCCCAGAGCGACATATCCCGCGTCGAGGTCCATCGATAACCGGATCTCCGACCGCGAACGGACCGCCGCCACCGCGTCGTCGACATAGTCGAGATGCTCGGCGGCGTCGATGGTCAGCGTGATCTCACCGGCCGCCCGCGCGTCCCCGGCCAGCGTCGCGAGCGCCTGCCTGTCCGCCGTCGGGTAGGCCACGAGTACGTCGGTGAACCCCCGCTCGACCAGCCAGAGCGCCTCGGGCAGCGTGAAGGCCATGATGCCGTGGAAACCGTCCATGGCCAGGATGCGTTCCATGACCGAGCGGCAGCGGATCGACTTGCTCGCCACCCGGATCGGCTTGCCGGCCGCGCGCCGTACGAGATCGGCCGCGTTGGCGCGCATGGCCGCGAGATCGAGGATCGCCAACGGCGGTTCGAGCGCCCTGGTAGCGCTGTCATAGCGGCGGAGATCGTTCATAAAGGCAGCTTAACGACATATCGGGCGAATGAATATGAGGGCAGTTCATCTTAATTGCGGCCCTCGTAATGATCCTGCAAACCGGCGGCGAGGGCAGGGTCCGGGCCATGCCCGGTCCGTGTACCTCTGGCGTTGTGACCACCCTCCAGCAGATACTGTCCGGCGCCGGGATCGTCGCGCAGGAGAGCCCGCTGCGCAGGTCGGGCCGGGTGCTCAGACCGGCGCGTACGCCCGCCGGGACCGTCGTGGCACTCACGCTGACCGCCGGGCTGTGGCTCGGCGCCGCCGAGGTGGTCTCCGCCCTGCTGGGCCGGCCGCTCGGCTGGCTGCCGGTGTCCGACCTCCTCGACCTCGCGGCCCATCGCGCCTGGGCGCAGTTGTCCCTGCCCGCCGTGGTGACCATGGCCGTGGGGGTCGTGATGTTGCTGCTGGCCGCCGTACCCGGCCGGTGCAGGCTCGTGCCGGTCGAGACGTCCGACCCGCTGATCGTCATCGGCATCACCCGGGCCGGCCTCCGCCGTACGCTGCGGGCCGTCGCCCAGGAAGTCGACGGCGTGCAACGAGCGCGGGTACGGCTGCGCAGGCGCACGATCGAGGTCGTGGTCATCACCGGCCCGGAGAGCTCCGGTTCGATGCTCAAACAGGTCGGCACCGCGGTCGGTGACCGGTTGGCGGGCGTGGGCACCCTGGCCGCGGGCGAGGTCGTCGTACGGCTGCGCCGGAGAGGGCTGTGATGCGGCCGTACGTAGGCAACCGGAGGCGGCGGTACGTGGGCAACCGGAGGGGGCTGTGATGCGGCAGTACGCGGGCAACCGGATCGGCCTGGCCGTGGTCGGCGGGCTGCTGCTGCTCCTGGGCGGCTACGCCTGGCTGCGCGGCAAGGACAAGCTGCCGGGCCTGTCACCGCGCGCCAAGGTGCTGCCGGACCAGACCGCCCAGACCATCGCCGACCAGACCTGGGCCTTGTGGCTGGTGGCGCTGGTCATGCTGGTGCTGGCGTTGGTGACGTTCCGCTGGCTGCTGCTCTGCCTCGGGTGGGGCCGCCGCGGCACCCGCAGCGGCACGGGCACGGCCATGCTCTGCATCGGCCTGAAGGACGTGGAGGGTCTCACCGGGGTCAGCGCCCGCGTGGTCGGGGACGCCGCCCGCCTGCGCATCTCGCTCTGCTGCCCCGCCTCGGCCGACGTCGGCGCGGTGGTCCACAAACTGGACCGGGAGATCGTCAGCCGGATCCGCCGAGAGGTCCGCGATGACGAGGTCGGCACCGTGGTCCGGGTCCACGTCCGACGGTGTCCCTCAGTCCGCCGGTAGTGCCCGGCGCGGCGGCTCGTACGGCACCGCGGCGCGGTCGGTGTCGAAGGTCTGAACGTCCGGTCCGGTCGAGCCCCCATATGTGGTGATCTTGTACTCGACGGCCGTGAGGGAGAGGGTCAGCTCACGGATCCGGCGGCGGATGGTGTCGCGATGCTCGATCAGCAGGTCGAGCCGCTCGGGTGTGGTGTGCTGCCCGGCGTCGACGAGCGAGATGTAGTGCTGCAGGTCGCGCATCGGCATGCCGGACAGCCGCATCCGGGTGAGGAACACCAGGCGCCGCACCGCCTGGGCGTCGTAGACGCGATGACCGTTGCCGTCGCGGGCCACCTCGACCAGCCCGGCCCGCTCGTAGTAGCGCAGCGTGTGGGGCGAGATGTCGAGCAGGTCGGCGAGCTCGGCGATCGTCATCGACTCGGGTACGTCGGCCAGGTCGGTGAGGCGGTGGATCGCCTCGACCGACAGCGGGCCGTCGTCCCCGAGCGTGTCGAGCGCCCTGGTCATCAGTTCGTCGGTGGCCATGACAACCAGCTTAAATCGGGCGTACCGCGACTGGGACACCCTCGAAGTCGGCGCTGCGCGAGGTCTCGGCCCACCGCTCGACCTCGTCCAGGCCGCGCCGGTACGCGCCCGAGATGCGCTCGACCGCCTCGCGCCCGAGCGGCAGCCGCAGCGGCACCTCGTCACTGTGCGCGAGGGACACGATGATCTCGGCCGCCCGCGCCGGGTCGCCCTCCTGGAGGCCGTCGGCCCCGGCCATGTCCGCCCGGACGTTGGCGAGCAGCTCACGGTAGGTCTCGGACTCCTTGACGAACTCCAGCACGTCGTTGGCGTGGAAGTCGGTCCTGAACCGGCTGGGCTCGACGATCATCACGCGGATCCCGAGCGGCGCGACCTCCCCGGCCAGGGCCTCGGACCAGCCTTCGAGGGCGAACTTCGACGCGGAGTACGCCGACACGCCGGGGAAGGACATCCGCCCACCCTGGCTGCTCATCTGCACGATCGTGCCGGTGCCCCGCGCGTGCATCGCGGGCAGCGCCGCGCGGACGAGTGCGGCCGGGCCGAACAGGTGCAAGTCCATCAGCTCACGCAACTGCGCGTCGCCGATCTCCTCGACCGCGCCGACCATGCCCCGGCCCGCGTTGTTGACGAGCACGTCGAGCTGCCCGAAGTGGTCGAGGGTCTTCTGTACGAGGTCCGCGGCGGCGGTGGTGTCCCGGACGTCGAACGTGGCGATCAGGCAGGCGTCCGGGTACGCGGCCTTCAGGTCGGCCACGCTCTCGGGCCGGCGTACCGCCGCCACCACGTGGTCGCCCGCCGCGAGCGCCGCCTCCGCGAGTGCGCGCCCGAGTCCGCGGGACGCGCCGGTGATGATCCAGGTCTGTGTCTGTGTCTGTGTCGTCATGTCGGCGACGCTATGGCTTTGAGCGCACTCGAACGCAAACCCGCTTTTAACGCGAGCACGCGAACGCGAGCGCGCTCGAACCAGAGCGCGCCCGGGTCAGCACTCGATGACGTTGACCGCGAGGCCGCCGCGCGAGGTCTCCTTGTACTTGTCCAGCATGTCCCGTCCCGTGTCACGCATCGTCTTGATGGCCCGGTCCAGGGCGACGAAGTGCTGGCCGTCGCCGCGCAGGGCGATGCGGGCCGCGGCGATGGCCTTGATGGAGGCCACCGCGTTGCGCTCGATGCACGGGATCTGGACCAGGCCGCCGACCGGGTCGCAGGTCAGGCCCAGGTTGTGTTCGATGCCGATCTCCGCCGCGTTCTCCACCTGCTCGGGCGTGCCGCCCAGGACCTCCGTGAGGCCCGCGGCGGCCATGGAGCAGGCCGAGCCGACCTCGCCCTGGCAGCCGACCTCGGCGCCCGAGATCGAGGCGTTCTCCTTGAACAGGACGCCGATGGCCGCCGCGGTGAGGAAGAAGCGGACGATGCCGTCGTCGTCGGCGTGCGGGATGAAGCGGGAGTAATAGGTCAGGACGGCGGGGATGATGCCCGCGGCGCCGTTCGTGGGGGCGGTGACGATGCGGCCGCCCGCGGCGTTCTCCTCGTTGACCGCCAGCGCGAACAGCGACACCCAGTCCATGGCGTGCAGCGGGTCGGTCTTCGGCGACTCGGTCTGCAGGCGGCGGTGCAGGCGGTTCGCGCGGCGCTTGACCTTGAGGCCGCCCGGCAGCACGCCCTCCTTGGCGATGCCGCGTTCGACGCACTCGCACATGACCTGCCACAGGTGCAGGATCTGCGCGCGGATCTCGGCGGCGGAGCGGCCGAACGCCTGCTCGTTCTCCAGCATCAGCGCGGAGATGGACAGGCCCGTGTTGGAGCAGTGCTTGAGCAGCTCATCCCCGGTCGTGAAGGGGTAGGGCAGAACGGTGTCGTCGGGCTTGATGCGATCGGCGCCGGTGGCCTGCTCGTCCACCACGAAGCCGCCGCCGACCGAGAAGTAGACCTTCTCCCGCAGCTTCTCGCCCGATTCGGAGAAGGCGGTGAAGCGCATGCCGTTCGGGTGCTCGGGCAGGGAGATCTTGCGCTCGAAGACGAGGTCCTCGCCCACGACGAAGGGGATCTCGCGCGTGCCGTAGAGCCGGACCGTGCCGGACTCGCGCATCGCGGCCAGGCGCGCGTCGATGGAGTCCACGTCGACCAGCTCGGGCTTCTCGCCCGACAGCCCCAGCAGGACGGCCTTGTCACTGCCGTGGCCCTTGCCGGTCAGGCCGAGCGAGCCGTACAGGATCGCCTCGACGCGGGCCGTACGCGCGAGCAGGTCGTCGTCGTGCAGACCGCGGGCGAACCGGTGCGCGGCGGCCATGGGACCGCCGGTGTGCGAGCTCGACGGGCCGATGCCGATCTTGAACAGGTCGAAGACGCTGATCGCCATTGATGGGCGCCCTTCAGAAGGGCCGGGGCCCGTCAGGACCCCGGCGGGTGGGTCAGGACTCGCCTGAGGTGAGCGCCGAATACTCCTCGGCGGTGAGCAGGTCCTCGGGGTCGCCTTCCACGCGCACGCGGAACATCCAGCCATCGCCGTAGGAGTCGCTGTTGGCCAGCGACGGATCGTCCACGACGGCCTGGTTGACCTCGACGATCTCGCCGCCGACGGGGGTGTAGATCTCGCTCACCGACTTGGTCGACTCGACCTCACCGATGGAGTCGCCCGCCTCGACGGTCGAGCCGACCTCAGGAAGCTGCACGAAGACGACATCACCCAGCGCCTCGGCCGCGTAGGCCGTGATGCCGATGGTCACGGTGATGCCGTCGTCGAGCCCGGCCACCCACTCGTGCTCCTTGGTGTAGCTCAGCTCGTCTGGGATGTTGCTCACTTGTTCCTCCTGTAAAAGGGCAGCTCAATGAGGTCCATAGGTTCATGGCTGCCCCGGATGTCCACGGCCAGACCTGCGTCGGCCCCATTGTCGACGTAGGCCATGGCGATGGGCTTACCCAGGGTCTGGGAGGGTGCCCCGCTGGTGACCTCGCCGACGACGGCGCCGTCCTTGGTCACCGGGTATCCGTGGCGCGGCACCCGGCGACCCCGAGCGACCAGTCCGACGAGCCGGCGCCGCGGCGGCGTGTCCTTGACCGCCTCCAGCGCCGACCTGCCGACGAAGTCGCCCGGCTTGTCGAATTTCACCACTCTGCCCAGCCCCGCGTCGAACGGGGTCAGCTCGACGCCGAGCTCGTTGCCGTACAGCGGCATGCCCGCTTCGAGCCTGAGCGTGTCACGGCTGGACAGACCCGCCGCTCGCAGCCCGTACGGCCGGCCGGCCTCGGTCAGCGCGTGCCAGAGCGGCACGGCGTCCTGGTTGGCCACGAACAGCTCGAACCCGTCCTCACCCGTGTAGCCGGTACGCGCGATGAGCGCCTGCCGCCCGTCGACCAGACCGGGCAGGCCCGCGTAGTACTTCAGCCCGGCGAGGTCGGCGTCGGTGAGCGTGGCGAGGATCTCCTGCGCGCGCGGCCCCTGCACGGCGATCAGCGCGTACTGCTCCGAGCGATCCTCGACCACCGCGTTGTACGACTTGGCGCGATTTTTCAGCTCTTCCCCGACTTTTTCATAGTTGGAGGCGTTAGCCACCACCATGAACTCTTCATCGCCGAACTCCTCGTCCCCGAGCCGGTAGACGATCAGGTCGTCCAGCACCCCGCCATGCTCGTTCACGATCATGGTGTAGCGGGCCCGGCCGGGCGCGAGCGCCGACAGGTGTCCCACCAGCGCGTAGTCGAGCGCCTGGCCCGCCTGAGGCCCGGTCACGAAGATCTCGCCCATGTGGGAGAGATCGAACAGCCCGGCCGCCTGGCGCACCGCGTTGTGCTCGGCGGACTCGCTGCCGTAGCGGAGCGGCATCAGCCACCCGGCGAAATCGGTCAATGTCGCGCCGAGGCTCTCGTGGACGTCTCGGAGCGGTGTAGGACGTGACATATGCGCACCTCAGGGCAGGATCGGATGCCAGACATCCTCCCCCTCTGTCATGGGTGCCTGAGAGCTTCGCCCGTAATTTGCCGGACTTTCACCTTCGGCGAGGCCGCCAGGCCTGCTTTCCAGAGGACACCTCGTCCGTGCGGTCCTTTGCCTTGAGAGGTTCGCGGGGAGGGCTTGCTCCTTCAGGGGACCTGGCCGGATGCCAGGACGCTCTCCCGCACGGTTTCGACGGTGATGTCCGCAAGCCTAGTGCTGTTATGGGGGAGTTGTCGCGTGCGGATCCGGCCGCTTGGGGCCAAAAGGGCTGTACCGGGGGCGGTTCAGCAGGCGGCGACGAGCGCCTCGAACAGCGCGCAGTCCTTCGCCGCCTCCGGATGCCACTGCACGGCCATGGCGAACGTCCTGTAGTCCAGCTCCACCGCCTCGATCGTGCCGTCGTCCGCCACGGCGGACACGGTCAGGCTGGGGGCGAGCCGGTCGATGGCCTGGTGGTGGTAGTGCGGCACGGTCGCCGGCTCGGCGCCGAGCGCCTTGCCGACGAGAGTCCCCGCCACGGGCCGGACGGGCAGGTGGCCGAACTCGCCGGGTGCGGGGGAGTGCCCGGTGTGTCCCACCACATCGGGCAGATGCTGGTGCAGGGTCCCGCCGAGCACGACGTTGAGCACCTGCATACCCCGGCAGATCCCGAGATAGGGCAGGTCGGCCTCAAGAGCCGCCTCGATCACCGCGAACTCCGCCGTGTCCCGAAATTTCCGGATGTAGCCGGTCTGGTCGTGCGGCTCCTGGCCGTACCGCTCGGGCGAGACGTCACCACCACCGGCCAGGATCAACCCGTCCAACCGCGCCACCAGTCGGGCGGGCGACCCGGCGGGCGGCAGGATCACCGGCTGCCCGCCGGCCCGGACCACCTGCTCCACGTACATGTACGGCAGCAGGGCGACGGGCAGCTCCCACACGGTGTAGCGGGCAGGCTCGACATAGGACGTGATCCCGATGACGGGTCGTTCCACAACTTCCCTTCCTTAAGGTCCCTTCCTTAAGGTCCCTTCCTAAAGAGGCGTGACGTGCTCCTAAAGAGGCGTGACGTAGGCGCCCGAGATGCCGCCGTCGACGAGGAACTCCGAGCCCGTGATGAAAGAGGCGTCGTCGCTGGCCAGGAACGCCACCGCCGCCGCGATCTCCGACGCCTCGGCGAAGCGCCCCACCGGCACGTGCACCAGGCGCCGAGCGGCCCGCTCGGGGTCCTTCGCGAACAGCTCCTTCAGCAGCGGCGTGTTGACCGGCCCCGGGCACAGCGCGTTCACCCGGATCCCCTCACGCGCGAACTGGACGCCGAGCTCGCGCGACATCGCGAGCACCCCGCCCTTCGAGGCCGTGTAGGAGATCTGCGACGTCGCCGACCCCATCACCGCCACGAACGACGCGGTGTTGATGATCGAGCCCTTGCCCTGCCGTCGCATATACGGGATCGCGTGCTTGCAGCACAGGTAGACGCTCGTCAGGTTCACCTCCTGCACCCGCCGCCACGCCTCGATGCCGGTCTCCAGGATCGAGTCGTCCTCGGGCGGCGAGATGCCCGCGTTGTTGAAGGCGATGTCGACGGAGCCATAGGTGTCGAACGCCGTCCGGAACATCCGGACGACGTCGTCCTCGCTGGTCACATCGACCTTGACGAAGAGCCCGCCCACCTCGGCGGCGGCCTTGGTGCCCGCCTCCTCGTCGACGTCGGCGCAGACCACCTTGGCACCCTCTTCGGCGAACCGCCGCGCGGTGGCCAGGCCGATGCCGCCGCCCGCGCCGGTGATCACGGCGACGCGGTTGTGCAAACGCTGCATGTGTGTCACTCCGTTGAGATGAAGACGTTCTTGGTCTCGGTGAACGCCATGAGGGCGTCCGGGCCCAGCTCCCGGCCGAGGCCGGACTCCTTGAAGCCGCCGAACGGCGTCCAGTGGCGGACCGAGGAGTGCGAGTTCACCGACAGCGCACCCGCCTCCACGGCCCGCGCGACGCGCAGCGCCCGGCCGACGTCGCGGGTCCAGATGGAGCCGCTCAGGCCGTACGGCGTGTCGTTGGCGATCCGCACCGCCTCCGCCTCGTCCGCGAACGGCACCACCGACACCACGGGCCCGAAGATCTCCTCGGTGAACGCCCGATCGGTGAGCGCCGGCGTCAGGACCGTCGGCGGGAACCAGAACCCCTTGCCCTGCGGGCAGTCGCCCTGCAGGTACGGCGGGCCGTCGATGAAGCCGCGCACCCGCTCCAGATGTTCGGCGCTGATCAGCGGGCCCATCTCGGTGCTCTCGTCGAGCGGGTCGCCGACTCTGATGTTCTGTACGGCCGGCAGCAGCAGCTCCAGGAACGCGTCGTAGATCTCCGCCTGCACCAGGATCCTGGATCGGGCGCAGCAGTCCTGGCCGGAGTTATCGAAGACGGCATACGGCGCCGTTTTCGCCGCTTTTTCCAGATCAGAGTCCGCAAACACGATATTTGCGGATTTGCCGCCTAGTTCGAGGGTTATCCGCTTTACCTGGGTTGCCGCCTTGGCGGCGATCTCCTTGCCCACCTCGGTCGAGCCGGTGAACACGATCTTGGCCACCCGCGGATGCTCGACCAGGCGGGCCCCCGCGACCTCCCCTGCCCCAGGCAGCACCTGGAGCACCCCCTCGGGGAGGCCCGCGGCGAGGGCCAGCTCGGCCAGCCTCAGCGCGGTCAGTGGGGTCCATTCGGCGGGCTTGACGATCACCGTGTTGCCCGCGGCCAGGGCCGGGGCGACGCCCCAGCTCATGATGAGCATCGGGAAGTTCCAGGGCACGATCACGCCCACCACGCCCAGCGGCTCCTGGAAGGTGATGTCCACGCCGCCGGGCACCGGGATCTGCTTGCCGTGGTTGCGCTCGGGGGCGGCGGCGTAGAAGTGCAGCACGTCGCGTACCGCGCCCGCCTCCCAGCGGGCGTTGCCGATCGGGTGGCCGGAGTTCGTGAGCTCCAGCAGGGCCAGCTCGTCCCGGTGCTCGTCCACCAGGTCGGCGAAGCGGCGCAGCAGCCGCGCCCGGTCGCCGGGCGCCACGTCGCGCCAGCTCTGATAGGCCCGCCTGGCACGCTCCACGGCCCGGTCGACCTCGGCCGCGTCGGCCAGTTCCACGTCGGCGAGGATCTCCTCCGTCGCCGGATTGATGATCTGCATCGTGCTCACATCCGCTCGAAACCCCGGAACAGCTCCCAGTCCGTGACAGCCGCGTCGAAGGCGGCCAGCTCGATCCGGGCGTTGTTCGCATAGTGCGCCACCACGTCGTCGCCGAACGTCTCACGCGCCAGCTTCGACCCCTCGAACAGCGCCAGCGCGTCCCGCAAGGTGTGGGGCACGGTCTCGGCGCCGGAGTCGTAGGCATTGCCCCCGAACGCGTCCTCCAGCGGCAACTCCTCGTCGATGCCGCGCAGCCCGGCCGCGATCAGCGCCGACACCGCGAGGTAGGGGTTCACGTCGCCGCCCGGCACCCGGTTCTCGATGCGCAGCGACTCCCCGTGGCCGACGAGCCTGAGCGAGCAGGTGCGGTTGTCCACGCCCCACTTGACGGCCGTGGGGGCGAAACTGCCGGGGACGTAGCGTTTGTAGGAGTTGATGTTCGGGGCGTAGAAGAGCGTGAGCTCGCGCATGTGAGCCAGCTGCCCGGCGATGAAGCGGGCACCGAGCTCGGACAGCCCGTGGGGGCCGTCGCCCGCCATTACCGGGTCGCCGTCCACGCTGCGCAACGAGATGTGGATGTGGCAGGAGTTGCCCTCGCGCTGGTTCGGCTTGGCCATGAAGGTGATCGACTTGCCCTCCTGAGCCGCGATCTCCTTGGCGCCGTTCTTGTAGATGGAATGGTTGTCGCAGGTCTTCAGCGCCTCGTCGTAGCGGAAGGCGATCTCGTGCTGGCCCAGGTTGCACTCGCCCTTGGCGGACTCGACGTACAGCCCAGCTCCCTCCATGTCCCGTCTTATCCGGCGAAGGAGGGGTTCGATGCGGGCCGTACCGAGGAGGGAGTAGTCGACGTTGTAGAGGTTCGCGGGGGACATGTCGCGGTACGCGCGCTTCCACGCGTCCTCGTAGCTGTCCTCGTACACGATGAACTCCAGCTCGGTGCCCACGAAGGCGGCCAGGCCGCGGTCGGCGAGGCGGGCGAGCTGCGCGCGCAGGATCTGCCGCGGCGAGGCGGTCACGTCGTCGCCGCTCTCCCAGGTCAGGTCCGCCATGAGCATGACGGTGCCCTCCTGCCACGGCACCCACCGCAACGTGGAAATATCGGGCTTCATCACGAAATCGCCGTAGCCGCGCTCCCAGGACGACATCGCGTAGCCGTCGACCGTGTTCATGTCCACGTCCACGGCGAGCAGGTAGTTGCAGCCCTCCGAGCCGTGCCCCAGCACCTCGTTCAGGAAGTAGCGCGCCGACAGGCGCTTGCCCTGCAACCTGCCCTGCATGTCGGCGAGCGCGAGCAGCACGGTGTCGACCCGCCCGGCGGCCACCTCGTCACGCAACTCGTCGACGGACAGTGGTCCGGGCTGTGGAAGACCTCGCTCGCTCACAGAAGTTCGCTCGCTTTCCCGCTAATTGGGCTACTCTTAGACCATTGATGTGCATATAGGGATCGCTTGTCAAGACCTGAGGACACGTTGGACGACTCGGCGCGGTTGATGACGGTGTTACGGCCGGTCAGGGCAGGAAACGCCTTCGAGGAGACGGTAGAACGGCTGCTCCAGGCGATCAAGCTCGGCGTGGTCGCGCCGGGCCGGAAACTGCCCCCGGAGCGTGAGCTGGCCGTTCAGCTCGGCATCAGCCGGGTGACGCTGCGCGAGGCGATCCGGGCGCTCCAGGACGCGGGTTACCTCGACGTACGGCGCGGCCGCTACGGCGGCGCGTTCGTCACCTACGCCCCGCCTCCGCCGGAGAGCGGCGACCTGCGCAGGGTCGTGGCCGACATGGGCACGGCCGACCTCACCGACGCGCTGACCTTCCGCATGGCGGTCGAATGCGGTGCGGCGGCGGTGCTGGCGGCGGCCACGCTGACCGACGACCAGCGCTCCCTCCTGCGCGGCCGGCTCGCGGCGCTCAACAAGGCGGGCATCGGGGACTACCGGCGGCTGGACACGGCCTTCCACCTCTCGATCGCCGAGCTGACCGGCTCCGCCCTGCTGGCCACCGCCTGCGCCGACGCGCGCCTGCGGGTCAGCGACCTTCTCAACGCCATCCCGATGCTCCAGGTGAACCTCGACCACTCCGCCCGCCAGCACGAGGCGATCGTGGCGGCCATCCTGGCGGGCGACCCGGAAGGGGCCCGCCGAGCAGTGGCGGAGCACCTGGAGGGCACGGCGGCGCTGCTGCGCGCGTTCCTGTCTTGAGTTCGTTTCCCGGTCCAAATGGTCAAGGGATGACGATTGGCCTCGTAGCATCGTTTTCAAGGTCATGGGGAACTGGTTCGAGCTGAGCATTGTCGACACGGGACGGCTGCCGCTGTTCTGTTTCTTCGTCGCGCTCATCGGGGCCTTCGTGGCCACCCGCGTCAACGTGCGGCTGATCAGGGCGAAGGTCGGCTGGTTCCGCAACGTCAACGTGGGCGAGATGCACATCCACCACGTGGTGTTCGGGGTCGTGCTCATGCTGGTCGGCGGGGTCAGCGGGCTGATCGTGTCCTCGGCGTCGCAGGTGGCCTACGCCGCGGCGGCCGCCGTCTTCGGGATCGGGTCGGCGCTGGTGCTGGACGAGTTCGCGCTGATCCTGCACCTGCACGACGTGTACTGGGAGGAAGAGGGCCGCACCTCGGTCGACGCGGTGTTCATCGCGGTCGCGATGACGGGGCTGCTGCTCACCGGGCTCCGGCCGCTGTCGTTCGACTACGGGACCCCGGTCAATCCAGGCGCGCTGCTCGTGGCGAACATGGTGCTCGCCGTGACCACCCTGTTGAAGGGCAAGATCTGGACCGGGATAGTGGGCCTGTTCGTGCCCGTACTGCTGCTGGTGGGCGCGGTGCGGCTGGCCAGACCCGGGTCTCCATGGGCCCACCTGTTCTACCAGAAGCGGCGCCCGCGGAAGCTGGCCACGGCCGCGCACCGGGAGGAACGGTGGCGCCGGCCGGTGATCAGGGCCAAGATCGCGGTCCAGGAGTTCGTCTCGGGGCGCCACGACCTGCCCTCCACCCGGCGCGGACGCCGGCAGATCTAGCCCGCGCTGTAGACGGGTTCGTCCCAGTCGATGTGGTGCTCGTAGATCCACCGGCTCGGGTTGTCGCCGGTGCGGGCCATGCGTCTCATGGCCAGGCTCATGATCAGGTCACGCGGCACCCGGGCGACGGGACCGAGTGTCTTCCAGCCGCCGGTCCGATTGCCCTGCGCGACGACGCGTTCCACGCGCTCGCGCCGTAGCCGCTGGTAGGCGGCGAACGCGGTGGCGATGTCCGGGCTGTCCCGCAGGCACTTGGCCAGCACGACGGTGTCCTCGATGGCCATGGCCGCGCCCTGCCCGATCGAGGGGGCGGTCGCATGGGCCGCGTCACCGATGATGATCATCCGATCGTTGTGCCACTTCGGCACGGTCGGCACGTCGTAGGTGCTCCAGCCCGCGAAGATCTCGCCGGTCGCCGCGATGATGTCCGCGGCGGGCCCGCGATCGTGCCGGAACAGGCCGATCAGCCGGGACCGCCACTGTTCGGGGGTGATCGCGGCCAGTTCGGCGGGGTCGGGCTCGGCGGCCTGGGCCGGATTCGCCGCCCACCACACCTCGCCGCTCGGATGCGTCGTATGGGTGAAGAAGCAGCGCTTGCCGAAGATCGCGTTCATGGTGCCCGGCTCGCAGCCGGTGGAGACGCCGCGGGCGTAGCCGCCCGTGTTGAGCAGCCCGCCGTAGCGCGCGTCCGGCGCGTGCGGGTCGATGATCTCGCGGGTACGTGACCGCAGGCCGTCCGCGCCGATGAGCAGGTCGCCGCGGACCGAGGTGCCGTCGGCGAACCTCGCCAGCACCCCGTCGCCGGTGCTCTCGGCGTCGACGAGCCGCTTGCCGTACTCGACGCGCACGCCGGATCCGACGGCCCGGTCGCGGAAGGCGCGGTAGAGGTCGGCCCGCTTGACGGTCCGGTCACCATGCCGTCCAGCAGGGTGGTGCCGTACGGCAGCTCGCCGAGCCGCCTTCAGGAGCCGTTGGTGAACACGATGCGCGGCGTGTCGAAGCCGATGTCGCCGAGGTCGACGTCGAGGGCGCGCAAGGCGTCGAGCGCGTTCACCGCGAGCGTCAGGAAGGCGCCCGTGTGGTCGGCGGTCCGGTCGTACGCCTCATAGACGACCGGCGTGATCCCCACCTTGCGCAGGGCGACCGCGCATAACGAGCCCGCTATCCCACCACCGATGATCAGTGCTGTGTATGTCATACACCGAGTGTATGACATACACTTGGCGGGAGCGCAAGCGTGCGGCCCAGCTCGTCGGCGTCGGCGTCGGCGCCGGACGGACGTCGCGAAAGGCGAGGGCGATGGGCGAAGGTGAGGACCATGAACGACAAGCTGCCGCCGGGGCTCGACCTGCTCTGGGGAAGACTCGACGAGCCGGCGCCTGAGCCCAGGCAGGGGCTCAGCCCGCCGCGCATCGCCCGCGCGGCGGTCGAGCTGGCCGACGCCGGCGGCCTTGACGCCGTGTCGATGGCCAGGGTCGCCGAGCGGCTGGGCTTCACCACGATGTCGCTCTACCGGCACGTCAAGAGCAAGAATGAGCTGCTGCTGCTGATGCTGGACACGGTCGCGGCCGTGCCCGCCGAGCTCGACGAGCCCTGCGACGACTGGCGGCGTGGCCTGGAGCGCTGGTGCGCGGCGCAGTGGGTGATGCTGCGCGCCCACACCTGGATCGTGGATCTGCCCGTCACCGGACCGCCGATCACCCCCAACCAGCTGACGTGGACCGATCGCGCCCTGAATGCGCTGCGCGACACCGGGCTCCCCGAAAGCGACAAGGCGGGCGTGGTCCTGCTGATCGCCAACTACATGCTCACCACCGCGCGGATGAGCGCGCATCTCGGCCCCGCCGCCTCGGGGGAGTCGATCGCCGCCTACAGCGCGCTGCTCGGCGACCTCGTCGACGCGCGGCGCTTTCCGGCCCTGCGTACGGCGGTCGACGCGGGCGCCTTCGACTATCCGGAGGACACCGCCGAGCCGGATCGGCGCTTCGACTACTCCTTCGGCCTCGCCCGGATCCTGGACGGCGTGGACACACTCATCCTGCAGCGCGGCGGCCCCGGGCCGGGCTAGAGCGCGATGGCCGGGCGGAGGAAAAAACGGCACTCCAAGTGGTGCTGAAGCCTGTCGGAGCGTCCCGCCGGGTGCCATCCCTCTGCAAGCAGAGTGCTCCGGCGACAGGGCGGCAGCTACGTTCAAGCCCGACGAAGAGCATGATCACTTCCCTGAAGGGAGGAGGGCTTCGCATGCGGCACGACTGAGGATGCCTTGCGTGGTGGCGGACAAGCCAAGACGATTCCAATGGAAGATCACGAGGTGGGTGAGGACGTGCCGGACACCCCGGTCCAGATGGCCGGCGGACGCGGCTTCACCGAGGGACTGCCCGGCATCGCGAAAGACGGCTGCCCAGGGCGCGGCGAAGGCGCACGGCCCATCCAGGGCGATCGAGCCGGTGGGGGAGGCGACGAGGGGGCGGATCCGCTCGGCCAGGTCCTCCAGACAGGCGGAGGGAGCGTCGGTGGGAAGGGGGCGCAGTTCCGCGATGCGGTTCCAGGTGTCTCCGCGCTCGAACCGATCCAGTCCGGCCGCGCTCAGCAGGGTGGCACACAGCAGCATCGACACTTCTTTACGGCCGACGTCCGGCGGGGGCTGCCGCAGGTAGGCGAGGATGTGGCGGCTGTCGGTGCTGAACAGGGCGTGGGCGATCTCGGTTCCGACCGGCCCGCCGAACGAGGCGGTCTCCGGCTCGTAGATGGTCGGCCACCAGCGGGTGAGCACCCCGGACCCGGTCAGGTCGTTCAGCACGGCGTTGACGGCGGCCTTCACATCGGGGACGAGGCCATCGAGCGGGCGTAGCCGGAGCCGCCAGCATGGATGCTTGCGGATGAACCACCATCCGCTGATCAGCTTGCGCTCGCACAGGCGATCCAGGCGTGGGCTGAGGTGCGTCATGGCAGCCTGCTCGGCGCTCTCCCAATCGGCGAACTGGACGCGGATGCTGTACCAGCCATGATCAGCCGTGCGGGCTTCCAACGCCTGGTATCCGGCGGCCTGGTAGGCATCGACTGCGTCGGTGAGAGTCTCCGTGCGGGCGCTGATAGCGGCTGCGGCCACCTCGGCAGGGGTGCCGGACAGTACCGCGAGCACGGCATCGGCCATCTTGCTGGGTGGTACGGGTGGGCGTGAGGGGATCGAGTGTTGAGTAGGCATGTGTTCTCCAGGGTGCGGAGGCGTCGTTCGAGAAGCGCCCGGTAGGTGGCCAGCGCTGTACGCCTCCGTTCGATCAGTGCGGTCGCAGCCTGAGGGTTAGCCGTGGCGCGTAGCTGCGCGACCGCGACCGCGGAGTCGGCGGCGAACACGCCTTCGGCGGCGGCCAGGGCTGGGCCGGTGCCGAACCGGCCGATTTCCGGCCGGTAGGTGTCCAGGCAGAGATCGCGCAGCAATCCGGCACGGTGCACGGTGCGTGCCCACTGTCCGAACGACCGAGTGGCGGGCCCATACCGGTCGCCATCATGCAGGGGCAGCCGGATCCGCAGGTGCGGTGCAGGAGTGTTGTAGCGGATGAACCACCAGTTATCGCAGGGCCCATGCTCCCAATCGGCGAGCAGCCCCGGCAGATGGGTCGTGAGGAGTTCGGCTTGTCGTCCGGGGTGGCCGAACAGTTTCACGTACAGCCACGGTGAGTCTCCGGGCAGGTGGCCGGGACCATGATGGGTTCGCTCGCGCCGCAATGGTCGCGGCCAGGGGTGGGGCGGAGTGGTGGAGGCGAGGGGGACGACGATTTCGTGGGGGCGCCCGCCGAGCCAGGCGTCGTCGCTCACGTCCTCAATCAGCCGGGCTTCGCCGGTGCGGTCCAGGTGGTGGCGTAGCAGCGCCAGGTGTGCGCCCTCGGTCAGGTCCAGGCGGATCAGGACGTCATCGTCGCCCAACCGCACCACGTCCGGGATATGGCGTGAGTGCCGGTGCTCCTGGAAGCGCTCGGCCCATTCCCCGGTGGTGGCGGCCGCTGCGGGCAGGTCAGGGGCGGCGAGGTTCCACCGAGCCGGGCTGAGGACCGTCCGGCCGTACCGGACGCGTGGAAGGAAGGCGAACCGGTCGGCGATACGACCCCACCTGAAGGTGGTGCAGGGTGTCGAGGTCGCGGTGCTGACTTCGCACAAGAACCGGGCCAGGGGGTGGGCGCTGTGGTGCAGGTTGGTCGCGTTCAACATCAACGGCTCCACGGCGCGGCCGCGTGTGAGCGACATCAGGATCAGGCGGCGGGCGTCGGCAGTGACCGCCAAGTCGTCGAGATCAACCGCCGAGTCGCGCAGGTGGCGATGTTCTCCCAGCGACAGCACCGGCAGCACATCCGGAGTGCGGGCCAGGCCGTCCGTGCGGGCACGTAGCGGAGGGACCGACAACTGCACGGCCATCGCGCCGTCCGTGCTGGTCGGGAGGCGACGGTAGGCGCCGATGATCCGCTCCCGGTCCGCGGCGGGCAGAAGGTGCAGAAACCGGCCCACCGAGGTGCCGGCGTGCCGCGACGCGCACACCACCATGAGGGTGAAGTTCCCGGCGTCCAACGCGGCGGGAGTCGGGGCGCTGACGGCGACCCGCACCTCGGTGTGCGGGACGCCCGGCGCTGCCCCGCCGCCCGTCTTCTCCAGCTCGGCCACCATGTCATCGGTAAAGACCAGCTCGGCGTACCCGCTCAGGGCAGCCTTGTGTGCAAGGGCCGCCAGCGCGGCGTCTCTGCGGGTCGGCGCGGGGTCGTGGGTGGTGAGCGAGCCGCGGAACCCGTCGGGATAGCCGAGCCCGCGATCAGGGTCCAGAAGTTCCCGGATGCCCACCAGGGCCCCCGGACCATAACGGTCGACGAACGCGGTGTGGTACCCCTGCCACGCGGGCTGTCTGGGGGCCAGCCGAACCAGGATCGCGGCGGCCGCCTCGACCTCCTCGATCACCGGGGGAGGCAGGCTGATCGAGCAGTCCAGCCGCAGACCGACAGCCAGCCGGGAGCCCGGATCAAGGTCAGCAGAAGTGGCGGCCGGGCCTTGCAGTTGGGCAGTGATGTGAGCGACGGGGTCGGTGACGGTCATCGGCGGTCGCACGCTGGTGAGCAGGATCCGCAACCGCACCAGTTCGGTGAGCATGCCCTCGATGACCGTGACCGGTGCCTGCGGAGACTCGGCGGCCAGCTTCGCCAGCAGATCGCCGAAGACGACCGGAGTGGCCGCCTCCTCCAGGGCCATGCGGACCGCCGCGGTGTAGCGCACGGACACCTCCGACACCGTCCCCTCAGCGCTGGGCTGGTAGGGCAGCACCCAGTCCGCGCCGCGCGCGAACCCCAGGTTGTTCGCCTGGACCGGCAGAACTCGCAGCAAAGCTGGATCGTCTTCCAGCGCGCTGATCGTCTCGGCGAGCCACAGGGAATCCGGCCGCAGTACGGCGGTATGCCGGTCACCGAACGCGACCGAGGTAGCGGAAGCCAGGGTGACAGGGGCGATTCCGGCGAACAGGCCGAACGGTGTGGCCCGGCTCGTCCACCGCAGGAGATAACGCATCAGCGCCTCGGCCGCGCGATGGATCTGACGCGGCCGGAAGGCGTTCGGGTTCGCGCACATCGCGGTGAGGACGTGAGCCAGATCAGGGCTGGCGATTGTGACGGCGTCGCCTACCCCTGGCATCGGCCAGACCTCGCAGATCCAGCCGGCAGCGTCGCGAGCATCGTTCCCGGTGAGGTCGGGCCATGGCGGCAGAGCCAAGTCTTTCGGGTAGGCGGCGACGCGAACGACGGCGGCGTCCACGGCTCGGAAGCGATGCATCTGGCCGTTCCTCCGTTCTCGAGGGGGTGTTCCCGGCCATGCGGAGTGGCCGGGAACACGGGGAGGGGTTAGCCGTTGGCGATGCCGGCGCTGCCGGGGGTCTCGCCGCAGCCGTCGCTGGTGCAGTCGTCGGAGTCGAGTCCTATGGACGCGGGTGCGGTCTTCAAGAAGCGGACGTCGAGGGTGAACTCGTGCGGCTCCATGTACCGGATCCTTTCGATCGGAGGGTGGGGCTACCTGGCCGTCGGCCAGGAGATCACGAGACGGGCGTGTTCCTTGTCCAGGACGTGCCCGTCTGGTAGTTCGCCGTTCGGTGTGTCTGCCGGGTGGACCGACAGGCGGGGTTCCGGCCGACTGGCCAGGTTCCACGCGGCGATCTGGTCGGCCAACCGCCGCGCGGACTGCTCGGCTTGCGGGCCGTGCGCGAACGCGCCGAATTCAAAGACGTCGCCGTCGATGGGGCGGGGCTTGGGGCGGTAGGCCAGGTTGGGGCCGTCCACGAGCGCCGGTGTGCCGTACTGCCATGGCAGCGCCACAATGCCGTGGTCGATCGCTTTCTGTGACGCGGTGATCAAGCTGAAGCCGGGCAGGGTCGTGGCGAGCCATAGGTCCTGGTCGCTGTACCGGATCCGGGCACCCACCGTGATGCCGGTCCACACCTCCGCGCGCGGCAGGTTCAGCACTCCAGATAGCGCCGCCGCGTCAATGGTGTCTTTTTCATCCCGCCACAGCCCGACCGTGTGATCTCTGTCAGCGTCGAGCAGCGGGGTCGCGGTGCCCTTGTGGGCTCCCGCGCCCTGCATCGAGACGAAGCCGCACACCTGACGATCACGGCTCACCAGGGCGCCGTCCTGATGTTCCAGGACCCAGGACCTGGTCAAGCCCCAGGTGCGCAGCGGGACGACCAGTCTGCCGCCCTTGGCGAGCTGCGAGGGCCAGGCCGGGGGAACGTCCCACGAGCCGACCGTGACGATGATCGCGTCGAACGTGCGGCCTGGCTCGATCTCGAACTCGGCGTCCGCGCAGATCACCTCCACGTCGCCGTACCCGGCATCCGCCAGGAACCGCTGGGCGCGGTCGGTGACCTCAGGGTCGATGTCGATCGTGGTCACCGAACCCGTCGGCCCGACGACCTCTCGGATCAAGGCCGCGTTGTAGCCGCCGGATCCCACTTCCAGAACCCGGTCGCCGGGCTTGAGCTTTGCCTGGCCCAGCATCACCGCCTGCAGCCAGGGCGCCGACACCGAGCTCATGGAGGCGCCGCGCTCGTTGCGCTTGGTGACGACCGCGGTGTCCTCGTAGGCGGCTTGCAGATCGACGTCGCCCGTGAACAGATTACGAGGCACCGTCCGCAGCGCCCGCTCGACCTCAGCCGGCAGCACCAAGCCCAGCGCCTGGTGGCGAAGGGCGATCTTCTCGATCATGGCGGTGCGTAGCGCTGTGACGTCTTGGACGTCATTGTCGGTGGTCACAGGTTGGATCCCCTCTTCTCGGTGGTGCTGGGCAACTGGTCGATCGTGGCCGCTGGCGGGATCCTCCGGGCTCAGCCACGCCGTCCCCGTCCTTCAGGAAGGTGTCGGGCTCCGGCGTCTCCCCACGGCGCAGATGCTCGGCGTGGTGCGCTTCGGCGAGAGCGATGTAGATGTCGAGGGCCTGGCGGTAGAGGCCGCGGCCGGTCTCCTCGTAGCGGTCGCCGGTGCGGCGCAGCACGAAGAACTGGCCGCCCTCGGACGCCCACTCCCACCGGCCGCAGCATGAGGTGTGTGAGACGCGTAGCTGGCTGCCGACCGTCCTGTACGGCTCCCACCTGAACGCGGGTTCATTTTGCTCGTGCTGCGGTTGTCGGGCTCTGGTCATCGTCTGCTCTCTCCACGCGGGTCTGACTGCCTGATGCCGTGGGGAGAGCGGTAATGGGAGGGTTGTAAGCGTCGTCGCTGGCGAGCGGCGGTCGCTGGCCCTCCTGCCAGATGTTGTGGATGAGGAAGGCGAGTGCGATACCGGCGTCCATGACATGACCTTCGCGTGAGGAGCCGGGGCGTTGTACGCCCCCTGGCGGCCAGGGGAAGACGGACGAATGCACATCCAGGTGTCCGCCTTCCCCGGCCCGGTCGCCCAACCACGGCGAAGCGGCCAGGCTCGCGCAGTGGGGAAGAGGACGACCGAGAGGTGGATCTCGCGGCCCACAGCCGGGCTTGTCCCCGTACGTGGGCCGCGAGACGAGTCGGCGCGGGTCCGAGGAAATGGAGAGTTCGGATGGTCGGCCCGCGCCGGAGTGCACGACCGTGGAGGGGTTCGCCCCTCCGGCCGGTCGCGCCGGGACGTGGGGAGTTGCTGCCGGACCTTTCGGTGGGCAGCGTGCTGGGCCACGTCTCGCTTGCTCACCCGGCCATCTCCTGAAAGAAGCCGGGGGGAATGTGGACGACCGTGGGAGGATGCGCCGGGATGGCCTCGGCTACGGCCAGCAGCAGTTCCGGATCGACATTGAGGACGTTGCGCCACAGTTCGCGGAGGCTTCTGCCGTCGACTGGAGCGTTGACGTCCATGTCGTAGGCCGGGAACGCCCTGAACTTGCGGCCCCACGGCTCCCACATCACCTGCCAGCGGCCGTCCCACGACTCCTGCAACTGCGCGGCCAGGAGGTGGGCATTCTCGTCGCTCAGCACCTCGCTGGCGCGGTGCTGGAAGTCCTCGACGTGCTGCTGGACTACCGTGCTGGGCGTGTTCGGATCCACTCCGGGTGGCGGTGAGGTGCGGTCATCGGTCATGGGGGCCTCGGGTAGTTCTGTGCTGACTTCGCAGTCGGTTGTGGACGTGTCGTTCTTCTCGTCGGGATCTGATGTATCCACAGAAAGGTGGCGATCGTTGTCCATGTCACCGTGGAGTGCGTCGTACACCGTGTCCTGCCGTGGGATGTCTCCGGGCGGTGGGGAGCCATGGCGGTGCCGTGGGGTGCCGCTGCCGTTGCCGTTGCTCATGGCCCGTCTCCTTCCGTTCATCCCGCGCTTAAGCAGCAAACCAAGCCGCCCGAGGTAGCTCCAGAGCGGTTTCGCGGCATCAGAGGTGGCAGAAATGAAGCACCATGCCCGATGAGCAGGGCACTTGAATGGCTGGCGCTTTACGCTTGGTGGTGGCGGAGGGAGCTCAGCGCGTGGCACTGAAGCGGGTTCGGTTCATCCAGAGGCGCAAGGCCATTGGGTTGACGCAGGAGGCGTTGGCCGACGCGCTGGGTGTCGAACGTTCCACTGCCAGTCGCTGGGAGCGGGCCGAGACGGAACCGCAGCCATGGTTGCATCCCAAGATCGCCGCCCTGCTCAAGGTCACAGCGGCTGAGCTGGAGGAACTGCTGGCCGACATCGTTACGCTGCCGGGCAAGTCAGGCGACTACATCTTGCACTCGTCGGTGCCGCTGGATTTCTCACTCACAAATCAGCACACCGTAGAGATCATGGAGAGTTTTACAGGCTACGACATCGCGTCTCGGCGACAGGTGGTCGCGCAACTGGCGGTACTGGCCGGCTCCGCTTTGCTGCAACCTATACGCCAGTGGGTAGCCGGCTTGCCGGTCATACCTGTCAGCAGTGAGGCGCGCCCGGAGGCGCTAGCAGAGCTGGAACAGGCGGTAGTGCTGTTTCGGCGATGGGATGCCTCCGGCGCCGGTGGTTTGCGCCGGAAGGCCGTTGTCGGGCAGTTGAACGCTGTCACTGAAAGCCTGAACGAGCACAACTCCCCTGAGGTTACGCGGCGGCTGTTCCATGTGGCTGCCGAGCTGGCACAGTTGGCCGGATGGATGGCCTACGATCAAGGGCTCCACGGCATGGCCCAGCGCTATTACTTGCTGGCACTGCACGCCTGCCGTGAAGCGGCTGCGCCGGCACTGGGCGCAAAGATCACCGGCGATATGACGCAACTGTCTACCGCGCTGGGTAAATTTAGCGACAGTTTGAGCTTGACACGCACCGCGCTATGCAGCCTGCCGCACGGTGCGAATGATCTGGTACGCGCCGAACTGCTGGGGTTGGAAGCCCGTGCTTATGCCCAACTGGGAGAACGAGAAGCCGGGAACGCCGCGCGCAGCGCCGATGCCTGTGTTGAAATCTGGCAAGAAGCGCAAGCTGACACCCGCCCGGACTGGGTCCATTACATGAATCAGGCAGAGGTGGATTGTCTGGCGGCCAACGCTTTCACCGAGTTGGCGCTGCGAAGCACGCAGCCGGCACGTTGGCAGCAGTACGCGACGCGGGCCGAAAGCCACACCCTGAGTGCGCGCGCCAGCCGGGATGAGGGATACACGCGCAGTCGCATCTTCGATGAAGTCCGGCTGGCGAAGGTTCGGTTGGCTCAGCGTGAGCCGGTGGAGGCCGCGATCGTAGCTCACACCTCCTTGCAGATGGCCCAGCAAGCACGCTCAACACTGGTGGTGGATTGGTTCATCCGCTTGGATGGCGCACTGGTGGGCCGCTACCCCGATTGCTCCGAGGTCGCCACGTTCCACGAGCAGTTGCGGGATTACCTGCGGCGGGCCGCCCCGGCGAGGGAGTGTGAACTCGTTGCTCGCCATTAATTACCAGTCGCTCAGCAGCGAA
The DNA here is from genome assembly GCF_040659625.1 of Nonomuraea sp. NPDC049750. Taxonomy (NCBI): domain Bacteria; kingdom Bacillati; phylum Actinomycetota; class Actinomycetes; order Streptosporangiales; family Streptosporangiaceae; genus Nonomuraea; species Nonomuraea sp. NPDC049750. Next base: position 678,160 of record NZ_JBFANB010000003.1, read on the forward strand.
CGGGCCGCCCAGCAACTAGACGAACTCACCGAGCTGTACAGCGAGGTCTACGCCGGGCCGCCGTATGCGTGGGGGCCGGAGCACGCCCAGCTATTCCGGGAACGCTTTGAAGTGCAGCGTCAGCAAGAGGGATACCGGCTCATCACGGCAAGAGAGGACGGCCACCTCGTCGCTTTTGGTTTCGGTGTGACGCTGCAGCCGACAACGCCGTGGTGGCGCAACCTGGTGGCTCCGCTCCCCGAGGAGATCACCGCCGAATGCCCCGGCCGTACCTGGGCGTTGGTCGAGCTGTTGGTACGCGCGCCGTGGCGACGCCAGCATGTGGCCGAAACCATCCATGACATGCTGCTGACTAGCAGACCGGAAAAACGGGCCACTTTGACCGTGCTGCCAGCGGCTACGCCTGCCGTAGCTGCGTACCGCAAATGGGGATGGTACAAGGTAGGCGAGAAACGGAACCCGTTGCCGGGAGCACCGGTGTTTGCGGTCATGGTAAGAAATTTGCGCTTGGAGTGAGACGACCGCCGCGCGGCTGAGGAACGTGGTTCCCGTTCGCCCGCCGGATAGGTGCCGTCAAGGATCTTGGTCCGGAGGTCGGCCAGGATTTAGAGCGCGATGGCCGAGCGGAGGGCCAGGCCCGCGCCCAGCAGCATCACCATGCCGGCCGTGCCCAGCGGTGCCAGGGTGGACAGCCGGGCGGCGAGGCCCCGTCCCCGTGAGGCGCGGCGTTCGAGGCGGTCGACGAGCTTGACCAGCAGCAGGCCCGTCACGGTGAGTGTCGCGGCCATGCCGATGCCGTACGCGGTGACCAGCGCCACCCCGAACCAGGTACGACCCAGCGCGATCGCCCCCAGCAGCACGATGAGCGCCGACGGGCTCGGCACCAGCCCGCCCGCCACCCCCATCCCCAGCAGCCCGGCCCGCGTCGAGCCCTCGTGCCCATGCCCGTGGCCGTGCTCGTGTTCGTCCGCATGCCCGTGGCCGTGCCCATGGCCGTGCCCATGGCCGTGACCGTGACCGTGGCCATGTCCGTGGCCGTGCCCGTGTCCGGTGGCGCGGCGGGTGGACAGGAGCAGGCGCAGGCCGATGATGGCGATCAGCACGCCGCTGGCCACCCCCAGCCACCCCAGCACCGCCTCCCCGGCCAGCGCCGTGAACGCGCTCAGCAGCAGGCCCACCACCAGCACCCCGACCGTGTGCGTGGCCGTCACCGTGGCCCCCACGACCAGGGCGTCACGCGGCCGTCCGCGCCGCCCGGCCAGGTACGCGGCCATGATCGTCTTGCCGTGTCCGGGGATCAGCGCGTGCCCGGCCCCGAGGAGCATCGCCAGGGCCACGGCCAGCAGCCCGAGCGGCACCGTGAGCGAGTCGGCGCCGATCAGGCCGGTGAACGTCCGGTCCAGCGCCGCCAGCGCGTCCCCGACCGGTCCACCGACGCTGATCGTGCCGAGCCGGGAAGTCGTGCCGCCGGAGCCGGGGGAGCCGTCGCCGGACAGGGCGGAGGCGGCGCCGCCGACGGTGACGGCGGCCGTGCGCTGGTCGAGCGGGTTGGTCAGCAGGTCCTGCGGGTACTTGCGCAGCTCGTCACTCACGCTGACCGACGGCACGGACGACCGGGTCAGCCGTACCCCGTCGCCGACGGCGGTGATCTCGCGCCAGCCGATCCGTTCCTGCTCGAACGCGTCGGTGAACGACACCGCGCCCGACACCCGGATCTCGGCGACCAGCCCGCAGGTCAGGCGGCTGGTCTGCAGACCGCCCTGCCCCGGCGCGTAGGCGAACGCCGAACGCGACACCCGCCACGGCACCGCCGTACCCCCGACGGTGAGCCGCTGGGCGGCGGCCAGCGTGGCGCAGGTCCTGGCCGCGTACGAGCCGTCCACGCCTGGTTTCGCCTGGAGCGTCGGCAGTTCCGCCGCGTCCACGACCGCCTCGTTCTCCACCCGGTCGGGCCGCAGGCGCAGTCCGTTGTAGTGGTTGACGGTGAAGTTCCCGAGCGGATGCCGGGCCACCGTCTCCGCCCGCGCCGCGGCCACGAACAGCACCGAGGCGCACGTCGACAACACCAGGCCCGCGACGGCGGACAGCAGGCCGAGCCGGAGCACCCTCATGAGAACCTCGCCAGTGCGGGCAGGGACGGATCGAAGCCCGGGGGCACGCGCGCGGGCTTGCCGAGTGCGCGCTCGATCTGGGCGCGGTGGTAGCCGAGCAGCGGGTTGCGCCAGCCGGTCGAGGTGGCCTTCTTCGCGTACGGCAGGGCCTCGCGCGGCTTGCCCGCCTTGAACAGGGCCCAGCCGAGGGCGTCGGCGGCGACGAGGTTGGGATTGCGCGCGTACTCGGCCCTGGCATGCCGTACGGCCAGCGCCGGGTCGCCGTGATCGGCCTCGAACTCGGCCCAGGTGAGGTCGTCCCGCACCCCGGCGGCCCGCAGCAGCTTCCGCTGGGCCTCCAGCAGGGTCCAGTCCGGTTTCAGCCCCGCCTTGATCCGGGTCTCGCCCTGCTCGATCAGGTACTGCGACAGCGGCAGCCGCTCGACCACCCGCCGGTAGAGATCGAGCGCCTCGGCCGTCCGCCCGCCGAGCGCCGCGACCCTGGCCTGTCCGGCGAGCGCGGGGGTGTAGGCGGGGTATGCCTGGAGCGCCTTGGCGTACCAGGCGCCGGCCGCGGCCAGGTCGCCCGAGTGCAGGGCCAGTTCGCCCAGGTAGTAGCGGGTGTAGGCGACGTCCGCCGGGGCGTAGGCGTCGTTCTGGGCGTACTCCAGGAACTTGCGCGCCCCCGTCCGGTCGCCGCGCAGCTCGGCCGCGTAGGAGGCGCGGGCGAACGACGCCACGCCCGGACGCAGCCCCATCATCGCGTCCACGGCCTTCGAGGCCCCGCTCAGGTCGCCGAGCTGCGTCTTCGCGTCGGCCAGCACCCCGTGCGCCGCCGCGCTGTAGGGGTTGGCGCCGATGGCCCGCCGCGCCAGCCGTACCGCGTCGGAGAACTCGTGGCGGCCGGCGGCGAGCGCCGCCTGGCCGGTCAGGACCGCGTCATCGGCCGGGTTCAGCCGGGCGGCGGTGGCCAGGGCCCCTTGAGCCTTGGTGTAGTACGACGGGTCGCCGGTGACCCTGGCCTGGTCGACGTACTCCAGGCCGAGCTGGGCCCAGCCGCGGTAGTCGCCGGGCAGGCGCTTCAGACGGGCCTGCAGCGTCTCCGTGAAGGTCACGGCCTGCGTGGTTCCAGTAGAGGTCGCCGGCGGGGCGTAGACGGCGTAGGCCGTGACGGCCAGCGCGCCGGCCACGACGAGGCCACCGGCAAGGGCGAGGGATCGCATCCAAGGCTCCGAAGATCGGAAGGGGTCGGCGCGGACGGGTCGAGGGCCGGCCGGCCCTGACGGGGGACAAGGCCGGCCGGCCGGGGGCGCGGCGGGAGTTTGGGAGACGGGCCCGCCGCGGGGGGGACCGGCCGGCCCGGAGAGGAGGCCGACCGGTCGGGGCTCACCGCTGGTTCACAGCCACGTTGCTGGGCAGCGGGATGTACGGGAACGAGTCCAGGATGGGCTTGTCGTTCTTGTCGACCTTGTCCGTCAGGCCAGGGACGAGCTTGCCGGACAGCGCGGCGCCCGCCACGGCCTGCAGCGAGATGTCCACCACGTCGTCGGACAGGCGGCGGCCGTTCGGAAAGCCCGCCAGGTCACCGGCCAGCACGCCGAGCCGGTTGGGGTCCTTGGACGGCGGGACCGCCATGTTGAGCCGCAGCATCTCGGCGGGCCGCAGCTTGCCGGCGTCCTTGTTGAGGGTCTGCGAGTTCAGGTCGGCCTTGATCGGCCCGTTGCCCTTGGCGATGCCGGTCAGGAAGATCTCGACCAGGTCGCCGCGCGGGGTCGCCGGCGCCTTGATGCCGTAGATGCCCTCCAGCAGCTTGGCCACCTCGGGGTCGGTGACGCGCTTGACCACCTCGGGGATGCCGGCGTCCTTGACCGGGGGCAGCGAGTTGAACGCGTCCTTCAGACCGGCCGGCATCACGACCTCGTTGACCAGCGGGTTGCCCAGGCGCGAGACCTGGACGTAGCCGTTCGGGCGCCACTTGTCCGTGGTGGACCAGATGCCGACCACCGGGTTGCGCCGGGTGTCGCCCCGGAGCGCCAGGTCGTGGGCGGGCACCTGGACGGCCAGGGTGCTCACGTTGTAGCCCTTGGTGGTGTCCTGGCCGACCTCGGACAGGTTGCCGCCGTAGAGCAGGTCGAAGACGCGCAGGTCCAGGAAGAACGCCTCGTCGGACTGGCCGGCGTAGGCCTTGCCGCCGTTCGGGAGGCTCTTGAGGGACTGGGCGCGCAGCGTGCCGTAGTCGGGCATCGAGGCGGGGCCGACGTTGCTCGGCGCGACGATGCCGTCCGAGACGAGCGTCCTGCTGCCGTCCTCGGTGATCCGCTTGAGCGTGTAGTGCTGGCGGAAGAGCAGGTTCTCGTCGTGGAGCGAGGTGACGGGCCCGTTGTTGTACAGGAACGTGGCGTTGCCGCGCCGGTCCTCATCGCGGAAGGTCCACTGGTAGACGATGTCGGGCTTGGCGTCGCCGTCGTTGTCGATCTTGATGTTGTAGCGGGACTTGGTGTCGAACGTGTAGAAGTTCGGGCCGCCCTGGGGCTCCTGGAACGGGATCCAGTTGGCCAGCAGGGTCACGGTGTCGGCCTTGTCGGGGCTGACGAACGCGTACACGTCGGTGTTGTCGTTACGCGGGTCGCCCGCGATCATCGGCGCCTCGCGGTGCGAGGAAGCGTCGCCGGAGTCGGTACGGAGCAGGGCGAACGAGGAGGCGGTCAACGCCGCCGCGACGCCCAGTCCGACTAGAGCGCGCCGGTTGATCCGGAGCTCCATGTTCGGTCCTTTCGAGAGTGCTGATCGAGATCGAGAGGTTCCGGCCGGGTTCCTCGACGGCGTATTCGTCGCAACTCCGCGAACGGATGTGTCTTCTCCTCCTCGAGAATGAGACGTCAACGAAGGTTGACATACTTTGGTCGTCAATTTAGGTTGACGGGTGCGGATCGCGATCCGCCGTTCGTTGGGTTTTCGGGATATATCGCGAGAGGAGAAACGGTGATCAGAGAGCTGCTCGCCTACATGCGCCCGCACAGGAAGATCCTGGTACTCGGGGGGTTACTCGGCCTGGTCGGCTCGGCGGCCGGCCTGGCGATGCCGTTGCTGGCCAAGTACGTGGTGGACGCCTTCGGGCAGGATCGGTCGATGGCCGGGCCGTTGGTCGGGCTGACCGTGGCGGTACTGGTCGGAGCGGTGGTGTCGGCGCTGGGCACGTACCTGATGGAGCGCACCGGCGAGGGCATCGTGCTGGGCGCGCGGCGCCGGCTCATCGACCGGATGTTCCGGCTGAAGGTCGCCGACGTGGACCGGCTCAAGCCCGGCGATCTGCTGTCGCGGGTGACCGGTGACACGACGCTGTTGCGGGCCGTACTGACCAACGGGGTCGTGAACTCGATCGGCGCGGTGTTCATGCTGGCCGGCGCGATCATCATGATGGCGACCATGGATGGCGTGCTGCTGCTGGTCACGCTGCTCGTGGTGGTGGTGATCGGCGGGCTGACCGGGCTGGTGATGCCCAGGATCCAGCGGGCGCAGAAGCAGGCCCAGGAGGCCGTCGGCGAGATGGGCGCCGTGCTCGACCGGGCGCTGCAGGCGTACCGGACGGTCAAGGCCAGCGGCGCGGAGGAGCGCGAGATCGCGGTCGTCGGCGGCGCCGCCACGCGCGCTCGCGACCGGGGGCTGCAGGTGGCCGGATGGACCTCGCTGGCCGGGGTGGCGACCTGGATGACGGTGCAGATCGCCTTCCTGTGTGTGCTGGCCGTCGGCGGGGCGCGGGTCGCCTCGGGCGTGCTGGAGGTCTCGTCGCTGATCGCGTTCCTGCTGTACCTGTTCTACCTGGTCGCGCCCATCGGGCAGATCGTCGAGGGTATGGTGCAGCTGCAGCAGGGCCTGGCGGCGATGAAGCGGATCAAGGAGATCGAGGACCTGCCCGCCGAGCCCGTCGGCGCCACGGTTCCGGCGGCCCTCCTCGCCGCGCGGCCGGCGGGCGTGCGGTTCGACGACGTGGTGTTCCGGTACGGGGACGACCGGCCGATCGTGCACGACGGGGTCAGCTTCGAGGTGCCGCCGGGCGGGCTGACCGCGCTCGTCGGGCCGTCGGGCGCGGGCAAGTCGACGGTGTTCGCCCTGCTGGAGCGGTTCTACGAGCACCAGGACGGATTGATCACGGTCGACGGCCGGGACATCCGCGACTGGCCGCTCGCCGAGCTGCGGGCCACGCTGGGCTATGTCGAGCAGGACGCGCCCGTGCTGGCGGGCACCCTCAAGGAGAACCTGCTCTTCGCCGCCCAGAACGCCACCGAGGAGGAGCTGCGGCGCGCGATCACCCGCACCCGCCTGGACGACCTGGTCGCCAGGCTGCCGGAGGGGCTCGACACGGCCGTCGGACATCGGGGCGTGCTGCTGTCGGGCGGCGAGCGGCAGCGGGTGGCGATCGCCAGGGCGCTGCTGCGCAAGCCCAGGCTGCTCCTGCTCGACGAGGCCACCTCGCAGCTCGACGCGGTCAACGAGCTGCGGCTGCGCGAGGTCATCGCCGAGGTGGCCGCCGAGACGACCGTCCTCGTCATCGCGCACCGCCTGTCCACGGTGACCAACGCGGACCGCATCGTGGTTATGGAGGCGGGCGGGGTACGCGCGGTCGGCACCCACGACGAACTGGTGGGCCAGGACGACCTCTACCGCGAACTGGCCGCGACCCAGTTCCTGGTGAGCTAGCACCACGCCCCAACTCCCGACTTCCTCCCCTGAAGGACCTCCGCCGGCGGCCCCTCTCCCGGGCGTCTCCGGCCGGCGGCCTCCCCTGAGGGACGTCCGCCGACAGCTCCCGCCCCTGAGAGACCCCCGCCGACGCCCTCCCCCTCCCCCGAGAGACCCCAGCCGAAGTGCGGTGGGGGAGGGAGTGAAGGTCGTTCGGGAGTGACATGCGGAAAACCTGGCTAGTAATTTGCGAGCGACCTGGGTGAATACGTTCATTCAGAAGGTCGCAGGAGCCACGCCCACGAGGCACGACAAACCGGGCCATTCTGGGGCTGTTCCCCGACAACGAGCCGCCGACCAGGTGGATCCGTCTGGCGCGGGAGGGATGAGAAGTCGGACAGATGGTGTTGGAGCTGCTGTGACAGGTGGATACCACAGTGGTCTGGCCGGGCTTCTCGACGGGCGGCGGCTCTCTCCGGTGCAGCGGCGGATCGCCCACTACCTGTCCGAGCATCTCGACGAGGCGATCTTCCTGTCCAGTGTCGAGCTGGCCGAGCGGTCAGGGGTGAGTCAGCCGTCCGTGACGAGGTTCGCCATGGTGCTCGGCTTCGCCGGCTATCCGGAGCTGCGGCAGGCGCTGCGTCCGCTGGTGCTGGGCGGGCCGCCGGAGGAGAGCCTGCTCCATGGCGCCATCGACAATGAGATCCGTAACCTGGCCGCCGTCAGGGAGCGGCTGGCGGGCCTGCCCCTGAAGGAGCTGGGGGAGTCGCTGGCCGCCACCGAGCCGCTGCCGGTGCTGGGGCTGCGGGTCTCCTGCGGGCTGGCCACCACCTTCGCCTACTACGCGCGGCGGATCCATCCGGAAGTGCGGCTGCTGACCCACGGCGGCTCCGAGCTGATCGAGGGGCTGCACGCCGCGCGGCGGGCGGGCGCCGAATGGCTGCTCGCCGTGGTGCTGCCGCGCTATCCGGCCGAGGTCATGCACGCCCTGGAGTACGCCGAGAAGCAGGGGCTGCGGATCGCCGCCATCTGCGACAAAGCCGACTTCCCCGCCGAGGTGGTGCTCGACGCGCCGGTGGGGGACCGGCTGGTGTTCGACTCCCACGCGGCGCCGCTCACGCTGGCCATGGCCCTGGTCGAGGCCATGGCCGACGCGGCGCCGCTGCGTACCCAGGCCCGGCTGGAGGAATACGAGCGGATGGCTGACGAGACCGGCACGTTCGTCACTGCGGATCCGTCCGATCCGGCCTGACCGGCGATCCGGCGCGAGCACGCGAGCCACGCCGACACAGCGACCGCCACGGACATACCGAAGAGAGCCGCCGTTTCCCTTCTTGGAACGGTGGCTCTCTCGTGCGGGCGACCGGATCGCTACCCGGAAGCGATCGATTTCCACACGTCTTCGGTATCGCGGCGATAGCCGCGCGCTGTTTCCATCACGACGACATGACCGTTCTTGCGCTCAGTTCGTTTAATGACATACTGCCCGCCTTCGGCGCATAATTCGTATTCGACATTGCCGCGCACGAAGAATTGCTTCATTCGGCTGGCCATCCCGCGCGAGTCGTACTCAGTCCATGTCAGAGCCACTGGAACCACCATTGCTCTGTTCAGGGTTCTGCCGACGTGAATTTCAGTTGATTCGGATGTTTCGTCGGGCCGTCGATCCTGCCAAGATCATGAGACCAGCGAGGATTGCTCTTGATCAGAACATCGAATGCGACGACTTTGCCCCAACCGCCATCGGCGAGACCTTCGATCAACCAAGTCCACGCGAACATGAGATCGGTCGTCAGGATGGCGCCCGTGACGGCCTTCGGTGCTTGGTCGTCGGTATGGACTTCGATGAGGTAGACGTTCGCGATGTTCTTCGGGACATAGATCATGTTGCCGTTGATCTCAACGGCCACCTTGTCCGAGTCCGCACGCTGAGGGGACATCAGGCCACTTTCCTACTATTAGGAGATATGATCAGATCCGCCCGAATGGTTCTAATCTTGGTCATGGATCAGGACCTCACTTCCTGATCAAGGGAGCCGTACGGCGTGTCCCCCGCTTTGCGGCTCCCGCTATCTCGGCGCGTTCGCCCTTGCGAACTCAGTCCACCGTTCGGAAGCCGTGCACACATGCTGCGCCTAGAGGACACTGGAGGGCAGAAGCAGACCGCGCCGACTGAGAGGTACGTACGTGGCTTCCAAGCAGCGTCCGGCATGGGCTGAACGCTTGCGCAACGAACGGCGTAAGCGTTGGTGGTCCCAGAACGATATGGCCAGCGAACTGGAGAAGGCCGCCGATAAGCATATTCGTGCGACTCTCCCAGAACGTGCGTCAGTTATCCGCAGGATTCGCGACTACGAATCCGGCAAGCACCAACCCCGAGACCCGTACCGTCTTCTGTACTGTCGCGTGCTCAACATGAGCGAAGCTGAGTTGTACGGCGACGGACCCGTTCAAAACGGGCGACCCCCTGGGGACGTCCTCAGGGATCTATTGCGCGAGCCCGAACCGCTTCGTCCCAATGACAACCGCACGGGATCGCGTCTTGGAATCGGCAATGTCGAAGACCTCGGCGCACGGGTTCACGGCTTGCGGCTGGCTGACGACGTTCTCGCCGGTGGTGATCTGATACAGCCCGCATTCCGTGAACTCGACGCAGCGATACGGGTCTACCGAACGAGTACTTATGCGCAGGATGTTGGCCGTCGCTTGCTCTCGACTATCGGCGAGTTCGCTCAGATCGCCGGATGGGTGGCCAGCGACGCCGGACAGCACGAACAAGCGGCCCGCACATACCGGCTCGGGATCAGTGCGGCACATGAGGCCGGTGACGGAACCCTTGAATCCAATCTGATCGGTTCGCTTGCTTATCAGGTCTCTAACACGGTAGACGTTCAAGAAGGGATCGCGTTTGCCCGCGCGGCTTTGGATGCTGCCGGACCGTATGCACCGGCGCGAGCCCGGGCGCTCGCTTGGGATCGGATCGCATGGGCGCACGCTCGCGCCGACGAAACACAGCCGACCATGCGAGCACTCGGCGAAGCTGAAACGGCTCTTGCTCAACATGGCGGGGAAGACGAAGCGGGATATCTGTATTGGGTCGATCCCGGCGAATTGCAAGTGATGGAAGCACGTTGCTACACGGAACTACACCGCCCACTTCGCGCCGTTCCCCTTCTTACCGACGTGCTCGCTCGTTATGACTCGACGCATACCCGGGAACTCGCGCTCTACCTTTCGTGGCTCGCCGACGCGAACGAACCGGAGGAAGCCGCACGAGCAGCGGCGCGCATGTTCGAGCTGTCCGCCGATATCGCCAGCGATCGAACGGCACAGCGGGGGCACGTTGTCCGTGCGCGTTTGGAGTCCTACCGATACGTTCCCGAAGTGCGCCGAGTATTGGATGCATCGGGGTTCTGATCATAGCCGTCGAGTAGGTGAGGCTGGTATTGGATCTTCTTGAGTTTGCGTTTGTTGATCCGGACGAGTCCGTGTAGGTCGGCGACGACGAAGTTGGCCATGGCCCGGCGGAGCAGGGGCCAGATTCCTTCTGCCGGGTTCAGTTCGGGGGTGTAGGTGGGGAACTGATAGATGCGCACCCAGTCGGCGTTGGCCTGGGCGAACTCGGTCAGTTCCGTGGCCAGGTGGATGTTCAGATTGTCCCAGCACCACACGAGCGGGCGCCGAGCTGCATGTGGGTGGAGATGATCAGATCGCGGTGTGTTTACCTCGGACAGTCACCCTCGGGCGGGCGCCGTGTGGTGTCCAGGTTCGTCCTTTGGGCGGCCTCAGCCCCTGACCGGCCTCGTCCTCGAAGCAGATGTAGGTGCCCAGGTCCGCCGCGGTGGCTTTATGGCCAGCCACACCTGCTCTTTCCAGGCGGTGATCGCCTCTTCGTCGCGCTCCAGCGCGCATTTTACCGGCACCTGCACCGACCAGCCGTGCCGGTGCAGCAGCTTGCCGACCCCCTCGATGGTGTACCCGACGTGGAACAGCTTGCCGATCAGCGTCTTGATCCGGGCCAGCGTCCAGCGCTGGTCATTGGCGAACCCGTGCGCCAATGGCCCACGGCCCAGTTCGGCTTCCACCCGCGCCCACTGTACGGTGCTCAGCTTCTCCCGCGAGACGGGCCCCTGCGACGGCAGCGCCTGGATGCCGCCCCGCTGCCAGGCCGCGCGCCAGCGACCGACCGACCGCTCACTGATCCGTAACTCCCGCGCGATGTCCCGGGTGGACTCCCCCTCGGCGAACCGCTCGGCCGTCCGGAGCCGTAACCGCTCACGTCGTTCCTGCTCGGCGGGGGTGTGCCCGCCCCTCTGCTCGTACCTCATGGCTCCGGCATACACCAGAAACAGCAGGTAGTCACAACTCTATGACTCTACGAATTCATTCTGTGTAGCTCTCCGGGATGTGGACAAAATGTAGACACATCAATACGGAGAATTTAAACATCAATCTTTCCTGATTGCGCTGGATCAACAGCGGCTATTGATATCGCGATCTAAGCGGGATGTCATTGCGATCATCGGCTGTACCACCAGGGACGACAGTTCCCAAAACGACAGGAGGCACTTTATGTGGAGCGGCATTAGACGCTTCTTATTGGTTGCACTCGCCATATTCGTTGGGCTCGTGGCGACTGAAGGGCCAGCACTCGCGCATGCAATCCGGACGTACGGAACCCTCTACAAGTCCACCGACCTCTGCACTAAAGGCAGGATCTCGATGGACCACAGCAGCAGCGCACCCGGAGGCTGGATCGATACAACAACCTATTCGGAGACTCGCACGTTCACTGGCGGCACCTGGGTGCAGTGCGGAACCCCATGGATCCGACCCTCAGGCAACATCCGAGTCTCGATGAACATGTGGGTATGGTCGGGCTCGGGTTCGACCTTCTACCTCTGCGACACGTTCGGATGGATATACAACACCGCCAGCGTAACACGAATCACGTTCTCCAAGCAGTATGCCGATCCCCCTTGCGGCGATAATTACTATCTCTCGCAAGGCTTCTTCGAGGTGAAGAACAGTTCCTGGTACGGGGGCGACTACATGAGCGACGACAACCATTACTATCCGACGACCGCCCTGGCTCCCTCGTCTCCGAAGGCCGCGGCTCCACCTTCGCTGCCCGACTTCAGCAAGATGCCAGCTAAGGTCCAAAAAGCGGGACTCGACGGAAAACCACTCATGGACGCACAAGGAAATCCCGTTCTCGTTGACCTGCGCCCATCGAGCGACATGAATACAGCAAACGTTCAGCGTGAGCTGCGGACGGATGAATCAGGGCAACTCGAGGAGAGGGTTACCCTGCGCTAACGCTATAAGCATCTCCAGCCCATGCTAGGCTGCGGACTCCATCCCGGCCTAGCATGGAGCTTCATGTTTATAGGTACTTTGCGGTTGGTAACATCGGAGGAAGGAAGTTTGGCGAACTCTCGATGCACTCCTGCAACGTACGACCCATTTGCGAACGGAAGGTAACTTCCGTACCTTCAAGGAGGGGTTATGCCGGAGAAACGTAGGCCATCTGAACACTCGAAGCCAGGGGGTTTTACCCCCAGTCCGGATCAAGCTCCCGTGATGGGCAGGGATGGTCAGCTCCTTCTGGACGAAGACGGCAACCCCATCATGCGTGCCGTCCGGCCTCACGAACATGGCGACCATAGCGAGCATCTCGAAAGGAGCTTCGAGGGGCTCGCTGACGGCGGCCTCGAGGAGAGGGCAGAGGATAGGCAACGCCCGAAGGAAAGATAGCGCAAGTCTCTCCTCGAGATGAATGATCACTGACTCTTTTCCATCCTCGCGCGGCGTGTGTGATGCGGTGGTTTTGAAGGACGGCGATGGCCTTGCACAGGTGGCCGGTCTTGCTGGGGCTGCAGCGTAGCTTTCGCAGGATGCGCCAGCTTTTGAGCTGGGCGTTTGCGCGTTCGCCGGGTCCGCGAAGGCGGGCGTGGGAACGGTTGGCCCGTTTCTGGGACTCGGGCTTGTTCTTGCCCTTGACCCTGCTGGCTAACTCGCGGCGCGTATGGTGTGGTTCGTGATCTGCTGGGTCAGGTGGATCATGAAGGGCGGCCGTCATTCCCTCATCCCGGCTGCGTTTGGGGTGTTTCGGTGTCTGTGCAGCCATGTCCGTGGCCGGAGCCGTCGCCGTTGGTGGCTGAGGCGATCCGAGCGATGTATCGGGGGCGGCGGGAGATGCCGTTACCGGTTCGGGTGCGGGATGAGCTGGGCGAGTTGTTCGCCGATGAGCAGTTCGTGGCCGCGTTCGGGACGGAGGGGCGGCCGGGCTGGTCTCCGGGCCGCCTGGCGTTGATCACGGTGTTGCAGCGGGTGGAGAACCTGACCGATCGGCGGGCCGCTGAAGCGGTCCGGACGGATCTGTCGTGGAAGTACGCGCTGGGGCTGGAGCTGGACGATCCGGGGTTCGACGCGAGTGTGCTGAGTGAGTTCCGGTCCCGGGTGATCGCCCATGGGCTCGAAGAGCGGGTCCTGAACCTGCTGCTGGAGACGCTGCAGGCCAAGGGACTGGTGAAAGCGGGCGGGAAACAGCGCACCGATGCCACGCATGTGATCTCGGCGGTGCGAGACCTGAACCGGGTGGAGCTGGCCGGCGAATGCGTGCGGGCCGCCTTGGAAGCTCTCGCCGCAGCCGCGCCCGGCTGGGTGGAAGAGGTGCTGGAGGTGCCGGGCTGGGCGGATCGGTATCGAGCACGAGTCGACTCCTGGCGGCTGCCGGCCTCCGAGACCGCGCAGGAGCAACTCGCCCGGGCCTACGGCGCTGACGGGTACGCGCTCTGCGCGGCCCTCTACGCGCCGTTCTCCCCTGCCTGGCTGCGGGAACTGCCCGCGGTGCAGGCGTTACGCGTGATGTTGATCCAGAACTTCGTCCGGACCGTTGATGCCCGCGGGCGGGAGGTGGTCGAACGGCGGCGGCCCCTGCGCGACGGCGGAGCGGGGCTGCCGCCCGGCAGACACCGGCTGGCCTCGCCCTACGATCCAGACACCCGCTGGTCGGCCAAAGCCGACGTGTTCTGGAACGGCTACAAGGTCCACATCAGCGAAACCTGCGCCACCAGCAGGAACGACGAGGACGGCGACGCGAGCTCGCCGCCGAACCTGATCACGAACGTGGCGACGACCGACGCGACCGTCGCGGACATGGCCATGACCGCCTCGATCCATCAAGGACTCCAGCGGCGGGATTTGCTTCCGGCCGAGCACTATGTCGATTCCGGATACGCCACAGCCGAGCTGATCGTCTCAGCCCGTGATCTTTACGGGCTGGCCCTGGTCGCACCGGTGCGGTTCGACTCCTCGCCCCAGGCCCGCGCCGCTACCGGATACGGCCGGGCCGCGTTCACCATCGACTGGACCGCGAAGCAGGCCACCTGCCCCCAAGGACAGACCAGCATCTCCTGGACTCCGACCATCCAGCGCGGCCTGGACACCATCGTGGTCAGATTCTCGGCGAAGACCTGCACGCCCTGCCCCGCCAGGACCGAATGCACCAGCAGTAACAGCGGCCGACGCCAGATCACCCTGCGCCACACACAAGCCCAGCAACAAGCCCTCGACGCCGCCCGCACCCAGCAGAGCAGCCAAGACTGGCAGCGCAAGTACAAGATCCGCGCCGGAGTAGAAGGCACTATCCGGCAAGCCATCGCCATCACCGGCATCCGCCGAGCCCGCTACCGCGGACTCCGCAAAGTCCACCTCGAACACGTCATCTCAGCTACTGCTCTCAATCTCACCCGGCTCGATGCCTGGTGGAACGACCACCCTCTCGACAGCACTCGTACCAGCCACCTCGCCCGCCTCGATCAGACCCTCGCCGTCTGAACCCAAGTTAGCCAGCAGGGTCGCCCTTGTACGGAGTGACGAGCGGGCCCTCGGCGCCCTGGTACGCCTTGTCGGCCAGGGTGACGATTCCGGCCTGCTCCAGCGCGCGCAGGATGCCCCAGAGCCGGGCGGCGCTCAGGTCATGGGCCTTGCCCGGCAGCGCGCCCGAGGTCCACAGGATCGTCCCGTCCGGCGAGGCGATGACCTGGACGTTCATTCCGTGCACGCGATGCTTTCCGGAGAAGTACGGGCGGTCTGCTTTGACCCGGTCGGTGTGGATCAGCGTCCCATCAAGCACCAGGTAGTGCAGCCCGTCCCGCTTGGCCTTGCGCAGTGCCTGCGCGAGCTTGGGCGAGCGGGCTGACAGCAGCATGACCGTCTCTTCCACATACCGCCAGGCGGTCACCGTCGACACCCCGAAACCTGCTCCCAACTCGGCGAACGTCTCGCCTTTGCGCAGATAGACCAGTACCAGCAGGGCTTGCTGTCCCGGGTCGAGCAGCCGCCAAGCCGACCCGATTACCTTGCGGTGCCGGCGGATCAGGCCCGCGACGTAGTTCAGGGTTGAGAGCGACAAATCGACCGCAGCACGGTAGAAAAGCATCCGAGGCCCCTGGTTGTGACGGATGGATTGTGGTGATCAACCCGTCTACCAGGGGTTTCGCTATGCGGTCAGGGGAACACCGACCTCGGGATCATGCTGTGACCGCCACGCCGCTGCCAGGGGATGAAAACGGCTCACTGGGACAGAAGTCGAGACGACTGAGTGCGCTGAGTGACGCCTCGATTGGGGAGAGCGGTCAGCGGGCTGATGCGGCGATAGAGCCGACGGAGCGCGGCACATAATCACAATGCACTCCATAGTGCACCAAACCAACGCATGCACAGGCTGAGGCCGTGACGATCCGCTGAATCGGATGTACGACCGAGGCATGCGGTATGGGCAGAGGGGCGGGTACACACCCGCCGAGCAGGAGAGGCGGGGACGGTTGCGGCTGGAGGCGGCCGGGTGGTTAGAGACTGGGCAGTCCGCCAAGGACATCGCCCGTGACCTGCGGGTGCACGAGCGGACGGTGGACAGGTGGCGCAAGGCATGGCGGGATGGCGGGATCGAGGCGCTGCGGTCCAAGGGGCCGGTGTCACGAGAGAAGCTGGCGTCGGCGCAGTGGGCGCGGCTGGAGAGCGAGCTGGGCCGGGGACCGCTGGAGCACGGGTTCGGCGATGACCAGCGCTGGACGCTGGCCTGGATCAAGACGCTGATCGGCAAGCTGTTCCACGTCGGGTACACCATCGAGGGGGTCGGCAAGCTGCGGCGGCGGCACGGCTGGTCGTGCAGGTGCAGGTGCCGGTGCAGCGCGCTCTGGAGCGCGATGAGGGGGCCAACGACGCCAGGCGGCAGGAGGTGTGGTCGGTGGTAAAGCCACCGCGGCGGACCTGGGCACCTACATCTGCTTCGAGGACGAGGCAGGTCAGGGGCTGAGGCCGCCCAAAGGACGAACGTGGACGCCGCGGGGCGCCCGCCCGGTGATGACCGTGCGTGACAGGAGGGCTGGTCGGGTCAACATCGCCGGTGTGGTCTGCTACCGGCCCGGGCAGCGTCCGCATCTGCTGTACAAGCTGCTCATCTACCACGGCCGCAGCCGAATGGCTGCTCGCCGTGGTGCTGCCGCGCTATCCGGCCGAGGTCATGCACGCCCTGGAGTACGCCGAGAAGCAGGGGCTACGGATCGCCGCCATCTGCGACAAAGCCGACTTCCCCGCTGAGGTAGTGCTCGACGCGCCGGTGGGGGATCGGCTGGTGTTCGACTCCCACGCGGCGCCGCTCACGCTGGCCATGGCCCTGATCGATGCCATGGCCGACGCCGCGCCGCTGCGTACCCAGGCCCGGCTGGAGGAGTACGAGCGGATGACCGACGAGACCGGCACGTTCATCACCGGCGATCTCCCCTGACCGGTTCCGGCCTTAATGGTAGGACCGGGGCTAACCGGCGATCCGGCGTAGCGATCGCACCGACCAGGTCACGGTCAGCGCGGCCAGCGCCAGCATGACCGCGAACGCGATCGGGATCGACACGTCGGTCAGATTCCCCGCGAACAGCGCCCGTCCCGCCACCACCGGGTGGTACATCGGATTGAACACGGCCACCTTCCGCATCCACTCCGGCGCCAGCGTCATCGGCAGCAAGGCCCCCGACAGCAGCATGACGGGCAGGGCGAAGAACTGCATGATCTGCGCCATGCCGTTCTCGTCCCGCAGCGACAGCGCCAGACCGTACGCGATGCCGGAGGAGAACAGGCCGGTCACCGCGATGAGCAGCACCATGATGGCGAGTCCGGGCAGGCTGGCGTGCATGCCCATGACCAGCGCGATCACGATCACCACGACCGACTGGAGCATGAGCACGACCCCGTCGCGGAGTGTGCGGCCGAGCACGATCGACGGGCGCCAGGCGGGGCTGACCGCGATGCGCTCCAGGACGCCGCTGCGCAGCTCGTAGATCATGCCGTAGCCGACGCCGATCGCGCCGAACAGCGCGGTGATCACCAGCATGCCCGGCGCGAAGCTCGTGAGCTGCGCGGAGATGGGCTGTCCGGCGGCACCCGCCACCAGCGGGCCGAACAGCAGCAGGTACACCACCGGCTGGACGATGCCGAACAGCGGCCAGATCGGGTTCCTGAACGTGTTGCGCAGCTCGTACGCCAGAAAAAGCAGCGTGTGGCGGATCATGCGGCGGCTCCGGTGTCGCGCAGGGATCGGCCGGTCTTGGCCAGGAAGACGTCGTCGAGGGTGGCGCGGTCGAGCGCGATCGAGGACAGGGCGAGGCGCTGCTCCTGCAGCGCCCGCAGCAGTGTGGGCAGGGTGTGCTCGCCGTCGTCGACGTACACACGCAGCACGTCGTCGTCGACGCGCGTCTCGCGGGCGTACGGCTTGAGCGTCTCGGCGGCCCGGTCCGGCTCGTCCAGCCTGAGCGTGACGACGTCGTCGGCGACCTCGCGTTTGAGCTCGCCCGGTGTGCCCTCGGCCACCACCAGGCCATGGTCGACGATCACCAGCCGGTCGCACAGCGCGTCGGCCTCGTCGAGGTAGTGGGTGCTGAGCAGCACGCTGGTGCCGAGCTCGCGCAGCTGCCTGATGCGGTCCCAGAGGTTCGCCCGGTTCTGGGGGTCGAGCCCGGTGGTGGGCTCGTCGAGGAAGAGCAGCGGCGGGCTGTGCACCAGCCCGAGCGCGATGGCCACCCGCCGCTTCTGGCCGCCGGAGAGCGTACGGCCGGGCCGGTCGGCGATCTCCGTCAGGTCGAACCTGGCGAGCACGTCGGCCGTGGCCCCGGCCGGGTCGGGCACACTGTGGATCTTCGCGGCCATGATGATCTGCGCCCGTGGCGTGGTGCTCTCTTCCACCCCACCGGCCTGGCTGACGTAGCCCAGGTTGCGCCGGACGGCGCCGGGGGCCTTGAGCAGGTCGTGCCCGGCGACGGTGGCCGTGCCGGCGTCGGGCGTGATCAGCGTGGCGAGCATTCTGATCGTGGTCGTCTTGCCGGCGCCGTTCGGGCCGAGGACCCCGAAGATCTCGCCCTTGCCCACTTGGAGGTCGACACCACGGACCGCTTCCACGGTCTGGGTGCCCTTCCTGCCTCTGGTGGTGAATGTCTTGCGTAAGCCATGCGCATCAATGATCATTTGCGGCTCCTTACGGTAGTTCGTCGTTCTCGACGCTGATGACCGCCTTCTCCGCCCAGTCGAGGTGTGCGGTGAGCATGGCGACGGTCAGGCGAAGGTTCTCGTCGACATGCCGGGGAGCGCCGTAGCGCTGCTTGACGCCGTAGATGCTCTCCATCGTCTCGATCGACATCCTGAGCTGCCGGATCCTGCCGCCGAGCGCGTCGAGGATCTCCTGCTTGGACAGGCGGTCCATGAACGTGAGCGCCACCTGGAAGGGATCGATGATCGGCCTGACGTCGTACCAGGTCTCGAGCAGCTGGCGGTGGAACTCCCTGCGGCCCGCCTCGGTGATCTCGTAGACCGTCTTGCCGCCCTTGCCGCTCTCGATCACCTCAAGCAGGCCCTCTTCGGCCATCTTGCTCAGCCCGTGATAGATCGAGCCGAACGCCACGTTGGCCCAGTGCTCCGCGCCCATCACCTCCAGATGCCGGCGGACCTGATATCCGTTGAGCGGCTTGTCGAGGAGGCAACCGAGGATGAGCACACGGGTTGAAGAAGACATATACAAGTTTGTAGTCAAATTTGAACCCCTGTCAAGGTCATAAACTGAGCCGCATGACTGAACGACCGATCGCGCTGGTCACCGGCGCCTCCCGTGGTGTCGGCGAAGCGATTGCCAGGGCACTGGGGCCCACGCACCACGTCATCCTCGGCGGCCGCGACCATGACGCGCTGGCCGCCCTGGCGGCCGAACTGCCCGACGCCAGAGCGTGGCCGGTCGAGCTGACCGAGGTCACCGAGGCCGACGTGGCGGGCGTCGAGCGGCTCGACCTGCTGGTGCACAGCGCCGGCATCGGCCTGCTCGGCAAGGTCGCGGAACTGAAGACCGACGTGTGGCGCAGGACGATGGAGCTCAACGTGATCGCCGTCGCCGAGCTCACCCGGCTGCTGCTGCCCGCGCTCAGAGGGGCCGGCGGTCACGTGATCTGCGTCAACTCCGGCGCCGGGCTCCGGGCGAACCCCGGCTGGGGCGCCTACGCGGCGAGCAAGTTCGCGCTGCGGGCCTTCGCCGACGCGCTGCGCCAGGAGGAGGCCGAGCTCAGGGTGACCACCATTTACCCGGGCCGGGTGGACACCGACATGCAGCGCGGCGTCCGTGAGCAAGAGGGCGGCGATTACCAGCCCGACAAATACCTCAAGCCCGAGTCCGTGGCCCGCGCGGTGCTGGCCGCCGTCAACGCCGGGCCTGACGCGCACCTGACCGAGCTCACGCTGCGGCCCAGCGCGGGCCCGGTCAACTGAATAGATCCATTCACCACTGCGTCCTCGCCCCCGCGCGGTTCCACCGGCGTGTCCCACTCCCCGGACGAGCATGCCGAGCAGGCAGACTGCGAGGCGGGGGGTCGTCGCTCTCGCGAACGTTCTGGAGGACCTGTGTCGGTGACCTACTGGTGCGAGCACGCCTGGCTGCCCGACGGCGTCCACGAAAGCGTGCTCATCAGGGTCGACGGAACCCGGATCGCCGACGTGACTCAGGGCGACCCTGACGGCGCCGAACGCCTGGCGGGCCTGACGATGCCCGGCCTGGCCAACGCCCACTCCCACGCCTTCCACCGGGCGCTGCGCGGCATCACGCAGGCGGGCGCGGGCGACTTCTGGACGTGGCGCGAGCGGATGTACGAGGTGGCCGCGGCGCTCGACCCGGACCGCTACCTCGCGCTGGCCAGGGCCGCCTACGCGGAGATGGCGCTGGCGGGGGTCACCTGCGTGGGCGAGTTTCACTACCTGCACCACGCGCCGGCCGGCCGGCCGTACGACGACCCGAACGCGATGGGTCACGCGCTCATCCAGGCCGCCCGGGACGCGGGCCTGCGCATCGCGCTGCTCGACACCTGCTACCTGACGGGCGGCATCGGCACGGGCGCGGCGGCCGGTGGCGGCACGGGACTGGTGGGGGCGCAGGTGCGCTTCGGGGACGGGGACGCCGACCGGTGGGCCAGCCGGGCCGACCAGCTGGCCGCCGCCTACAAGGGGCAGCCCGACGTGGAGATCGGCGCGGCCGTCCACTCGGTGCGGGCCGTGCCGGCGGAGCAGATGCCGGTGGTCGCCGAGTTCTCCCGCCACCACGCGGCGCCGCTGCACGCGCACGTCTCCGAGCAGCGGGCCGAGAACGCCGCGTGCGTGGAGATGTACGCGGCCAGCCCGGTGCAGGTGCTGCACGAGCGGGGCGTGCTCGGACCGCGCTCCACCGCCGTCCACGCCACCCACCTGAGCGACGTCGACATCGAACTGCTCGCCCAGTCGGGCACGCACATCTGCATGTGCCCCACCACCGAACGCGACCTGGCCGACGGCATCGGGCCCGCCAGGACGCTGTTCGACCGGGGCGCGCCCATCACGCTCGGCTCCGACAGCCATGCCGTCGTCGACCTGTTCGAGGAGGCCAGGGCGGTCGAGCTGGACGAGCGGCTGGCCACCGGCGAGCGCGGCCACTGGCGCGCCGAGGAGCTCCTGACCGCCGCCACGGCCGCGGGCCACACCTCGCTGGGCTTCCCCGACGCCGGGCTGCTGGTGCCGGGCGCCTGGGCGGACCTGGTCTCCGTACGCCTCGACTCGGTTCGTACGGCGGGCGCGGGCGGGGTGGAGGCGGTGGTGTTCGCGGCGACGGCGGCCGACGTGCACTCGGTGATCTCAGGTGGCCGGCGCGTCGTGTCGGACGGGCGGCACACGCTGGGCGACGTGGGCGCCATGCTGACCGAGGCGATTGGATGGGTTCGATGACCTCTGTGCTGTTCGACGGGATCAAGCTGCTCTACACCGGGGATCCGGAGCGGGAGGAGATCGAGGACGCGGCGCTGGTCGCCGAGGACGGCCTGGTCGCCTGGGTGGGCCCGGCGGAGCGGGCGCCGGACGCCGACGAACGGGTGGACGCCGGGGGCCGGGCCGTCATCCCGGGGTTCGTGGACAGTCACGCGCACCTGGTGTTCGCCGGTGACCGGACGCACGAGTTCCAGGCGCGCATGTCCGGCGTGCCCTACACCGGTGGTGGCATCAGGACCACGGTCGCCGCCACGCGCGCCGCCTCCGACGCGGAGCTGGCGACGAGGGCCGCCACCCTGGTCGCCGAAATGCGGGCGCAGGGCACCACGACCGTGGAGATCAAGAGCGGTTACGGGCTGACCGTCGAGGACGAACGGCGCTCACTGGAGATCGCCACCGGGCTGACCGACGAGACCACCTACCTCGGGGCGCACGTGGTGCCCTCGGGCATCGGGGCCGACGACTACGTGCGGCTGGTCACCGGCGAGATGCTGCGGGCGTGCGCGCCGTACGCCAAGTGGGTGGACGCCTTCTGCGAGAGTGGCGCCTTCGACGGCGACCAGACCAGAGCGGTGCTGGAGGCCGGGATCAAGGCGGGGCTGCAGGCCAGAGTGCACGCCAACCAGCTCGGCGAGGGGCCGGGCGTGCGGATCGCCTGCGAGCTGGGCGCCGCCTCGGCCGACCACTGCACCCACCTGAGCTCCGCCGACGTCGACGCGCTGGCCGCCTGCGCCCCGAAGGACGCCCCTGGCACCGTGGCGACGCTGCTGCCCGGCGCCGAGTTCTCCACCCGCTCGCCCTACCCCGACGCCAGGAGGCTGCTCGACGCGGGGGCGGTCGTCGCGCTGGCCACCGACTGCAATCCCGGCTCCTCCTACACCTCGTCGATGGCGTTCTGCGTGGCGCTGGCCGTACGGGAGATGGGCATGACGCCGCTGGAGGCGATCAGGGCCGCGACCCGTGGCGGGGCCCGCGCGCTGCGGCGTACGGACGTAGGCTGGTTGCTACCGGGAGCCCGCGCGGACCTCGTCGTGCTCGACGCTCCTTCCTACGTCCATCTCGCCTATCGGCCGGGTGTTCCCCTCGTTCACCAGGTGTTTCTCGGTGGTCTCCTCCTTTAGGAGGACATCCAGAACCGTCCCCTGGTCGTAGCCCTTTAGGGAATCTTTGCATCTGGCCGGACGTTGGCCGGATAAGAACGTAGCTGCGGAACGAGGTGCCTGGGGATGGCAAGGCCTACGGGGAGTCGCACGCAGGAGCAGCACGTCGCTGATCGCGATCTGCTGGGGACCTACCTGGCGGAGATCGGGCGGGTCCCGCTGCTCACGGCGGAGGAAGAGGTGGAGCTCGCCAAGCGCATCGAGGCGGGCCTCTTCGCCGAGCAGCTGCTCGACAGCGGGGGTGCGGAGCCGCGCATCGGTGACGCGGCCGATGAGGAGCTGGAGCGCGTCGCGGTCTCCGGCCAGCGGGCGAAAGACGAGTTCATCCAGGCGAACCTTCGCCTGGTGGTGGCGGTGGCCCGCAAATACTCGGGCCGCGGGATGCCGCTGATCGACCTGGTCCAGGAGGGGAACCTGGGGCTGGTCCGGGCGGTGGAGAAGTTCGACTACAAGCGGGGCTACAAGTTCTCGACATACGCCACGTGGTGGATCAGGCAGTCCGTGGGCCGGGCCATCCACGAGCAGGCGCGGCCGGTGCGACTGCCCACCCACGCGGGTGAGCAGATGACCAGGCTGATGCGGGTGCGCCGGGACATGCTGGCGGAGTTCGACGTCGAGCCGACCGACGAGGACCTCGCCGGGATCCTGGAGCTGCCGATCGAGCGGGTCCGGGAGCTGCGCCGCTGGGCGTCCGACCCGGTGTCGCTGCAGCTCGGTGTGGGCGACGAGGACGAGACCGAGCTGGGCGACATGATCGCCGACGAGACCTGGGCCGATCCGGAGCAGCAGGCGATCGACATCCTGGAGCGCGAGCGGCTCGACCAGTGGCTCACCGACCTTGAGGGCGACACCCGCGACATGCTGCGCTGGCGCTACGGGCTGGTGGACGGTCGCGAGCACACCCTGACCGAGGTGGGCGAACGCTACGGCATCGGTCGCGACCGTGCCCGCCGCATCGAGCGCGACGCGCTGGCCCGGCTGCGCAAGATGGCCACTGCGGCGGCGTAACCAACCAGCTTCTTTTACGGCAGGGCACGGTGGGCCCCACCCACCGTGCTCGGTTGCCGTCTGTCCAGGGGCACGCTCCTCCGGTGGAGCGGGCTGGGCGCCGTGACGTGCGCATTCTTGGCCCCGTCCGTGGGCCGAACCCCTGACCCCGGCTTGTGGATCGAGCCCCTGGTCGCCCGAGCCCTCCTCAGGGGCTGCGCAGGATACGCCGGAGGAACTCCTCTACCGCCGCCTCAGCCGTTTCGCGGGCGCCGCCTCTGGCGACCAGCAGGACGCTCTCGTTGATCGCGGCCAGCAGCATGTGGGCGTGCAGGTCCAGGAAGTCAGCGGGGATGGCGTCCGTGGCGCGTAGCGCGGCCTTCAGCATGCCGAAGGAGTAGCGCTCCTCCATCGCCCGCCACCGCTCCCACCCCAGCACCGACGGCGCGTCGATCAGCACGATGCGCTGGATCACCGGATCGCCCGCGAGCCTGATCCAGGCCAGAACGCCGGCCCGCAGCGCCTCGGCGGGGTCGGTGATGCCCGCGACCGCCTCGACAATCTTGACGCCGATCCCCGCCTCCGTCGCCTCCAGCACCGCCTCGAACAGCGCGTCCTTGCCCGCGTAGTGGTGGTAGAGGGCGCCTCGGCTCAGCCCCGACTCCTGGAGGACCGCCTCGATCGAGGTGCCCTCGTAGCCGTGCTCGGAGAAGAGCCGCGTGGCGATCGCGAGGAGCTGGTCGCGGGTGGCCGCGCCGCGTTCCGCCTTGAGGTTCATGGAACCACTGTAGGAGCGGACCTCCGCCGACCGGCCATGGACAAACCGACAGTCGGTCTGTAATTTCGTAGACCGACAGTCGGTTTGTAATCCAGGCATGGGGAGACAAGACCATGAACGACATCAGCTACGTGGACGTCGGCGACGGGCCGGTCGCCCTGTTCGTGCACGGCGTCGCCACCAGCTCGTACCTGTGGCGCAACGTCATCGCCGAGCTGCGCGACGAGCGCCGGTGCGTGGCGATCGACCTGCCCCTGCACGGTGGCAGCGCGCCGCGCGACGACCTGTCGATCCCCGCGATGGCCGAGGCGGTGGAGGAGCTCTGCGCCGAGCTCGGGCTGGACCAGGTCGACCTGGTCGCCAACGACACGGGCGGCGCGGTGGCGCAGGTCTTCGCCGTACGCCACCCGGAGCGGCTGCGCTCACTCACGCTCACCAACTGCGACGTCCACACCAACACGCCGCCGGAGTCGTTCCAGCCCACGGTCGACCTGGCCGCCCGGGGCGAGCTCGCGCCGCTGACCGCCGCGCTGCTGGACCAGCCGGAGCTGCTGGCCCAGACGGCGTTCGGCGACGGCTACGAGCGCATCGACGATCCGGCGGACCTGGTCGACCACTACCTGCGGCCGATCCTCGACAAGCCCGACGGCCCGCGCGCCTTCGAACGGCTGCTGACCTCGATCGACGCCAAGGACATGGTCGCGATCGAGCCGCTGCTCACCGTGCTGGCCGTGCCGACACTGGTGGTCTGGGGGACCGGCGACGTCTTCTTCGACGTGAGCTGGGCCCGCTGGCTGCGCGACACGATCCCGGGCGTCAAGGAGATCGTGGAGATCGAGGGCGGGCGGCTGTTCTTCCCCGACGAGCGGGCCGGCGAGCTGGTGCCGCACCTGCGCCGGTTCTGGGGCTGATCAGGCGAGCGAGCTGATCAGGCGAGCGAGCTGATCAGGCGAGCGGGTTGATCAGGCGAGCGGGGCCAGGTACTTGTCCAGGTCGTCGAGGATCCCGCCGGCGGCCGTGACGCCGATGCCGAGCATCCAGACCTCGTCGTCCACGTTGTGGGCGTTGCCCGACTTGACCGCCCCGAGGTTCTTCCAGAGCGGGCCGCCGGTCACCGACGCCTGGCTCTTGGCCGCCGCCTGGCCGTAGGCGGTGTAGAAGACGGCGTCGGCGTCGGCCTGGGCGATGTTCTCCTGGCTCAGCTTGCCGAAGCGCTTGTCCTGCTGTGTGGCCAGCATCTGCGTCTCCGGGCGGGGGATGCCGGCGTCGCCGACGACGATGCCGCTGAAGGACTCGGGGCCGTACATCCGGATCTCCGTCGGCATGAAGCGGACGATGCTCACCTTCAGCTTCGCGTACTTGGCGCCGACCTGCTTGGCCCGCGTCTCGTAGGCCGACAGCAGCCCGGTCGCCTGGTCCTTCTTGCCCAGGGCTTCGGCGTCGAGCAGGAAGTTCTGCTTCCAGGTGACGCCGACCTTCTCCGTGAACACGGTCGGGGCGATCTTGCTGAGCTTGTCGTAGAAGGCCGCCTGCCGGAACTTGGTGCCGAGGATGAGGTCCGGCTTGAGCGCCATGATGGCCTCGATGTTCGGCTGCTGGAGGGTGCCGACCGCCTTGGTCGCCGTCAGCGCCGAGCCGAGGTACTTCGGCCACGCCTGGCTCTCGGTGGCCTGGGCCGCGCCCACGGGGGCCAGGCCCAGCGAGACCATCGTGTCGAGCTTGTCGGTGTCGAGCACCACGACCCGCTTCGGCTCCAGCGGCACCTTCGTCTGGCCCATGGCGTGGGTGACCGTCCTGGTCGGCCCCGCCTGCTGGGCAGTGGTGGAGGTGCCGCAGGCGGCGAGCGCGAGAAGGGGCAGCAGGAACGCCAGACGCATTGGGGGATCCCTTGATCGATTAGGTTAGGCAAGCCTAAGTCTATGCCCGAATATTCGGCACGCGCTGTCCGAAACATGGACGAAACACCAGTGGGACGAGATTCACGAATGTGAAACACACCCGGTCGAGCCACGAAACGCCGGGCGAACACGCTGTGGCCACACGTCACATGTAAGGAGGGTCGCGTCGTGAAGATCGACAGCGGCACGACGGCCTGGATGCTAGCGGCCACCGCGCTGGTGCTGCTCATGACACCAGGGCTCGCGTTTTTCTACGGGGGCATGACCAGGGCCAAGAGTGTCCTGAACATGATGATGATGTCGTTCGTCAGCATCATCACCGTCACCATCGCCTGGGTGCTCTACGGGCACTCGCTGGCGTTCACCGACAACAGCATGTCGTGGCTGAACAACTTCGTCGGTGGGTTCGACGCCCTCGGGCTGCAGAGCCTGGTCGAGACGGCTACCAAGACCGACGGCACCGGCATGCCCAGCCTGGTCTTCTCGGCCTTCCAGCTGACGTTCGCCATCATCACCGTCGCCCTCATCAGCGGCGCCATCGCCGACCGGGCCAAGTTCGGCGCGTGGGTGCTGTTCAGCTTCATCTGGGCGAGCATCGTCTACTTCCCCATCGCTCACTGGGTGTGGGGCACCGGCTGGCTGAACGCCCTGGGCATCGAGGACTTCGCCGGAGGCACGGTCGTCCACATCAACGCCGGTGCCGCGGCGCTGGCGCTGGCCCTGGTGCTGGGCAAGCGCAAGGGCTGGCGCAAGGAGCCGATGCGGCCGCACAACCTGACACTGGTGCTGCTCGGTGTGGGCCTCCTGTGGTTCGGCTGGTTCGGTTTCAACGCGGGCTCCGAGCTGGCGGTCGACGGCACGGCCGGCCTGGCGTTCATGAACACCCAGATCGCCACCGCCGTCGCGGCCGGCGCCTGGATCGTGGTGGAGAAGCTGCGTGACGGCCACGCCACCAGCCTCGGTGTCGCCTCCGGCGCGGTCGCCGGTCTGGTCGCCATCACCCCCGCCTGTGGGTTCATCGACCCCTGGGCCGCGATGCTGCTCGGCCTGATCGCCGGTGCGGTGTGCGCCTACGCGGTCGGCCTGAAGTACCGCTTCAACTTCGACGACTCGCTCGACGTGGTCGGCGTGCACCTGGTCGGCGGCGTGATCGGCGCCGTCTCGCTCGGCTTCTTGGCCGTGTACCCCTTCCTGGACCAGCAGAACAAGGGCCTCTTCTACGGCGGCGGCTTCACCCAGCTCGGTCTCCAGGTGCTCGGCCCGATCGCGGTCGGCG
The DNA here is from genome assembly GCF_040659625.1 of Nonomuraea sp. NPDC049750. Lineage (NCBI taxonomy): Bacteria > Bacillati > Actinomycetota > Actinomycetes > Streptosporangiales > Streptosporangiaceae > Nonomuraea > Nonomuraea sp. NPDC049750. The sequence continues at coordinate 705,351 of NZ_JBFANB010000003.1, forward strand.
GTTACTCCTTCATCGTGACCTGGGTCGTCGGTAAGATCATCGACAAGACGATGGGCTTCCGCATCCCGGTCGAGGACGAGGTCACCGGCATCGACGTCACCACCCACGCCGAGACGGGATACGACCTCGGCACGGTCCACGCCTCGGGCGTGAGCTCCCCGAACGGCCCTCTGGCCCCGGTAACCAAGAAGGTGGAAGCATGAGGCTCATCACCGCCGTCATCAAACCGTTCAAGCTGGACGACGTGAAGGCCGCCCTCGAACAGTTCGGCGTCAAGGGCATGACGGTCAGCGAGGCCAGCGGCTACGGCCGCCAGCGCGGCCACACCGAGGTCTACCGCGGCGCCGAATACCAGGTGGACCTGGTCCCCAAGGTGCGCCTAGAGGTGCTGACCGAAGAGGAAGACGCCGAGGACGTGATCGACGTCATCGTCAAGGCGGCCCAGACAGGCAAGATCGGTGACGGCAAGGTGTGGTCCGTCCCGGTCGACACGGTGATCCGGGTCCGCACCGGAGAGCGGGGTCCAGAGGCCCTGTGAGGGGTGAGGCTCGTACCTACGCCGCGGCCCGCAAGGAGCGGGCCGCGGACACTGACCGCTGGCTCAAAGACCTCTTCCGTACGGCGAGTGACGGCGAGCACGTCGCACTGGTCGCCGTAGGGAGCCTGGGGCGCGGCGAGCTGGCCCCTGGCAGCGACCTCGACCTCGTCCTCCTGCACAACGGCAGGGACGACGTGGCGCGGATCGCCGACCGCGTGTGGTATCCGATCTGGGACTCCGCCGTCGGCCTCGACCACTCGGTGCGAACCGTGGACGAGGCCGTGGCGGTCGCCCGCGACGATCTCAAGGCCGTGCTGGGCCTCATCCAGGCCAGGCACATAGCGGGCGATCCCGAGCTGACGAAGAAGGCCAGGGAGTCCGTGCTCGCCGAATGGCGCGCCGACTCCCGCCGCCGGCTCGGCGAGCTGCGTGAGGCGGCGGACCGGCGCGCACAGGTCAGCGGCGAGCTGGCCTTCCTTCTCGAACCCGACCTCAAGGACGGCCGCGGCGGCCTTCGCGACGTCCAAGCCATGCAGGCCGTGGCAGCGGCCTGGGTCGCCTCCGCGCCCGGTCCCCGGGCGCGTGAGGCTTATGAGTTCATCCTCGACGTACGCCACGCCCTGCACACTGTCACCGCGCGGGGCGCCGACAGACTGGTGCTCCAGGAGCAGGAAGCCGTCGCCGGGCTGCTCGGGCTGCTCGACGCCGAAGCCCTGATGCGCAGGCTCGCCGAGGCGGGCCGGACGATCTCCCACGCCTTCGACGCCACCTGGCGCACGGTTGACAGGCTGGTGTCGGGACCGGCTCCACGGGGCCGCCGACCGCTGGCCGACGGCGTGGTCGAGCACGGTGGTGAAGTGGTCCTCGCGCGTGGCGTCGACCCGCGCAAGGACCCGGTCCTGGTGCTGCGCGCCGCCGCCGCGGCGGCAGACTCGGGGCTGCCGCTCGCCCCCGCCACCATGTCCGTACTGGCCGCTCAGTCGCCCCCCATGCCCGTGCCGTGGCCCGAGGAGGCCCGTGACGCGCTGGTGTCCATCCTGGGCGCGGGCCGCGCCGCCGTTCCGGTCTGGGAGGAGCTTGACCAAGCGGGCATTCTGGTCAGGCTGCTTCCTGACTGGGAGCGCGTACGGCACCGCCCGCAGCGCAACCCGATCCACCGTTTCACCGTCGACCGGCACCTGATCGAGGCCGCCGCCAACGCCGCCAGCCACACCCGCGAGGTATCCCGCCCCGACCTGCTGCTGATCTCGGCGCTGCTGCACGACATCGGCAAGGGCTGGCCCGGTGACCACTCGGTGACCGGCGAGGTCGTGGTCCGCGACATCGGGACCCGCATCGGCCTGCCCGCCGCCGACGTCGAGACGCTGGCCACCGTCGTACGCCACCATCTGCTGCTGCCCGAGACCGCGACCCGCAGGGACCTCGACGACCCCGTCACGATCGAGAAGGTCGCCGGCACGGTCGGCTCGCGCGAGGTGCTGGACCTGCTCGCCGCGCTGGCCGTCTCCGACGGGCACGCCACCGGCCCGGCCGCCTGGAACGCCTGGAAGGCCGGGCTCGTCGCCGACCTCGTGCGTCGCGTCCGCTCCGTGCTGTCCGGCGCGCCGCCGCCCAAGGCGCCCAGCCTGTCGGCCGAGCAGGCCGCGCTGGCCCGGCACGGCGGCGCCGCCATCCGCGTCCATGGGGGAGCCGTCACTGTCGTCGCCCCCGACCGGGCCGGGCTTCTGTGGAGCGCCGCCGGTGTGCTGGCCGCGCATCGCTTGATCGTCCGCTCCGCCTCGTCCGCCGCCGCCGGCTCCACCGCGGTGATCGAGTTCTCCGTCATCCCCGAATACGGCACCCCGCCGGACCCCGCCACACTGGAGGCCGATCTCCGTCTGGTCCTTGCTGGGCGCCTTGACATCGAGCAGCGTCTTGCTCGCCGTACGAGGTCTATGAGACCCCCTCGTGTTCCTGTCGCTCCACCCCGTGTCACCTTGGTAGACGATGCCTCGGCGACCGCTACCGTCGTTGAAGTCAGGGCCCATGACAGACCGGGACTCCTGTGGCGCATTGGACGGGCTTTCGGCGAATGTGGTCTTGACGTGAGGGCCGCTCGCGTGGAGACTCTCGGCGCGGAGGCGGTGGACGTCTTCTACGTGGTCGATCGTGCCGGACGGCCCCTCAGCGACGGCGCCCAGCGGACCTTGGTCCGCGATCAGGTGCTTGCGGCACTTCGATAACCAACAGCACACACGAGTTACGGGTATGTTTTGCAGCGACGTGCCCGTTTTGCCGGGAAAGTCGGGTGCTTTACCTAGTGGACGGGCTCAACCCGCCGACGGAACGGGATGATTGAGGGGTAGCGGAAGTAGTGACTACGGGGAACTCCGAAGGCGGCCAAACCGCCAGGCAGGCCCGCGGAAAGCGGCTGCTGCCCCGGCTGGGGCTGCGTAACTGGCGCGTGCGATGGCGCCTTACCGCGCTGGTCCTGGTTCCCACCATGGCGGGAGTCGTGCTCGGGGGAGCGCGCGTGGTGGGCTCGGTTCAGAGCATCGGCGACTACGACCGCACGGCGCTCGCCGCGGAGCAGGCCGGTCACATCCGTGACCTGGTACAGGCGCTCGGGCTGGAGCGTGACACCGGCGGCTGGCTGGCCGCCTCCAGCAGGGTGCGCAAGAAGCTCACCGAGCCGTACAAAGAGCGCAAGGCGAAGGTCGACGCGCTGGTCAAGACCGTGCAGGCCGACATGGCGGTCATGGACGAGTCCTACGGCGACCGCGTGCTCAACGCGGTCAAGCGGGCCCGCTACGACTTCAACGTCCTGAACAGGACCCGCAGCGAGGGCCAGAAGGACACCACCCGCTACGACTCGCTGCTCGACACGCTGCTCAAGCTGCACGACGAGCTGAGCCTGCTCAGCGACGACTCGCAGATCATCGGCCAGTTCCGCGCGCTGAGCGCGCTGGCGCGCGCGAAGGAGGAGGTGTCCAAGCAGCGCGTCCAGTTGCTCAAGGGCTACTACAACTCCGCGAGCGTGGACGCCAAGGAGGTCGAGCGGTTCATCGCCTCCAACGCCAGGCAGCGCGCGGAGATCGCCTCCGTCGGCCAGGAGGCCGGACCGGTCGTCGGCCTCGCGCTGTCGAAGGCGCTGACGGCGCCCGAGTACTACAACACCGAGCTGACCAAGGCCCGCGCCATCACGCTCGCCGCAGGAAAGGCGCCCGGCGTCAGGATCAGGGACGACCTGCTCGCCCAGACCGACCGCAAGAAGCCGGCGCCGGACCAGTGGTTCGACGACAACGCCACCTCCATCGACATCCTGCACTCGATCGAGGGCGACCTGAGCCAGAAGGTGGCGCTGCGCAGCCAGGAGCTACGCGACTCCGAGACCCGCAACGCGATCATCGCCGGTGTGCTCATCGTCGCGCTGCTGCTGCTCGTCCTGCTGTTCACCGTCGCGATCGCCCGCTCGATGGTCACGCCGCTGCGCCGCCTGCGCACCGAGGCCCTGGAGATCGCCGGGTTCCGGCTGCCCGACGTGGTGCGCAAGCTCCGCGTCACCGGTGACGCCCCCGCCGACGTCCGCCCGATCGAGATCGAGGGCGACGACGAGATCGGCGACGTGGCCAGAGCCTTCGACCAGGTGCACCGCCAGGCCGTACGGCTGGCGGGCGAGGAGGCCGACCTCCGCAGCAACATCAGCTCGATGTTCGTCAACCTCTCGCGCCGCACCCAGACGCTGGTCGAGCGGCAGATCTCACTGATCGACGGCCTGGAGAAGGGCGAGCAGGACGGCGCCCGCCTGGCCGACCTGTTCAAGCTCGACCACCTGGCCACCCGCATGCGGCGCAACTCGGAGAACCTCCTGGTCCTGGCCGGGCACGAGGCCACCCGCCGACGCAGCCAGCCGGCCAAGCTGGTCGACGTGGTCCGCGCGGCGCTGTCGGAGGTCGAGGGCTACGAGCGCGTCCAGGTCAAGGTGCACCGAGCCACCTCGGTGCTCGGCAGCGCGGCCAACGACCTCGTCCACCTGGTGGCCGAGCTGGTCGAGAACGCCATCCAGTTCTCCCCGAACAACTCCAACGTCGTGGTGTCGAGCAGCCTCATCGAAGGCGGCGGCGCGCTGCTGTCGGTGAACGACGTCGGCATCAGCATGACCGACGACGAGCTCGCCGAGGCCAACCGCCGCCTGGCCGAGCCGCCGGTCGTGGACGTGTCGGTGTCGCGGCGCATGGGCCTGTTCGTGGTCGGCCGGCTGGCGCTGCGCCACGGCATCCGGGTCCAGCTGCGCAAGGGCGAAGGCACCGGGCTGATCGCCATGGTGCTGCTGCCGCCGTCGCTGATCCCCGACGGCTCCCGGCCGTCGCTGCCCCAGCGGCCCGCGTTCGGCGCCGCCACGCCCGCGAACGGCATGCCCGCGAACGGCGCGCCTGCGGCCACGCCGTCCAACGGGGTCCCCGCGCCCAACGGCACGTTCCGGTCGTTCGCCAGCTTCGACTCCTTCGACACCGGCTCCGGGGCATCGCGTCCCCCCTTCACGGCCGACACGGACGGCGGGGCGCACCGGCCATCCTTCGACACGGGCGGCTACCCGTCGTACCCGAGCCAGTCGCCGTCGTACCCCAGCCCGAGCCAGCCGCCGTCGTATCCCACTCCGGACCAGGGGGGGCGCTCGCCGGGCCGCGCGTATCCGGTGCAGCCGCCGGCGTCCGGGCCGCAGTATCCGGCTCAGCCCCCGTCGTACCCCAGCCAGGAACGTACTGGTGCCTTCCCCTCCTATCCCGGTCCCGGCTCTGATGGCGCGTTCCAGACGCCCTACAGCACCGGTGAGCCGCGTAGGCAGGACGTCCCGCCATCGGTGGACGTCTCGCCCATGGAGCCCGGTCAGGAGGAGTTCCTGCCGATCTTCGCCGCCGTGGAATCCGCCTGGTTCCGCCGGCCGACGGAAGAGCGGGCACCGGATTCACCGAGCCGGGATGAGTCGACCCCCACACAAGCCATACTCTCTGTGGAGGATTCGTGGCGAAACCCCGCTGACGCCGGTTGGCAGGCGGCGGCCGCCGCGAGCGATCCCAGCCTTGGGGGCACCACGTCCTCGGGGCTACCCAAGCGCACTCCGAAGGCGAACCTGGTTCCTGGTACGGCCGGCCAACCGCAGCAGTCGCAGCGGCAGGTCCCGATGCCACCAGTCTCCGCCGAGCGGTCGCGCAGCAGGTTGGCGAGCTTCCAGCAGGGAGTACGCCGGGGTCGTGCGGAAGTACGTGGACAGGAGGAACAACAGTGATGGAGCGTCCTGCCGGGGAGGGCGAGTGACCACCCTTAGCCATGAGGCCCACAGGTTCGACTGGCTGATCACCGACTTCGTGCGGAACACGCCCGGAGTCGCGCATGCCGTCGTCGTCTCGGCCGACGGCCTCTGCCTGGCCAGCTCCGAGGGCTTCCCGCCGGACCGCGCCGACCAGCTCGCCGCGGTGTCCGCGGGCCTGCTGAGCCTGACCGTGGGCGCGTCCCGGGTGTTCGAGGGCGGCTCCGTGTCGCAGACCGTCGTCGAGATGCAGCGCGGGCTGCTCGTCGTGATGGCGATCAGCGACGGCTCGGTCCTCACCGTGTTGGCGGGGATCGATTGCGACATGGGACTGGTGGCGTACCAGATGACGCTGCTCGTCGACAGGGCGGGCCAGGCGCTGACGCCGGCCCTGCGCGCGGAGCTTCAGGCGGCCAGGACGCGGTGATGCAATGGAACTGATGGGGGAGGGCCGTGTACGGCATTGACGGAACCGGGGACGATGAGCCCCTGTTCCGTCCGTACGCGGTGACCGGCGGCCGGTCAGAGCCGCGCTACCACCTGGCGATGGAGACGCTGATCTCGTCGATGTCCATACCGGATGACGAGATGTCCATGCTCACTCCCGAGCAGGAGGCCATCATGCAGCTCTGCCGCTCGTTCCGGTCGGTCGCCGAGATCTCGGCCCTGCTCCGCGTCCCGCTGGGCGTGGCTCGAGTGCTCGTGGCGGACATGTCCGACGAAGGACTTGTCCGCCTGCACCAGCCACGTCTCAGCGAGGGACAGCCAGACCTCAATATGCTCGAAAGGGTGCTCAGTGGACTACGCAGGCTCTAGCCCCGGCCTGACGTCGACGAAGATCGTCGTCGCGGGCGGGTTCGGCGTCGGCAAGACGACGTTCGTGGGGGCGGTGTCCGAGATCCTGCCGCTCACCACGGAAGCGGTGATGACCGACGCGTCCGCGGGCATCGACGACCTCGGCATGACGCCCAACAAGCAGACGACGACCGTCGCCATGGACTTCGGGCGCGTGTCGTTGGACCGTGACCTGATCCTCTACCTGTTCGGCACGCCCGGACAGCACCGGTTCTGGTTCATGTGGGACGACCTCGTGCGCGGCGCGATCGGCGCCGTGGTGCTGCTCGACACGCGGCGCCTGGCCGACAGCTTCCCGGCGATCGACTACTTCGAAGAGGCCAAACTGCCGTTCGTGGTCGGCGTAAACGGCTGGGAGGGCCAGTTCCCGCACTCGGAGGAAGAGGTGCGCGAGGCGCTGGCGCTGTCGTCGAACGTGCCGATCGTGCGTACGGACGCGCGGCACCGCGAGTCGGTGAAGGGGACGCTGATCTCCCTCGTCGAGCACGTCGTTCGCCTGCGTGCGGCGCCCGTCTCCTAGCGGGCATCATGTGGATCGCGCTCGCCGCCGCCGCGGTGGTGCTCGGCGTGGCCGTCTGGTGGGCCCGCCGTGTCTTTGTACCGGGATCATCCGGCGTGCCCGAGGCGGGGCACAGGGCGGGGTGGGAGGCGCGGCTGGACGAAGAAGCCGCGACCGCGCTGCTGGAGGGTCTGAGGGCCTACGCCGACGCGGGGAACACGGTGGACATCGGCGGGGAGTGCGGCGTCCTGACGGTGTTCGAGCCGCCGCGGCTCATCTCACTCGACCTGCTCGCCGGCCGCTTCGCCGCCCGGGGGCAGGAGGCCATGCACGACCCGCAGACCACGGTCGGCGCGCTGCTGGCCGGCTTCCTGGCCACCGAGGAGCCAGGGGTGCTGCACGTGCGCCCAGGCTGGACGGATGGCGACGGCTTCGCCGCCAGGGTGCGCGCGATCGTCCACTCCGAGGTTGCCGTACCTGGTGGGGGTGCCTTGGGCGTGCTGGGGGTCGCCGTGCCGGGTGGGGATGGCCTGGATGCGCAGGGCGTCGCCGCACCGGGTGACGACGGGCGGCCTGGCACCACGCTGCTGCTCGACCTGGCCCGAATCCGTGACCAGTACGACGAGTCGCGGGCCCGGCAGCCGGGGGCACCCGACGAGGTGGTGCTCCGCAGCGTGCTGACCAGCGCGATCGCCAACGGCGGCCCCGGCCTGACCTGGACCGTGCCGCCTACGGAGCGGCAACTCGGCAGCGCGCTCGCCACCGCGGGCCTGCCTGATCGCCGCCCCGCACCCACCGTCAAGGAAGCGGCCGACCACTAGCGGAACCGGCGAAGCGGGGACTGTCAGCCAAGCGAGTCGAACTCGCCATCTGCGAGGCCACGCCGGAAGGCCTCCCACTCGGAAAGGGTGAAGTGCAGTTGGGGGCCGTCCGGATCTTTGGAGTCGCGCACCGCGATCATCGAGCGATGCTTACGCACTTCCACGCAGTTGCCGTTGCCGCCGCTGTACGAACTCTTCAGCCATCCGTCCGCATCACGCATCCCGCTCCCCCTTCGTAACCGTTTCATGTGAGAGCTTCCGATGCTTCCATCAGCATAGTCGCTGAGTCGTTCGGGCTCAGGGCCGCAGCTCGCAGGTAGTCGAACACTGACCCATAGCTCCGCACTCCAGGAGCTTCTTCCAGGTAGACGGCGCTGGTCATGTTCTCCAGGTAGACGACGTCCATGTCGCTGGAAGCAGGGAAGCCTACGAGGCTGAACGAGCCGGTCAGCGCTGGGTGCGCTCCTGCTCGAAAGGGAAGGACCTGCACCATGACGTTGGGTTTTCGGCTGGCCTCAGCCAGGCGGCTCAACTGTTCAGCCATGATCGCCGGCGTTCCGATGCTCTGCCGGAGCACGGCTTCACCCAGGATCACGGACAGCTCGAACGCGCTGTCATCCAGTCGTTCTTGACGCTTGAGCCGGACTGAAACGAGTCGGTCTATCTCCTCGGGGGAGTCGGCAGGACGGAAGACGGTCGTGACCGCTCGCGTGTAGGCCTCCGTCTGCAACAGACCGGGAACGAGGGCCTGCTCGTAGTTGCGGATGGTGCTCGCCTCAGCCTCCAATCCGATCAGCGTCGCGTACTCGGTGCTCAGGACATTGCCGTACTGCTGCCACCACCCTTTTTGCCGGGCCTCCCGGGCAAGATCGAGGAGCGCTTCCTGGTCCGCCTCAGGGACCTCATAGAGGCCAAGAAGAGCTCGAAGGTCGCGCGGTTTGATCCCTCGGCGTCCTGTTTCGATGCGGCTGAGTGACGCGGCTGTCATCTCCATCCGGTCCGCCACCGTTTGCATGGCAAGGTCGCGCTCAGTCCGCAGCCGTCGTAGCTCAGACGCAAGCCGGCGTCTGCGCACCGTAGGGCTTGTCTCTACTGCCATCCACGCTCCTTTTTGGAAACTACCAAAGGAAACTTCCATTGGAAGCTACCAACGGAAGCTGTGCTGAGGTAACTTCCAAAACGTAAACCACTGCTACGCACCGTAGCTGATTGATGACAGTGGGAGTGCGTAGTCGTGACGGCCCCTGTCGCGTACGGCATGGATGAGGCCGCGCGGGTGAGAGAGGTGGTGCAGTGAACGAGCGGTTTTTGGGCGAGGTCGTGTTGCCCGGGGTAGCGCATTCGGTGGCGGTGGCTCGCCATTGCGTCGGCGGGATGCTGACGGCGGCCGGGCATCTGGACGTGGACGACGTTCGGCTGGTGGTGAGTGAGCTGGTGGCCAACGCTGTGCTGCACACCGCTTCTGGGCTGTGTGGCGGCATGGTCGCCATCGAGGTCATCGCCGTTGGAGTCGCCACGGCTCGGGCCGAGGTCACCGATGACGGGGCGGGCGCTGTTCCTCGGCCGCGCGTGGTCGACGACGATGGCTGCACGGGACGGGGGCTGTTGCTGGTCGATCAGTACTCGGCCACGTGGGGCGTGCGTGTGCTGGGCGGGGGGCGGCGCGCGACTTGGGCAGAGGTGTCCACGGGTCCGGAGACGCCTGTCTGTGCCGGGGAGTGCGTGATAAGCGGAGCCGTACGCGGAGGTGGCAGGTGATGCCGGTGAGTTGGGTGTTCGATCCCGATCCGCATCCCCCGCATTGCGCGGCGCCTCCGCCTGCGCCCCGGTATGCGGACGGCGAGTCTGGGAGACCGGCGCCGGGGTGCCGGTTGAGGCGGTGGCTTGACCTCGTCAGGTCGATTCGGCCCGGCGGGTGATCAGGGCGTCGATGCCGTCCAGGACGCGTTCGAGGCCGAACTCGAAGGCATGCTCAGCGCTGTACGCGCCGCCCAGGGCCTCCGCCGCGGCCTGTCCGACGCGGGAGGCCGTGGGCCAGCGCGACGCGTCAGTGATTCGGCTGAGGAACGGGGCGTGCGCCGCCCACCACTGCTCGTCCGTCAGCCCGGTCTGGCTCTCCGCCTGCGCGGCCTCCACCGCTCCTCGGGCCGTGCCGTGCACGAACCCGGTCACCAGGGTGATCACCGAGTCCATCTCCACGTCCGTCAGCCCGATGCCGTCGACGGCGCGCAGCTCGTAGTCGTATTTGGCCGTGGTGTTCGGTCCCAGCACCGGGCGGTTCGTCGCCACCTGCAAGAGCCAGGGGTGGCGCTGGTAGAGCGCCCAGTTCTCCTTAGCGATGAGCGTCAGCCTGGCCCGCCAGTCGCCGGGCGATTCCTCCGGCCCGGCCGTCTGGCCGTACCCAGTCTGGCCGTACCCCGTCTCGCCGTACACGGTGTCGAGCATGACGTCGAGCAGTTCCGGTTTGCCCGGCACGTACGTGTACAGCGACATCGTGCCGACGCCCAGCCGCTCGGCGACGCGGCGCATCGACAGAGCCTGGAGGCCCTCGGCGTCGGCCACTTCGATGGCGGCGCGGACGATCCGGTCGACGCTCAGGTCGGGCTTGCCCTTGCGGCTGGTCCGCTCGCTGGTGCGCCAGAGCAGGGCCAGGCTGCGTGCCGGGTCGCCCTTGCCGGAGTACTCGATGGTCACCTTCGTACGGTACACCGTACGGTTGCCGGGATTGAATCGTATGTTGTACGGTACGGCGTACGGAATTCAAGGAGGCGTTATGGCGGCGGTGCTCGCACAGGGCCTGCGCAAGGCGTACGGCAAGAAGACGGCCCTTGACGGCTTCGACCTGGAGGTGGCCGAGGGCACGGTCTGCGGGCTGCTCGGCCCGAACGGCGCGGGCAAGACCACGGCCGTCAGGATCCTCACCACGCTCCTGCGCCCGGACGGCGGCCGCGCGGAGGTGGCCGGGTTCGACGTGGCGGCCCGCCCCCGGCTGGTACGGCAGAGCATCGGCCTCGTCGGCCAGCACGCGGCGGTGGACGAGGTGCTGACCGGCGGACAGAACCTGGAGCTGTTCGGCCGCCTCTACCACCTGGACGCCGGCGCGGCCAGGAGGCGGGCCACCGAACTGCTGGACGCGTTCGGCCTGGAGCATCCGGGTCCCGTCAAGGAATACTCGGGCGGCATGCGGCGCCGGCTCGATCTGGCGGCCGGCATGATCCTCTCCCCGCCCGTGCTCTTCCTCGACGAGCCCACCACGGGGCTCGACCCGCGCAGCCGCGGCGAGGTGTGGAAGGCGGTGCGCGCCCTCGTCGCCACCGGCACCACGGTGCTGCTCACCACCCAATACCTGGAGGAGGCCGACCAGCTCGCGGACCGCGTCTCGGTCATCGACACCGGAAGGGTCGTCGCCGAGGGCACGCCGGGCGAGCTCAAGTCCGAGCTCGGCGGCGACCGGCTCGACGTGGTCGTCAGGGACGCGGCGCGGCTGGCCGAGGCCGCCGGGATCGTCGGCCGGGTGGCCGCCGGGCCCGCCGAGATCGACGAGGACACCCGTCACGTGAGCGCACCGGTGAGCGAGCGGGTTCAGGCGCTCACGGCGGTCCTGACGGCGTTCTCGGCCGCGGGCATCGAGGCCGAGGACGTCGCGCTGCGCAGGCCGACCCTCGACGAGGTCTTCCTGAGCCTCACCGCCGCCTGAAACCTGACGGACCCACCACCGCCTGAACCCACGGACCGCATCGCCGAGTGAACTCCTCGGACCTCAACCGACCTTAGGAGCTCCGACATGACCGCAGTAGCTTCCGACCTGACCGCGACCGCTGTGGACGGGCCGCTCACCCGGCTGCGCTGGGCGCTGGCCGACGGGTGGGCGGTCGCGCGGCGTGACCTGATCCACTGGATCGCCCAGCCCATGACGATCGTGTTCGGGGTCGCGTTTCCCGTGGTGATCACCCTCGCGTTCGGCTATCTGTTCGGCGGCGCGGTGGACGTGCCCGAGGGAGCCGACTACTTCGCCTTCCTCATGCCCGGCATGTACGGCATGACCATGCTGTTCGGACTCGGTGCCACCATGGTCGCGATCACCACGGACCTCTCCCGTGGCGTGACCGACCGGTTCCGGTCCATGCCGATGGCCCCCTCGGCCGTCCTCATCGGCCGGGCCCTCGCCGACCTGCTCAACTCGGTGCTGGTCCTGGCGGGCCTGCTGGCCTGCGGCTTCGCGGTGGGGTGGCGCCCGGCGAGTCTCGGCGGGGCGCTCGGGGCCGTGGGACTGCTCCTGCTGCTGCGCTTCGCCCTGCTGTGGGTGGGGATGTACCTCGGTCTGGTGACCAAGGACCCGGGGGCGGTGACGGTCATCCAGACGTTGGAGTTTCCGATCGGGTTCCTCTCGAACGCCTTCGTCGCCCCGGCCACCATGCCGGGCTGGCTGGGCGCCGTCTCCGAGTGGAACCCGCTGTCGTCGACCGTCGCGGCGGCCAGGGAACTGTTCGGCAATCCCGGCTGGGGCGGCGAGTCGTGGATCGCCCAGCACGCGGTGACGATGGCGATCGTCTGGCCGCTGGCGATCACCGCCGTCTTCTTCGTCCTGTCGGTCCGCCTCTACCAGCGCCTGGACCGGTAGCGCGGTAGCCACCATGGTTCCCTGGGTGTTTTCTCCAGCACCAGCACCGACGCAGAGGGATCGGCGCTGAGCCGGTTGGCCAGAGCGCACCCCGCCGACCCGCTGCCCACGATGACGTAGTCGAACCTCAACGGGGGATCCAGTCCTTCCACACGATCTTGTTCTCGTCGACCCACTTCTTGGCGGCCTCGTCGGCGCTCATCTTGCCGTTGATCATGTCACTGGCGACCGCGTTCTGGTTGTCGTTGCTCCAGGTGAAGTTGCGGACCAGCTCGTACGCCGGGCCGCCGGTCTCGGCGAACTTCTTGCTCACGATCTTGTCGAGCAGGTACGGCGGATAGTCGCAGGCGACCTTGGTGGCGGCGGCGTCGCAGCCTATGGAGTAGGCGGGCAGGTTGATCTTGACGAGTTTGACCTTGGTGAACAGCCACTGGGGTTCGTAGAAATACATCAGCACCGGCGTACGATTCTTGGTCGCCACCTGTGCCGCCTTGATCAGAGCGTCCTCGCTGCCGGAGTAGACGACCCGGTAATCGAGGCCGAGGTTCTTCACGAGCGCCTCGTCATTGGTGACGAACGACTGATCGCCGTCGAGCACCTGACCGAAATTTCCGGATTTAGCGGTCCGAAATAGGCTCGAATACTTGTTCAAGCTCCGCCAGTTCGTGATGTCCGGATATTTCTTGACCATCCACTCGGGGACGTACCATCCGATCACACCTTTGTTTCCGGTGAGACCAGCGGAGAGCGCGACCTTCTTGTCCTCGATGTACTCCTTCTTAAGATCGCTGTGCCCCCAATTCTCGACGATCACGTCGACCTGGCCGGTCTCGAAGCCCTTCCAGGAGTCCTCCTCTTTCATCTTGCGCTTCTGGACCTTGTATCCCAGCTCGTGTTCGAGCAGGTAGGCCAGTACGGCGGCCTGGGCCTCGTAGCCCACCCAGCCGTGCACGTCGATGCGCACCGTGCCCTTCGCCGCGGCGGCGGGCGACGGCGCCCCGCTGGAACAGGCCGTCAGCAACAGGGCCGCCACCAGCGGCCCGGCGATCGTCTTGGTACGCAGGTGAAGCATGTGAGGCATGAGAGGCTCCACGACCGCGGCCCGCCCGGGGCCGCGGTCAAGAGGGGTTAAGACGGTTACTTGGGGATCCACGCCTGCCACTTGGCGGTGTTGGCCTCGACCCACTTCTTGGCGGCCTGCTCGCCGGTCATGCCCGCGTTGGTCATGTCGTTGGCGACGGCGTTCTGGTCCTCGTTGGTCCAGCTGAAGGTCTTGACCAGGTCGTAGGCCTTGCCGCCGGTGTCGGCGAACTTCTTGCTCACGATCTTGTCGAGGTCCAGCTCCGCGTAGTCGCAGGCGACCTTCTTGGCATCGCTGTCGCAGCCCTGGGTGTAGGCGGGCAGGTTGACCCGGACGAGATCGACCTTGTCGAACAGCCAATGCGGCGTCCAGAAGTAGAACAGCAGCGCCTTCTTCTGCTCCTGCGCCTGGGTCGCCGACTTGAGCAGGGCCGCCTCGCTGCCGCCCGTGACCACCTTGAAGTCCAGTTTGAGGTTCTTGACCAGGGCCTCGTCATTGGTGACATAGCTGGGGTCGCCGTCAAGAAGCTGGCCCTTGCCGCCGGACTCCGACGTCTTGAACAGACTGGCGTACTTGTTCAGGTTCTTCCAGTCGGTGATGTCCGGGTACTTGTCGGCCATCCACTTGGGCACGTACCAGCCGATGACGCCCTTGTTGCCGGTCGAACCGGCCGACATGGCGACCTTCTTCTCCTCGATGAACTTCTTCGCCAGGTCCGGGTGACCCCAGTTCTCGATGATGACGTCCACGTCGCCGGTCTCGAAGCCCTCCCAGGCGAGCTGCTCCTTGATCTCCGGGAGCTGGACGTCGTAGTGGAGCTCGTTCTTCAGCAGGTACGCCACCACGTTGGCGCTGGCCTCGTAGCCCACCCACGGGTTGATCGCTATCTTGACGGTCCCGGCGCTCGAAGCGCTGCCCTGGGCCTTGGGCGCGGCGGAGCTGGACGGCTCTTCGACCTTGGCGCCGCCGCATCCCGCAGCCGCGAGCCCGAGCGCGAGAAGGCCTGCGAGCAGGCGAATCTTCATGTGGTTTTCCTTCTTTGGGGGGAAGGGCGCCTGTCGGCACCCTGCGTGATGCGGTCGAGCATGACCCCGAGCAGGACCGTCGCGATGCCGGCGACGAAGCCCATCCCGAAGTCGGTCCGCTGGGAGAAGCCCACGACCACGTCGTAGCCGAGGGCGCCGGCCCCGACCAGGCCGCCCACGACGACCATGGCCAGCGTCATCACGATGCCCTGGTTGGCGGCCAGCAGGATCGCCCGGCGGGCCATCGGCAGCTGCACCTTCCACAGGAGCTGGCCCGAGGTGGACCCGGCGGCCGTGGCCGCCTCCACCACGGTCGCGGGCACCGCCCTGATGCCGTCCTCGACCAGGCGGACGACCGGGGGCACCGCGTAGATGACCGAGGCGAAGATCGCGGTGAACCTGGTCGTCTCGAACAGGGCGAGCGCGGGCAGCAGGTAGACGAAGGCCGGCATGGTTTGCGCGGCGTCGAGTATCGGGCGCTGCACAGCTGAGTAGCGGGACGACCGTGCGGCCGCCACACCCAGCAGCAGGCCGATGACCAGGGTGACGAGCACCGCGACCGCGACGGTGGTGAGCGTCTGCATGGCGTGCTCCCAGATGCCGAGCAGCGCGATCGCCAGCAGGCAGCCGAGCGCCGTGAGCGCCGGTCGTACGCCGCTCACCCGCCAGGCCAGCAGCAGCGCGGCGGCGGCGATCAGCCACCACGGCGCCGAGGTGAGCAGGCCCTCCAGCGGGTTGAGCAGGAGATCGGTGGTGACGTCCTTGACGAACGTCGTGACGCCGTACCAGCTGGTCTCGGCCCAGTGCACCGCGTCGTTGACCTGGACGACGAAGTTGACCGTCCAGTCCTCGGGCCACTCGGCGGGCAGCAGCGGCGTCAGCGCCAGCCCTGCGGCGGCCAGCGCGGCGGCAATGATCAGCTGGACTCGGCCGATTCGGCGGTGTGGGTCTTTTCTGGCGAGCGCGACCAGCATGCGGTCCAGCACCACCGCCATGACGACGATCGCGATGCCGGCCGGGAGCATGATGCCGACCTGGGCGCGTGACAGGCCGCGGATGATGTCGCCGCCCAGGCCCGGCGCCGAGATGAGGTTGGCGATGACGACCATCGACAGTGCCATCATGATGGTCTGGTTGACCGCCAGGGCCATCGTGGACCTGGCCAGCGGCAGGTAGACCTTGAACAGCGTCTGGCGGCCCGTGGCGCCCAGCGAAGACGACGCCTCGACGGCAGTGGGGGAGACCTGCTCGATGGCCAGCGCGGTGATGCGGATGGCCGGCGGGATCGAGTAGATCATCGTCGCGATGGCGCCGGCGGGCGCGCCGATGTGGAAGAACAGTACCAGCGGCGCCAGATAGGCGAACGTCGGCATGATCTGCATGACGTCCAGGACCGGAGTGATCGCCCGGCGCACCCGTGGCGAGAGCCCCGCCCAGATGCCCAGCGGGATCCCGATCGCCAGCGACAGCAGCACCGAGGCCGCGACCAGGGCCAGCGTGTCGACGCTCGACTGCCAGAGCCCGAGCAC
The DNA here is from genome assembly GCF_040659625.1 of Nonomuraea sp. NPDC049750. Classification (NCBI taxonomy): domain Bacteria; kingdom Bacillati; phylum Actinomycetota; class Actinomycetes; order Streptosporangiales; family Streptosporangiaceae; genus Nonomuraea; species Nonomuraea sp. NPDC049750. The sequence continues at coordinate 721,607 of NZ_JBFANB010000003.1, forward strand.
ACCGAACGAGCCGACTCCGGCGACCGCCGGCAGCGCGATCCGCCAGCCGCCCGCGAGCCAGGCCAGCGCGCCCATCACACCGATGAGTCCGGGCCAGCCGAGCGCGTACAGCCCAGCTTGGAAGGCCGTGTAGACCGAGCCGACGAAGATCCGGATGTAGTTCAGGAAGTACAGGAACAGCGGGTTGGAGTTGCGGTGGTCGTCGATCCACTCGCGCAGGTCGGTGAGCGCCAGGAACTGCGGCGCCGACTTGTCGTGCGGGAGCGTTCCCGTGCCGCGGAAGAGGAGGTAGGCGACGGCGAACAGCACCGCGATCCCCGCCGGCAGCGCCCACCTGGGCACACGCAGCCTGGAGGGAGTCGTGACGGCCGTGGTGCTCATGCGCTCGCCTGTACGGCGTTCGCCGCGTCCTGCCCCGCGAGGAAGGTGAGCATGTCCACCCGGTCCACGACTCCGGCCAGCTCGTCACCGTCGACGACCCGGATGGGCCGGGAGGAGGACGACATGGCGCCGATCGCGTCCTTGATGACCGTGTGCGCGGGCAGGACCGGGCCGTCGAGGGGCTCGCCGGGCTCGGGCGGGCGGCAGATCCAGCGCAGCGTGAGCACGTGGCTCCGGGGGATGTCGCGGACGAAGTCGGCCACGTAGTCGTCGGCCGGCGCACCCACCAGCTCCTCCGGCGTGCCGAGCTGCACGATCGCCCCGGCCCGCATGATCGCGATGCGTTCGCCCAGCTTGAGCGCCTCGGACAGGTCGTGGGTGATGAACACCATCGTCTTGCCGACCTCGCGGTGCAGGCGGATCACCTCGGCCTGCATGTCACGGCGGATCAGCGGGTCCAACGCGCTGAACGGCTCGTCGAAGAGCATCACCCGAGGGTCGACGGCGAGCGCGCGGGCCAGGCCGACCCGCTGCTGCATGCCGCCGGAGAGCTGGTCGGGGTAGGCGTCGGCGTGCCCGTCGAGGCCGACGAGGGAGAGGATCTCCCCGGCCCGTTCGTGCCGGGCGGCCTTGGCGATGCCCTGGACCTCCAGGCCGTAGGCGACGTTGTCGATCACCCGCCGGTGGGGGAGCAGGCCGAAGTGCTGGAACACCATGCTGACCCGGTGGCGGCGGATCTCGCGTAAGCGGGCGGGGGCGGCGCGGCCGATGTCCTCGCCGTCGATCCTGACCTCGCCCGCGCTCGGCTCGATGAGCCTGGTGAGGCAGCGGACCAGGGTGGATTTACCGCTTCCTGAAAGGCCCATGACGACGAAGACCTCGCCAGGCCGTACCTCGAAACTGACATCTCTGACCGCGGCGGTGCAACCTGTCTTCTCTCTCAGTACGGCGGGTTCGAGATACCTGTCATCGCACTCCAGGACCCTTTCCGCCTTTGGGCCGAAGATCTTCCACAGCCCCTCGACTTCGATGGCCGCACTGTCGGGAGAAACCGCCACACTCGCCTCCTCGCTTTGCCGGGGCTCAACCTATGTCTTGGATAACGCAAATCTCAACGCTGTGACCTTTAGGAGACATCTGCGCCTCTCCGGTGTTATAGCCATGGAACGGTACAAACGCCCACAAGCGGACACTTGTTCGGTTATTGGAATATTTCTCGGCCAATGGTCAGCATAAATGGGGCTCCAGGTTCTCGTCCCATGTGCCACACAACTCAACTTTTGTGGCCTTATGTTCGCTTGGCCGAGCTGGTAGGTATGTGTTCCAATTACCGGCACTTGCTGATTTTCCCCAGGGGCCTCAGGCGCCCTTCATATACGCCGATTCGGGCGAGAGGTTGCGTTCGGTGAGTACTCAGTTGGGTGAACGGCAGGCGGACGAGGCAAACTGGCGTCTGCGCAACTGGCGTGTCCGAGCGCGGCTGGTCGCCCTCATCGTCATCCCGACCGCCGCCGCCGTCCTGCTCGGCGGCTTCCAGGTGTTCGCCTCGATAGGCGCCGCCGGTGACTACACCCGTACCAACCGGCTGGCGCAGCTGTCCCAGCAGGTCGGCGCGCTCACCCACCTGGTCGCCGGTGAGCGCGCCAGGACCTCGTGGTTCATCGCCAGGGGCCGGCCCGTGACGGGGCTGGCCGCCGTGCGCAACCAGATGGACCAGGTGGACGAGTCCACCAAGGAGGTACGGGCCAGCGCCGAGCAGTTGGTGGGCGACGTCACCGGCCGTACCGCCGACCAGATCGAGAACATGCTGAGCCGCCTGAACGACCTGGCCGGCCTGCGCGAGCAGGCACTCGAAGCCGAGCTGCTGCCCGGTGCCTGCGTCGAGCTCTACACCACGGTGATCAATGAGCTGCTGTCGGTGCACAACGAGCTGATCAAGGGCAGCCAGGACGACGAGCTGTTCCGGCAGACCCGCATGCTCGACTCGCTGGCCCAGGCCAAGGAGAGCGTCTCGCTCCAGCAGGCGCTGGTCACCACCGGCCTGGTCGAGGGGAGTCTCGACCAGGAACAGCTCAAGCGCTTCCTCGGCGAGCTGTCGCGCGAGCGCAACGAGCGCAAGAGCTTCGGCGACGAGGCCACCGCTGAGGAGCGCCGCTTCTTCGACGAGACCGTCAACGGCAGGCCCGCCGACCGCATGCTGTTCCTGCGCGAACTGGTGCTGATCCGGGCCACGGCCGGGCTGCCGCTGAGAGGGCTCGACCAGGCCAGCCGCGGAGACGACGCCAAAGAGTGGTACGACGCGGGCAACGTCGTCGTCGACGCCTTCCGCAAGGTCGAGCAGCGCCAGGCGGCTGGCATCCTGACCCGCAGCGAGGCGTTGGGCGCGGCCGAGCGCCAGCGTGCCCTCATCATCGCGGGCGCCGTGCTCGCGCTGCTCATCGCCGTCCTGCTGATCACCACAGGGGTGGCCAGATCGCTGGTCCGCCCGCTGCGCCGGCTGCGCGGCGAGGCGCTGGAGATCGCCGGCCGGCGGCTGCCGGAGTTCGTCCAGCACCTGCGCGAGTCGCGCGACGGCGCGCTCAACGCCGAGGTGCCGCCGATCGGCATCTTCTCCAAGGACGAGGTGGGGGAGGTCGCGCGGGCCTTCGACGAGGTGCACCGCGAGGCCGTACGACTGGCCGGCGACGAGGCGCGGCTGCGCTCGAACGTCAACGCGATGTTCGTCAACCTGTCGCGGCGCAGCCAGACCCTCGTCGAGCGGCAGCTCACGCTGATCGAGCGGCTGGAGCGCGGCGAGCGCGACGACACCCGGCTCGGCGACCTGTTCCTGCTCGACCACCTGGCCACCCGCATGCGCCGCAACAGCGAGAACCTGCTGGTTCTGGCCGGCCAGGAGGCGGCGCGCAAGTGGAGCGAGGCCGTCGAGCTGATGGACGTCGTACGCGCGTCGCTCGGCGAGGTCGAGAGCTACGACCGGGTCAGCGTCCAGGTGCAGTCGGCGGCCGCCATCGCCGGCCAGGCGGTCAGTGACGTCGTGCATCTGCTCGCCGAGCTGGTCGAGAACGCGGTCTCGTTCTCCCCGCGCGACACCAAGGTCATCATCTCCAGCAGCCACATCGACGGCGGCGGGCTGATGGTCTCGGTCACCGACCACGGCATCGGCATGGGGCCGGAGGAGCTGGCCCAGGCCAACTGGCGGCTGGCCAACCCGCCGGTGGTCGACGTCTCGGTCTCCCGGCGGATGGGCCTGTTCGTGGTCGGCCGGCTCGCGCTGCGGCACAGCATCAGGGTGCAGCTGCGTCCCCAGGACACCGGCGGCCTGACCGCCATGGTGCTGATCCCTGAGATGCTGCTCACCGCGGTCCCCGGGCCGGCGGCGACTCCGGAGCCGCCGCCGTTCGTCCAGGTGCCGATGCAGGCCACACCGGCGATGCCCGGCCTCGGCCACCCGTCGTACGACCCCGCGTTCGACCAGCCGCTCGATTCGGCGTCGTGGTTCAGCTCACAGCACACGCATTCGGTGGAGGTGCCGATGCCCGATCTGGCCTCCTCCCCACCGCCGCAGGCCGACAACGAGTTCTACTCCTCTTTCGAGTCGAGCTGGTTCACCAAGGCGACGCCGACGCCGGACCAGCGCGACCCCGCCTGGACCTCGCCGGCCGACACCGGATGGCAGGCGGCGGGAGCGATCGGCGAACCCGCGCAGAGCGGGACGACCACATCCGGACTGCCCAAGCGGACGCCGAAGGCCAACCTCGTGCCCGGCTCCGCCACGCCCCCGCCGACGCCCGTGCAGGCGCCGCCGGTCTCGCCCGACCGGTTGCGCAGCAGGCTCGCCAGCTACCAGCAGGGCGTGCGCAAGGGCCGCGAAGAATTAGAGGAGGAATGATGATGAAGAACCTGAGCCAGGCGGCCAGGGATCTGAACTGGCTGGTCAGCGGTTTCGTGGAGCAGGTGCCCGGCGTCGCCCACACGGTGGTGGTCTCCGCCGACGGGCTTCCGGTGGCCATCTCCCGGGGATTCCCCCAAGACCGCGCCGACCAGCTCGCGGCCATCGCGGCGGGGCTGATCAGCCTCACCCAGGGCGCCGCGCGCGTCTTCGAAGGCGGCGGAGTCACCCAGACCCTCATCGAGATGGACCGCGGGCTGCTTCTGGCCATGGCCATCAGTGACGGTTCGTGCCTGGCGGTGCTGGCCGCACCCGATTGCGACATGGGCCTGGTGGCCTACCAGATGACGATTCTGGTCGAGCGCGCGGGGCAAGTGCTCACGCCCGCCGTCCGCGCGGAACTCTCGGCCGCGCGAACCTGGTGATGGGAGCGGACTGTTGGCAGCGTGGGACGACCGCGGACCGGAGCCCGAGCGCAGCTCGTTGGTCCGGATGTACGCCGTCACGGGCGGCCGGACCGCCCCACGCGGTGGCCTGGCGATGGAGGCGCTGGTCTCCTCGTCGACCTCGATGCGGCTCGGTATGGCCTACACCCGGGAGTACCGGGCGATCAGCGAGCTGTGCCGTCAGGTCCGCTCGGTGGCCGAGGTGTCGGCTATGCTGCGGATCCCGCTCGGAGTGGCGCGGGTGCTGATCGCCGACATGGAGTCGGAAGGGCTGGTACGCGTCTACCAGCCACAGCTCGAGGCAGGAATCCCGGACACGGGCCTGCTCGAAAGGGTACTCAGTGGACTTCGCAGGCTCTAGCGGGCTCACCTCGACGAAGATCGTCGTCGCGGGTGGGTTCGGCGTGGGCAAGACCACCTTCGTCGGCGCGGTGTCGGAGATCATGCCGCTGACCACGGAGGCGGTGATGACGGACGCCTCGGCGGGCATCGACGACCTCGCGCACACGCCGGGCAAGACGACCACCACCGTGGCCATGGACTTCGGGCGTGTGTCGCTCGACCGTGATCTGATCCTCTACCTGTTCGGTACGCCGGGACAGCACCGGTTCTGGTTCATGTGGGACGACCTGGTGCGGGGGGCGATCGGGGCCGTGGTCCTGGTGGACTCCCGGCGGCTGGCCGACAGCTTCCCCGCGATCGACTACTTCGAGAACGCCGGGTTGCCGTTCGTCGTCGGGCTCAACGGGTGGGACGGGCAGTTCCCGCATGTGGAGAGCGAGGTCAGGGAGGCGCTCACGCTCTCCCCGCACATCCCGATCGTGCGCACCGACGCGCGGGCCCGCGAGCCGGTCAAGAACACACTCATCGCGCTGGTCGAGCACGCGCTGAACGCCCGCGCCGCGTCCGGCGCCCGCTGACGGCTTTCAGGACGCTCTTTCAGGACGCCGCCTATCTTTGAGGACGCCGCCCACCTTTCAGGACACGGCCGACCACCAGTCGGCGGCGACCAGCTCCGCCACCAGCGTCTCCGTGAGCAGTGCCACGTCCGCGTCGCCGTCGTGCGCGTAGCGGATGGCGGCCGTGGCGTCCTTGAGATCCCCGCCGAGCAGATCGCCGCCGATGAGGTCCCCACCGACCGTGACGACCGTCGAGCCGCGCTGCCGCACCCAGTCCATGGCCTGGTCCTCGTAGCCGGAGCCGCGGAAGAGCAGCGCGCGGTAGTCGAGGGTCTTGGTGAGGTAGACGTCCACGTGGGCCCAGTCGCCCGTCTCGCAGGCGTCGGCCGGTCGGCGCGGACCCTCGCGGAACATCAGCGCCGACTGCTCCGCCGACGACAGGCGCTCCACGGGCGCGATGGTGTAGACGCCGTCCGGGCCGTCCAGCAGCTCCAGTGTCAGGGGCAGCCACTCCTCCCTGCGGTCGAGGAGGTCGGCCGACGCCTCGGCGCTGCGTCGTACGAGGTCGGCCAGGTCGCGCCCGTCGCCCGTGAGATGGGCCTCCAGCGCGAGCAGGAGAGCGAGCGTGTGCTGGAACGTCCGGCAGGACACCCCGCCCCGCTCCTCGCCCGCGTGCATGGGCACGACCAGGTCGGCCGCCTTCGCGAGAGCCGAGTCAGGATGGTTGGTGAGCGCCGCCATGAACGACGGGCCGCCCGCGTAGCGGGCCACCGCGTCGAGCGTCTCGCGGCTGGTGCCCGTCGCCGAGATGGGCACCACGAGCGTCTCCGGCCCCGCCGGGTAGGACGCGGCGGCCGAGGCGTAGTCGGCGTAGGCATCGATGCCCGCCGCGCGCAGGCGGAGCGCGGCCACTCCGGCGGCATAGCGGGAGCTGCCCATGCCGAGGAACAGCACCCGCCGGACACCGGTGGGCAGCCCCTCGTACAGGCCGCCCGCCGCCAGCGCGTCCGCGAGGGTGGCGAGAGCCGCGGGCTTGGCCTCCAGATCGGCCAGGTAGAGCTCGGAATTCACGGGGTCTCCTCAGAAGTGTCTGCCTGGCAGGGCTCGGGGTTCACGGGGTCTTGTCGGGATAGCGGGCGCGCAGCACGCCCATCGGGGCGTAGCGCCAGCGGGGCAGGTGGCGGGCGGCGTAGACCAGCTCCCGGCATTCCTGCTCGATCTCGAACGGGCGCAGCAGCGACTCGTCCAGGAGATCCGGCCGCCCGCACTCGGCCAAGCGGTTCCGGTAGGCGGCCAGCAGGCGCTCGCGGGCTTCGCCGGCCCAGCCGAGCGCCTGGTCCGGCGGGGTGCCACGGCGCTCGATCGCCACCTGGGCGACGTGCTCCAGGCTCGTGGCGAGCTGGGCGAGGTCCCTGGCCGCCGGCTGGTACGGCGCGGCCTCCATGACGGTGGGGTTGCCGTCGAAGTCGATCACGGCGTAACCGTCGCGCCATCGCAGGATCTGGCCGACGTGCAGATCGCCGTGAATGCGGATCAGCGGCGTGGTGATCGGCCTGGTCAGCGGGGCCAGCTCGGCTCTGAGGGCATCGGCCCGGCCGGCCAGCCACGCGCCGTCCGCGCCGTCCGTCAGGGCGAGGGCCTCGGTCAGCGCTCGCTCGGCCCTTTCCGCCAGACGGGAAACCGGCAGACCGGAAATGGGTGTAACGGCTGGGGGAGTGGCGACGATGGAAGGGGGTGGGAAAGTGGAGAGCGCCAGGTGGAGGTCGGCGGCCAGGCGGCCGAGGGCTTCCGCGAAGGCGGTGCGGCCGGCAGCGGCCTCGTCGGCGCACCACTCCCAACCGTCCCTGGCCTCCGGCAGGTAGCCCGTGACCAGCGCGAGTAGCCTCTCGCCCGTCTCGTCCACCCGGGTCAGAGCGGCGTACGGCGGAGCCGTGTCCCGGAACCCGGCCCCGGCCAGGTGCGCGAGCAGATCGGGAGCGGGATGCGGCAGCGCCGCCGGCGGCGTCAGCCACTTGACGACCACTCGATCGGCCACGACCACGGAGTAGTTCGTCTGGTCGACATGTGCGCCGAAATCCCGTTCGACCGGCACCCCAGTGTCGAGATCCCCAGCCTCGTACGAGAGGCTGGGCAGCGCGGAGAAGCGGCGGACCGCGAACGGCGGCGGCACGTCGTCCCCTCCCCCCAGCGCCGTCACGAGCGCGGCCGAGACGCCGCGGTCCCGTGATGTGAGGGGCTTCTCACCGAGAGAGAGCAACCGCCTCCAAATTGAATCCATGTTCAACAGGAATACCAAACATCCAGGTAACAGTGTCCGCAAAAGTCTTGCTCATGTTGATTTCTGCTGCAACACTCCTCGTCTGGTCTGCCGTGCCCGGTTGGTCGCGCGACCCCTCATCCACCGGAACCCTGAAGGAGTAGCGGCCGTGTTCCGTACCCGGTTCACCCGTCGTCTTCCGGCCGCCATAGCGGTGGCCGGCCTCGCGCTCGCCGCCGCGGCGTGCGGCGGTGAGTCGACCAACGCAGGCGCGGCGCCGGCGGCGACCGCCGACCAGCTCAACCCGAACGCCGACCTGTCGAAGCAGTCGGTCAACGTGACGGTCTGGGACGGGTACACGCCCAAGGAGCTGCCGCAGAAGGTCAAGGACAAGCTCAAGTTCCCGCTGAAGATCGCGATCCACGACACCAACGAGACCGCGATGACCAAGCTGACCGCCGGTGGCGACAGCGGCATCGACGTGGCGTTCGTGTCCGGACAGTACGCCCAGGCGCTCAACGAGCAGGGCCTGCTGGAGCCGATCCACCCCGAGCTGATCCCGAACCTGTCGAACCTCTACCCCGAGGCGACCCAGCTGTCCTACGACAAGGGCAACAAGTACTCGGTGCCCTACACCTGGGGCACGACCGGCATCTGCTACCGCAGCGACCTGGTGAAGACGCCGCCGACGAGCTGGAAGGACCTCCTGCAGCCCCCGTCGTGGGCCGACAAGAAGGTCACCATGATGACCACCGAGCGCTGGCTGGCCCTGCCCGCCCTCAAGGCGCTCGGCTACTCGGTCAACACCGACAAGGACGCCGAGATCGCCAAGGCGAAGGACCTCCTCGTCGCGGCCAAGCCGCACCTGCTCGGCTACGACGACACGACCTTCGGCGACAAGCTCAAGTCCGGCGAGGCGGTCATGGTCGAGGCGTGGGACGGCTGGTGCCCGACCACGGACGCGAAGCAGAACATCAAGTTCGCGGTGCCGAAGGAGGGCAGCGACCTCTGGGTGGACACCATGGTGATCATGAAGTCCTCCAAGAACAAGGAGGCGGCGCACGCCCTGATCAACTACATCCTCGACCCCGAGATCCACAGCTGGGCCGCTGTCAACATCAACTACAAGGTGCCCAACAAGGCCGCCATGGACAAGGTGGAGATCGCCAAGGGCTCGCTGCTGGACATCAAGCCGGCCGAGCTGCTCAATGGTGAGTCGCTCATCGACCTGGGCCAGGCGTCGGTGAAGTACACGCGCCTGGCGACCGAGATCAAGGCGCAGTCGTAGTAGCAGTGAAGTCAGAAGCTGAATCCCGGCCGGTGTCCCCTTCGAGAGGACGCCGGCTGGGTGCGTTCGTTTTCCTGTCACCCGGCCTGACGTACCTGGTCGTGCTCCTGCTGGTGCCGCTCGTGCTGGTGCTGAGTTACACGCTCTTCCAGCGCGGCCGGTTCGGCGGTGTCGTCTACGAGGTCACCGGCGAGAACTTCAGCCGCCTGATCGACCCGCTCTACCTCAGCGTGGTGGGCGCCTCCCTGAAGATCGCGGGGCTCACGACGCTGCTCGCGTTGCTGCTCGGCTACCCGACGGCGTACTTGATCGCGCAGTTGCCGCGCAAGTGGAAGACGGTCGCGCTGGTCGCCGTCGTGCTGCCGTTCTGGACGAACTTCATCATCCGCGTCTACGCCTGGATCATCCTGCTCAACGGTCCCGGCCTGCTGAACTCGGGGTTGAAGGCGCTCGGCCTGGGGCCGTACGAGCTGCTCTACAACCAGGGCGCCATTGTCCTCGGGCTGCTCTACTCCTACCTGCCACTGATGGTGCTGCCGCTCTACGCGGCGATCGAACGGCTCGACCCGCAGTTGCGCGAGGCGTCGGCGAACCTGGGCGCCTCGGCGTTCAGCACCTTCCGCAAGGTGACGCTGCCGCTGACGGTGCCGGGCGTGCTGACCGGGTGCCTGTTCGTGTTCGTGCCCAGCTTCGGCAACTTCGTCATCCCCGAGATGCTCGGCGGCGGCAAGTCGGTCATGGTGGGCAACCTGATCCGCACCGAGTTCCTGCAGGCGCGCGACTGGCCCTTCGGCTCCGCGCTGACGCTGGCCCTCGTGGCGGTCCTGGTGGTGCTGCTGATCGCGCAGTCCTGGGTGGCCCGTCGTGCGTAGGTCGAAGTGGCTGCACGTCCCGTTCTGGGCGACGTACGTCTTCCTGTACGCGCCGATCGTCGTGCTCGTCGTGATGTCGTTCAACTCCGGCAGGTCGGCCTACACCTACGAGGGCTTCAGCCTCAAGTGGTACGGCGAGCTGGCCCAGGACGAGCGCATCAGGGACGGCGTGGTCAACACGCTCATCGTGGCCGCGGGCTCGACCGTCGTGGCGACCGTGCTCGGCACGCTGCTGGCCGTCGGCCTGGCCAGGTACACCCGGTCGAAGACGCTCGACGCGCTCGCCCTGATGCCGGCCGTCCTTCCCGACCTGGTGCTGGCCATCGGGCTGCTGGTCTTCTACGGGATGATCCAGCTCACCCTGGGGCTCTACTCGGTGATCCTCGCGCACGGCGTCTTCTCGATGGCGTTCGTCGCCGCGGTGGTGCGTACGAGGCTGTCGAACACCGACACCTCACTGGAGGAGGCCTCGCGCGACCTCGGGGCGGGTCCGGTCGTCACGTTCATGAAGGTGACGCTGCCGCAGCTCACGCCCGGCATCATCGCGGGCGCGCTGCTGGCCTTCACGCTGTCGCTGGACGAGTTCGTCATCGCCTTCTTCACGATCGGCAACAACGAGCAGACGCTGCCGATCGTCATCTATTCGATGATCCGTTTCGGGGTGACCCCGAAGATCAACGCGCTGGCCGCGATCCTGCTCCTGGTGAGCTTCACCGCGGTGATCGTGGGCCAGCGGATGACCAAGATCGGGGAATCACGTGCTGAAGATTGACGGGATCACCCGGCGGTTCGGTGACGTCACCGCGCTCGACGGGGTCTCCCTGGAGATCCGCCAGGGTGAGTTCTTCGCCCTGCTGGGTCCCTCCGGCTGTGGCAAGACCACGCTGCTGCGCATCCTGGCCGGATTCGAGACGCCCGACGGCGGCACGGTGACGCTGGACGGCGAGGACCTGCTCGGCAAGCAGCCGAACCGGCGGCCGATCAGCCTGATGTTCCAGTCGTACGCGCTGTTCCCGCACATGACCGTGGCCAAGAACGTAGCCTACGGCCTGGAGCGCGAGAAGCTGCCGCGCCAGGAGATCAAGCAGCGCGTCGGCGAGGTGCTGGAGACCGTCGGCCTGTCGGACCTCGGCGGCCGCAAGCCCGCCCAGCTGTCCGGCGGTCAGCGCCAGCGCGTCGCGCTCGCCCGCTCCATCGTCAAGCGCCCGCGTCTGCTCCTGCTCGACGAGCCGCTCTCCGCGCTGGACAAGAAGGTCCGCGCCGACATGCAGCTGGAGCTCAAGCGGCTGCAGCACGAGGTCGGCATCACCTTCGTGGTCGTCACCCACGACCAGGAGGAGGCCATGTCGCTCGCCGACCGCATCGCGGTCTTCGAGCGCGGCGGCGTGCGCCAGGTGGACCAGCCCGTCGAGCTCTACGAGCGGCCCCGCACCCCCTTCGTGGCCGACTTCGTCGGCGCCAACAACCTGTTCGAGGGTACGGCCGGCGGCGCCGAGGCCCTGCGGACCGAGGACTTCGGCCTGCTGCCCGGCACCCCGCTGGAGGAGCTGGAGACCGGAGCCAAGGCGCTCCTGGGCGTCCGCCCCGAGAAGATCGAGCTGCGCGAGGAGACGGCCGCGCACGGCCTCAAGGGGACCGTGCTCGACGTCAGCTTCTACGGCGGCGTCTCCCACGTCTCGGTCGACCTGCCCGGCCGCGTCAAGCCGGTCCTGGTGGCCGTGCAGGGCGCCAGCGCCGTGGAGCAGGGCGCCAAGGTCAAGCTGCACTGGCGGCACGACGACGCCGTCATCATCCCGGCGGACCAGGGAACGACTCAGTGAGCGGCGGGCCAGGGAACGGCTCAGTGAGCGAGGCCGTGGCCCGTCGCCGTGCGCGCGTAGGACAGGATCAGCTCGGCCGCCTCCTGCGGGCCTATCACCGGGTGCCGGGCGGTGATCCGATAGCCGTAGGCGTCCTCCAGGGCCACCAGGTTGCGCGAGATCGTCAGCGAGTCGGAGCTCAGCGTGAAGACGCCCAGCGCGGCCCCCGTGTCCAGGATCGACTGGTACATCGACACCTGCCGGTCATAGAGGGACGTGAGCAGCACCCCGTAGACCCGGCTGCGCCCCGCCGCCCCGCCCAGCTCGTTGAGCAGCCGGACGTCGGGGTCGAGCGGGCCGGTCGGCAGCCCCGACCTGATCGTCATGACCAGCTTCTCCGCCGGGTCGGTGAGCGCCGAGAGCTGACGCATCCGCTGCTCGTAGAACCGCTCCATCCCGGCGTGCTGCGCCTCGACCAGCAGCTCGCTGAGGTCGGGATAGTGATACAGCACGGCGCCCGAGGTAAGCCCCGCCTCCTCGGCCACGTGCGAGAGCTGGACGCGGTCGATGCCGTGACGGATGATGGCCCGCCGGGCCGCCTCGATCAGGTCGATGCGCCGGTCGCTGCGGCTCTTTCGCTGGGTCACACTCACCGCCTTGTTCGTCTGCCGTTCAGGAAGCCGTGACCATAGTGCCTTGAAGTTGACCGGCCCGCTAGATGAGTATTTGAATTCCCCTTCAAATTGATGCCACCTCGGAGCGCGTGATGTCCCTCACCATCCTGTTCATGCCGGAAAGCGCCTACGGGCCCACGAACAACAGCATCGGCATCGGCGACATTCTCCGTCGCCGCGGTCACCGCGTCGTCTTCGCCGCCGAGGCCTCGTGGAAGGGCAAGCTCGAAGCGCTCGGCTTCGAGGAGGACCTCGTCGACCTGGCGCCGCCGGCCGAGGGCGACGAGGAGCAGGACGCGGGGCAGTTCTGGAAGGACTTCATCCGCGAGACCGCCCCGGAATACCGCAAGAGCACGCTGGAGCAGCTCGAAACGGTGACCAAGCCCATCTGGGACTCCCTCATCGAGGGCGCCAAGTACTGCGAGCCGCAGCTCAAGGCGATCATCGAACGGGTCCAGCCGGACGTCATCGTCGAGGACAACGTCATCACCTTCCCCGCGCTGCTCACGACCGGCAAGAAGTTCGTCCGCATCGTGTCCTGCAACCCGCTGGAGGTGCGTGGCGACGACGTCGCTCCGGTGTTCTCGGGTCTGCCCGCCGACCACCGCACGGAGTGGGACGCCTTCCGCGCCGAGTACGACCGTACGCACCGCGAGATCTGGAACGCCTTCAACGAGTGGTGCGTCGAGCAGGGCACCGAGCCGCTGCCCGACCTCGACTTCATCCACGAGGGCGACCTGAACCTCTACGTGTTCCCGGAGCTCCTCGACTACACCGACGCCCGCCCGCTCGGCCCCACCTGGCACCGCCTCGACTCCTCGGTACGCGAGACCGAGGAGGACTTCCAGTTGCCCTTCCAGCGCACCGGCGACGCGCTGGTCTACTTCTCGCTCGGCTCGCTCGGCTCCTCCGACGTGGAGCTGATGCAGCGGGTGATCGACGTGCTGGCCACCACCCCGCACCAGTTCATCGTCTCCAAGGGCCCGCTGCACGAGGAGATCAAGCTGGCCGACAACATGTGGGGCGCCGAGTTCCTGCCGCAGACGAAGATCATCCCGCTCTGCGACCTGGTCATCACGCACGGCGGCAACAACACCACCACCGAGGCGTTGCACTTCGGCAAGCCGATGATCCTGCTGCCGCTGTTCTGGGACCAGTACGACAACGCCCAGCGCGTGGACGAGCTCGGCTACGGCGTCCGGCTGTCGACCTACGCCTTCACCGACGAGGAGCTGACGGGCGCCCTCGACCGCCTGCTCGGCGACGAGCAGCTGCGCGCCCGGCTGGCCGCCGAGGGTGAGCGGATCCGCGGCCTCGACGGGCTGCGCAAGGCCGCCGACCTCATCGAGGAGCTGGGGCAGCCGTCCGATGCGTGAGCTGATCAACCCCGCGACGGGGCTCGTCTTCGACAAGATCCCCGACACCCCCGTCGAGGACGTGACGCGGGCCGTGGGGGCGGCGCGCGCCGCCTTCGAGGAGTGGGCGCAGGCCACCCCGGCCGAGCGGGCCCGGGTGCTGCTGCGGCTGGCCGACCTGGTCGAGGCCGACGCCGAGGAGCTGACCCGGCTGGAGGTCGAGGAGACGGGCAAGCCCGCGGCCGTCTTCAGGGACGGCGAGCTGCCGTTCGCGGCCGACAACCTGCGCTTCTTCGCCGGTGCCGCGCGCTCGCTCGAAGGGTCGGGCGCCGGGGTGTTCAGCCGCGGCTACACCTCGGTCATGCTGCGCCGCCCGGTCGGCGTGGTGGGCTCGATCGCGCCGTGGAACTTCCCGTTCGTGATGGCCGTGTGGAAGCTCGGCCCGGCCGTCGCCGCGGGCAACGCGGTGGTCATCAAGCCCGCCCCGCAGACGCCCCGCGCCACGCTGCGCCTGGCCGAGCTGTTCGCCCAGGCGGGCGCGCCGGCCGGCCTGGTACGGGTGGTCACCGGCGACGCCGAGGTGGGGGAGGCGCTGGTCACCGATCCGGGCGTGGACATGGTCAGCGTCACCGGCTCGACGGAGACCGGCCGAGCCGTCATGAGCGGCGCCGCCAAGACGCTCAAGCGGGTGCACCTGGAGCTCGGCGGCAAGGCGCCCGCGCTGGTCTTCGAGGACGCCGACCTGGAGGAGACGGCCCGCGGCGTGGCCATGGGCGCCACCTACAACACCGGCCAGGACTGCACCGCCGCCACCCGCGTCTACGTGGCCCGGCCGGTCTACGACGACGCGGTGGAGGCCATCAGGCAGACGCTCGCCGGCATCACCGTGGGCGACCCGTGGGACCCCGCCACCGACGTCGGCCCGCTGATCTCGGCGGCCCACCGCGACCGGGTGCACGGCTTCGTCGCCGGCTCCGGCGGGCGCGTCGTGCACGGCGGCGCGCCGGTCGACGGACCCGGCTTCTACTACCTTCCGACACTTGTTAACGAAGTGTCACAGAACAGCGATATCGTCCAGGGAGAGCTATTCGGTCCCGTCCTCGTGGTCCTGCCGTTCGACACCGAGGACGAGGCGGTCACGCTGGCCAACGACACGCGTTACGGTCTGGCCTCGTCCGTGTGGTCACGAGACGTTGCCAGGGCGATGCGGGTCTCGCACCGCCTCGATGTGGGTGTGACCTGGATCAACGACCACCTGCCGATAGCCAGCGAGGCCCCGCACGGCGGGGTCAAGGGCAGTGGTTTCGGCAAGGACATGAGCCAGGAGGCGGTGCAGGAGTATTCGGTGACCCGTCACCTGATGGTCAAGCACGCGGCGCCGGTGGAGCGAGACTCCTTTCGGCCCGCCTGAAAACGCGCGCGGCGAAATGCGACCTTGTGGGCACGTTTGGTCGTATTTGATGGGATATGTACGGTTGGCCGTCTGGTACGGGTTGTGTTCCAATTACCCAGCCCGCAGAAATCCCATGCGCCCCAAGCGTGTCAGATTTTCGAGCACGTAACGGCGAGAGGTTGCGAGAGTCAGTGAGGACGGATAACCCCAGGCACACCAGGTCCGGGGAGTACACAGGCGGACGGTTCCGGCTGGCGAACTGGCGCGTGCGCTCCAGGCTGGTGGCGCTGATCCTCATCCCCACGATCGTGGGTGTGCTCCTCGCCGGCGTCCAGCTCGCGAACGCCATCGGCACCAGCGCCGAGTACCGCCGGCTGACCCAGGTCGCCGAGCTGGTCCAGCGCGCCTCCGCGCTGTCGCACGAGCTCGCCAAGGAACGCACGCTCACCGCGTGGTACATGGCCGACCGCCGGCGTCCCATCCGCCTGAGCCAGCTCAAGACCCAGCGCGAGGCGTCCGACGCGGCCAAGCAGCGCGTGCTCGCCGCCACCACGTCCATCGACGCCACCCACACCACCCGCGTCCAGCAGGAGGTCGTGGAGATCCGCCGGTGGCTGACCGGACTCGATGGCCTGCGCAGGTCGATCGCGGGTGAGGCGAGCGTGCCGCCCCGAGCCGCCATCCGCACCTATTCCTCCCTGATCGAGGTCCTCGAGCGCCTCCAGAACGACCTGGGCGACGGCATCAGCGACGACGCCCTCCAGGGCGACGTGGCCGCGCTGGCCGCCCTCGACCAGACCAGGGAACAGGTGCTGCGCCAGCAGGGCATCCTCGTCGTGGCGCTGATCGAGCGGCGGCTGGACTATGACGACCTGTCCGACTTCCTCGGTTCCTGGAACAGTCAGCAACTGCAGCTGACCGCCTTCGAGCAGGAAGCCACCCGTGCGGACCTCCTGGCGTACAAGAAGGGCGTGCGCGGCCCGCAGATCGACCGCGCGGACGCGATGCGCCAGCGGGCCCTGGCCCAGCTGCGCGAGTTCAAGACCATCAGGGACCTGGACATCACGACTCGCCGTGACCTCCAGCTCTGGTACGAGAGCACCTCGCTGTCCGCCAACGCCATGCGCAAGGTCGAGGACGGCCTGACCACCAGGATCGTGGCCACCACCCGGGACCTGAGCGACACCGAGCAGCGCAACGCCATCATCTCCGGCGCGACCATCCTGGTCCTGCTGCTCCTCGTCCTGGTGATCACCACCCGGGTGGCCGGTTCGCTGGTCCGCCCGCTGCGCCGGCTGCGCGCCGAGGCGCTCCAGGTGGCCACCACCCGGCTGCCCGAGACCGTCCGCCTGCTGCGCGAGTCCGGGGACAGCGCCGAGGTGCCCGACGTACCCTCCGTCGGCGTCAACACCCGCGACGAGATCGGGGAAGTGGCCCGGGCCTTCGACGAGGTCCACCGCGAGGCGATCAGGCTGGCCGGTGACGAGGCCAAGCTGCGCGCCAACGTCAACTCGATGTTCGTCA
The DNA here is from genome assembly GCF_040659625.1 of Nonomuraea sp. NPDC049750. NCBI lineage: Bacteria > Bacillati > Actinomycetota > Actinomycetes > Streptosporangiales > Streptosporangiaceae > Nonomuraea > Nonomuraea sp. NPDC049750. The sequence continues at coordinate 738,384 of NZ_JBFANB010000003.1, forward strand.
ACCTCTCCCGGCGCAGCCAGACGCTCGTCGAGCGGCAGCTGCAGCTCATCGAGGGCCTGGAGCAGGGTGAGGAGGACGAGAACCGGCTGGCGAACCTGTTCCGGCTGGACCACCTCGCCACCCGCATGCGCCGCAACAGCGAGAACCTCCTGGTCCTCGCCGGCCAGGAGGCCGCCCGCAAGTGGAGCGAGCCGGTGCCGCTGGTCGACATCGCCCGCGCCTCGCTGTCCGAGGTCGAGAACTACGAACGGGTCCAGATCCAGATCCCGTCCGGCATCGAGGTCGCCGGCCCGGCCGTCACCGACGCCGTGCACCTGCTCGCCGAGCTGATCGAGAACGCCATCTCCTTCTCCCCGCGCGAGAGCAAGGTCCAGGTCACCAGCTCGCCCATCGAGGGCGGCGTCCAGGTGACGATCACCGACCTGGGCATCGGCATGTCGGCCGACGAGCTGGCCGAGGCCAACTGGCGGCTGGCCAACCCGCCGGTGGTCGACGTGGCCGTCTCGCGCCGCATGGGCCTGTTCGTGGTCGGCCGCCTGGCGCTGCGCCACGGCATCAGGGTCCAGCTCGGGATGCGGGACGCGGGCGGCCTGGCCGCGCTCGTCATGCTGCCCGACATGCTCCTCGGTGGCGGTGCCACCGGCGGGGTGCCCCAGCAGCGCGGCCAGTACGAAGCCTTCACCAACTTCGACCCGAGCCAGCTGGAGCCGTCCTCGACGAACGGCTCGGGCGTCTACGCCGCGCCCCAGGGCACTATCGACACCCCCGACATCCGCGACGACGCGCCGGTCGACACGCAGTGGCCGGGCACGCTGCCCGTGCCGGGCGGTGGCGGCAACTGGCCGCCGTTCGGCGAGGAGCAGCCGCCGAGGCAGCAGCCCGACGAGCAGCGCTGGCCGTCGTTCGCCGAGGAGCCGCCCGCGGCCGCCGCCCCGGGCGAGCAGCGCTGGCCCTCCTTTGCCGAGGAGGCGCCGCGGCAGGACGAGCAGCGCTGGCCCTCCTTCGCCACCGAGCCGCCGCCTCCGGCGCAGGACGAGCCGCGCTGGCCGTCCTTCGCCACGGAGCCGCCCCCGCCTTCGTCCTCGGAGGAGACGCGCTGGCCGTCCTTCGGCTCGGCCGAGGAGCTGCCGCCCAGGTCGCCGTTCGTCGAGCTGCCCAAGCCGTTCGACGCCGAGCCGCGGCCGGCGTACGGGTTCGAGGAGCAGCGCTGGCCGTCGTTCGCCGACTCGCCGATCCCGCCCGTCGAGCCCTTCACGCACAACGGCCGCGGCGCCTTCAACCCCTTCGGTCCCGGCGAGTACTCCTCCAAGGACTTGACCGGCCCGCTCCCGGCGGTGCGCAACAACTCGCCGCTGGAGCAGAGCGACGACTTCCTGCCGATCTTCTCCTCGGTCGGCTCCGACTGGTTCCGCAGGCCGGAGCCGGAGCCCGAGCCGATCAAGCCGGAGCCGGAGCAGTACTCCGAGATCTCCGCGCAGGAGGAGACGCAGATCGGGGGCATACCGGCCGTGCCGCCGATCGGCCAGCTCCCGCAGCAGCCCGCCGCGCAGCCCTATGCCCAGCCTTACGCTCAGCTACCCGTGCCTCCCGCGCCCGCCGCGCCTCCGCCGGTCGCCGCGTCTGCCGCCTCCGCCGGGACGTCGGACAAGCCCTCGCTGCCGCAACGCGTGCCGGGCCAGTCCGGCGCGGGCTCGACGTGGTCCTCGCCCGCCGACACCGGCTGGCAGGCCGCGCAGGCCGCCGCCGAGCCGGCGATGGGCGGCACGACGGCCTCTGGCCTGCCGCGGCGCGTGCCGAAGGCCAACCTGGTTCCCGGTACGGCCAGCCTGGCCGAGCCGCAGGCGACGTCACCGGCGCCACAGATCTCTCCCGATCGATTGCGGAGCCGGCTGTCCAGCTTCCAGCAGGGGGTACGGCAAGGCCGCGCGTTCACCCGCGGAGAAGACAATGAGGAGGAGCAATGAGAGAACTGAGCCAGGGAGCGCGTGGCATCAGCTGGCTGATCACCGATTTCGTCAATAACGTGCCTGGAGTCGCGCACACCGTGGTGGTGTCGTCCGACGGCTTGCCGCTGGCTTTCTCCGAGGGTTTTCCCAAGGACCGGGCCGACCAGCTGGCCGCGGTCGCCTCGGGTGTGATCAGCCTGACGCAGGGCGCGGCTCGTGTGTTCGAAGGCGGTATGGTCACCCAGACCGTCATCGAGATGCAGCGCGGACTCCTGATGATCATGTCCATCAGCGATGGCTCCTGCCTCGCTGTGCTCGCCGCGCCCGATTGTGACATGGGCCTGGTCGCGTACCAGATGACGCTGCTCGTGGAGCGGGCGGGCCAGGTGCTCACCCCGGCCGTGCGCGCCGAGCTGCAGGCGTCCCGCCCGCGTTAGTGGGACGGTGACAGGAGAAGAACATGATGTCAGGTCAGGGTTGGGCTGGTGATAGCACTCCGCCGCATCCGTCGGCGCCGCGTCCGCAGAAGCCGAGCTCCCTTGTCCGGCCATATGCCGTGACAGGGGGCCGCACGGCCCCACGGATGAAGTTCGCCATGGAGGCCCTCGTGTCCTCCGTGACCTCGGAATATAAAGACATTTCACTATTAAGTCCGGAGTATCAGGCGATCATTCAGCTAACCCGGAACGTCAGGTCGGTTGCCGAGATCTCCGCCCTTTTACGGCAGCCTCTTGGGGTGGTCCGGGTGCTGATCGCCGACATGGCGTCGGAGGGCCTGATCCGCGTGCACCAGCCTGCGCTGGACGCGGGAAAGCCGGACCTCAACTTGCTCGAAAGGGTGCTCAGTGGACTTCGCAGGCTCTAGCCCCGGCCTAACCTCGACGAAGATCGTCGTGGCCGGCGGCTTCGGCGTGGGCAAGACGACGTTCGTGGGTGCGGTCTCGGAGATTCTGCCGCTCACCACGGAGGCGGTGATGACGGACGCGTCGGCGGGTGTCGACGACGTCTCTCTCACGCCCAACAAGACGACCACGACCGTGGCGATGGACTTCGGCCGGGTCTCGCTCGACCGTGACCTGATCCTCTATCTGTTCGGTACGCCCGGACAGCACCGGTTCTGGTTCATGTGGGATGACCTGGTGCGTGGTGCGATCGGCGCGGTGGTGCTGGTGGACACGCGGCGGCTGGCTGACAGCTTCCCCGCGATCGACTACTTCGAAGAGGCCAAACTCCCCTTCGTCATCGGCATCAACGGCTGGGACGGCAACTTCCAGCACCAGCAGGAGGAGATCCGGGAGGCGTTGTCACTCAACCCGCACACCCCGATCGTCCGCCTGGACGCCCGAGTCAGGGACTCGGTGAAGGGCACGCTGATCACGCTGGTCGAACACGCCCTGACCCGCCACTCCCACACTCCGGCCTGACTTCCTCTGCACCAGTGCCGCCGGGCTGGACGCCCGGCGGCACTGGTGGTTCGGCCTGTGTTCCAGTTATGGGTGCGCCCTCAGACGGACGCGTCTTACAGAGACGCGCTCGGTCTGAGGGCGTACAGAGACGCGCTCAGACGGAGGCCACGCCGCGCACCAGACGCCCCACCTCGGCACGCAGGTGGACGAAGTCCGGGTGCTCGCGGGAGCTGATCTGGTCACGGGGACTGGGCAGCTCCACCTTCAGGTCGCCCACGACGTGCGCGGGCGCCTTGGACAGCACGACGACCCGGTCACCCACGTACACGCTCTCGTCGATGTCGTGCGTGATGAGCACGATCGTCATCTGGTGGTGCCCGCGTACCTTCAGCACGAGGTCTTCGAGGTCCTCACGCGTCTGCGCGTCGACCGAGCCGAACGGCTCGTCCATGAGCATCAGCGCCGGCCGGTAGGCCAGCGCGCGGGCGATCGACACCCGCTGCTGCATGCCGCCCGACAGCTGGAACGGATACTTGCGACCGGCCTCCGCCAGCCCCACCGACTCCAGCGCCTCGTGCGCCGCCTCGCGGCGCTGCTGCTTGGTCATGTCCTTGCGACGCAGCGGCAGCGCGACGTTGTCGGCCACCGACATCCACGGGAACAGTGACCGGCTGTAGTCCTGGAAGACGACGGCCAGGTTGGCGGGCGTCTGGCGGACCAGCTCGCCCTGGACCTTGATGGCGCCGCCCGTGGGCTTGATCAGGCCCGCGATGGAGCGCAGGAGCGTCGACTTGCCGCACCCGGAGGGCCCGACGATGCACAGCAGCTCGCCCTCGGCGACGCTCAGGTTCAGGCCGTCGATGGCGTGGTGCCGTGTCGGGCCCTCGCCGTAGACGTGCGTGAGGTTGTCTATCTCAAGCAAGGGGTTTCCTTTCAGCCCAGCGGCCGGGAGATGTACTGGCCCATCGGACGACCCACGATCTTGCCCGCGTCGAGGACGTGGTTGCCTCTGACGAACGTGTCGGTGACCTTCGCGCTCAGCTCGAAGCCCTCGAATGGGGTGTACTCCTGCGTCGACTCCGACTCGGCGGCCCGGACGGTCCACGTGCTGCCGGTGTCGACCAGGCAGAAGTCGGCGTCGAAGCCGGGCGCGATGGTGCCCTTGCTCCGCAGGCCGTACCTGCGGGCGGGGTTCCAGGAGGTGAGGGCGGCGATGCGCCCGTAGGACAGGCCGCGGCGGCGGCCCTCGGTGATCAGGCCGGGCAGCAGGTATTCGGCGCCGCCGAACCCGGCCTTGGCCAGGAACACGTCGTCGGCCTGAGCGCCGAACTTGAGCTCCTCCCGGCAGCAGGCGTGGTCGCTGACCACCCAGTCGACGGTGCCGTCGAGCACGTACTCCCACAGCGCCTCGACATCCTCGCGCGGCCTGATGGGCGGGTTCACCTTGGCGCCGATCCCGTTGGCCGTCTCGATGTCGGCGAGAAGATGCCCGATCGTGACCTCGCGGCGGAAGTCGATGTGCGGGAAGGTCTTGGCCATCCGCACGGCCGCGTCGAGTGCCTTGCGCGAGGACAGGTGGAGCAGGTTGATGTTGGCCAGGCCGGTCTCGTGGGCGAGATAGGAGGCGATGAAGACCGCCAGCCCCTCGGAGTGCGGCGGCCGGGAGGCGCTGTAGGCGGCCAGGCCGCTGAGGTCGCCGGCCTCCTCCACCAGCTTGGTGTAGGCGGTCATGATCTCGGCGGTCTCACAATGTAGCGACAGTGAGATCTCGTCGGCCAGGTGCGGGAAGCGTTCGCGGGCCTCCTGCACGCCACGCATCACGAACTCGAAGTGCCCGTAGTCGTAGCGCTCGCCCTCGGGCAGCATCAGGAACTTGCTCTGGTCGGCCGAGCGCCCGTGCAGCCCGTGGCCGCCGTAGAACATGAAGATCTTGAACGACGAGACCCCGAACTTCTCCACCAGGTCGGGCAGCTCGCCGATGTGCGTGCTCGACATGGGCGCGAGGTGGAAGCCGTAGTCGATGTAGGCCTGTCCCTCGGCCTGCCTGCGCACCTCGGGGAAGAACTCCGCGTACGAACCGCCTCTGTTGAGGTAGTACTGGCCGGTCCGCATGTAGGTGAGCGCCGTGGTGACGCCGCCCTGGGCGCTGGCCATGCTCTCCGAGGCGGTGTCCTCGGGCAGCGGGTTGTAGATGCCCCAATGCTGGTGGGCGTCCACGACGCCCGGGAAGGCCAGCTTCCCGTCGCCGTCGAGCACCTCCTCGACGCCCTCGGCGGACAGGCCGGCCCCCACCTGCTCGATGCGCCCGCCGGTCACGGCGATGTCCGCGACGACCGGTTCGTCTCGGTCGTGCGTAACAATACGCACGTTCTTCAGCAACAGGTCAGTCACATCCGCCTCCTACGCGGTACGGCGAGCGCCACGGTGCCACGTGAGCATCCGGCGTTCGACCATGAGGAACAGGGTGTTGAGTACGTAACCGAGCACTCCGAGCACGACCACTCCTCCCCAGAGGGCCGGCATGTCGGAGCGGTCGCTCGCGCTGGCCAGCAGGTAACCGATGCCGTCGGTGGCGCCTTTGAGCTCGGAGACGATCATGAGGATCAGCGCCAGCGAGACGCTCAGCCGCAGACCAGCGAAGATCTTCGGTGAGGCGGCGGGCAGGATGATCCGGACCAGGCGCAGGCTCGCTGGGACGCCGAAGACGGTTGCGGTCTCAATCTGGAGACGATCCACGTTACGCGCGCCATCGATTGAATTCAGCAGGATCGGCCAGATGACGCCGAAGACGATCGTCGCCACCTGGACCTGCGTGCCCATGGTGAAGAGCACCAGGAACACGGGGAACATCACAGGTGGCGGCACGGCCCGGGCGAACTCCACCAGCGGGTCGATGTAGTCGGACAGCCAGGCGGTCCTGCCGATCGCGACACCGAGTGCTATCCCGAGGGCCACGGCCACGCTCCACGAGCCGACCAGCCTGATGATGCTGGGGACGAAGTTGTCCACCGCCTCGTCGGTGAGGATGAGGGGCCCGGAGAACCACATCTCGTACATGCGCGCCACGATGACCGTGGGGCGGGGCATGAAGGGGTCGTCCACCGCCCTGGTGATCAGCTCCCACGCGACGAGGGCCACCGGCACCAGCCAGAGCCGTTTGACCAGGGTTTTGATCATGCGTTCCGCCACTTGAACAGCCGCCGCTCGGCACGCAGCAGCAGGGTGTTGACGACCAGTCCGATGGCGCCCGACCACACCAGCACGGCGATCACGTCGACCATCGCCGAATCGTCCAGGGCGGTGCTCGCCTGGATGAGGAAGGCGCCGATCCCGCCGGCGCCGCCGACGACGTACTCCACGCTGATGGCCAGGATGAGCGTGATCGAGGCGGCCAGCCGGATGCCGGTGAAGATGAACGGCGCGGCGCTCGGCAGCGACACCCGCCAGACGACGGCCGCGGAGCCGAAGCTGAAGGAGCGCAGCGTCTCCGCGGCCAGCGGGTCGACGTCGCGCACGCCGTAGAGCGTGTTGATGAGGATCGGCCAGGACGCGGCGTAGACGATGAGCGCGACCTTGGCGTTGATGTCGGGCTGGAACAGGAACAACGCCAGCGGGATCAGCGCCACCGAGGGGATGGGACGCAGGAACTCGACGATCGCCCGGGTCATCTCCTCCACGACGGGAACGGTCCCAAGAAGCAGCCCTACGGGGACGGCCAGCAGGATGGCCAGCGGCAGGCCGATGACGGCGGCGAGCATCGTGGAGCTCAGGTCGGCGAGATATTCGGGGTCGAACGCCAGGCCGACCACTCTGGCCAGGCAGGTAGAGGCCGGGGGCAGCCATTCGACCAGGCCGGTCCTGCTGGCGAGCTCCCAGACAAGCAGAAAAACCGCCACGCCGATGGCGTGGCGGATGAGCTTTCCGACCCTGGCGCGGGCGAGCGTGGTACGCCCGCCCCGCGTCAGTGTTGTGGCAGCGGTCATCCCTGCGACGTAACGATCATCGAGGAGACGTCGATCTTGTTCTTGATGAAGCCGTACTCGGCCATCAGGTCAGCCACCCGCTGAATGCGCTGGGCGTTCAGTGAGGTCGGGTAGTTGCCCAGGTTGATCGTGGCAGCGGTCGCGGCCGGGATCTGGGTGAAGGTCGGCAGGATCTTCGTCACGGCGCTGCGGTCGGTGGCGGCGACGTTCTGCGCCTTCGCCATCGCCCGCTGGAAGGCGGCCATCGTCTTGGGGTTCTTGCCGATCCACTTCTCCGTGGCCGCCCAGCCCGTGATCGGCAGGCTGTCCGTGGGGCCGGACATCGTGTCGAGCAGCATCGTCGCGCCGTCTTGGTTCTTGGCCTGGCTGACGTACGGGTCGGTCATCCAGACGGCGTCCACGGCACCGCTCTTCAGCGACTTGAGCCAGTCGGTGCTCGGCACGACGACGTACTTGACGTCCTTGGTGGGGTCGAGTCCGGCGATCTTGAGGTGGGGGTTCATGGTGAGAACACCCAGGCCGACGAGCGCGTTGACGCCGATCTTCTTGCCCTTGAGGTCACCGACGCTCTTGATGGGCGAGTTCTTCGACACCATCACGCCGAAGGCCCCCGCAGCTCCCTGGTAGGAGTCCGCGATGTACTTGAACTTCTCCAGCCCCTGGGACTGGATGGACAAGATGGTGGCGTAGCTGCCCAGCACCACGTCCATGCTGCCGTTGGCGAGCTTGGGCAGTACGGCCTGCGGAGCCTGGATGGCCTCCGTCTTGACATTGAGGCCCTGCTCCTTGAAGAAGCCGCGCTCGATCGCGATGAACAGCGGGGCGGCGTCCGCCCCGGGGTACTCGCCGATCAGGAGTTCTGTCTTCTCAAGACCGTTGGCATTCGAGGCGCCTCCGGTCTTGCTATCTGAGCTGGAACACCCCGTAATGACAAGGGTGGCCACAAGTCCAATCAGGGCGGTGCGCCCTAGTGCACCGAACCTCATGTCGCGTCTCCTTCGAACGGGGGGTGATCGACGACGGTCGCACCCTAGCGCAGCTAACTCTTGCGCATGGTCCCCCGATTCTGGAAATTACCAATATATATACGGAAATGATGATCACAATGTACGTTTGGGATGATTGTCCGAATCAAGGAGGTGGCAGCCCGGCATCCACCAGGAGGATGTGGCATTTGTCCGGGTTTGGCATGTTCTGCGAAGAGATGGGTTGACTGCGACCTTTGCGGTATTGGCCGATCTCCTGTTGTTGTGCTCAAATAAGCTCTCGCCCCATGGGTGCGTCGGCGTCACACGGCAAACACAATGCATGACGTGATCCTCTTGCACCAGACCATCAGAGGAGAGGTTGCGGAGGCCAGTGAGGAACGCATTCCCCCCAGCAGGTGGGGATCCCGGCTTAACTGCTGAAGCGCCCGCTCCTGCGGCACTTCACGCCAAGTCAAAGCCCAAAGCACGGGCCGGGCGTGCGAAGAAGACGGGCGGCCTCGCGCTGCGCAACTGGCGCGTGCGCTCGAAGCTGCTCGTTCTGGTTGTCATTCCCACCTTGGCGGCCCTGGTTCTGGGCGGCTTCCGCGTAGCCACCTCGATCAGCAGCGCCACCGAGTACGAGAAGGTCAACGAGGTCGCCGTTCTGGCGAGCCAGCTGACCGCGCTCGCCCACGAGGTCGAGCTCGAACGCGACCTCACCGCCAGCTTCGTCGCCCTCGGGCGCAGGAGCAGCGGCAAGGCCGACGTCGACGCCCAATACAGCACGGTCAACAAGCTTCGCGACAGCGTACGTGGCCCGGTCGACGCGCTCGCCGCTTCTGACAGCCCCCAGCGCGCGCAGGCCATCCGCATCAAGAACCGTCTGATCGAGCTCGACCAGTCACGCAAGACCGCGGTGGACTCGCAACTGAACGTCGGCTCCGTCATCGAGCTGTATGACCGGAGCATCTCCGACTTCATCGGGCTCAACGACAACATCGACCTGGGTGCCGCTGACAAGGAGCTCGCCGACAGCGTCTCCGGCTTCGCCGCTCTGTCCAGGGCCAAGCAGTTCCTCTCCACCCAGCGCGCGCTCCTGGTGGCCGCGCTGGCCGCCAGGCGATTCAGCAAGGACGAGCTCGACTCCTTCATCGCCGCGCGCGCCCAGCGCAACAGCGAGCTGGCGACGTTCAGGGCCCAGGTGCCGCTGAACATCCGCCAGGCGTACGACGACGTCGTCAGTGGTTCGGCCGTCGACAAGTCCGAGCTGATCCAGGCCCGCGCCCTGTTCCTGCAGGACTCGGGGGCGCAGCTGGTCGACCCTGAGGTCGGCCTCCAGCGCGACGGCGATGAATGGCTCAAGGCCGTGGGCAAGGCCATCGACGGCATGCGCAAGATCGAACAGCAGGTCTCCGACTCGATCCTGCTGCGCAGCCGCACCCTGCAGGGCCAGGAGCAGCAGGGTGCGATGATCATCGCGATCGCGATCGCCATCCTGTTGATCCTGGTGCTGGTGATCACCTCGTTCATGGCGCGCTCGCTCAGCGGCCCGCTGCGCCGGCTGCGCAGGGAGGCGCTGTTCATCGCCAGCCGCCGCCTGCCGGAGACGGTCCAGCAGCTGCGCGAGTCCGAGGCGAGCGGCCCGATGGAGGTCGAGCCGATCGGCGTCATGTCCCAGGACGAGATCGGTGAAGTCGCGCGGGCGTTCGACGAGGTACACCGGGAAGCGGTACGGCTGGCGGGCGAGGAGTCCCGACTCCGTAGCAACGTCAACGCGATGTTCGTCAACCTGTCTCGCCGAAGCCAGACGCTGGTCGAGCGGCAGATCACCCTCATCGACGGGCTGGAGCAGGGCGAGC